>NZ_JACOIJ010000041.1 GCF_014692495.1 Sphingobacterium litopenaei | reverse complement strand
AAACGAAGAATAGCAATGGAGCTTAGAGATATGATAACTGCTATTCTAATAATATTTGCAGGAGGAGACCCAGCTAAAGTTTTCAAAACATGAAAAATGGTCGGAATTTCTTCCGACCATGACTAGGTAATCCCACCTTTTATTTTATTATTTCTTTGATCGCTTGATAAACTCGTACTGTAGGCAAACCCATTACATTCTCATAAGAACCTTCAATTTTGGAAACAGCAATACGTCCAATCCATTCTTGAATACCGTAAGCTCCTGCTTTATCAAAAGGTTTATATCTATCAACATAATATTGGATTTCTTCTGGGGTCAAATCCTCAAAATGCACTGTCGTTTTATCCGTAAAATGAGACTTTTTGCCTTTGTAAGCTAAACCAACGCCAGTATATACTATATGAGATCTTCCAGAAAGTGATGAAATTACTTGCTTAGCTTCCTCAGCTGAAGAAGGTTTTCCCAACACATTATTTGCATTATCTACCACCACAGTATCTGAAGTTATGATCAAGACATCCTGAAATTCGGCTGCATCAAAAGCTTCTAATTTTTTCAAAGCTACATATTCAGCCGCTTCAGAAGAATTTACATGAGATGGTATAGACTCGTCTACGCTTTTTATGATAACATCAAAATCTATACCTAAGGAAGCTAAAAGTTCTTTTCGTCGAGGTGATTGAGAACCGAGTACAACTTTTATATCTTGTAAGTAATTCTTCAACATATTATACGCTTGGAGTTAATACATCTACATGCCATTTGCCTTGCAATCGAAGCAATTTTTCTAAAATCTCACGCACTACACCTTCCCCTCCTTTAAGTTTAGAAACATAGCTACTTACTTTTTTTATGTCTTCTACGGCATCTGCAGGCGAAACGGCAATGCCTACTTTTTGCATGCATATATAATCAGGCATATCATCTCCTACAAAAAGAACTTCCTCTGTATTATAATCATATTTTTCCAAAAGTTCTCGAAGCAACGTCCATTTGTCGCTAATACCCAAAAATGTTTCCTTAACACCTAATCCTTCAAACCGCAACTTAACTCCTTGAGATTTAGCACCTGTAATTACAAAAATATCCACCCCTTGCTTGATGGCATATTGTATAGCATAGCCATCTTTTACATTAAATGTGCGAAGTTGATTTCCCTCCTCCGTCACTAAAATATCTCCATTGGTCAATACGCCATCCACATCAAGGACTACGCATTTAACGCTTTTCAACTTAGTATAAATCATATTGAGCCAAAGTAACTACTTAATTTTCAGCTTCACAAAATTATTATTTACTCGAAAAAGACACCTAATTATTAGCTATTCACTCAATAATCATAAAACTGTCAGAAAATAGTTGTTTTTACAACTTTTATACCTAAAAGTATTGACACGTGTCGATTCTTGATGTACCTTTGTATCAACAATTCGGAAGTAGTTTATTTGAATTGTTCATAAAGAAGTCTTTTCATAATTTAGGTTTATAATTGGTTAGTAGCAAACCTTGGCGCCCATCGTCAAGGTTTTGTTTTTTATACCAATTATTTCTTTTCGTTACCCTTTGGATTAGAGATAGATGAACGCATATCCGTATCGGCTTGTATATTTTGCATTTTATAATAATCCATGATTCCTAAATTACCATTACGGAAAGCCTCAGCCATGGCTAATGGTACTTGTGCCTCAGCTTCAATTACCTTCGCTTTTGCATCTTGTGCTTTCGCACGCATTTCTTGTTCTGTGGCTACTGCCATAGCACGACGTTCTTCCGCACGTGCATTTGCCACTTTAAGATCCGCTTCTGCTTGATCTGTTTGCAATTTTGCACCTACGTTTTCACCAATATCGATATCGGCGATATCAATCGAAAGAATTTCAAACGCTGTTCCAGAATCCAAACCTTTGGATAGTACAGTTTTTGAAATACGATCCGGATTTTCTAATACCTCTTTGTGGTCCGTAGAAGAACCAATGGTTGTTACTATCCCCTCTCCTACGCGAGCAAGAATCGTTTCTTCACCAGCACCACCCACCAATTGATTAATATTCGCACGAACGGTTACACGTGCTTTGGCAATTAACTGAATACCATCTTTTGCTACGGCTGCTACTGGAGGTGTATTGATTACTCGAGGATTTACTGATAATTGTACCGCATCAAATACATCACGACCAGCCAAATCAATGGCTGTTGCCAATTTAAAGTCCAAAGGAATATTAGCTTTGTCTGCCGAAATAAGTGCCTTTATCACTTTGTTTACATTTCCACCAGCCAAATAATGCGTTTCGATTTCGTTGGTTGTAATACGTAGACCTGCCTTAGTCGATGTAATCATCGCATTAGTCACTAAGGAAGGTGGCACTTTACGCAAACGCATGAGCACTAAATTCAATAGACTAATACGCACATTTGATAATTGCGCCGTGAACCACAAATTTACGGGTAATAAATAAAGCAGAATCGATAGGGCAACCACCGCACCGATTATCGTAAGAATAACACTAATTTCTGGATTCATAAATTGTTATTTAAATCAATAATCACTTTTCTAAAGATATTAATTATATTTATTTAATACATTTTTTGCACAAAAAATGTATTATTCTTTTATTTTTATAAAAATCTAGATTATAATTGCCTTCTACTTATATCAATTCATTTACTTAAGTTATTGGAAAACATTTTTTCTGAGCTACACACAGCCTTAACTTGATTGAAAAATATAAATAAAACACAAACTGAACATTAACATATTATGACTAAAAATGACAAATTAAAAAGTCAGCTCATTACGAGTAGTATAGTTTCACTATTGATAATGCTGATTGGGGCAGTTTATCTATTCTACAGTATTAATACTTTTCTTAAAAAGAATGAAGAAATATTAAATCATTCTCAAGAGCAGTTGTACATTTCTACAGCAATTAATGCGGATCTGAAGGAATTGATTAATGCAAATATAAAGGAAGTATATAATCCCAATACGCATAATCAACAGATTAAAAGTTTAATAACTTCGCTTTCCAATGAACTTACTAAGCTTCAACTTTTCAAAGATGAAAATGCTTTTGTGGGATTTTTGTCTACACATGTTGAAAACATAATTAAGGAAACTGAAGATCCTGGTATAAAAAGTAACGAAGAACAAATCAATTATTGGAATCGCCAAGATGAATCAACGATAAATGTTGTTAATACTTTTATTAAAAATATAGTTGATTACCGTGTTGAGAGAATCGCTAAAAATGAGGCTGCATTTAATGTTGCAAAATACATTATACTTGGCCTTATCATAATAATATTTTCTTTCATCTTATTTACCTTCAACAGGATAATTAAGGCTATGAATAATCTCAAGAAGGCAAGTGAAGATCTTATAGCCATAAATAATGAATTTTTAGAAGCCAAAAATGAGATAGAGAAATCAAATTGGATACTTGAAAAAAGTTCAATGGTTTCCGAAGGAATCAGTGGTTTGGATGAAGAAAGAGAAATCTGCGAAGTCGTTGTAAATATTTTAAACAAGAATATCGATTCTCCTGCCATCGCTATTTACATCCGTAAACCTGATACCGAACTTTTTAAATTATGCGTTGGTCACGGCGTAAATAAGGATTTGGCCGTAAAACAATTTATTTCGGGAGATGGATTTTTGGGTAAAATAACAGAAGACAAAGTCAATGTTATTCTTGAAAATCAAAATAAAGCACATCTAAATATTCAAAGTTCGTTGGTAAAAGATACTACATATTCTATTATCTACTGTCCATTGATACATGATGGTTCTACCTTAGGTCTTATCGAAATTGCGGTAGCGGATCTAAATGATGAGAATAGAAACACATACAATGACTATTTCACCCGCATAAGCAAAACAATTGCTACGCGTATTAAATTTGGTCAAAGCCACCTGTTGGTTCAGGAATTATTGGATGAGACACAGCGTCAAACGGAAGAACTGGAAGCTCAACAAGAAGAACTTCGCATTACGAACGAAGAATTAGTTCATAAAACAAATCTTTTAGAGTCTTCTGAGGAAGAATTACGCGTACAACAAGAAGAATTAACACAAACAAATATTGAGTTAAACAAAAAAGCAGAAGAACTTGAGATAAGAAATCAAGATCTGAACGAAACACAAAAACTTGTTGAACAAAAAATCCTTGAAGTAGAGCTAGCTAGTAAATACAAATCAGAATTCATGGCAAATATGAGTCATGAATTACGTACTCCATTAAACAGTATTCTGATCTTAGCTAAATTACTCCAAGATAATAAGCATAAAAACCTGAACAATGAGCAAGTGAAATATGCAAAAGTGATTCACGATGCCGGAGCAGATTTACTTGAGCTGATTAATGAACTATTAGATTTAGCAAAAATTGAGGCGGGTCACGTAGATCTAAATGTCGCGAAGATAAATTCTGTTGAATTTATTAAAGATGTGGAAGATCTTTTCAAGGCGATAGCCAAAGACAAGAAAATTAATTTCAAAACCTCAATTGATAAAAAAGTTCCTGTAGAATTCCTATCTGACGAATACAGATTGCAACAAGTGCTTAAAAATTTCCTTTCCAATGCTTTCAAATTTACCGAGCCTGAAGGAAAGGTCGAATTAAAAGTAAGTTTACAGTCCAATAATTTGTGTTTTGATGTAATCGATTCAGGAAAAGGTATTTCAAAAGAAAAACAAGACTTAATATTCGAGGCTTTCAGACAAGAAGATGGATCTACAAGCCGAAAATACGGCGGTACTGGATTAGGTCTTTCTATCAGTAAAGAAATTGCTAGTTTATTAGGCGGGCGTATTACGTTGGAAAGTGAAATCGGTGTAGGAAGTAAATTCTCCTTAATTATACCTATTCAAACGGCTGAAGCTTTCGTAAATAAACCGGCTCCTGCTAGAATTGAAATTCCTTCTTCTAAACCAAAACCTGTAGCAAAACAGCCAGAAGGTCCTGTAGTGAATAAACCGGTAGTTTCTCCGCCAAATGGTGATTCAAAAACTATTTTGATTATAGAAGATGATATAAATTTTGCCGATATACTGAAAGGTTTTGCAGAAGATTACGGCTTTGATGTGATTCTAGCTCATGATGGTGCCAAAGGCATTGAGTTAGCGAAAGCAAATCGGCCTAGTGCAATTATCTTAGATGTCATGCTACCTATTGCCGATGGTTGGGAAGTGCTACGCGTATTGAAAGATGACGAAAGTACAAAGCATATTCCAATTCATATGATGTCGGCGGCAACCTTCTCTAAAAAAGACTTTATTGAGCACGGTGCCATCGGATTTATGCATAAACCTGTCACAGAAGAAACTATTCAGAGCACTTTTGAAAACATTAATATTAATCTAAATAACTCGGTTAAAAAGGTTCTTTTAGTAGAAGATCAAGAATTGCAAAGTGATTATATCAAGAATTCATTTTCTGGACACAATATTAACGTGATTCAAACATTCTCATTGAACTCCGCGTGGGCAAAATTGAATACCGAACAAAATATAGACTGCATCATTTTGGATTTAAGCCTTCCAGATGGAAATGGTCTAGACTTGATCGAAAAAATAAAAACAAATGAGGCTTTAGCACAGATTCCCATCATAATTAACACGGCTTATGAGCTTCCAAAAGAACAATATGACAAGATTCTAACGGATGCTCGAGCAACTATTTTGAAATCGGACAAGTCAAGCGACCGTTTAATTGATGAAGTAAATTTATTCTTGAATAAATTGAATAGTAATACACAACAACCTGTGGCTACCGTTCCAACTATTACCCAAACTAACAATTTGAATGGTAAGCGGGTTTTAATTGCGGATGATGATATGCGAAATGTATTCGCTTTATCCACAAGTTTACAGAGCTACGATATGCATATCGAAATAGCTAACAATGGTCGAGAAGCTATTGATATACTTAAAAATCCAAATCACGGTGTGGATATCGTGTTAATGGATATTATGATGCCAGAAATGGATGGTTACGAAGCTATACAGATTATCCGTGAAGAGTTAAAATACAAGAACCTTCCGATCTTGGCCGTGACGGCAAAAGCAATGAAGGGAGATAGGGAAAAATCAATACAAATAGGTGCTAACGATTATGTAAGCAAGCCTATTGATATTGATAAGTTGACGTCATTAATGCAAGTATGGCTGGGATAAAAAATACCATTTTAATTGAATTTGAGGAGTTAGAAGAAATCATTTATCTACTTCAGAATATTTCTGAAGTAGACCTTTCGGGATATTCTAAGTCGTCTCTAAAAAGAAGGGTAGAGCGATTTCTCCAAGTGGAGAAAATGGATTTGGTGGACTTAAAAAACGCCATTGTGAATGTCAAAGATTTTCACAATTACTTTATTCAAGAACTCGTGGTAAACGTAACCGAGATGTTTCGAGATCCGCAGTTTTTCGTTTCCTTGAAAAAGAATGTTATTCCTTACCTGAAAACATATCCTCAAATCAGAATATGGAGTGCGGGCTGTTCTACGGGCGAAGAAGCTTATTCGACGACAATTTTGTTGAATGAAACAAATATCTTAGACAGAAGCTTTATTTATGGAACCGATATAAGCCCAAAAGCTTTAGAAATAGCACGTAAAGGAGTTTATTCACTAAATAAGATCAAATCTTACACGGAGAATTATTTACAAACAAGCCCTACTTCAGATTTTTCAAGCCACTACACCGCCATGTATGATGCCGCCATTATAAATAAAGAATACAGAAGCAAGGTTTTATTTTCTACACACAATCTAGTTTCTGATCATGCTTTCAATGAATTTCAATTGATTATGTGTAGAAATGTGATGATTTATTTTGATAAGGATTTGCAAAAAAGAGTTTTAAAACTTTTTTACGATTCGCTGAGCCTATTTGGTTTCTTATGTTTGGGATCAAAAGAAAGCTTATATGCGCACGAGATAAAAGATAATTTTAAAGTGATTGATAAAAAATACAACATCTATCAAAAGATAAAATAATGCCGACTGCAACCGAAATAATATTAATTGGAGGCTCTGCTGGATCATATACACTTATTGCTGAGCTTCTTGAACAATTGCCGAGTTATTTCCAAGCTGCAATCTGCATCGTATTACACCGTAACAGGCAGTATGATACGCAGATAGAAAAAAGCTTATCAAGAAAATTGAGAAGAAATATACTGTCAGCTGTAGATAAAATGGACATCTGTATGAACCATGTATATTTTGCTCCTGCAGGTTATCATTTACTTGTAGAACCAGATTTTACTTTTTCGCTAGATGGCTCGGAGCATATCAATTACTCCAGACCATCGATCGATGTTCTTTTTGAGACAGCTGCACAAATATATAAAGATAAGTGCACCGCTTTTTTGCTATCAGGAGCAAATAGTGACGGCGCAAGAGGACTGCACGTGGTCGAAGAATATGGAGGCAAAATCATTATTCAAGACCCTAACCAAGCACCTATACAAACCATGCCTTTAGCTGGTCAAAGAGAGACAATAAATCCAGAAATATGGAATGATTCTCAAATAATATCGTTTTTCAACAAATTAAATTAAAAGTCATGAAAAAAGTCAATTTATTGATACTTGACGACAAAGCAGAAAATATCATCAGTTTGGAAGCCTTATTGGCGGATATTGACAATGTCAATATTATCAGCACTACGGATCCAAATGAAGCCTTGAAACTTTGTTGGAAAAATGACATTTCAATCGCTTTGGTAGACGTTCAAATGCCTGATATTAACGGTTTTGAATTTGTCTCTTTGTTAAAAGCTAATCCTAAGACCAGCCACATCATTGCTATTATGGTAACGGCTATCTCCAAAGAAGATAAATATCTCATCAAAGGTCTCCAAAGTGGAGCTGTGGATTATTTGTACAAACCACTTAATCCTGAGATTACCATCGCAAAAGTAAACGCCTTTATAAAACAAGTCGAAATACAAGAAGAGATCATTCACAAGAATGCCGAATTAGAACAGTCCAAAATTGCGCTGATTCAAGCCAACAGAGAAGCAGAGCACGCACGGAAATCCAAAGAAATTTTCTTGGCAAACATGAGTCATGAAATTCGTACGCCGATTAATGGCATTATGGGAATCATGCATATGCTCAAAAATTCTCCTCTGAATGAAGAGCAAATGGATTGGGTCAAGAGATTGGATACCGCATCCAATTCCTTGTTGATGATTATTAACGATATTTTAGATATTTCCAAGATCGATTCAGGCATGTTAAAGATTGAATTTGAAAACTTCAATCTAAAGGATCTTGTTCACGAAACAGCTAATATTTTCAGACTAAAAGCTGAAAGTAAGGGCTTGGAATTTGATATCACTTTTGATGATAGTCTTCCTAAAATAGTACGTTTTGATTCCTTACGTTTACAACAAATTCTAACTAACTTTATTTCTAATGCACTAAAATTCACAGATGATGGGTCTATTGAATTTTCGGTGAACACGATATCCCACAACAATAACAAACATACTATTGCATTTGCTGTTAAAGATACAGGAATAGGTATTAGGGCTGAATCTGTTGAAAAAATATTCCAAGAATTTGAACAAGGCGATGATCGTATAACCAAAAAATTTGGAGGTACAGGATTGGGATTGGCTATTGTAAAAAGATTGGCAAAATTATTGGATGGAGAAGTGAAAGCAGAAAGTAATTACGGACAAGGGTCTGTTTTCACTTTTATTGTTGAAATGGAAGAAGTAATAGCGGAGAAATTGGATGAGAAAAAAGAAAACCTTCAATACACACAACTGCCTAAACTAAGCAATCTAAACACTTTAGTTGCAGAAGATAATGACTTAAATAGTTTTATGCTTGCCCATATGCTACGTAAATGGGAATGCAATGTCACTATCGTAAAAAATGGCAGACTGGCACTAGAAGCTCTTGAAAGCAATGATTACGACTTGATTTTAATGGATACTCATATGCCGATTATGAGTGGTTTTGAAGCGATCACTGAAATAAGGAACAGTCTCAATCCCAAACTGAGTAACATTCCGATTATTACTATTTCAGCTTCAGTGATGGAGCATGAGCAAAAAGCTGCTTTTGAAGTTGGTGCTGATGATGTGATCGGAAAACCATTTAATCCACTCGAACTTTATAACAAAATTGTCAAAGCTTGTAAGTTACAGATAATAAATAGTTAAGAAATTTCGTCAACTGCATTTAATTTGTAAATTTGGCTTAAGACAACTTATATTAAAATTATGAAAAAATACTTTTTAATTCCTGCAATAGCTTTAGGTTTGACAATAGCATCTTGTGGGGGAGGAAACACAAAGACTGAAAGTGATAATACTGCAACAACTACGGAAGAATCAGCTTCTGATGTAACTGAAACGGTAGAAGGTATTGAAAATGTGACTTTATCTAATACATGGACGGTAACAGGTAATGACCAAATGAAATTCGACACTGAATTAATTCGTGTAAAAGCCGGAGAACCATTAGAGTTGACTTTCAAAAATGTAGGTACATTACCAAAAGAATCTATGGGACACAATATCGTGATTTTAAAACCTGGAGTTGATTTAGCAACTTTTGGTGGCGAAGCTGCTAGTGCCGCGGATAATGAATACATTCCAAAATCTTCATTATCTTCTATCGTAGAACATACTAAATTATTAGGTCCAGGCGAAGAAGACAAAATTTCTGTAACTTTAGAAAAAGGTGTATACGACTATATCTGTAGTTTTCCAGGTCACTTTGGTATGATGAAAGGTAAAATCGTCGCGGAATAAAATTTTCCAATGTAAAATATTCTTAATTAAAGGCACCAAAAGTGCCTTTTTTTATGCCAACATAATTTGGTAATAGTGAAGGATAAACCTTAACTTTGCAACAAAAATATAAAAAAGCAATTATGCAATACGACGTAATAGTAATTGGTAGTGGTCCAGGCGGTTATGTAGCCGCTATCCGTTGTGCTCAATTGGGTTTAAAAACAGCGGTAATTGAAAAATATAGCACTTTTGGTGGTACATGTTTGAATGTTGGATGTATCCCTTCAAAAGCTTTATTAGACACTTCAGAGCACTATCACAATGCTGCTCATGCTTTTGCAGATCACGGTATATCTGTGAAAGACTTAAAAATTGATGTTAAAAAAATGATCGATCGCAAAAATGATGTGATCGCACAAAATACAGCAGGTATCACTTACCTTTTTAAAAAGAACAAAATTGATTCTTACGAAGGTGTAGGTTCATTCGTGAATAAAAACACCATCAAAATCACGAAAAAAGATGGTTCTGCAGAAGAAATTACTGGTAAAAATGTAATCATTGCTACTGGTTCTAAACCAACAGCATTGCCTTTCCTACCTATCGACAAAAAACGTATCATCACTTCTACTGAAGCTTTAAACTTACAAGAAGTTCCTAAACACTTAATCGTTATCGGCGGTGGTGTTATCGGTCTTGAGTTAGGTTCAGTATATGCTCGTCTTGGTGCCAAAGTATCGGTAATTGAATACGCTAAATCAATTATCAGTACGATGGACGGCGGTTTAGGTAAAGAATTACAACGCGTATTGAAAAAATCTTTAGGCATGGAATTCTTCTTAGGTCACAAAGTAACAGGTGCTACTGCAAAAGGTAAAACTGTTACTGTAACTGCTGAAGACGCAAAAGGTCAAGCGGTATCATTCGAAGGTGATTACTGTATCGTTTCTGTAGGTCGTGTAGCTTATACAAAAGACTTAGGGTTAGAAAATATCGGCATTACTCCAGAAGAAAGAGGAAATAAAATCACTGTAAACGAACACTTAGAAACAGCCGTGGAAGGCGTTTACGCTATCGGTGACGTGGTGAAAGGTGCTATGTTAGCGCACAAAGCTGAGGACGAAGGTATTTATGTAGCAGAACGTATTGCTGGTCAAAAACCACATATCGACTACAACTTAATCCCTGGTGTAGTATACACTTGGCCAGAAGTTGCTTCTGTTGGAAAAACTGAAGAACAATTGAAAGAAGCAGGAGTAAAATACAAATCAGGTTCATTCTCATTCAAAGCCTCAGGTCGTGCAAAAGCTTCAGGCGATACGGATGGTTTCGTAAAAGTATTGGCAGATGCCGCTACTGACGAAGTATTAGGTGTTCACATGATTGGTCCCCGTGCAGCAGACATGATTGCAGAGGCTGTGGTAGCTATGGAATACAGAGCTTCAGCAGAAGATATTTCTAGAATCTGCCATGCTCACCCTACTTACACAGAAGCAATTAAAGAAGCTGCTCTTGCAGCAACAGATAACAGAGCTATTCACGCTTAAAAAAAATTTAAAGAGGCAAAGCAATTTGCCTCTTTTCTTTTGTTTCTCATTTTATATTCAACTATAATGAACTTTCACACTAGAAAATGGGTAAAACCTGAGGATCTAAATCCGAACGGTTCACTTTTTGGAGGCACGCTCCTACGCTGGATTGATGAAGAAGCTGTTATTTATGCCATTGTACAATTAGGCAATCCACACGTAGTAACTAAGTTTATTTCTGAGATTAACTTTGTTAGTTCAGCTAAGCAAGGTGATATTATTGAGCTAGGTATCACAGCAACGGAATTCGGTAGAACTTCCATCACACTAACATGTCAAGTTCGCAATAAAATTACTCGAAAAACGATTCTTTCTATCGATAAGTTGGTATTTGTGAATCTGGATAAAGAAGGAGTTCCCACTCCTCATGGAAAAACGGAAATTACTTATGCCTATATGAGCATAAATGATCTTCCTCAAAAGGACTAATCTCCTTCCTCAAAGTATAAAGTATTGATAATACAATACGATGTCAATACTTTATAATTTTTATCGTAATTTTTTTTCACTATAATGCAGAATAAAATTTACACAAAGTAAATTTTATAACAAATTGAGATTATTGATCGCATATTAATTAATTAATTTCACCTTATGCAAACCAAAAAACATAAATATTATAAACCCATAATTTTTCTCCATACTATTAATATAGAAGATGATATCTTCTCTACATGGACAGACAAGATGATTTATCCTTTTCATGAAGGTTTGCGGGTAATTGCTTAATTGGGTAAATACAAATTTTCCATACAATCAAGTCTTCGATAAAGAGTAGTTTATAATGAAAAAAATTACTCTGTATCCATTTAGTAAATATCTCCCCTATAAAATCAAAGTAGAAAAATAGCTACAACAAGATAAACTATAGATTAATTTTTAGAATTATTTTAATATTAATTAAGTATTTAATTAATTTTTCGAAATGCCAAACAATAAATACACCAAACCTAGAATTTTTCTACATATAATTAATGTAGAACACAGCCTATGTACAGGCTCAAATTATAATTTGATCCAACCAAATCAAGATGGCTTTTTAATACATTCATGGGAAGATGAAGAAATTATAAATGTAGATTTCCAATTAAAAAATTAATACTTAAGACATGCGTAATATAAAATTACACTCATTAATAATTATTATTATTTCAAATCTATTAATGAACTGTACTAAGATAGATGAGGAGATAAGTAAAAACGGAGAAATAATAGCTATAGGTATAGGAAATATTTCCGTAGAGAAAATGGATGTTTATACCCCTACAACACAAAAAAATGCTACTACTACTAGTTCCAATTCATTTTCACAAACAAATGACAACAGTCAAACAATTGGATACAGCATAACCTATGGGGCTACTGAAAAAATCAATAAGTCAAAACTAGCCGCAACTGAGATTGCATACGACTTAAAAACAGGCTGGAGATATAAACTAATTGCCTACGACAAAGATGGCAATCAAGCTGATTTAGTTACATACATCAGATGTAATATAGAAAGTGAGAAACAAACATTAAAACTTATTAACGGCGAAACATATACTTTCGTATGCTATTCTGAATACAATACGACAAATTCTAATAATGGAACCATTCCAACACTGAAAGCCCTAACAACAACGAATTTAAATACTGCTGAAATAAGTTCGTTAGATGGTGGCGCAGCTTTTATGTTTTGGAAAGAAACACACAAAGTTACTAAAGAATTAAAGCTTAGAATTAATTTAAGGCATCAATTCCATGGCTACGAAATCCGCTTAAAAGCACCTGCAGGGTACACATTTAGCATATCTAATGGAACTGCGTCAGGTTTAGGAGCTCGAATTTATCCTTCTGTAACACAAGTAAGGTTTAAAATAAGTGATTTGACATTAACCCAAGCAATACCAAATCCAAGTCGTCCTAATCCAGACACTGTGAATACACACTTTGAGAAATTAATGGGATCAGACTATCTTACGCCTTACATTACCATTGGAAGAACAATTAGGTTCGTAGATCCTGATAATAAAACTTCATTATTGGGTGATAACGCTAAATTCGTCCAAGAACTCTATTGCGATGAGACCTCTATGTTGACTATTCACGATCAAAATTTTCCAATATATACAAAATATAAATCTGTCATTAGGATACATGATTTGAGGCTACGTAAAGTTTCAAATAATGCAACAACGTCTAATCAGACACTATTTATTCATAATATTGACATGAAAAGATATAAAATGAATAGGATAACTATAAATCTTATTCCCCCAGCCGGATTTTAAGATTAAGCTTTTTTTGAAGAATCGCAACTATCCTTAATAAAACAAAAGCAAGCTAATTAGCTTGCTTTTGTTTTATTAAGGATGTCTTTCTTTACATCTCGTTCGACCCAGAAAGAAATAATAGGTATCAAAGAAAGTACAAAGTATTTTACTACTCTAGAAAATTTCCAATTAAAAGTTTGCCAACACATAATCAAAAGGATTACGAATATAACCACTAAAAATCCGTGTATCGAACCCGCCACTCTTACTGCCTCAGGAATGCCTGCAAAATATTTTAATGGCATTGCAATAAAGAATAACACAATAGTTGAAATCGCTTCCCACAAAGCTACTTGCTGAAAAATTCGTAACATACTTATAAATTAATTCGCTACGAAAATAACCATTATTAAGTGTTAAAAAATAGTTATAATCTATATTGACCAAAGACTGACAAAATTCGTATATTAAAATTTACCAGGAAATTGTAGCAACTGACACATAATTGTTTGAGCCATTCTATTATGTCCATCCGCATTAGGGTGGAGCAAATCCTTTTGTTTATTCGCAAAATACATAGCATGAGAATCTACCAAAGGTGATAGTCCCGAAGTACCAAACAAGTCAATAATTGGTAAAGACCAATATTGTCCAGCTTTTTTGATGCCCTCCACATAATCATCAATATACAATCCAACTCCATTCGCATAGCGTTCGTCAGGTTGCACATTCTTTTCATTAAAGTGCGCGTATCCACGATGAATAGGTGTCAAAAGTATGATTTGTTGTTGGGGAAAATGCTGTTTTAAGAAAGATAATACGCTATTGATTCTGCCATAAAAAGTATTTGTATCAAAAGAACTTTCCCTAAACTTTCTTTGTACTTGTTCACCATTATGATTGGTGAGTTGTAATGATTCAGTATATAGTGTCCCCATTTCCGTATTGGAATTATAATCATTCGTACCCGCAAAAATAATTATTGCTGACAATTCATCTATCCCCAAATCTTTTAGTTCTTGAGCTTGTACCATTATATCATTCCAAGTATGTCCGCTTCTTGCGAAAACATATGATTGAATCCCTAAATAATCTTCTAAATACTCCCAATACACTTTCTTCGTTCCTATCCTTCTTTTATCGGTAATAGAATCGCCTAAATAAGCTACTTTAGCTTTATACCATTGCGTTTGGCGCAAATTAGAGGTTAGATCTGAAGAAGTTACAGATTGAGTACATCCGCTCAAGGATAATAATAGTAAGATTAAAGTAAAAAACAGGTTTTTCATTATAGATTGATTCGTTTATAAAAGGTATTTCAATATCGCTTATATTTCTCTAAAAAGAGGCAATTCTGAGGAATTAAATTATCAAAAAATAAAATATTTAAAAAGCATCACCTCAAATAAAGGAAACAATATTTATTAGTTTTAGTCAATTACCTATCAATATAGTATAGTGAAGCCAAAAAAAAAGTGTATTTTTGGCTACAAAATTTGAAAAAGAAAACTAATTCAAAAACTATATGAACTACGACATTATTGTGATTGGATCTGGACCGGGTGGTTATGTTGCTGCTATCCGTGCATCTCAATTAGGTTTTAAGACTGCCGTTGTAGAGCGCGAAGCTTTAGGCGGTATTTGTTTAAACTGGGGATGTATTCCTACAAAAGCTTTATTAAAAAGTGCTCAAGTATTTGAATACTTAAACCATGCTGAAGAATACGGTATTAAAGTACAAGGCGGAGAAGCTGACTTTGGTGCAATTGTAAAAAGAAGTCGTGGTGTCGCTGATGGAATGAGCAAAGGTATCCAATTCTTAATGAAAAAGAACAAGATCGATGTGATCATGGGTACTGCTAAAATCAAAAAAGGTGGCAAAGTAGAAGTAAAAGCTGCAGACGGCAGTGTAAAAGAATATACAGCAAAACATACAATCTTAGCAACAGGTGCTCGTTCGAGAGAATTACCTAACTTGCCTCAAGATGGTAAAAAAATCATTGGCTACCGCCAAGCTATGAACTTACCTCAACAACCTAAATCTATGGTAGTTGTTGGTTCTGGTGCTATCGGTGTAGAATTTGCTTATTTCTATAATGCAATTGGTACAAAAGTAACTATCGTTGAATTCATGGACCGCATCGTCCCTGTAGAAGACGAAGAAGTATCAAAACAATTAGAAAAATCTTTGAAAAAAGCAGGTATCGATATCTTGACTAAATCTGAAGTAACTTCAGTAGATACTTCGGGTGCTTTATCAAAAGTAAATATCAAAACTGCGAAAGGTACAGAAGTAATCGAAGCTGAAATCGTATTATCAGCGGTAGGTATTGCTCCAAACATCGAAAACATCGGTTTAGAAGAAGTTGGTGTCAAAGTAGATAAAGGTCGTGTAGTAGTTGATGATTTCTACAAAACAAATGTAGATGGCGTTTATGCTATCGGTGATATCGTAAAAGGGCAAGCTTTGGCACACGTTGCTTCAGCAGAAGCCATTACTTGTGTAGAGAAAATCAAAGGTTTACACGTCGAACCTATTAATTACAACAACATCCCTGGATGCACTTACTGTTCGCCAGAAATTGCTTCTGTAGGTCTTACAGAAAAAGCAGCTCGTGAAGCTGGTTATGAAATCAAAGTGGGTAAATTCCCATTCTCTGCATCAGGTAAAGCATCTGCTGCGGGTGCAAAAGACGGTTTCGTTAAAGTAATTTTCGATGCAAAATACGGTGAATTCTTAGGTGCACATATGATTGGTGCTAACGTAACTGAAATGATTGCTGAAGTAGTTGTAGCGCGTAAATTAGAAACAACTGGTCACGAAATTATTAAATCAGTTCACCCTCACCCAACAATGAGTGAAGCTATTATGGAAGCTGCCGCAGATGCTTATGGTGAAGTAATTCACTTATAGGACTAAGCTGACTATAGAGTAGGAAGGTAATCATTATTTGATTACCTGACCCCTCACACCACCGTACTTGCCGTTCGGCATACGGCGGTTCATTAAACATTAACAGTCTTTGGGGCTATTATATCGGTTAGGTATAATAGTCCTTCTTTCTTTAAAAATGCAGTGGTAAGCGTTCGTTTTAGGATTGGGCTATTTACAGTGCGCCACGGGCCTTTACGGGTATTACCCCATTGATAAGCTTGATTGGGAGTCACTCCTAATTTCTTGAGCTCCCTCACACGCGTCTTGACCCTCTTCCATTGGTTCCAGTAACATAGTCTAACACGGCTGCGCATCCATTCGTCTAAGGTTGAGAATATACTGCGCGTTTCACTTAACTTGAAGTAGCTTCCCCACCCTTGGTTCAATCTTCGGATTTGCATCATGCGCTCACCTATAGATAGAGGGCTTCTACGACGAGTAATTTTACGGATTTTATCCTTGTAGATACTAATACTTTTACCATGTACACTAATTCCTTTGCTGCCCTTCTTATGATAGAACGTAAACCCCAATAAGCGTGTGCTCCAAGGACGTGTAACAATACTCTTTTCTACATTTACTTTCAGTTTTAGTTCCTTTTCAATATACTTACTGATGCTTTCCATTACTCGATCTCCTGCTCGTTTACTTTTAACATAGATACTACAATCATCTGCATAGCGAACAAAGCGGTGACCTCTACTTTCCAGTTCCTTATCTAGTTTATCTAGTATGATATTAGAAAGCAATGGACTTAATGGACCGCCTTGCGGAACACCCTGTTTGCAAGAAGTCAATTTGCCTTCATCCAGAATATCGGCACGAAGGATCCGATGAATTAGTTTCAAAACTCGCTTGTCAATGATCTTCTTGCTTAGTTCATTCATTAAGTAGTCATGGTTTACTCGGTCAAAGAATTGGGCAAGGTCCAGATCTACAACATGGCTATATCCCGAGTTAATGTATTCTTTGGCTTTTACTAATGCTTGGTGGGCATTCTTCTCTGAACGAAAACCATAGCTATGTTCCGAAAAGTCAGGATCATACATTCTTACCAAAACCTGAGAGATGGATTGTTGGATAAGCCTATCCATATAGGTAGGAATACCCAATAGACGTTCTCCGCCATTGGGTTTAGGGATTTTAACACGTTTAATAGGCAAAGGGCGATATTCGCCATGCTCTCTCTAGTTGTAATTTAACATCACGCCATTCCCATGAGAGCTGTTCTTTAAATTCAACGTGACCCACATTATCAGTACCGGGTGCTCCTTTGTTTCCTACAACCTGATCGTATGCCTGATGTAGGTTGCTACTACTGATAATTTCTTCCAGTAACATCTCGTTTTGCATTCTTTTTTTTCGCTGTTTCCGTGTCTTCTGTTTTCTTTCAAGATATCGCTCAGCGCTCCCTGCTACTTTTCTGCTTCCAGCATATCCCTTACAGGGCAGCTCTCCATTCGAAGTTTTCTGCTTTCTTTACGATAAGCCCAATTCGCATAGTTTAAACGGACGTTTAATGTTCAGCCCTTCCTTCCTAAAAAAAAAAAGTACTACGGCGTCTGCTGACTTCTGTCAAACCAATGATGTATCACTACAAAATTTTGTTCCTTAGGGAGTCGCTCCTCCAGCCGGCAACAGTGTGACAGATCTCCCCGGGTAAGAACGTGAACTTTCTCTCCATATACCTGTCGAATATACAGCGGGATGTTTCGGATAGTTTTGGGCTTTGTCTTGTTATGCAGACTCACCCACATCCAACTGCCTAATTCGCCTCCTGTACGTCAGGCCAGAGATTTACCGCCAGCTTCCTTCAGATTCCTCCTCACGGAGGACACCCTTGCCTTAAGTTAACGTTTCCCACTATCAAGGCACGTTCGGGACTCACACCCTAGAGTTCACGCCCATGCCGGGCGCACATAAAAAAAAAGGATACATTTTATAAGAATGTATCCTTTTTTTATGCCTAAAATCATTACTGTCCTAAATAAATTTTAGGCCGCAGATTATCTGCTATCTTCTATGAATTAAGGAAGCTTTTGTTAAAAAATCCGAAATATACCCTCTCTATTGTTTTAGAAGAGTTTAAACTGTCCAATTTTATCAGGAGGTTTACCAGAAAAGAATGGATCATTAGCCCATTTCCAGAGATCAATTTTCACAAATATATTTAATCGAATAAAGTTCACAAGATTGGATAAATTCCAATCGTATTTAGCTTTTTTCTGAATGTATTTAAAGAGTAGTATTCCTATTAATGCAGTCCAAATTTGAATGTAGACAGCATTTTCTGAGGTTCCTACAAAACTGGTTACTTTCAGACGCTGTTTTAGATGCTTAAAGAAAGTTTCAATCTCCCATCTTTCTTTATATAAGGCCGCTACTGTTGATGCTTTCCAGGTGAAATTGTTTGTTAAAAACTCATATTCAGCCTTATTTATGCTGTCCCAAAAACATACTATACGCATTTTCTTTCCTTGATAGTGCTTTTTAGCATCCCCAAGTTCAATAATTTGATCCTGAAGGACGCCGCTGTCCTGGAGTGCCTCACTTTGAAATGTTTTCACTATCGTATATTTCATGTTGCTTTTACTGCGTGTGACAAAAAAGGAATGATTGCTGTCCAAAACGTTCATCCAAGCATAATCAACGTAGCCTCTATCCACAACCACCACACAGCCTTTAGGAAATGAAATGGTCTTGGCGATTTTAGATTCATGTTGTTTACCATCTGTGATATGCACAAAACTGGGCATACAGCCATCATAATCAAGTATAGTATGAAGTTTTACAGCTCCCTTAGCACTGCGGAATTTAGCCCAGTCAAATACACTTAAGCATAAAGGAATAATAGTAGCATCCATGAAATATACTTTACGCTTGAGTCTGTTAAGCTCGGTGCGTCTTGGAGAATCTTTACGCCACAAATCATCCAAAAGTTTATAATACAAATCTCGAAATAGGCCATGATTACGATGTTGGTTGATGTAAGAGAGGTTGGACTTGCTTGGCGTTCTAGAGATACCCATATGACTCATGTTTCCTGTAGTACTACGAAGCCCATTAGAAATATCACGAACGGAATCAGCTAAGGAAAGATGGCAGAAAAGCATACTTACAAAGTGTGTCCAACTATTAATTCCTTTATGGTGTTTATCGGAATGATATTGTTGAACCAATTTGTTGAAAATATTGCGATCTACTAGTCCTAATATCTGAGAAAATACGTTTATATTTACCATGGCGGTTGGTTAATTTTAGCGAATTAAATATAGCAATCCCTGCTATATAAATACACCGCCATTTTTATCTTATTTAGGACGGTACTGGCCTAAAATATAAAGTTTATTGATAAACTAATTTGGAGGCAAAAATATGATCTTGAATTATTTCTTCACTATCCTTATTATCCAACAACTCCAATAAAATACTAGCCGCTTTGGCACCTTGTTCAGCTGGATATTGTTCGATACTTGCCAATGGCGGATTATCCATGTATTTCCATAATGAATAATTTGCAAAACTTATTACCTGAATATCGTGTCCTAAATAGATTCCCTTTTCTTTTGCATATCTGATGATGTCAAAAGTAACGTAATCATTGAACGCTAAGATTGCCGAAGGCCTATCAGCCAAGTCTCTTAATTTCTCCATCGCTTGGTAATTGCTTTCTTCTGTCAAATCCGAATAAACTACATATTTATCATCAAAATTTAGCCCGTTATCCAACAAAGCTTTTTTGAAAGACAATGTACGCTCGCCAGACGCTTTCAAGGTCTCAGGACCATTGATTAATGCGATTTGCTTATGACCGCGCTCCGCGAAAGCTTGAACAGCCTCTTGAATACCTGTAGAAAGATCGCAATACACTTTAGGCACATCATCCACACCTTCAGGCACACAATCAAAAAACACAATTGGAATTTCGTATTTGCGTAGACGTTCAATAAAATCCAGATTAGTCGTATTCTTTCCTAATGACATAAGTATACCATCCACACGATGTGTTCTGAAACTATTGATAATATTAAGCTCACGTTCTGGATTATCTAAGGACTGTCCTAAAAGTACAGTAAACTTCTTTTCACCTGCCACTTCTTCGATTGCACTGATCGCTGATGCAAAAAAAGGCTCGGACAACTTAGGAAGAATCACCCCTAAAGTAAAAGTCTTACGTTGTTTGAAAAAGATGGCTGTCTGGTTGGGTTCGTAGTTTAATTCTTCAGCGAGCTTTTTTACTCGCATAGTCGTCACTAAACCTATACTTGGGTGATCATTCAATGCACGCGAAACTGTTGAGGGAGAAATTCTTAGTTTGCGCGCTATTTCCTTAATCGTGATAGGCTTATTGGGCTTATTCATAGAACTCATCAAATATATTAATCTCTAAAGTCTAAAGATAAGGATTAAAAATGAATCTTTTTGGTAGGAAATTTATACATACCGCGTATTTTATTGGATTTGAACCCTTCTTCCATAAATTTTCGATCAAAATTAGTATTCGGAGAAACTGAACGCGTAGCTGTACTCTTAAAATTACCAGATTTTATATGATTTAAGGCTGCAGATAGCATAGATTCTTCTTGTTGACCAAAATCAAAGAATGAATCATACTCCCAAACATGTGTATTAGGTTTTAAACCATCAAAATAATCGCCATACCCATTCTTATTGAACATCTGAAAAGATGTTACATACAATTCATTGCTTATACTAACGATATCTATTGGAAAGAAACCTACAGGTTTGCCATACGTATTCTTTGCAATAGTTGTATTATTTTCTGAACGGTAAGTACCGATCATATACACATTCATATAAGGTGTCAAATTGTTAATGAGCAACTCACTGGCTGATGCTGTTTCCTCAGAAACCAAAAAGTAAATATTTGACACATTCAAATTACCTTTCTTATTGAATTTTACGGGCGCAAAATCTTCACCTTCATCATCCCAACCTAACTGTTTGAGGATATCATTAATCTTGTAGGAATACATCAAACTACCAGAAGCAGAACTGCGCACCAACAAATCAGATAAATATTCTGCAGTCAATACCGATCCTCCCCCATTGTACCTTAAATCCACCACAATATTTTCTACGTTTTTAGAAGAAAAGCTATTGAAAACCTCGCTTAGTCGCGATTGAAAAGGTTTTGTTACACCTTTATCTAAAACCCAAGCATCCGTTGATAAAAAAGAACTAAGTCCAAGGTAGGCTACATTTTTGTTCCCTGCCACTAAAACAGTATCTGCAAAAACAGCATCTGCATAACTATTTCTGGCATAGGCAATACTTACAGTCTTTTCTTGACCTGTTGGAGTTTTATACTCTATAGCTAGATTAGCCAAGTTCAGGTAATTATTTAGCTCCCGGAAATTAGAAGCTTTTTGGCTGTTATAATCTATTTTGGTATCGCCATTAAGACTAATGATTTGCTGTCCACGTCGCAAACCCGCTTTATATGCAGCTGAATTTTTTTCGACAAAACGGATATACAAACCGCTATTTAAGTTATTAGCGTCTTTTTGCAGATACATCAAATCCATCCCAAATCCTGAGATATACCCTTGCTGAATAGCACCTGTTACAAAACCACCTCTATCCAAAAAACTATACCAATCATAAGCTTTGCTTTCACCTGCCTGATGGGTGTATAATATATCGCTGAAATAAGAAAAATAGTTACCGCTTCCAATATTAGGTTTCACTTTATTACCAACCACACTGACCTTGGTCGTATACATCAAATAGCCTAATACATCCCCTGCTGACTGAAAATACTTAGTGTAATTATTTTTGAGGTAATCGACAGAATCCATCACCCCGATACGAGAAGTGGTAGGGCTAATTGCTTTCTCCCACAGTGATAAATATTTGTAATAATACCATACGGAATCTTTGAGTCTATTCTCGTAAGTATCGTCTGTGTAAGTTCTAGTTGTGTCTATCGCATATCGTGTGGGGTCATCTCGCTCATCGTCATCTCGCTCACAGGAAACAAAAAATATGGCTACAATTGATAGCAAAAAAAAGATATGTGAATATTTTTTCATTACCGAAACGCTTAATCCAACACTAACAAACTGTCTTCCAGCACGCTAAACTCTTGTGCAAGATAAGGAATAATGTCTATTTTTTGATGCAGTAATTCATCTACAAAATAGATTTTAATTTGCTCTTTATACGGGGTTAAAATATCCCAATCAATGAATTTCAACTTATTCAGCTGTTCTACAGGATTACCTTCCGTGAGAATAGCAACTTGTTTATTGGCTTCAAAAAGCTTGTTTAATTCCGCTTTTACATTCGTAAAAAGCTCTAAACGTAGTGGAAGTTGCGCATTGGCTTTTAAGCGTTCTAGATTTTCACGGTACTTTTCTTCAATACCAAATACTTCTTTTGCCGCATCGAAGGCCTTTTCTTCGCCATGATACAAGTAAACTTTCTTCATGAAATTAGCCAAGTCGTTAGCCTTTACAGTACCTTCTGTGAATTCGTAAAAACTTCCAAAAAGGTAATACACTTGCAACAAATAATCCTGTTTTGGAAACAAGACATCATCCAATTCGAATGCGTATACCTCTTTATCTAATGCAATCTCACCTATATTCTTATTCTCCATTATCTCGCTACCGCTAAAAAGAAATCCATTTCTGAATCAGACAATACACCTAATCCGTTTATCTCGATATCTACCTGTCTATGCGACAACAAATCTGTCTTATCCAGCAAAATACTTAACGGCAATTCTTTTCCTGGATTTGGCAATATTTCCAACTCTTGCAATTGTTGTTTTGTAGGGCAGATAATACAAATACCGTATTCTTCAAACAGCAACAATGATTCCGATAAGGCTTCAATCTCTTGCAGTTGTAGAGGTAAAATGTATTCGTAATTATTATCTAATGCCAATTTCAACATTTCGTGAGCAAATGTTGGGTTTACTCCTTTCGGAATTTTCACAAACTTGTCCTGCATGAACGCAGGTAATTCGTCTGATGTAGCTTGAATGATTTCAAATCGATCTGCTAACAATTTTGAGACACGCAGCCCTAAGCTATGTGTAGCACTGGTAATTAATATTTTTTTCAAATCCTTCCCTCTCTATTTCTTAAAATATATTTCCATCTTTCATATGGATCGTACGATCCGAAATATTTGCTAAATCCTCATTGTGGGTTACAATCACAAAAGTATGTCCCATAGAGTCACGCAAATCAAAAAACAACTTATGCAAAGCAGCCGCATTTTCGGAATCTAAATTACCCGAGGGCTCATCCGCCAAAATGATTTTTGGATTATTGATCAAAGCGCGCGCTACAGAAATACGTTGCTGCTCGCCTCCTGATAACTGCGAAGGCTTATGATTAGCTCGACTTGCTACCCCAAGCAAATCCAACAATTCCATTGCTCTCTTCTCTGCTATATCTGTTTTTGTCCCTCCAATATATGCGGGGATACACACATTTTCCAAAGCCGTAAATTCAGGCAATAAATGATGAAATTGAAACACGAATCCGATATGGAGGTTTCTAAAAGCACTCAATTCTTTAGAAGAAAGTCTATGGATAGCGGTATCATCAATAAATACCTCCCCCTGGTCGGCTTTGTCCAATGTCCCAATAATGTGCAACAAGGTACTTTTCCCTGCGCCCGAAGCGCCTACTATACTGACAATTTCACCTTTTTCTACAGTAAAATCTACTCCTTTGAGAATAGGAAGATTGCCGTATGATTTATAGATATTTGATGCTTTTAGAATCATGACACGAATTTAAGAAAAAGAATCAGATTGTCATTTTGATATAAGGCAATAAGCAGTAATGATTAACAAAAGTATCCAAATAAATTCTTGTCTCTTAAGAATAAAAGTCATATTTTTACGTCAAATTTTTTATCAATGAACATTCACGAATATCAAGGAAAAGAAATACTTAAAAGTTTTGGCGTTAGAGTCCAAGAAGGAATAGTTGCTGACACTCCAGAACAAGCAGTAGCTGCTGCTCAAAAAATGAAGGAAGACTTCAACTCGGACTGGGTTGTAGTAAAAGCGCAAATTCATGCTGGTGGACGTGGTAAAGGTGGTGGTGTGAAATTAGCTAAAAACCACGATGAGGTATTACAACGTGCTACTGACATCATCGGTATGCAATTAGTAACTCCACAAACAGGTCCTGAAGGTAAAAAAGTAAATAAAGTATTAATCGCTCAAGATGTTTACTATCCTGGAGAAAGTGAAACAAAAGAGTTTTACATGTCCGTATTATTAGACCGTGGTACTGGTCGTAATATCATCATGTACTCTACTGAAGGTGGTATGGACATCGAAGAGGTTGCTGAAAAAACTCCTCATTTGATCTTCAAAGAAGAAATCGATCCTAAAGTAGGTTTACAAGGTTTCCAAGCACGTAAGATTGCCTTCAACTTAGGTTTATCAGGTGCTGCGCACAAAGACATGGTAAAATTCGTAGCTGCTTTATACAAAGCTTACGATTCTATCGATGCTTCGATGTTCGAAATCAACCCTGTATTAAAAACTTCAGATGATAAAATTTTAGCGGTAGACGCGAAAGTAAACTTAGACGAAAACGCTTTGTACCGTCATGCTGACATCGCTGCTATGCGCGACATCACAGAAGAAGATCCAACAGAAGTAGAAGCTGGTGAGTCAAACTTGAACTATGTAAAACTTGACGGTAACGTAGGTTGTATGGTGAATGGTGCTGGTCTTGCGATGGCAACTATGGATATCATCAAATTAGCTGGTGGCGAGCCTGCAAACTTCTTAGACGTAGGTGGTACTGCTAATGCTGAAACAGTAAAAGCTGGTTTCAACATTATCTTAAAAGATCCTAACGTAAAAGCTATCTTAATCAACATCTTCGGTGGTATCGTTCGTTGTGACCGTGTTGCTCAAGGTGTAATCGATGCTTACAATGAAATTGGTAACATTCCAGTTCCAATCATTGTACGTCTTCAAGGTACTAACGCTGCGGAAGCGAAAAAATTGATCGACGAATCAGGTCTTCAAGTTTACTCAGCAATCTTGTTAAAAGAAGCTGCTGAATTAGTAACTAAAGTATTAGAAGGTAAATAGTATTTTTTATACTTCGACAATAAAAAACCCCTCATAATCTTTGGATTTGAGGGGTTTTACTTTTGAATTTAGTGCAAGAATTTTCACTAAAAGATCTCCGTTTCCCAGCCAAACGCATCCGTTAATTCATAGTCATCCATTATCGTAGGAACATTATCATTGGGATTTTCTCCTCCAAAAGTTAAACGCGTTGAACCTACACAAATGCTCTCTTCTACATAGAACTCAAACTCACCAAAAACCGGAGGGTAATATTTTATCTTCATAAATAGATTTTTTAATCTAAAATTTTAAAATAATCTTGCAAAGATAAATTATTATTTCATGTTTGTAAATAATTTTCTAAAAAAGATAACTAATTAAAGTTAGTAACATCTACTATCATTAAGAAAAACGAATATGAAAACTTTTTTATTTCATAGCACAAATTGTGCTATCACACTCTTAATTTCCGTTGATATTAATCAAATTAGTGCCAACATCAGAAAAAACGAGGATCAAATTACCGAACATCACCAAATTATATTAAATAAGGCTAATACTCTTTTCTCTGATCTAAATTGTATAGGCTCGATATCCTATTCTGATATCAAAGGAGAATCAAAAGATATCACGATTGTGAATGAAATTGAAAAAAATGTCCCTTCTAAACCAAAACAGAAGAAAACGAAAAGGTATGCTGGTAGTAAAATGCAGAATGGTAAGAAATACAGAATATTAATATTTGATCAGAGTGGAAATAACTTTATAACTAAGCTTGATGCAACAGTTGATGAAGATGCTCCACGCTGGGAAAATGCAAAAAGAAATACTACTTACAAATGGATCGCATACACATTTAATAGTGAGAAACTTCCCAACTTTCCAAACACACCTACAGAAAGCGATTACACTCTTCAAATCTCAGCACCAAATGGAACTAAATTCACCTCTTTATATTGGGATCAAGGAACTATTACAACCGCTAATACAGCCCATATAGACAACAAATCAACTATTTTATTTCAAGCTAGACAAACTCTTTTTCAGGTTAAGATTAGCGGTAGAGCATTATTTGATAAAATTTTAAACTTCAGTGGGAAAATAGAAGGCCTCCCACTTACTGGCGACACATTTGATTTGAAATCAGGCAATTACACATCTAAAACTAACTCCCTATCACATGTTGACTTTGATATACAAGAATGCTTTAGTTCGAGTAATGACACTGTATTTAATTTAAATTTATACACTACTTTTGAAGGGAACATTCCTGCCAATGGAATTTCTTTGACGTTAAATCAAATTACATTTGCAACCGATGCATTTAATAAAGCTAATAAAAGTTCTAGAACACTTACTAGGAACAGATATGGCGATCCTCTTAAGTTTACGTTTAATTTTGCTGACGACAACATCACACTCAAGTTTGGTAAAAAAGCTAACATTTTATTTGACATGAGTCCTCCTATGATCTTAAGAGGAGGTCAATATTATGCAATTTCTAATTTATACTTCGACGAAATAAATCAAAAATATGCGCTCAGACATTATAATACAGACATATACGATCACCCTGATTTTAATGGATTGAACGGATCAAAACAAGAATATTTCAATTGGAAAGCTTTACGACCTGGTTTAAATGAAGTAAGTGGAAAGGGTGATCCTTGCGCATTTGCATACCCCAAAGGCTTCTATAAAATGCCCACACAGACCGCTCTAACCAGTCTAACAAGTTCTGCGTTTAGTAATTCCACAAATACAGCTACTGTTCCACGTAAGTTTGGAACCTTTGAAGTAGAAGGCTCATCTAGGATTGCCTATTTTGTTACGCATACAATGAGTTTCTTACCTTACAGTAATTTTCATGCGATTCCTTATTTACAATTGGGATATCGACAATCTGGAAGAGATTCATATGCTTTACGAGTCGATAATCCAAGTGAACAAGCTGCAGCACAACTGTGGAGCGATCAAGAGTTTGAAGGAAATAATTCAAATGCTTACTACTTATCTATTTCCAACAGCAATGCTTCAGCCCCTCTATCTGTTTCATTACAAAACGGAGCGAAAAATCAAGGGAGACAAATTAGATGCATGTATAATTTTCAATACATCTATGAAATAGAATAGAGTAGGAAGGTAATCATTATTTGATTACCTGACCCCTCACACCACCGTACGTGCCGTTCGGCATACGGCGGTTCATTAAACATTAACAGTCTTTGGGACTATTATATCGGTAAGATATAGTA
>NZ_JACOIJ010000040.1 GCF_014692495.1 Sphingobacterium litopenaei | reverse complement strand
GAGTTAAAAAAAGAAATAATAAATTATATCAATTACTATAACAAGGTAAGAATTAAATCAAATTTAAACGGAATGAGCCCTGTAGAATACAGAGCTCATTATATCAAGAACATTGCTTAAATTTGTCTAACTTTTGGGGGGCAGTCCAGAATGAAAAGCCCTTAATTTTTATGCTGTTTTTTGTTTCTTTCTATAAGTTAAGAATATTCCCGCTGCTAAGCCTAATACGAGAACAATCGATCCAATTAAGGAAATAATATTGCTTACTTTCACTATTGGAGGATCAAATACAAATTCTACTTTGTGATTTCCTCCTGGTAATTGCAACGCACGAAGAATATAATCTGCTCTCAAAATTGGAACTTCTTCCCCATCAACATATGCTTTCCAACCTTTATCGTAGTATACTTCTGAGAATACCGCAAACACATCATTCGGTGCTGAGTATTCATATTCCATTTTGTCTGGGTGATACGAAGTCAATTTGATTGTAGCATTATTCGCTAAGCGAAGACGCTTCTCATCAATTTTGCTTTTGAATTCTTCGTGTACAAAAGCTTCTTTAGAAGGATCAAAGCTATTGATCGCTTGCATCTCCTGATTGTTATCTTTTACAAAAGTTACTTTATCTACAAACCAAGCATTACCAGCTGCTGTGGAGCGTCTTTGAATACGATCTACATTATTTTGAGGATCTTTTGTAATCAGATAACGCACATTAAACATATCCAACACATCTTCATTAATTGCTCCATTAAACTGGTGCTCTAATATTTCTTGGAAACGCATCAACTTAGCTGCGTGATAACCACCTAAACTTTTGTGGAAATAAGAAGCTTTGGCATCTGAGAAAGGATTAGTTGTTAAATCCAACACACGGTAGCTTGGATCTTTATCAATTTTAACTAATTGATCTACTTCTCTCTCTTCAATAGGTCTATTTAACGAAGACTTATCAACGAAAGTATCATTATTTAAATAACGCTTATCTACAGTCCATAAATCAACCAAAGTAACTACACCAATTACTACAATTAAAGCAGTAGAAGATAATTTTTTCTTGATGAAAGCAAAGACAAGAGCAAAGACAAGAACCACAATAAAGAACGATCGCCATGCATCAGCTGAAGCCAAATCCGCTCTATCTTTTACTAAGGCATCCGCCAATTGATTCGCCATACCTGCATCACCAGTTTGCTGACCAAGCATTGCTACGAAATTTTGATGTTCTGAATTTTTTAAATCCAAAATACTTGGCATTACTGCAACAATCAAACAAATCGCAGCTACAGCACCAAAACTGTAAAGAACTTTTTTGTCCAAATCTACGATTTCATCCTTCCGTGTAATAAGCTCATGAACTGCTAAAACCGCTAATAATGGAATTAAAATAGATGGAATAATTAAGATGGACTCCACAGCTCTGAACTTGTTGTACATCGGGAAATAATCGAAGAACAAATCAGAGATTAGTGTAAAATGCTTACCAAATGACAATAGTAAAGTTAAAACTGTAGCCGCCAGAATCCACCATTTAAGTCTATCCTTTACAATAAATAACCCTAAAATAAACAGAGCAAAAACGCCTACTCCAAAGTACCACGGACCTGAAGTAAATGATTTTTCTCCCCAATATGTGGGTAAATATTGTGTAAATGGTAAAGCTTGATTTGCTGGGACACCTATGCTTGTCAAGTATTTGTACGAATTAGATTTTTCGTCCAATACGCCATTTGATTTACCACCGTACGCATTAGGAATAATAAAAGTTAAATTCTCTCCAATTCCTTGGCTCCAAGCGTAGGCATATTCTTTATCCAAACCTCCAGTAGTGCCGCCATCCTCCGTTTTAGAAATATTGGCTTTGCCACGTGTAGTTAATTTACTGTATTCGTAAGTTGGGAATAAAACAGTTGCATTAACAGCAACAGCGACTAACACAGCTCCTACCTGAACAGCCGTATTTTTTGCAAATTCTGGCAATTTTTTATCGCGAATTGCGTAATACAATTCAAATCCAACGTATACTAATAATGCAATAAACAAGTAATAGGTCATCTGAACGTGATTGGTTCGGATTTCTAATGCCAAGAATAAGGCTAGCAATATCGAACCCCAAAACTTATTACCGCGATAACACATGATAACCGCACCAATAATCGGAGCTAAATAGGCAATTGCATAGGCTTTATTAACGTGTCCCGCTTCGATATAAATGAAATTATAAGATGAAAAGGTAATAGCAATCGCTCCTACAGCAGCTAACCATGGTTTGATACGCAATACACTTAACAAGAAATAGCCGCCTAGTAAATAAATTAAAATAATATCCGCAGGTAATGGGAATATAGCTTTAATGCCATTGCTGATGTATGTGGCAACATTATAAGTATGGTGATACCAGATTTGAAATGTTGGCATACCGCCAAACATAGAATTTGTCCATTGTGGAGCTTTTCCATCCTGAGCTTTAAAATCAAAAAGCTCTTTCTGGCTTCCCATAGCTTGCACTACGTCATGTTGTGAAAGTGCCTTTCCTTGCCATACTGGCGAAAAGTAGAAAAACACCAATGCAAAAAATATTGCAATAACGATTAAGTGTGAGGAATTTTGCTTAAACCAATTTTTCATGAATAATTTAGCGGTTATTTTTTTATGTCAAAGTCCAAAAATATAGAATTGATTTTAATAATTACGCTGTGTTCTATATTAATTTCCTTTTTCAATCAACTTTTTAATATCGGACAATTCTCCGAAAAGAACTAACAAGTCATTTTCACGTAGTACTGTATCCGATTTAGCAATACCCGAAGCTTCTTTGTGCAAGCCATCGGAGACTTTGACGGTAGTCAGCACGATCACTTTATATTTGTTTGTCAGATTTGCTTCCTGCAATGTCATACCGACATATTTATTTGGAACTTTAGTTTCGATAATAGAATAACGATCTGAAACTTTGAATGAATCGACAATATCTATATTGTCCAAACGCATAGCTAATCGTTCGGCAGCCTCTTCTTCAGGCATAATATACTCGTCGATTTGCATGGCTTCCATTACAGTACGTTGTAAATCAGAAACGACACGACCGATTATACGTTTTACGCCAAGTTGTTTGACCAAAGCAGTAGTCATCAAGGAAGAGCCTTCATCTTCTCCAATTGCCACCACAAGCGCATCACAGTCCTTTAACGGCAAAGAACTAACAGCTTCGCGATCAGTAGTATCCAGACACACAGTATGTGTGATTTTATCTTTTAATTGCTCGACAATTTGAATGCTTTTGTCCGCTGCTATTACTTCGTGACCTAATTCAGTCAAATGTATAGCTAATGAACGACCAAAATGCCCCAACCCTAATACGATATATTTCATCTTAAAATCAATTTTGAAAGCTAAAACATTAGCTTTTCAGTAGGATAAATATAACTTTTGTTTTTAGTATTCTTAATAAATGCAACCAATAAGGTAAGCATACCGACACGGCCGACAAACATGGTGACAATGATAATGAATTTGCCTGCTGCACTTAGAGATTGTGTTACGCCCATACTTAATCCACAAGTCGTATAAGCTGAGACAGACTCAAATAACAAGGGAATCATTTCCTTATCTGGATCGGTTACATTCAATAAAATAAAGGAAAATGTAATGGTCAACACCGATAGAATAATGATAGCAAAGGCTTTATTGATGGACTCAGAAGCGATTTTTCTTCTAAAAATTTCGATTGAATCTTTTCCTCTTGCCAAGGCAATAATATTCATAAAAGCTAAAGCTATAGTCGTTACTTTTACACCTCCACCTGTCGAGCCTGGCGCTACACCAATCCACATCAGCGTCGTAATCATGATGAGCGTAGGAATATTGACAAAACTAATATTCACGCTATTGAATCCTGCAGAGCGCGACGCATTCGCCATAAAAAATGAAGTCACCCATTCCCCCACTGCGCTTTTATCCTCGGATAAAGTAAATTTTTGTTCCATCAAGTAATAAGATACCGTTGCTAAAAAGAGAACAATCATATTACACAACACGATGAATTTAGTATTGAATGAAAATTGCTGCGCTTTATGTTTAAAGGGTCTTTTTTCTACGATAGCACTAAACAAAGCTTTTAATTGGGATTTGACATAGGTATAGAAATTATAAACTGTTCCGAATCCCATTCCCCCTAAAACAAAAATCAATGCTAAGACGATTTGAAAGCCATAATTAAATCTATAGTTTATGTTTCCAATACCATCCTGAAGAATTGTAAATCCCGAATTACAAAAAGAGGAAATCGAATGAAAAACAGAAAAGAAAACCTGTTGTCCGACATTGTCAAAATGAGCCGAATCCAATGAAAAGAAAATAAAGGCCGCGCCTATGAATTCGAATAGTAAAGTAATAGAAATAATGGTCAACAAGGTGGAAATCACAGAATTCAATTTATTCTCGCCTAAAATCTCTCCAAACATTAATTGATTTTTGAAAGAAAACCCTCCCGAGAAGAAATATCCAAAAAAACCTGTAAAAGTCATGATTCCCAAACCACCAACTTGAATAAGCACCATAATGACACTTTGACCAAATAAAGAAAAATTTGTAGAAATATCCGAAACGGTAAGACCTGTAATGCAAACAGCACTTGTTGCCATAAATAAGGCATCCATAAAACTCAATGGCGCATGCAAAGTCGTTCTTGGCAACATCAAAAGCAAAGTGCCTATCAAGATTAACCCGATAAAACTGATAACAAATAATATGGTAGGATTGAAGTAGAAATTGTCGAAAAATAAACTGCTTTTAGAGAGTTCGGAGAGAAAAATAACTCCAATCCCAAAATACATCCATTCTTCCCTTGCGAAGTAAGCTAAAAAACTCCATCCGCTTAATCTCGCCAACATAATGAAAGTCAAACAAGCGACCACGACAACACCAGAATATTGCGAAACATTGATACGTCTACTTGCATAAATAGACGAGCCCGTACGGATTAATTCCAGCAGAAATAATCCATAAAACATGCAAAAAATAGATTTTTTGGTATATATAGCCACATCAGGGTTGGTAATGTAGCCCACATGGACAATAACGGTAAGCGCACAGATCATACTTACATAGAACATGATCTTGTCGACTATACCTTTGCGATAGCGGAAAACAAATTTTAGAAAACTTGCAATGGATTCCATCTTACAAACATAGTAATATACTTCGCTTTATAAGCACTTACTGTTCAGAATCCTCTTCGGATTTATCTTTTTTCTTGAAAAGTCCTTTGATAAAATTGCCTGTTTTTTTGCCAACCTCTTTAGCTCCTTCGACTATATCCTTTCCTTTCTCCACCACCTTTTTCCCTGTGTCAGCAGCTCCCATCAATCGCGCTTCTCTTTCTTCACTAATACCCGCACATTGTTTTATCCCGTCCAATAAGCTTTGCCATAAGGTTTTGAAAAAAGTATGCTCAGGCACACGTGTATAATTTACCTTAGCGACTGTATAGACACCTTTTTTATCGGGATTACTATCATTGATTAAAAGCTCATTAATCAAGAAAGAAACGACCTTTTTAGAGGATTGTTCGCCATTTTCATCCTTCTTCTTATTTAGTAGGCTGATCTTTAGGTCATCATAATCAAATCGAAAATCACCCCAGTTTTTATGGTCGGTACCTTCCATGTTGAAAGCCACTTTTTTGATATTGCCTGAAGCAATTTCCACATTCAGTAAAGGAGTCAATATGCGATTAAAGGCAGTAGCTTTCATGCTTCCTACCGTACCACTATAAGTATGATAGCCTGTTTTACTCAACATGTCAAACCCAAATTTTGCATGTATATTGCCCGAATTCATAATCTTAGCCCGTAGATCAGCTCGCATAAATTTATCTTTTTTAAGAGCTGTTATGTCATTGGTCACATTCGTAATCAATCCATTTACGCCATTAAAACTAATGGAGCCTTCTCTAAAATACTTCCCACTCATCTCATGGTAAACTAAGGATACGTTATCAACCACCACCGTATCTAAGCGCAAGAGTTTTTTGAGTTTCAACAATTTTTGGTGCGGAGATTGACCAATTTTAATGATAGGATATTTAGGATAACGCTTGTCAGCGTGCAGATCCACCGAACCATTTTTCAACTGTACTTTCCAAGCTATAGTCTGCTGATAATCAATTAAAGCTTGAAAATTCAAACGTTCCACGCGCAACGTGTCAAATTTGAGTTCGGCCATTGTTACATTTTGCTTTTTATGCTTGTAGAAATTAGCCTTACTCATTTTTGGCCTAAAATCAACGCCAGTCATTAAGAGGTTCTGATCGCGCGTATTAATTTTTAACCCTTTAAATTTAGCTCGATAAAATCCATCAGGCAGATCATACTCAAAATTGGGAATTTCCACATCCACCATCTTCGTATAGTACAATCTTGAAGTGTCACGCAGCGACGTTTCATCAATCAAGACATCATGAACTTTAATTTTCACTTTTTCAAAATCAAAATTGCTCATGTTGCCTTCCTCATACTTAGTATACTTGAATTTTACATTATCAATATCGATTTCTCGCACATTAATAGAGGTAAATACTTCTTTTACACTTTCGTACAAGGTCTTTTTGGGCTCTGTACGTACAGTATCATTGAACTCGTGATACTCACTCATTAAATGAATGCTAGGATCTTCAAAAGAAATAGACTTAATGTTGAGTTTTTTATTCGAAAGTACATCCATCAAATTGAAACGACGGATTTTCAGCTTACTTAGCTTAATATGAAAACGATTATTTGGAGCTTCTTTGGTCCGAATGAGCTGCTGATAAATAGCAGAATCAGGAATCAATTCAGCATTATAGAGTGTTGCATTTCCCAAACCTATATTTAAATCCAAATCGTTATAATGAAGAGAATAAAGACCATTGGTAGAATTTTGGACTATTTCTTTAAGTTTTGTTTCTACGATTGGCTTCCAATTACGGCTGTAATACCAGATTACAGACACAAGGATAACAATGATAGTGGCGATTACCCCAATAACCCATTTCCAAACTGGCCTCATAAAAAATGCTTTGAATATTGATTAATAATAAAAACAATATTCAAAGCATTTTGTTTCGTTGCTCTAGCTGTTTAGCTTCGGTTGTCGTCGTTATTGTACATACTGATGTAGCTTTCGTAACGTGAAGGTTCAATTGCACCTTCTTCAACAGCTTCTAAAACTACACATCCAGGTTCATTTATGTGCACACAATTATTGAATCTGCATTTATTCAAAAACGCACGCATTTCAGGGAAGAAATGCGAAAGTTCTTTCTTTTCTATATCGACGATCCCTAGCTCTCGAATACCTGGCGTATCGATTAATTTTCCCCCGAAAGGTAAATCAATCATTTCGGCAAAAGTTGTGGTGTGCTTTCCTTTATCGGACCAATCGGAAATATTACCCGTTTTCAATGATGCATTCGGCACTATACTATTAATCAAAGTTGATTTCCCTACGCCTGAATGACCTGAAACTAAGGTTACTTTATCTTTCAAAAGATTAATAATCTGATCAATATTAATTCCTTTAGCTGCAGAGACTTCATAACAAGTGTAGCCAATATTTTCGTATATAGACTTATATTCCGCTAGGATTTCTAATCCTTCATCGCTAAACAAATCTAATTTGTTAAAAACCAAAATTGCAGGAATATCATAAGCTTCTGCTGTCACCAAAAAACGATCAATAAATCCTAAAGATGTCGGAGGAGACGCCAATGTAACCACTAGAATGGCCTGATCCAGATTAGCCCCAATAATTTGGGTTTGCTTAGAAAGGTTAACTGATTTACGAATAATGTAATTCTTTCTAGGTTCCAAATCCGTAATAACAGCCGTATCTTGATCCATTTCCAACTCAATATTCACCCAGTCTCCTACCGCAATTGGATTCGTCGTCTTGATGCCTTTCGTTCTAAATTTCCCTTTAATACGGCAATCATACTGCTTTCCTTGTTCATCCTGCACCTGATACCAACTACCAGTAGATTTAATAACTAGTCCTCTCATGCTGTATATTGCGCTATTACCTTGATTTGTACTATCATCTTACAAAAGTGGCAAAAATTTGTTAATATCACCCTTATTGATTTTATTACCTTTGTAAGAACACATAAAAATATATTAGGTGAAAAAACTATTTCTACTAGACGGAATGGCTCTAATTTATAGAGCTTACTTTGCGCTGAGCAAAGTGCCTCGTTTGACTTCATATGGACTGAATACAGGTGCAATTTTAGGCTTTACAAATACATTATTGGATGTGTTGAGAAATCAAAAACCTACGCATCTTGCCGTGGTATTTGATACCGCAGCACCTACTAATCGCCATATTGAATTCGAAGCATACAAAGCGCATCGTCAGGAAATGCCTGAAGATTTGGCAAAATCCATTCCTTATGTGTTCAAACTGATCGAAGGTTTTAACATTCCATTGATTACCAAAGATGGCTATGAAGCCGATGATATTATCGGGACATTGGCAAAAAAAGCGGAGCAAGAAGGTTTCACGGTGTATTGTATGACTCCAGACAAAGATTTCGGCCAATTGGTCTCAGATAATATTTTTATATACAAACCAGCTCGCATGGGCAATGGGGCTGAAGTACTTGGCGTACCCGAAATTTTAGAAAAATGGGAGATCACCGATGTATCGCAGGTGATAGATATTCTTGGATTATGGGGTGATGCTGTAGATAATATCCCTGGGATCCCAGGCATTGGTGAAAAAACAGCAAAAAAATTAGTTCAAGAATTTGGGTCTGTCGAAGGATTAATTGCTAATGCAGATAAATTAAAAGGCAAACAACAAGAAAACGTCATAAAATACGCTGAACAAGGTCTTATTTCTAAAAAATTGGCGACTATCCTTTTAGATGTTCCGGTAGAGTTAGAAGAAGAGAGGCTTCAAGTCGAAAAGCCAAATAAAGAAATTCTAGAAACATTATTTGCGGAATTAGAATTTAGAACATTAGGCAAACGCGTTTTTGGCGAGGATTTTACGGTAGTTGACAATAATAAACTTGCAACTGCGCAAATGGATTTATTTTCTTCACCTAATCCACTACCAGAAAATATTCTGCAAGAGGAAGCTGAAGTACCTGCTTCAGCGGCAAACAACATCCATAATACAAAACACGAATATATTTTAGTAGATCAGCCTTCTTCCATTCAAGCTTTAGCAGAGGACCTAGGAAAACAAAATATCTTTTGTTTCGATACAGAATCCACTGGCTTGGATGCATTGACTGCGGAGATTGTTGGTTTATCTTTTTCTTATGAAGAAGGAAAAGCTTATTATGTACCCACACCTGCAGATTCAGTACAAGCTCAAATTATAGTTGATATTTTAAAACCTATTCTAGAAAATCCTAAGATCAAAAAAGTAGGTCAAAACTTAAAATACGACATTCTTTTATTGGCAAAATATGGAATAAAAGTTCAAGGCGAGATTTTTGACACCATGCTTGCGCATTACCTGATTGATCCAGATACACGCCACGGCATGGATATCCTCGCAGAAACTTATTTAGGTTACACACCTGTATCAATCACCGAGTTGATCGGAGGCAAAGGTAAAAACCAAGGGAACATGCGTGATGTCGAAATCGAAAAAATCAAAGAATACGCTTCAGAGGATGCAGATATTACATGGCAATTGTACCAACGTTTATCTCCTCTTTTGATCGAAACCAAAACGGATGAATTAGCACAAAAAGTAGAATTTCCACTGGTGTATACTTTAGCAGAGATTGAGAAAAATGGAGTGAAAATCGATGTGGATACGCTCAAAGCTTTTTCGGAATCTTTGGAAAAAGATATCTCAGCATTAGAAAATAACATTTACGAAAAAGCAGGAGTAAAATTTAATATTTCATCTCCTAAACAATTAGGCGAAGTATTATTCGATAAACTACAACTGGACCCTAAAGCTAAGAAAACTAAAACTGGTCAATACAAAACCGGTGAAGATGTGTTATTGGCATTAGCTCATAAATCGGATATTGTTCAAGATATTTTAGATTTTCGTCAATATCAAAAACTGAAATCTACTTACGTAGATGCCCTTCCGACATTGATTAATCCGAATACAGGTCTAATTCATACTTCCTACAATCAAGCGGTTGCAGCTACAGGAAGGTTAAGTTCGACAAATCCTAATTTGCAGAACATACCTATTCGTACCGAAAAGGGACGCGAAGTACGCAAGGCATTTATACCACGTTCTCCAGATCATGTCTTACTTTCTGCCGATTATTCACAAATCGAATTGCGCATCATGGCGGAGTTAAGTCAAGATGAAAATATGCTGGAAGCATTTACTTTAGGTCACGATATCCACAAAGCCACAGCCGCAAAAGTCTATGGTGTCTCCTTGGATGAAGTGACTTCAGATCAGCGACGTAACGCCAAAGCAGTCAATTTCGGAATTATTTATGGACAATCTGCTTTTGGTCTTTCTCAAAGTTTAGGTATTCCACGTCGTGAAGCTGCAGATATTATTGATCAGTATTTTAATCAATACCAAGGCATTAAACAATATATGTCAAAAGCCGTAGAATTCGCGAAGGAAAAAGGTTATGTTGAAACTATTATGAAACGTCGTCGTTATTTGCGTGACATAAATTCAGCAAACATGACGGTAAGAGGTTTTGCTGAGCGAAATGCTATCAATGCGCCAATACAGGGCTCCGCAGCCGACATGATTAAAGTAGCGATGATTAACATTCAAAACGACATCACTACCCAAAGTCTTACAGGCAAAATGATTATGCAAGTACATGATGAGTTGGTTTTTGACGTTCCAAAGCACGAAATAGATTCATTTAAAAATATTATCTTGGAGAGAATGAAATCGGCTATCCCAATGCGCGTACCTATTGAAGTAGAAATTGGCGAAGGCACAAATTGGCTTGAAGCACATTAAAACTGAAGATCATGATTTATAGAACTTGTATTATCCTTTATTTTCTATTTTCTATATATATTTCTTTTGCGCAAGAAATCCAATTCAGAGAACCTGCAACTAAAGGATATATGAGGTTTTTTTATGATGATAATTATTATTTAGTTGACAAAGACTGTGAATTTAAAGCGATTGAACGGGTAGCTCAATACGATACAATTAATTTTAAATTTAATGGTGAATTTAAAGACTTTCTTTCCAACGGTCGATTAATCCTGCATGGAGCTTACAAGAATGGAATCAAGCATGGCAACTTTACAGCCTACCATCCCAATGGCGAAATAAAGTGGGAAACCGTTTATGTTGAAGGAAAGGAGTCTGGGGAATGGAAATACTATTATCCTGACGGAAAACCTTTATTAGTATTGTCATTGGCAGAAGATGATTTTAAAATACTATCCTATTGGGATAAAAATGGCAATCAGAAAGTTGCAAATGGGAATGGGCAGTATGAAATGACATTTCCTGTTAAAGGGTTTACAGATCATGGCTTTACTGCTTATCGTCGCTACGGAAAAGTGTCCAATGGCAAACCTGACGGAATTTGGTATATTAATTTCATTACCAACCCTAAAAAAAATACGGAGGAAAATATATTTAGAGAAATCTTTGAGAACGGAGAAAGAATATCTATAAGTCGAAACACAGATTATGTAGACTATTTTATCCCATACGATGATTTTTTGCTTGTACCCTCAGATTTTTTTAGCAGAGCTGAAAATTTTGTAGTTCATACTTGCACGTTTGATGAGTATAGTGGATTCACCACATTCTTATCGAAAATGTTTGTCGATTATCTAGAAGAAGAGAATTTTTCGGTTCCAGACACCAGTTTTAAGTATCAAGTCAAATATTCTGTTACAAATAATGGTATACCAACTGCAAAAAAGCCCATATCCGAGTTGAATGAATGGCCTAGAAGTGAAAAAAATAAACTTCAGGCTGTATTCGAATCTGTAGTGTATTTTATTCCTTCTATATTAGAAGGAAAGCCGATAAAAGATAACATCACGTTAAGCGGCGATTTTCAAATTATAAAGGGTACAGCAATATTAAAATACTTAAATATAGAAAGAGAAAAAGGTCAATAGTATATTATTTGACGCAGTTGCTTATATTTGCACAAAACAGGTATTGAATGAAATTTCATAAAGAAGGATACACAAGCTTAGCATTAGTTGTTCTGTTTATTTTTATTATAAACGCTACAGCTGATTATTTTGACGCAAATCAATTTGTTAAATGGTTTCTATACCTTTTATCAGCATTCTTATTTATCACTATCGTTCAGTTTTTTCGTAGCCCTAAAAAATTAATCACATTAGACGAAAATGCAGTACTTTGTCCTGCTGACGGAAAAGTGGTAGTAATAGAAGAGACAGAAGAAACGGAATATTTTAAAGATAAAAGATTGCAGGTATCCATCTTTATGTCTCCTACCAACGTTCACGTAAACCGAAATCCAATTTCTGGAATAGTCTCTTATTTTAAATATCATCCAGGTAAATTTTTAGTGGCTTGGCATCCGAAATCTTCCACTGAAAACGAAAGAACAACCGTGGTAGTCAAAAAATCTAATGAAGTTGAGGTGTTATTTCGTCAAATCGCAGGAGCTTTAGCACGTAGAATCGTATGGTATGTAAAAGAAGGAGATAATGTACAACAGGGAGAAGAATTTGGTTTCATAAAATTCGGCTCACGTGTAGATGTATTTTTGCCAATAGGTACTAAGATAACTGTAAATATCGGGGAAAAGGTAGTTGGTGGTAAAACAGTTATTGCTCGTTTTTAATACTATCTTAACATTAAATAAGTAATTTAGCTTCATTAACATGAAGCTTTTTTATGAACTTTAGACTGCTAGTTTTTTACATTTCAGCTGCTATCGCTCTTTCGCTAGCTAGTTTAAGCTATTTCTATGTACAGAAATGGCATCAGGCTTTATTGATCTTATTTGTGTCGATGGTCATAAGTTTTATTTTACTTACCAATATCCTGCACCATCATATTCACAATCGAATAAGCAATATTTATAAATTAATTCGAAGCCTGAAGCTCGGCAAAGACATGAAAGTAGTTTTGGCAGAGCACGCGAGTGAAGATCCAATTTTGAGCACTGAAAAAGAAGTACGTGAATGGGCCATTCAAAAATCTTCTGAGATCGATCAACTCAAAGCCCAAGAAAAATTCCGCAGAGAATTTCTTTCTAACATATCACACGAGTTTAAGACTCCGTTATTTGCCATTCAAGGTTATATTGAGACACTTAAAGATGGTATGATGGAAGATGATATTGATATGGCAACCAATTTTTTAAACAAAGCATCCAAAAATATTGATCGCCTAACGTATCTCATAAATGATTTGGATGAAATCTCAAAGCTTGAAACCGGTCAAATTTCTATTCATATTGAAAAATTTGACATAGTAGAACTCATATTAGAAACTGTTGATCACTTAATTGATAAGGCTAAAAAACAAAATATCGAAATCATTGTTGACTTAAAGATCACGCATCCAGTTTTTGTGAAAGCAGATAGGCAACGTATTCAACAAGTTATAATCAATTTAATAGATAATTCTATCAAATACGGCAAAGAAGGAGGAAAAACTAAAATAAACATCTACCCCCTTTTGGACCAAATCCTTATAGAAGTTACTGATAATGGGCAAGGAATTGAAGAAAAGAACCTGCCACGGGTGTTCGAACGATTCTTCCGAACAGATAAAAGTAGATCCCGTGAAATAGGTGGATCAGGTCTTGGCCTTTCCATTGTAAAACATATTATTGAGGCCCATCAGCAAACCGTACATGCACGTAGCACAGAAGGAATAGGGACTACTTTTGGGTTCACTCTCGAAAAAGCAAAATCTGCTTTATAAGTTTTTGCTACGAATTAACATTAACTTAACATTAACATTATACTTTTGGCTAAAATATAATTATATGTCACTAAACAGTATTTTCCAGTACTTTGTACCAAAGGACAAAAAATTTTTCCCTCTTTTCGAACAAGCTGGTGCAAACTTGATCGACATGGCTAAGCTTTTAAAAGAATGTGTGAATAGCACAAATATTGAAGAAAGAAAAGCGTTGTCAAAAAGATTAGAAGATCTTGAACATGTGGGCGATAATATAACACATCAAATTCACCTAGAATTAGGTCGTAATTTTATTACTCCATTCGATAGAGAAGATATACACGCATTAGCAAGCTCATTGGACGATGTAGCGGATTTTATCCACGGTGCCTCAAACCGCATTCAATTATACAAAGTAGAAAGACCTACTGAACCTATGATTGAATTGACAGATTTAATTCTTGAAGCTACAGAGCATGTTGCTAAAGCTTTATACGAATTAAAAGACTTAAAAAACATACGCAACATTACAGACTCTTGTGTACGTATCAATAGCGTAGAAAATAAAGCAGATTATATATTCGACAAAGCTGTTGCGGATTTATTCGAATACGAAACTGACGCAATTTCTTTAATTAAAAACAAAGAGGTGTTATCAGCAATGGAAGATGCTACAGACAAATGTGAAGATGTAGCAAATGTATTAGAAAGTATTCTTGTTAAGAATGCCTAATCAGCTTATTTAATCGACTTTACTAAATTAATATTATGATATCAACATTATTAATTGTGGTCGTTGTCTTGGCAATCGCATTTGATTACATTAATGGTTTTCATGATGCAGCCAACTCAATTGCTACTGTTGTATCGACCAAAGTTCTTACCCCCTTTATGGCCGTACTTTGGGCTGCTCTATTCAATTTCGCAGCATACTTTTATTTTACCGATCACAAAGTTGCCAACACCATCGCTAAGACCGTATTAGAGGAATATATTACTCTCGAAGTTATTTTTGCCGGCTTGGTAGCAGCCATTTCTTGGAATCTATTTACGTGGTATTATGGTATTCCCTCGAGTTCATCACACACTTTAATTGGTGGTTTTGCAGGTTCTGGAATGGCATATGCAATGTTTCTTGGAGTAAATCCAATAGAGGCAATTAATGTAAGTGCTACATTAAAAATTATTTCATTTATAGTACTCGCTCCCGTAATTGGTATGACGATATCCATAATCATTACCTTAATCATTATTAATATAGCCAGGAACGCCCGACCTAGAGTAGCGGAGAAATGGTTTAAATTTTTACAACTTCTTTCTTCTGGAGCTTTAAGTTTTGCTCACGGTGGTAATGATGCACAAAAAGTAATGGGTATTATATTCGTAGCCATGATTGCAGGGGGTGCTGTAGGTCCAACAGACAGCATGCCGGAATGGGTCCCACTCTCTTGTTATGTTGCTATATCTGCAGGCACAATGAGTGGCGGTTGGAAAATCGTTAAAACCATGGGTAGCAAAATTACTAAAGTGACACCTCTGGAAGGCGTCAGCGCTGAAACCGCGGGAGCTGTTACATTAGGTATTACTGAACATTTCGGTATACCTGCTTCTACAACACATACAATCACGGGATCTATTATTGGTGTAGGAGTAGTGAAAAGAGTTTCGGCAGTTAGATGGGGGGTCACGATTAGCCTCTTATGGGCATGGATTTTGACCATACCGGTTAGTGCTATACTTGGTGGATTAACGCTCGCTATAATACATTACATATTATAGAAATTCCAAAAAGAGATGTAGCTCAAACACTACATCTCTTTTTGTTTATTGATTTACGTGTAACTTTTTGATGATAAGATTTGTTAGATTATTAGCATTTATTTACTTTTACGGCAAAATTAGTTACATTAGTCAATTATAAAACAGTAAATGCCGCTCATATTTTTTGGCATCATTATTGTTAAGTTATGTTAAAATACAGAAAACAATTAAAAATTTTTATAACCTTAAACAAAAAGAGTATGAACTATTCTACAATTAAAAAAACAGCTGTTGCCGCTTCTTTAGTAGCCGCTTTAGGTTACGCTGATGTAGCTCAAGCACAAACTCCTACTGTATTCGGTGGACGCTCACAATACAGAACTTGGTCAATCGGTTTACAAGGTGGTATTACTACTCCAAATGCAATCATTGGTGGTTCTAATGCTTATGGTCAAAAAGTTGGTCTTTTCCAAAATAAAGTAGGTGAATACTATGGCTTGACTATCCGTAAACAATTCTCACACTTATTCGGTTTAGAATTGGAAGGTAACCGTGGTTCAATCAAAACTTATAACCATGATGTTTCAGGCAATAATGGTAACGGTATTGTTGAAACTACTGATTGGTTAGCTGCTGGTTCAAAATCAGTTAAAACTGATGTTAACTGGGCTGCTAGCTTAAATGGTGTATTTCAATTAGGTACTATTGATTTCTTAAGAAGAGAAAATGCAGTTAATTTCTACGCTAAAGTAGGTTTAGGTGTGTTAGCAAATAATCCAGTAATGTATTCTAATAATGATTTCACTGGATCGACTTTTGATAACAAAGGTAATTGGGGCGAAGAAATTTTTGGTGATCGTGTACCAACAGGTGACAGAGACTATAAATTAACAGCTTATGTACCAGTTGGTCTTGGTGTTAAATTCAAATTATCAGAAGTTGTAGCATTGAACTTAGGTTATACAATGAACTTTACTGATGATAACTATTTATACGGACCTTCAGATTATTCAACAGGAAAACAAAAATTCTCTAACCTTTACGGTGGTTTAGAATTCACTTTAGGTTCTCGTGATAAAGAAAACTTAACATTTGCTAACCCAGTTGCAACATTATACGATGAGTTAAAAGATCCTTCATTACGCAATGAAGTTGAAGCTTTAAAACAACGTGTTTCTACATTAGAAGGTACTGTTGATCAATTAGGTAAAGATTCTGATGGTGACGGTGTATCTGATAAATTTGATAAATGTCCTAACACTCCTGCTGGTACAGTAGTTGATGGTTCAGGATGTCCAATCAAATTCCCAGAGCCTAAAAATGACGCAGTAGTAGGTGGATACTACGCTCCTATCGGTTTCGAATTCGATAGCTCAGTATTGAAAACTGAATCATACTCTACTTTAGATAAATTAGCTAAAGAATTACGTGATTCAAACGGTACAGTTACTTTAGATGGTTACGCTTCTGCAGAAGGTACTGAAGAGTATAACTTAACCTTATCTAAAGACCGTGCTAATGCAGTAAAACAATACTTAGTGAACGCTGGTGTTGCTGCATCAAGCATCAATGCTAACGGTTACGGTGAAGCTAATCCTATTGCTTCTAACGCTACTGAAGAAGGTCGTGTTCAAAATCGTCGTGTTGAAATCAAAAAATAATTATAATATATAATTATTTCAACATACAGAAGCCGTCACAAATTTGTGGCGGCTTTTTTGATTTAAACCTTTTAAAGGTTTACCACTCAATACATATGTGGATATGTGGAAAATAATTTGAGATCAAATAATTTAAAAAGCGTATTTTTCACTAAATTGGAATGGATATGGAAGAGGAATTTGACTTTGGATCATCAGAAGAGCAAAAAAAGTTTGTCAATCGTTTCGAAGAGATGATTCGAAATGAAGATCAATATTTTTTTGATGCTAGCACTTTTGAAAGTATTATCGATTTTTACTCAGATAAAAATGAATCAGTAAAAGCTTTGCAGGTTATTGATTTCGCAACAAGTCAACACCCTTACGAAGCAGGATTCTATGCAAAGAAAGCACAAATTCTTTCTAGCATGCGTCAATTTTCCTTAGCAATGGAGGCGATACAGAAAGCCGAATCATTAGAGCCATCTGATTCCGATATTCTATTAGTAAAGGCTTCTATTTACGCTTCGCAAGGCGTTCTCGATAAATCGGAAGAGCTTCTTAATCAAGCATTGGAAAACGCTGAAAATAAAGCCGAGATTTATCATCAATTGGCAACCATTTATCAATTGCAAGGGGATTTTAAGAAAGCAATTATCTTTTTGAAAAAGACCCTTAAAATTAATCCTGATAATCCAGATGCGCTCTTAGAGATTAATTTTTGTTTTGATGTATTAGACGCGAATGAAGATTCTTTGAAGTTTTTCACAAGTCTAATAGATGAAGACCCTTACTCCTATCATTGCTGGTATTATGTAGGTAATGCATACCACAAATTAAGCAGATATGAAGAAGCAATTGATGCATATGATTACGCTATTCTAATCAATGACGGTTTTTCATCAGCGTATTTTAATAAAGGTAATGCCTTAGTAAATCTTGATCGTTATACAGAAGCTATTGAAATATATAAGCAAACTTTCGAATATGAACCACCCAATGCTGACACTTATTGCGCCATAGGCGAATGCTATGAGAAGCTCGAATTAATGGATACGGCACGAGATTATTATAAAAAAGCCGTTAAGCTTGATACTGATATGGCCGATGCATGGTTTGGAATTGGTGTAACATTGGATTTTGAGGAACGCTATTTTGAATCCTTACATTTCTATAAAAAAGCTCTAGAGTTGGACGACGAAAATCCAGACTACTGGTTTGCAATTGCCGACGCACGTTATAAATTAGGTCAAATAGAAGAGTCTGAATTAGCATACAATAAGGTGGTAGAATTAAATCCAACTGATATAGAAGCTTGGCTAGATTTTTCATCTATCTATTTTGAACAAAATAAAATTGATGAAGCGATTGAAACCATATCCGAAGCAATTAAAGTTAATACAGACGCTCCCGAATTGTACTACAGATTAGTAGCATACTTATTTGCGAATGGTCAATACAATGAAGCGTTAAATTTTCTTGAATTAGCCTTAGCTTTTGGTCCTGAAAAACATCATATATTATTTGAATATCTTCCTCAATTACAAGGAAATCAAATAATTTTAGAAATTATAAAAAAGTATACGGAGAAAAATGATTAAATTAGGCTTGATTGGATATCCATTGGGACATTCATTTTCAAAAAATTACTATTTAGCTAAATTCGACAAAGAAAATATTCATGACATTCATTATGATTTGTATCCAATAGAGCAAATAGATCAGTTTCCAACTTTATATAATCAAAATTCACATTTCAGAGGTTTTAATGTAACAATTCCCCACAAACAAGCGGTCATTCCCTATCTAAATGAATTATCGGAAGAGGCGGCTCAAATGAAGGCGGTAAATTGCATCACGATAAAACATCAAGAAGGCAAAACAATTCTCAAAGGTTATAATACCGATGCATATGGTTTTGAAAAATCCTTAGAACCTTTGTTAAATCCTCATCACATTAAAGCATTAGTCTTAGGTAATGGAGGTGCGGCCAAAGCCGTATTTTATACTTTAGAAAAATTAAATATTTCTTATAAAATTGTAAGCCGCAATAGTGGAACAGGTGATCTAACTTATGAAGACCTGACTAAAGAACTACTAGCGAAATATTCGCTTATCATTAATTGTTCTCCAGTAGGCACTTTTCCTAATATTGATTCATGCCCAAATATTCCTTATGAAGGAATCACAGAAAAACATCTTTTGTACGATCTTATTTACAATCCAGAAGAAACTTTATTTCTAAAAAAAGGAAAGGAAAGAGGAGCAACAATCAAAAATGGCTATGAAATGCTTGTGTTGCAAGCTGAAAAAAATTGGGAAATCTGGCAAAGCAATTTTTAAAATATGCTACGATTAGTTTTCTTCGTACTTTGTATAATAAGCAGCGTTGGCTGTAATAATGAAGATTATAGCCCCAAACCAAGAGCTTATCATCGCATTGAATTTCCAGAGAAAACCTTTTTGACAGCCAATACTTCAGGATGTCCTTATCTTTTTGAGATACCAGCATACAGCGAAGTACAACCAGATCTTTCGACAAACGCTAATCCTTGTTGGAAAAATGTGCTATTTAATAAATTCAACGCGCAATTGCATCTTAGTTATTACGCAATAACCCAACATTCTACATTAGAGCAGCTCACTGAAGATGCTAGAGCTTTTGTATTTAAGCATACCCCTAAAGCAACAGCTATAGATCAACAGAAAATTTCTCATCCAGAGCATTATGTATCAGGATTGATGTATAATATTGAGGGCAATACCGCTTCGAATGTACAGTTTTATGTCACTGACAATAAGAATCACTACGTAAGAGGTGCCCTATACTTTAATGAAAAACCAAATTTAGATTCCATTCAACCTGTTTTAGACTTTTTGAAAACAGACATTCAACATTTAATTAGTACCCTAACATGGAAATAATTAAATTTGAATCATGTTGACTATTGAAACATTTACATTTAATCCTTACCAAGAGAACACGTATTTAATTATTGATGATTCAAACAATCATTGTATCATCGTGGATCCTGGGATGCATACTGTTCAAGAACAAAATTATTTCAAAGAGCACCTCGACAAAGGCAATTTGACTCCTGTTCTATTGCTTAATACGCATTGCCATATTGATCATGTTTTGGGAAATCGTTTCGTTTTCGATAACTGGGGTATAGTGCCAAACTTTCATGAAGCAGAAGTGCCCGTATTGGTTTCAGTAGAAAACTATGCGCCACAGATGGGATTTCGTTATGAAACGTCTCCTATTCCTGAATCTTTCCTGGAGGACAAAGAGACAATATCTTTTGGTGATCATCATATAGAATCTATTTTGGCACCAGGACATTCTCCTGGCCATCTTTGTTTTTATTTGGAAGAGATAAAATCCCTAATTGGAGGAGATGTCTTATTCCGCAACAGTATTGGACGATCTGATTTGCCTGGAGGAGACCATCAAACTCTTTTAAAAAGCATTTCCACACGCATCTATACCTTGCCAGAAGATACAGAAGTATTCCCCGGCCATGGTTCAACTACCACAATTGGTTTTGAAAAACAAACAAACCCATTTATTAGAGGATGAAAAAAATAAGTGTTCCATTATTTTTTGCATTGCGATATCTTTTTTCGAAGAAATCCGTTAATGCCATAAACATCATCTCTTTAATCAGCATTGTAGGAATTTTTGTTAGTACTGCCGCGCTAGTTATTGTGCTTTCATTCTATAATGGCATGGAAAAATTCATTTTATCAATGAATAGCACTTTTTCGCCCGACCTACGAATTGAGGCAGCAAAAGGAAAAACTTTTGACCCTTCTCAAAACCAAACTTTCTTGGAATTAGGAAAAAATACTGATGTTAAAAATTATTCGGAGACACTAGAGGATAAAGTTCTTATCCAACACGATGGAAAACAGATTGTAGGACAGATGAAGGGTATAACCCAACAAAGCCTTGAAAAACAGTCTAAAGAGCACATTCTACACATAGGGAAATTTGAGATTCAAGCTGACTCTTCTAATTATGCGTTGATTGGTCCCCAAATTCAAACAAATTTACAAGTTCCCATTTCGGAATTTAATAATGTGATTGACTTGTACTTCCCTCGTAAAGAATCCTCTGTCAACAATCTTAATCCTTTAGAAGATTTTAATATTAGACAACTTTCTGTCAACGGGATTCTTACTTTCGAGCCAGAATTTCAAAATCTAGTTATTCTCCCGTTGGATTTTGCAAGAGATATTTTAGGAGAAGATAAAGCTATTTCGGCTGTCGAATTATTTTTAAATAACCCTCTTGAATCTTCTTCATTGCAAAAGGAAATCCAAAAGAAACTAGGCTCAGATTTTCAAGTAAAAAATAGAGAACAACAAAATCCGACTTTATACAAAACCATCAAATCAGAAAAGTGGATCGTCTTCTTTATCCTCACTTTCATCGGTATTATCGCCATATTTAACATTATTGGCTCCCTTACGATGCTGGTGATTGACAAAAAAGAAGATATGAAAATCCTACAGCATATTGGCGCTAACAAATCGACGATTGAAAAGATTTTCTTTTATGAAGGAATTATGATTGCTTTGATTGGTAGCAGCATTGGTATCGCTATAGGCTACATTTTCTGCTATTTACAAGACATTTACGGATTTATACGTACGAATAATGTTAATGGAAGCTTTATTGATGTCTATCCTGTCGATATGCGTATGCAAGACTTTATATTAGTCTTCTTGACAATATCGATTCTTTCGATCATCGTCTCTTACTTTTCATCCAAACTAAGCGTAAGAGAGATTGGAAAAATTACTGTACTAAAAAGCGAGGAATAAAATTAGTATTTAAGTTTTTCGCGACTATAATCACCTTTTTTGATGGAATTGATAAATTGATACCAATTAAACGGATTCAAGAATGGATTGTTCATGCGTTGATTTATATTCTTATTTTGCATGTACTGGTGACGTTGCAAAGAATTGTAAGTCTGAATTTCCTCCGCATTACGCGGTACTACGCTGGCAAGAGCCGCAAGAGCGTCAGGGCTCAAGTTACGTCTTGCACTTGCGATAGGATCTTCTCCGGTTCCTAATCCCATAAACTCGGCTAAATAATCTTCATAACTTGCCCAAGGAAATGGTGTAACTGCCGGAAGTTCTATAATCAATGCACGCATCTTTACCGATGCCGTATATTTATCACCTTCTACTTCAGGAATAGTAATGGTTACAGGATCAAAGCCGACACTTGTAAATTCGATAACATCTCCTACGTGCGCAACAAATGAAAAATACCCTTCATTATTTGACATGAAAGTTTGATTATTGAAGGTTGTATTTTTAATGGTGACAAATCCGACAGGTAAATCGGATCCTGTTGAGGTAATCAATCCACTAAATTGCAGAATTTTTTTGCTCTGCGCAGACACGCTAGCCATCGTAAGGAACAGAAGTCCAATACTTAAAAACAGATATTTAGTTGATTTATAAAACATTTTAACAAAAATAAAATTTATGGTTATTCAGCGCTGTTAAAATGTGTTAATCAGAAAACAACATTTTTGTTACAATGCTTGACCCGGCAATGTAGCATTTGGATCATTCATATCCGTAATATTTATTGCCTCTACAGATACAATTTCGGGAACAGCTTTTTTGATTGCTTGCTCTAAACCAGCCTTGAAAGTCATGATGCTCATAGAACAACTAGCACAAGCACCCAATAATTTCAACTTCACGACTTTATCCTCTGTAATCTCTTCAATACTTACATTCCCCCCATCAGTTTCCAAATATGGACGAATTGTATCTAATGCTTGTTCTACTCTTTCGCGTAAGCTCATTTCTTGTGTTACTTAATAATCCGTAAATATAATGATTTTTATTCCCATCTGAAATCTACCAAATATTATTAGCAAAACAATGACATTCCAGAGAATGGTTAAAGTTTGTTAAAGCCTTTTATAAAAATATACTAGTAACTAAAAATCAACTAAATTGCGGTTTAAAATTTAATTGAATATTATTGTTAATTGACGTATCTTTGTAAAATGTTTTTGAATAGACGTACACCTGTTATTTTAGCTTTATGCTTGGCTACATTGTTTTTTGTAGGCTGTAAAAGTAAGTTTGAAAAGCTTCGCACCAGCAACAATATTACAATGAAATATCAAGAAGCCGTGAAGCTTTATGAGAAAGGAAAATATTCTAAAGCACTGATTTTATTTGATGACCTAGCAGGAAAATATCGTGGTAGAGCCGAAGCGGAGGATTTATTTTACCTTATTGCAAACGCGAACTACAAATTAAAAGACTATACTTCTGCTCGTTTTCACTTTAAAAACTTTGCCAATACCTACCCTAACAGCGAAAGAGCTGAAGAATGTAGATATATGGCTGCTTATTGCTATTACATCGAATCTCCTCGCTCTACACTGGATCAAGAGAACACTCGTAAAGCAATTGATGAATTACAGTTATTTGTGAATTATTATCCTGAATCCGAAAGAGCGGAAAAAGCAGGAGAATTGATTCAAGATCTTCGTGAAAAATTAGAGAAAAAAGCATTCGATAATGCGAAGCTCTATTATAACATGGGGCTTGCGGATGATTACCGTGCTGCTGTTATCGCACTTGAAAATGTATTGAGACAGTATCCAGACACGAGATTTGCAGAAGAAATTGAGTTTTTAATGTTAAAGTCTCAATATTTATTCGCGGATAACAGTCGTGTTTATCGTCAGGAAGAACGTTTTAACAATGCTATAGATTATTATAATAGTTTTGTTGAACATTTTCCGAACAGCAAATTCAAGTCAGAGGCAGATGATTTAAAAAAATCTGCAGACAAAAAAATTGTATCTGCCATTCGCCTTATGAATCAATATAATAAGGAAGTGGAAGAAAGAAACAAAGAACTGGGCATTACTGAAACTAAAAAAGAAGAAGGTAGCGCAGATTCTTCATTGAAGTAACAACAAATTAAAAATAATATTTAGTTAATATGAGTCAAGCAAAAAACAACGCCATCCCAAATTCTACTGTAACACGTGATTTGAGAGAATTGGACAAAGCTACTGACAATCTTTACGAATCAATCGTAATTATTAGCAAAAGAGCAAACCAAATTGGTGTAGAAATAAAAGAAGAGCTAAATTCGAAATTAGCTGAATTTGCCAGCAACAACGACAACTTAGAAGAAGTGTTCGAAAACCGTGAGCAAATCGAGATTTCTAAGCATTATGAGCGTTTGCCAAAACCTACATTGGTCGCTATCGACGAATTTTTGAAAGACAAAATTTACTTTAGAAATCCTTCTAAAGAACAAGAATAATAGCAAGAGAAGCAAATGTCTTCATTAAAAGGCAAAAATATTGTGCTAGGTGTATGCGGCAGTATTGCCGCATACAAAATAGCTTCTTTAATACGCCTGCTCATTAAAGAAGAAGCTTCTGTACAAGTCATCATGACTCCTGAAGCAACTCAATTTATTACTCCCCTCACCTTATCAACATTATCCAAAAAACCTGTTTTAGTAGACTATTATGATCCTAAAACTGGAGAATGGAATAATCATGTTCATCTGGGCTTAAACGCGGATTTGATACTTATTGCACCTGCTTCTGCGAATACCTTGGCTAAGATGGCCAATGGCTTTTGTGATAATTTGTTGACAGCTACTTACCTTTCGGCTAAATGTCCAGTATATTTTGCTCCAGCAATGGATTTGGATATGTGGAAGCACCCTGCAACACAAAATAATCTTTCCCTATTAGCAAGCTTCGGAAATATCATTATTCCTCCAGGAAATGGCGAATTAGCAAGTGGATTGGTTGGAGAAGGACGTCTTGCGGAACCCGAGGAAATTGTTACATTCTTGCAAAATCATTTGAATACAGCTAAACCTTTGGCAGGAAAAATGGCTCTTGTAACAGCGGGACCTACCTATGAGGCTATCGACCCTGTACGTTTTATAGGCAATCATTCTTCTGGTAAGATGGGCTATGCAATTGCCGAGGAATTACAGCGATTGGGAGCACAAGTAACCTTAGTAAGTGGTCCAACACATTTGAAAGCGTCTGAAGCCATTACAACAATTGCTGTGCGCTCTGCACAAGAAATGTTTGACGCATGTGATACTCGATTCGATAGTTCCGACATTATTGTCATGAGTGCTGCCGTAGCAGATTATACTCCCAAAGAAACCGCAGTCGAGAAAATCAAGAAGAAAGCAGAGGATTTCACCATTGAGCTAAAGAAAACCACAGATATCTTAGGAACTTTAGGTCAACGAAAATCAATACAGCAGACATTAGTTGGATTTGCTTTAGAAACCAATAATGAACTTGCTCACGCCCAAGATAAATTAAGACGAAAGAATGCTGATTTTATTGTATTAAACTCTATGCAAGATAAAGGAGCAGGATTTGGTACAGATACAAACAAAATCACGGTACTTTCTCCTCATTCAGGCATAAAAAATTACGACCTCAAGTCGAAACAAGAGGTCGCAAAAGATATCGGTCAAATCATTGTTGAACATCAGCAACAATTATAAATTCCAAATACGGATTTCTTTTGGATAATAGTTATTAATGCGGCTTGGCATCGCTTTGATCCAGCCCAAATTGATTCCTTTATATCTAACCACAATCCACCCTTTTAAATTTTCAGGATTGATACCAACAGATAATTGTTCCTTGCGCAAGTAATTTTGTGCTTCTTCTAAATCTAATTCAATAGCTGGTAAATCCCTACGAACCAAATTACTCAAGGCTAGATCATGACTAGGAATAAGATCCTTACCTTTTAATTCACCTAATTCAGTACCTGCATTTTTCAGGTAAAGCACACTTTGCAAAGCTTGTAAGTCCTGTTCATAGCGTTGCGGAAAAATATGCAAGAAGTTGTTGTGAAGAAAAGAATAATGCCCTTCAGCATTTACCCAATTTTTCGCAAAATGTTGAGGAGCTACATTTTTCTCCTTTTTTACCTTTTTCATGGAAAAGGTGCCCTGTTCCGCCTTTTTCTTCAAAACAGCACAAAAGAATCCTTCACCTTTTAATAAATGCGGATAAAATCTATATCCAGAAGCTTTATGCTCCTTCGATTCTGTCACTGTAATTCCCCAGCTGTCATCCACTCCTATATGAACGGATTCCATCACAAACTCGCTGATTAGCCAATCTACTATTTCCTCATTTTCTTCGTTCGAATAAGAACATGTTGAATATATCAGATACCCTCCAGTCTTTAAAGCCGAGAGACTTTGACTCAAGATACGCTGTTGACGTTCGCTACACAATTTTACATTGGCTAGTGACCATTCATCAATAGCAGAATGATCCTTATGAAACATCCCCGAACCAGAGCACGGGGCATCCACTACCATTAGGTCAAAATAGCCTGGCAAACGACCAAAAGCAGATGGATCATTATTTGTCACGACTACATTCGAATTACCCCATTTTACCAAATTGGAGGTAAGTATATTTACACGTGATTTGATAATCTCGTTTGCCACTAACAAACTCTCGCTATGCAAAGTTGAATTAACTAAAGTTGATTTCCCCCCTGGCGCAGCACACATATCCAACGCTTTTATTGGAGAAGAATTTAGTTTTAATTTGCGAATCACATAATCCAAAAACATGGAACTTGCTTCTTGTGAATAATAACATCCACTATGAAACAAAGGATCTAAGGTAAACACAGGACGTTCCTTTAAATAATATGCATGCTGACACCAAGGAATTTCACGATCGATGTCATAAGTGGATACATCAAAACTTTTAGAAGGGTTTAAACGTATAGAAGTTGTTTTTTCCTCTTTATCGTGCACAGCACTGAATGCTTCATAATCAAAAGAAGGATCGCCTTTTAAAAGCGTCAATAAATCGTTCGGAAGGATATTACTCATAGTCAAAAGTAAAAATTCATAACTAAAAACTGAAATACTATTCAATTGCATTATCTTTGAAGAACATGAAGAATTTTAAGAAATATTACATTATTCCAGCTACACCAGAGGAGATCTATAAAGCGCTGACAACGGAAATAACAATACGTCTTTGGACAGGGGATATTGTGGAAATAGATCCTAGAGTTGGCGGTGAATTTTCCCTTTGGGATGGAAGCATCACTGGTAAATTTTTAGAATTAGAGCCTGATAAAAAGATCGTGCAGGAATGGTTTTTTGGTGAAGAGGAACAATCTATTGTGACTATCAAATTACACGAACATAAAAAGGGAACTTCATTTGAAGTGAATCATACGAACATACCAGATGAAGCATATGAAGATATCATTGAAGGTTGGGATAGCGAGTTTGTAGGTAGCCTCATAGATTTTTATACAGAAGAATAAGACCATTAAGTCCAAATGATTTTGTTACTCGGACTTGTTTATTTGTTCGAACTACTTTAGAGGTAATTATACTTCAAAATACTTTTATCTCGATATATTTCCTCTGCGACAATCCTTACCCGCTTAGGAATAATAATCGAATACGTCTAGAAAATAATTCTATTAAAATTAGTTAGTAAGATAGATCTTTATAAATCCTTTAAACGCAAGCAAGCCTTACCACTGTTGTGATAAGGCTTTGCTTTGTTGTTTAATAAAAGAAGGCACCGACCTACTCTCCCACCTGTTACGGCAATACCATCGGCTCGGGCGGGCTTAACTGCTCTGTTCGGAATGGGAAGAGGTGAACACCG
>NZ_JACOIJ010000003.1 GCF_014692495.1 Sphingobacterium litopenaei | reverse complement strand
TTGCCTTCGTAAAGGCCTTTCATAGCTTCTTCTTTGAAGCGCTCAAAATCAAATTTCTCGTTGTTCATTATACTGTGTCTAAAAATAAGTATTTATTTAATGACACAGTTTAATTTACACCCTCTTTTCTAGTTAAAAATTTAAATGCTTCTAATGCTTTTTTGTCTGTTTTGAAAGTCAAATCTTCTTCTTTTAGATTTTCAAGCTTTATTAATCTGAAAACTTCTAATTTATCCGCAACCAAATTATTGTTAAAATCAAAAGGTAAAGTCTTTAAATCAATATTTAATTCTTCTAATGCTTTTACCTCATAATAGATTGAGATAATTTGACTATTATTAAAACTAGATTTTTCATAAAAGTCCGTAGTGTAAATATGCCTTATCACGTCAATCTTCAGGTTACACTCTTCCATAAATTCTCTTTTGAGTGCATCTATCAGACCTTCTCCATATTCTAATCCTCCACCTGGAAACTTAGTGAACGACACACTTTGTGTTCTTTCATCAGTAATCAACACTTCGTCGTTTTCGGTTCTAAGTATTCCGTATACTCTGACGTTAAATGGAAACATTTCGCTTTATTTATTTTTCTTAGATAAATCTTTTAAATATATATTCTTGAATTCTACGGGCTGTCCTTCACTTTGCAAAGCAATAAAACCTCTTTTTAAAGCAGTTCCATCTATTTTAATACGTGGATCATAATTATTGACTATTGGGCCTCCGATATGTGGTTTAGAATAGGTCAACACCGTATCGCCTTCGATAATATGATGTACTAACGAATCGCCTAATACAATTAATTCTGCTTTCACCCACTGATCTCCGTGGTATGTTTTGGAAGTGGAATTTATACAGTGTGTCGTTAACAATTCATTATTATAATAAATATGTGTACCAGGTGAACACATATTGCCTGTAGGTCTGGGTTTGCCATCACCTAACCCGCCTAAAAATTGCATTTCTACCGAAATAGGCCAATCTTGATTGGCTGGCATAGTACGAGGATCTTGTGAATGAAACATGACTCCACTATTTCGGATGGTATAGTCTGGTGCTCCTGGATAAAGGTCACCGTAGAATCTATATTCTAATTTCAAATGATAATGAGAATAGGGGATATCGTAATACAAATGCCCAAATCTATCCTCATATTTTTCTCCATAGCCATCGTAGTTTACTTGGATTACACCATCTTTTACACGAAATGTATTGGCAAAATTATTACCCACTTCATAAGGGTAGATTTTTGCAGTCCATCCTGACAAATCTTTACCATTAAATAGTGGTTTCCATTCTGGAGTGTTTTCTTTGCTTACAGCGCATCCTAGTAAAAAAAGACTACAAAATATTGCTGGAGAAAGTTTCATTTTCATGGTGTTAAATTTCTATGAATCCATTTTCAACAGCTGCTTCGTCGACAAACAATACGGAATAATGTCTTGGAAGTAACCAGCCAATTGTATTAGAAATAATCTCAAATTTTTTGTCATCTGCTATCTGAGGAGGAGTGAAATTGAAAACCAAATCTTGTTTTACATCTTGCTCATTCTCATAATTTCTAGCAATCATCATCGCTTTTGGTGTTTCAATGCCTGCATGCTTTAAAAATTCACGCAATTGATTTTTAAGATATTTAGGTAAGATAGCGTCCGAAGGAGCACCTATCAAAATTTGTTCATCAGGTTTGATCTCTATTTGCTCTCTATTGTTGGAGAAAATGCTTTTTTCAGCATAAAAAGTGTCATTCAATTCGTAATTGACAATATCTCCATACGTAAATATCCAATCTGGTCTTTCATTCTGCGGATTGATAACTACGCCGAATCCTTGTGTTAATATCGCAGGAAGTTGTTTGTTGATTACAAAAGCTTGGAAGCTTTCGTCAGCTTTCACATTTTGAAGCTGTATATAAGGAAAACCATCACTTGCAATAACGACCTCAGGACTACCTAATTTAAGGTTTGCTTGATCCACGGCTTGTAGAAAATTGGCTATCCAATTTTGATCGCGTTCTGCAAAAGGCACTTCTAGTAATGAATTCAATATCACCGTCTTTTCTAAATCGCCTAACCCAATTTCTGGTTTATTCTCATTATTCGTTACACTCATACTCTAATTTTAAATCTTTAAGTTGCGCTTAAAAGTACATAATTCTTATCTATATTTTAGGAGTAATATTAAATTATTGGCTATATTGTAAAGAGTTATTTTGCTACTTTTGTTGAATAAGAATATAAGTTAATGATAGATTCGAAACTGAGTACACCTATGAACGTAGCCACATCTAAGTTAAGTTATGATGATTTTCGTGAAATCATATTGAAAGACTATGAGGCGGCAGTTCAAAGTAGGTATGTAAGTTTATTGGGAAGGAAAGAAGTGCTAACGGGCAAGGCGAAGTTTGGTATTTTTGGTGATGGAAAAGAAATCGCACAAATCGCTTTGTCAAAAGTATTCGAAGATGGTGATTGGCGATCAGGATATTACAGAGATCAAACTTGGGCTTTTGTATCTGGAATAAGTACAGTGTATAATTTTTTCTCACAACTGTATGCTCATCCCTCATTGGATGCCGATATTTCATCCGGAGGTAGACAAATGGTTGCCCATTTTTCTACAGCACTTACCGATGAAAATGGCGCGTGGAAAAACCAAACCATTCAGAAAAATTCATTTTCTGATATTTCTACCACAGGTGGGCAGATGTCGCGTACATTGGGTCTGGGCTTAGCTTCTAAGCTTTACCGAAATAATAAAGATCTTGAATATTTAAAATATTTCTCCAACAAAGGAAATGAAGTAGTTTTTTGTACGGTTGGTAACGCCTCTACTTCGGAAGGTGTATTTTGGGAAACTATCAATGCTGCTGGTGTGAAACAAATTCCAGCCGTGATTTCTGTTTGGGATGATGGTTATGGTATTTCTGTTCCAAATGATATTCAAACTACTAAATCCGATATTTCAGAAGTACTTCGTGGTTTTCAGCGAGATAATAATGCATATGGATTTGAGATTTTTAAGGTAAAAGGTTGGGATTATGCTGGTCTTTGTGAGACCTATGAGATGGCCGCAAAAATTTCGCGCGAAAAGCATATTCCTTGTTTAGTACATGTGACAGAATTGACTCAACCCCAGGGACATAGTTCTTCGGGTTCGCATGAGCGCTATAAGTCTGAGGAAAGATTACTTTGGGAACAAGAATTTGACTGTAATGTCAAAATGCGTCAATGGATTATTAGTTCGGGTATAGCAGTTGAGGCAGAGCTTAAAGAGATTGAATCTACTGCAAAAGATTTAGTTCGCGCAGAGCAGAAAAGAGCTTGGACGGATTACCGTAAGCTGTTGCAAAGTGAATTGGACGAAGCGATTCATTATTTATCAAAATTAGAAAATGAAATCGTTGAACTACCATTAAATATTTTAAAGAGTACCACAGAGCCTTCTCTTAAAGAAATATATTCGACGGTACGTCAGGTTTTGCGCGACTTGCGTTTTGAGAATTCTGCTGAAAAGGATGAATTATATACTTGGTACCTAGAAAAGCAAAAGCTGAACCAAGAGCGTTATAACAGCAAATTGTTTACAGAAAATTCTTTTTCTCCGTTAGAGGTAGAGGTTGTAGAACCAATTTATTCTACGGATTCTCCAATATTAGATGGCAGAGAAGTCTTGAACGCTTGTTTTGAAGCAAATTTCAAAAATGATGAGCGTTTGGTAGCTTTTGGAGAGGATGTAGGGAAGATTGGTGATGTAAACCAAGGATTTGCAGGATTACAGGAAAAATTTGGCGAAATACGAATTTTCGATACCGGTATTCGCGAGTCGGCGATAATTGGCAAAGGAATAGGGTTAGCCGTAAGAGGTTTGCGACCAATTGCTGAAATACAATATTTAGATTATTTGATCTATGCACTTCCTGTGTTGAGTGACGATTTAGCTTCTTTGAGTTATAGAACCAAAGGTCAGCAAAAAGCTCCAGTTATAATACGAACACGAGGTCATAGATTAGAAGGAATTTGGCATTCTGGTTCTCCCATGACAGTTTTGCTGGGAGCTTTACGCGGATTGCATATTTGTGTTCCTCGTAACATGACACAAGCTGCAGGGATGTACAACACACTTTTGCGTGGAGATGATCCAGCTGTAGTGGTGGAATGTTTGAATGGATATCGTTTAAAAGAAAAAATGCCTTCCAATGTAGGGGAATTCACCGTTCCAATCGGTATAGCTGAAGTCATACGTGAGGGTGCCGATATTACTGTAGTATCTTATGGATCGACACTACGCCTTGTACAAGAGGCGGCTATGGAATTAGATAAGATTGGAATTTCTATAGAAATCGTGGATGTACAATGTTTACAACCATTTGATCGTACACAAGTGTGTTTAGCTTCTTTAAGCAAAACAAACCGAATACTGGTAGTGGATGAGGATATGCCTGGCGGTGCTTCTGCGTTTATATTGCAACAAATCTTAGAACAGCAGAATGGATATTATCATTTGGATAGTAAGCCTAGAACATTATCTGCGAAGCCGCATCGTCCTCCTTATGGGTCAGACGGTGATTATTTCACTAAACCATCTGTAGATGATATTATTGAAGCTGTTTATGAGATCATGAATGATGTCAATCCACAACAGTTTCCAAAATACTTAGTTTAAAAAAAGCTAAGTATTTTGATTAAAATATAGAAGCAGCGCCAATAAGTGCTGCTTTTTCAGCATATTGGGCTTGAATAATTTTATATTCTGAAAAATAATTATCCAAATCAATTAAATTCCATGCTTTTGCGATATTTCCTCCGATTACGAAGCAATTACAGGAATATTTATCGCTAAAAAAAGCTAAGAAATCTTTTAATTGTTCACGGTAATCTCTTATTAATGTGTCAAATTCTGGAGAATTACCATGATTGTCAATTATCTCTTTGAGTCCTTTTTCTTTACTTCCTTTTAAAGATTCAAAGGTTTTGGTAAACCATCTTGTAACTAAGTATTCTTCAAAAATTGATTCTCGATATTTTTCTTTCCACAAGTCCGCATCAAAAGCTTTCTCATTTTGTGACCATACAGCACTGCCTAATCCTGTTCCTAACGTAATACCTAATACTTTTTCTTCCGAAGATAAATTTTGAGCATAAACTTCGCCTTGTAAAAATGCCGCGGCATCATTTATGTATTTTATTTCAATTGAAGGTATTTCCAATTCGTTTTTTAAAGCTTCTGTTACATCTAATTTGTAGATAGCATCGTATTTATCTTGATTTTTCATTAACGATATTCCCTTCTCATAATCAAAAGGACCTGGCATTGCTATTCCAATATGGTCAATTGTTCCATCAAATTTATATAGGCAAGATTTTATATTACCCGACCATCCTTGAAAAATCGATTTAGCATCTGAAGATGAATTAATATGTGTACGTGAAAGTGTATATGATAAAATTTCCCAATTTTGGGTATTAACAATAGCGGAAGTAATATGAGTTCCACCAATGTCACACGCTAAAATAAAAGAAGGGGCTTCTGACATAATTGCAATTAGATTAACTTAGTTATCATTCAAAGATATGTTTTCTTATTAAAATTTGAACATAAAATTTTTAATAAGTTAAATTTTAATTACATAAACTGCGATCCACGTAGGTTTTACCGCCGTTTCTATTTATATAATAGCAGCCTCCTCGAGGACCACGTATATAGGTTCTGCCAGAATTATTCGTCGAATTACTTCTAATAGTTTGAATTTTGTTATTGGAAGAAGAGGGGTTACTTGAAGTTGATTTACTATTCACGTATTCCCAAGTGCCATTTGATCGAAGCAATACTTTCTTTCCATCTTTTGTCGTGGCATATTGGTCTTGAGCTTGCACAGCTAAAAATAGCATCAAACTAAGAAGAGTGAAGAATAAAGAGTTCATAGGTAATAAAAGGTTAAATAGTTTCCGTAAAAATACGGAAACTATTTTAAATATGAGTATAAGCTCTTTGCTTAAGCAGTTGATCAGCAATAACTAAAGCCGCCATAGCTTCCACAATAATTACAGCACGAGGAACCACACAAGGATCATGTCTACCTTTACCTGAAATTGTTGTTTCTTCTCCTGCTTGATTCAAAGTTTCTTGGTCGCGCATAATTGTAGCAACAGCTTTGAAAGCTACTTTGAACGTGATGTCCATGCCGTTAGAAATTCCACCTTGGATACCGCCTGAAAAGTTTGTTTTAGTAACAACTTTATCGTTTTCCGTCGTGAATACGTCGTTGTGTTCGGAGCCGCGCATTCTAGATCCTTCGAAGCCAGAACCATATTCGAAACCATGAACCGCATTAATGCTCAACATCGCTTTACCTAATTCAGCATGCAACCTGTCGAAAACGGGTTCGCCTAATCCTGCAGGAACACCTCGAATAATAGTCGATATACGTCCACCCACGGTATCGCCGTTTTTACGAATGTTATCAATGAAATCAATCATTTCATTCGCAGCTGCGGGGTCAGCGCAACGTACAATATTGGATTCACGTGTTTCTAATAAAAGATTTAAATCAGAAGAATCCACATTAGGAGCTTCGATTTGACCTACGCCAGATACATGAGCAAAAATCTCAATGCCTTGTTGTTTTAAAAATAACTTCGCAATAGCACCTGCAGCTACACGAGCCGCTGTTTCGCGCGCTGAAGAACGACCTCCGCCACGGTAATCACGAATACCATATTTCATTTGGTACGTGTAATCAGCGTGTGAAGGACGGTATTTGTCTGCGATATGCGAATAATCTTTAGAACGTTGATCTTCGTTAGGAATTACAATCGAAATAGGCGTACCTGTTGATTTTCCTTCGAAAACACCCGATAAGATTTGAGCCGTATCACTTTCTTTACGTTGTGTCGTAATTTTAGATTGACCAGGTTTGCGCTTATCCAATTCGGATTGAATAAAAGCTTCGTCAATCTCAATATTTGATGGGCATCCATCCACAATAACACCAATGGCTTTGCCGTGAGACTCACCGAAAGTGGTTATCCTGAATAAATCGCCAAATGAATTTCCTGCCATAATTTGATTTTAGTAGCGTAAATATACTTATTTGCTCACTAATAATTTTATATCCTGTCATTCGGACGCTAGGAGAAATCTCTTTTAAGATTTCTCATTACGTTACACTTCATTCGAAATGACGATTTTAAATTCGGAATGAAGTTATAATGTTTTTATTCTGCTATCGAAAAACTTTGTGCTGTTAAATGTTCCCAATACATCGGATATGATTTCTCAACAACATGTGGTTCTTCAATTTGGATTTCATTGAAAACTAAAGCCAAAGGTGCAAAAGCCATTGCCATACGGTGGTCTTCGTAAGTCGCAATAGAAATAGCTTCTGGTTCTTTTACATTATCTGAATTCAAATGATAAATTTCATTATCTTCTGTCAATGTAGCGCCAAATTTGCCAATTTCATTTTGTAAAGCAGTAATACGGTCTGTTTCTTTGATTTTTAAAGTTTCTAAACCAGTAAAAGATACATTACGTTTTAATGCTGCCGCAACTACGACTACTGTTTGTGCCAAATCAGGACATTCTTTAAAATCAAATAACGTTTTATCTGATTTTGCATCTGATTTTTGCAATAAAATTCCTTTTTCTTCAAAAGTCGTTTTTACGCCAAAATGTGTCATGATTTCAGCAATCGCAATATCGCCTTGAAGGCTATTTTTCTTTAAACCTGGAAGTCTAATTTCTCCTTCTTCAGCTAAAGCCACCATCGCATACCAGTACGAAGCTGCGCTCCAATCTGGTTCTACATAAATCGTCGCTTCCTTTGCTTCTTGTGGAAGAATCTGAATATTATTGCCTTCCCAAGTATGTTGAATTCCTGCTTCAGCCAACATATTCAAAGTCATTGTCACATAAGGGCGCGAGGTCAATTCACCTTCAATCTCAATAGTCAAGCCTTTTTTCAAGGATGAAGCTATCAAAAGGAGTGAAGAGATATATTGACTACTTACATCGCCTTTGATAGAAACCTTGTCTTTGCCTTGGAATAATTTACCTTCAATATGCAAAGGAGGGAAGCCCGCTTTTTTGACATAATGCACGTCCGCACCGATAGTTTTCAACGCATCAACCAAAATTCCGATAGGACGCTGTTGCATACGTTCCGTTCCTGTCAAGATAAAATCACCAGGAATCAGATTCAAGTATGATGTCATAAAACGCATTGCCGTTCCTGCTGGACCGATATCAATTGTTTTTTGACCTTCGCCTGCTAAGTTAGCGTCTTTAATGGCTTTGGTTAACAATACGGTGTCATCAGCTTCAGAAAGGTTTTCAATCGTAATTTTTCCTTTGCTAAGCGCTTGTATAATAAGAGCACGGTTGCTCTCTGACTTGGAGCCAGTTAGTTGAACCGTGCCACTTAATTTTTTTGTTGAATGAGATAGCTTAATGCTTTTGTTACTCATTATGCCTCCGCAGTTGTTTTTACGTTCATAATCTCATTTTGCTTGCGAATAGATTCGTTGTGCAATAATTCTAAGTATTTCACTGTAAAGTCTTCGCCCAAGTTCAATGCTTTTGCTAATTGAACACGTTTTTGAACGATTTCATCCCAACGCGAAACTTGTAAAATAGTTACATTATTATCACGTTTGTACTCACCGATTTTCTCCGCGATTTTCATACGGTCACCGATAGTTTTAAGAATTTGGTCATCCAATTTATCGATTTGCTGACGCAATTCTGCTAATTTATCTTCGAACGCAGGGTTGTTAGATTCAGCTTTACGTACATTAACGCTATCCAATAAATCTGCTAAAGCAGCTGGTGTAACTTGTTGTTTTGCATCCGTCCAAGCTACTGAAGGGTCGATATGTGATTCGATAATCAAACCTTGCATATCCATATCCAATGCTTTTTGAGTTACGTAAGGAATCAACTCGCGGTTACCACAAATGTGGCTTGGGTCATTGATTAAAGGTAATTCAGGAGCAATAGTTTTCAATTGAATCGCTAAATCCCACATTGGCTCATTACGGAAAGCAGTTTTTTCGTATGATGAGAAACCACGGTGGATAGCACCAATTTTTTTGATACCAGCACGGTTGATACGCTCAATAGCACCTAACCATAATGATAAATCAGGGTTAACTGGGTTTTTGATTAATACCGGAATATCAACACCAGATTCTTGAATAGCATCCGCAATTTCTTGCACAGTGAACGGATTAGCTGTAGAACGTGCTCCTACCCAAAGCACGTCTACACCAGCAGCCAAAGCTTCTTTCACGTGTTGCGCTGTTGCAACTTCAGTTGCTGTCAATAATCCTGTTTCTTCTTTAGCACGTTTTAACCATTCTAAACCAATGCTACCAATACCTTCGAATTCTCCTGGACGAGTACGTGGTTTCCAAATACCAGCACGCAATACGTTTACTTTACCTGTATTTGCTAACAAGTGTGCTGTAGAAACTAATTGCTCTTCTGTTTCAGCACTACAAGGTCCAGCAATGATTAATGGTTTACCGTTTGTATCTATCCAAGAACTTAAAGGAAGGATGTCTAAAGAATGTTTCATTTTTTATTTGAATTTTTTTATTTACAATTTGATTAGTAACTCTTTATGTTTGTGTTATACTTTTTCGTTTTTGATGTATTCGCCCATGATGCTGAAATTTACCGTATGTTTCAAGACTTTGCGAATAGCGGCATCGTAGTCTGATTGCTTTTTCCATTCTACATCTACATAGAAATCATATTCATTTCGACGTCCAACTACGGGCATAGATTGTATTTTACTCAGATTAACATTTTGTTCAGCAAAACATTGCAATACTGCTGCTAAAGAACCTACCGCATTACCAGTTTGGAAAGATAAAGAAGCTTTATTAGCACCTTTTTGCTCTACGACTTCGTTTGCTAATATTAAGAAACGTGTTGCGTTCTTTTTGTGTGTCTCAATACGTTTTTCTAAAATATTCAGACCATAAATCTTCGCTGCATATTCACTTGCTACTGCTGCAGTATGTGTCAGCTTCTCATCTGCAATTTTCTTGGCACAACCTGCAGTATCCATACCTTCTTTGATCGTCCATTCTGGATGCTCTCCTAAGAATTCATCACATTGACGAATGGCAATGGGGTGGGATTCTACAAATTGAATATCACTCAATTTTACACCTGGTAAAGCCAATAGATTTTGCTGAATATTTAAGTGTACTTCTCCAATAATATGGAATCTGTAATCTCTTAGTAGATTGTAATTCGGTAAAATACTTCCTGCGATAGAATTTTCAATTGCCATCACTACATAGTCTGCTTTGCCTTGTTTAAGCATTTCGCAGGTTTGTTTGAAAGAACCACATTCAATAGTTTCGATATCCTGACCGAAATATTTGTAAGCAGCTTCTTCGTGGAATGATGCTTTTACACCTTGAATTGCAATTTTTATACTCATGTCGTTTTTATGTTCACAAAAAAAGTCCCAGTTTCAAACCGGGACTTTAGTATTTATCTTCTTAACTCAACACTATAATTAGTCCCGTCCTTTATTGCTAAAATAAAAGAAGTAGTAGAAATTATATGTGTTAAAGTTTTTCATTTCTCGTTTTGATAATCCAAAGGTATACCAATATTTTTTAATTCCAAAATATTTGTAAAAAAAAATATTTTTTTGATCAATTTTTAGCTTAAAAATGTGGTAAAAATATACGGTATTTTCTTGTGAATTTTAGTGTTAAAACAAGGTGTTTTTAAGGTTAGAAAATCTAAAAAATTTGTTTATTCTTCAATAAGGCTGCTTTTGGCTTTTTTTATTGTTTAAAATTATGAAGAAATTTTTAATAAAAAATAATGTTTTTTATGTGTGTTTTTTGATATGTAAAATTTATAAAAAACATATAAATTTTAGTGTTGTTTGATGCTTTTATGAGTGGTTTTATAATTGAAATATATTTAATAATATTGTGTTCTTAACAAAAAGTAGTTTATGATATATGTATTAATAAGTGTTTGCTGTAGTGTATTGGTAGGGGTGTTAATCAAATTGGCGAGGCAAAAGCAGGTCAATGTACAACAATTAGTACTCTGGAATTACCCCACTACAGTAGTCCTGACATATTTATTATTACAGCCCCATTTGCAAGGTTTGCGATGGAATTCACTTCCCTATCAGTTTTATATTCCTTTAACTTTTCTTTTACCATCCTTATTTATATTTATTGCACTAGCAGTGAAATATAGTGGCATAGTAAAGACAGATGTGGCACAACGCATGTCTTTATTTATACCGTTAATTGCATCTTTTGTGATTTTTAATGAAGTTTTAAAAGTTAACAAACTCATAGGAATTGCGGTAGGATTAATAGCTGTTGCTTGTTCGGTCAGTTGGGGTAAGGCGCAGAATAGGCGAACTAGAAAAAACTCAGTGTATCCTATTATAGTATTCGTAGGAATGGGATTTATTGATATTCTATTCAAACAAATTGCCTTGTATAGTGATATTCCTTACACGACATCTATGTTTATCGTATTTGTAGGAGCAATGATTTTTGCGTTTTTGATATTATTGTATCGAGTAGGAATACAAAAAAAACGTTTGGACAAATCAGCAATTGTCTGGGGATTAATATTAGGTTTATTTAACTTTGCAAATATTTATTATTACATGAAAGCCCATCGCGCAATAGCTGATAATCCATCTATAGTTTTTACAGCGATGAATGTTGGAGTAATAGTCTTGGGAAGTTTGGTGGGAGTATTTCTGTTTAATGAAAAACTCAGCTTAACGAACAAAATAGGTTTAGTGCTGGCTGTAGTGTCAATACTTTTAATTGCATACCTGTGAGTTTATTTGAAGATACGTACTTTACTATTGAAGAACCTGCCGAAGGTATATTTCGAGACAAGGGAAGTAAGTTTATTGCTTATGCCTATCCTTTTAAGGATGAAAATAAGCTTAAGGAAATTATAGGAGAGCTAAAGTCGTTGCATCCAAAAGCGCGACATCACTGTTGGGCGTATCGTTTGTCGCCAGATCGAACAGTTTTTCGAGTGAACGATGATGGAGAACCATCTGGAACTGCGGGAAGACCTATTTTGAATGCCTTACTTTCCAAAGACGTTACAAATATTTTGGTTGTAGTTGTAAGATATTTTGGAGGTACTTTACTTGGAGTTCCTGGTTTAATTAATGCTTACAAAACAGCAACCCAAGAAGCTTTAGCTAATGCAGTTGTCGTAGAAAAAACAGTCAATGATGTGTATCAAATTGACTTTGAGTATTTGGCTATGAATGATGTGATGCGTGTCATCAAGGATGAAAATATTACTGTTTTGGACCAACAATTTGATAATGCTTGTGTTATGACTGTAGAAATGCGCAAAATGCAGGTTAATACTTTTATGCAGAAAATGGAAAAGGTCGAAGGCGCTCGCATTACGTATTTGCGAACGCTTTAAATACTAATTCGGTGAAAGTCCTTTTCGTGTAGAATCGAATTTCAATAGAATAAACAATAATATTGTAAAACTCCATAATGAGGAGCCACCGTAACTAATAAATGGTAATGGAATTCCAATAACAGGTACAATCCCTATTGTCATTCCAATATTGATAAAGAAGTGGAAAAATAGGATAGAAGCCACTCCGTAAGCATAAACTCGCGCAAAAGTGGTGCGTTGCCTTTCAGCAATATGAATGATACGCAAAAGCAAGAAAATATAGATACCTATCAAAGTTAAACAACCAACGAATCCCCATTCCTCACCAACTGTACAAAAGATAAAATCCGTACTTTGTTCTGGAACGAAATTGTATTTCGTTTGTGTCCCTTGTAAATATCCTTTTCCAAATAATTTTCCTGAACCAATAGCAATTTTGGATTGGTTAAGATTATAACCCTGACCTTTCGGGTCATCCATTTTGCCTAATATAATATCAATACGATTTCTTTGGTGCGATTGTAAAACATTTTCATAAGCAAAGTCAACACTTAACACGTATACACTAGCAACAGCGAAAATTACTCCTATATCGATTAAATACTTTCTTTTCTTACCGAGTAAAAATATAAATACAACACAGACAGCAGCGATTAGACCAATTAAAATCCACTGATTTACCAATAAGGCTAAAACGAACAAGAGTATAGCTAAACCACCAAATATAAGCAGTTTCGTTCCTACAAATCCTTCACGGTAAAATACAAATATTAGGGAAAAGAAGGCTAGAGCAGAACCTGTATCGGGTTGTAACATAACCAAAAAAACTGGAAAAAGCACGATACAAGCACCTATAACTAAACCCTTCATTGTTGGGACTTTGTTAGTCTGGGTATTTAGAAAATAAGCTAAGAGGAGACAGGTCGCTAATTTTCCGAATTCAGAAGGTTGTAAGCGGAAACTTCCGATAGGTATCCAAGCTTGATTACCTCCGACATTTCGTCCCACAACCAATACTGCTACGAGTAGCAATGTTACGACCACATAGATAAACGGAGTCGCAGAAATAAAAAATCGTTGGTCTATGATAAGTATACTGAAGCCAATTATTAGAGCAGTAAAGATATAAATTGACTGTTTGCCATAATTGGTAGCCATACTGAATAATCCTGGATTTTCAGGGTCATATACAGCAGCATGAATGTTGAACCAGCCAATAAGACATAATAGCAACCACAAACAAATAGTCACCCAATCAATTTTTCCCAGAAATCCTTTCTTATCATTGTGCATAGTTTCTTCTTATTTGACTATGGTGAACCAATAAATTTTTGTTGTTTTTCTCCCGTGCTGCAGCTTGTTTTACTGGAGTAGAATTATTTTGTGAATTCTTTGTGCTATCTTTTTTTTCTTTTACCGTAGGCTTAATTTCCTTGGTTTTTACTTTAGGCAAAATAACAGCATTCATGACGCGATCTTGGATATATTTTGGTAATGTAATCGTATCCTTGATATATTTTTCTACCAGCATACTGGCGATCGGAGCAGCCCAGGTACCACCATATCCTGCATTTTCTACAAATACTGCGATAGCTATTTTAGGATTTTCTCGAGGAGCAAAAGCAAAGAATACCGCGTGGTTTTCCCCATGAGGATTTTGCACTGTACCGGTCTTACCACACATTTCAATACCGGGAATTTTAGAAGCGGCAGCTGTACCAGAAGAAACCGCACGACTCATTCCCTCAATTACCGGTTCGTAATATTTAGCATCTACACCCGCCCAAATTTTTTCTGTAAATTCCTTTTTTACAATTTTTTCTTCGCCAATACCTTTAATTAAGTGTGGTCGATAATAGAATCCTCGATTTGCCACAATAGCCATAATATTTGCCATTTGCAAAGGTGTAATCCCTAATTGACCTTGACCAATAGATTGTGATATGTTGTAACTAGAAGTCCATTTGTTACTGCCAAAATTTTTGGTGTAATAATCCGAAGGGAATACATTTCCACCTTTTTCACCCGGTAAATCAATACCTAGAGGGTGACCTAAGCCGAATTTCATCAAACCATCACGCCATAAATCGTAAGCTTTGTAGCTCGGCATGCCACGTCTATCGAGCATATGTGCATAGACATAACCATAATAGGTGTTGCAAGATTTTTGAATTGACTTTACTAAATCAGTGGGACCATCTACGTGGGTACAGCGCATTATTGCATTACGGCCATAACGATAACCCCCAGGACAATTGAAAATTGTCTGTGCATTGATCACGCCCGCTTGTTGGGCTGTAAGTGCTGCAACAACCTTAAATACAGAACCAGGAGGATATGATGCTTGAATTGGTCGGTTAAACATAGGTTTGTAGGGGTCGTTCAACATTTTCATGTAGTTATTTCCCCTTTCGCGCCCAACCATTAAATTTGGATTATAACTCGGACTACTTACATAAGTTAAAATTTCTCCAGTAGATGGCTCTATAGCTACTACAGAACCTAATTTATTGCGCATCAGTTTTTCAGCTAATAGTTGCAATTCTTTGTCTAATGAAGAAACAAGACCTTCTCCCGAAATAGCTAAAGTGTCATATTTACCTTCCATGAACGAACCTTGAGGCCTATTCAGGGCATCTACCATTTGGTTTTTAACACCTCGCGTTCCGCGTAATAATTCTTCATAAGAACGTTCAACTCCTGAAGCGCCTATATAATCACCCGAGCGATAAAATCCCTTAGACCGCTCGATATCTTTCTCTGTGACTTCTAAAATATAACCTAAAAATTGCGCAGCAACGCTATCTGGATAAGTACGTATATTACGATCTACAGTATAAAAACCGTTGAATTTATCCATATGTTCCTGAAGAACAGCAAAGGTTTCTTTTGGAATTAATTTTTCAAATATGGAAGCTCGGTAAGGAGAGTGGTCACGCGCTTTTTTCATGCGCTTATCAAACCCTTCGCGGTCTATATCGATCAATCTACAAAGTAGTGCAGTATCAATGTTTTTGGCTTCCTTAGGAATGACCATCAAATCATAAACAGGTTCATTCTGTACTAAAATTTCACCATTTCGATCTAAGATAACACCACGTGCGGGGTATTCTATTACTTTACGTAGGACGTTATTATTGGCTGATAATAAGTAAGAATCGTCAATTATCTGTAAGTAAAATAATCTAGCGATTAGGGTCAATGCTATAATAAGGATAATACCTTGAATAACGTATTTACGTTCGAAAAAACTATTCATGAAAGAACCTTATTAATTAATGACACGAGACTTTTTGTGGTATGTCAATAAGCTTATAACAAATATTAATATTAATGTAAACACCCCGCTTAATGCAATACTAAGGAGTGTATGTATAAAATTATAAAAAGAGAATGCTTCTACAAAAAATAAAACAACATGATGAATTACTACAGACAATACGATATAGGTACTGTACCATTTAAAACCCATATTTCCCCAAGAAGGTGTATTGAAAGATTCTTGCTCATCCAATTCAATCGTAATTTTATGAAAGAATATTCTGAAATAAGCTAAGGCTACACAAGCTGCAGCATGTATACCAATACTGTCGTAAAACGCATCAATGGATAATCCTGTAAGAAATGCTAATGTATAGAGCAAAAAATTTGGTAATCCAATAGGTAATAAGAGAATGATGAGGATATATGGAAATGCTACCGCTATATTGTAATATCCTATATTTTTAAGCACTGCTACTTGCAGAATAAGTAACACCAAAAAACGAATGATATTAAAAATTATAATTCTACCCATTGTCTTCGTTTAATGATTCTAACTCTAATTTTTCCTTCGCTAATTTGTCTTTGACTATATAGACGTGGGTTAATTTCTCAAATTTTGTAGTCAACAAGATTCGAACATCCTTAAATGATCCACCCGAAACAATATCTGTTTGAACAACATATCCCACTTTTATTCCTTTCGGAAATTTAGTCGAATATCCCGAAGTATAGATTGGTTGTCCGACATACAATTTGACGTGGTTAGGAATATCTCGAACCATAGCAAATCTAGATTCTGTATTATCTCCCCATACTAATGAACCAAAAGCTGAAGACGTGGAATCCACTGAAACAGAAATTTTGGTATCTGGATGCAATAAGGATTTTATGGTACTGAAGTGCAGAGAAACATTTAAAACTGTTCCAACAACACCGTTAGAAGTAATAACGCCCATATCTTTTTCTATACCATCCAAAGATCCTTTATTGATAGTAATGTAGTTGCTTCGTTGATGTACACTATTATTTACTACAGATGCAACGACAAATTCATAACGACTTGGATTGTCCATTGAATCTGTAATCAATGGTTCATTAATACTGTCTTTTGCCACCATTTCTTGCAACTGATGTCTTAGTAAGGCATTCTCATCCAACAAATCTTTATTTGCTTCGGCAAGATGCATGTATTCTTTCCAAGAATTGACATTACTATAGAAAGATCCAACAACGACGTTGGAAGAATTCACAAAAGAAGAGCGTTGATAATTATTGTTGTTAACAACAAGAGCTAATGAAAACACGAAAAATAGTATAAACCAAAAGAAGGCATTATATCGGACTAAGAAGAGCCACAAATTTTTCATGAAAAGGTGTGTTGACTAAATTTAAATTTATTGTTAACAAATACGCGATATAGAAGAAGTAATACTTTTCTATATCGCGTCTAAATATTTTATATTGAGAAGATTATTGCATTAAGAATTTGAATCTTCCAATGTTTTTCAACGCAATACCAGTACCACGAACTACCGCACGAAGAGGATCCTCCGCCACATGAACTGGAAGTTTTGTCTTAGCTTGAATACGTTTGTCCAGCCCTCTTAATAAAGCTCCACCACCTGTTAAATAAATACCAGTTTGGTAAATATCTGCAGATAATTCAGGAGGAGTGATCTCCAAAGCTTTTAGAATTGCTTCTTCAATTTTAGAAATTGATTTGTCTAGACAATGCGCTATCTCCGTGTAAGATACTGTAATTTGTTTAGGAATACCAGTCATCAAGTCACGACCTTGAACTGCAAAATCCGCAGGCGGATCTGATAATTCTGGTAATGCAGCACCTACTTCAATTTTAATTTTTTCAGCAGTACGCTCACCAATCATGATATTATGTTGACGACGGATGTATTGTACGATATCCGAGTCAAAGTTGTCACCCGCTACGCGAATAGACTGATCACACACAATACCTGATAATGCTATAACAGCAATTTCTGTTGTACCACCACCGATATCAATAATCATATTACCAACAGGTTCTTCTACGTCGATACCAATACCTACGGCAGCAGCCATTGGCTCATGAATAAGATAAACTTCTTTAGCTCCCGCAATTTCTGCTGAATCACGTACAGCACGTTTTTCAACTTCAGTAATACCTGAAGGAATACATACCACCATACGTAATGATGGGAAAAACCAAGATTTACCATTGTTAACCAGTTTCACCATACCGCGAATCAATGCTTCTGCTGCAGTGAAGTCAGCGATTACACCATCACGTAGAGGTCTTACTGTTCTTATATTGTCGTGCGTTTTACCTTCCATTTGCATCGCTTGTCTACCAATAGCAATTACTTTATTGGTAGTGCGATCAAATGCTACTATCGAAGGTTCATCCACTACTACTTTGTCGTTATGTATAATTAGGGTGTTTGCCGTCCCCAAGTCAATCGCAACTTCTTGCGTAAACCAATTGAATAAACCCATTTAAAAAGTCCTGATTCTTTGTGAAAAATTTGAACAAAATTAATTAAAAAAACTGATTATGATAATAGCTTCACGATAAAAACCGATAATAAATTTTCTTTTTTATTAGCAATTCGATATTCTATTCTCGTATCCGTATTTAACGCACATTTTTATTGAATTATTGCACATCCAATTTTATGTAGTAGTTGAATGTATCTACTTTTAGGTTGTCTTTTTTCAATCCTTCAATGTTTATTTTTGAAAAAGTGTCCGTTAATATTACTCGCTTGAGTATATTTTCCGTACCTAAATGAATTGGCATTTTGAATTCTTTAACATTTGTTTTCCATCGACCTAAAGCCTCGCCATTAGAGTTAAACTTTATTTCAAGAGTAGGAATAACGTTGGTTTGAACATACTGCTCAAATACCTTGCTTAAATCCAGCGCAGAATGCTTGGAAATATAATTAACAATATCATTATAATCTACCTGATTGTGTTTGAAATCTTTATTTAAACTTCTCAAGATAAACCGCCATTTGGTATCGTCATCCACCATAGTTCGTATCATATTCCAAAATACGCCGCCTTTGACATACATATCTCCTGATCCTTCTTTGTTGACATGGTAAGGACCTTGCATAGGTTTATCATTTAAGATTCCGCTACGATTTCCATACACATAGTCTTGCCCAGGTTTTTTACCATAAAAATATTCTATAAATAAAGATTCGGAATAATTGGTAAAACTCTCATGTATCCACATATCAGCGATATCTTTTGCCGTGATATTGTTTCCAAACCACTCATGACCGCTTTCGTGAACGACAATGAAATCCCATTTTTTACCCCAACCCGTATTGGATCCATCTCTTCCTAAATAGCCATTCTGATACTTGTTGCCATAAGCAATAGCAGATTGATGTTCCATTCCCAAATGCGCCGTTTCCACAATTTTATAACTGTCTTCGTAGAAAGGGTAAGGACCAAACCAATATTCAAAAGCTTCTAATGTTTGTGCAACATTTTTCTTCAAGTGCGCTCTTTTTTCTTCGGTGTCATTCTCGCGGAGAATATAATAGTCCGCATCCATCATCCCATCTTCTGTTTTGATTTTTTGCCGAAATCGTACGTAGTCGCCGATATTCAAAGAGACATTGTAGTTGTTAATCGGATTAACTACTCGCCAATGGTATTTGGTATATCCATCTTGCAGCGAATCTACTTTTATCAGCCTTCCGTTGGACACGTTCATGAGTTCTTTTGGAACGGCTACCGATATAAGCATACTATCAGGTTCATCGGATTGATGATCCTTATTTGGCCACCATGCACTAGCACCAAGACCTTGCACAGCTGTAGCTACAAAAGGTTTTCCATTACTGTCTTTTTTCCAATCAAAACCACCATCCCATGGAGCACGGGTAGCTTGAATAGGATTTCCGGAATAATATACTTTGAAGGTTTCTACTGTACCTTTCTTAATTGTTTTAGGAAATGTGACAAAAACGGCATTGTATTCTCTCGTGAACGCTAGATTCTGTCCTTCATATTCCACTTTGTCTACCGATAAATTATCGAATAGGTCAAATTGTAATTTCTTAAAATCCTGAATTGCTTTAACTTTAAATAGGTTAGAGCCAGATATAAATTTATTATCGATATCTACTTTGATATCCAAATGGTAGAATTGGACATCATAACAGGTCCTTAATGGTGTTAATTGTCCTCGAAGAGAATCAGCTTTATTATATAGATCTTTTGCGCGCATCAATTGCGCTTTGGATGGGGCAGAAGTAAGGCAGAATGCAGCAATAATCGTACTTGCAAAAAAAGTTTTATTCATTTATTTCGATGTAATCAGAAGTTTTAGGGATGTTTTGTAAAATAGGTTTCCAGTTTTCGGGCAGGGTTGTGAGTTTGCGTGCAACTAAATCAAGCCAAGCGCCATCTACATTTACGGTAGCAGCTACATCTCCGTTTGATTTTAAAATTTTATGTTGGAAGGAAAATCTACCGTTTATCGTATTGATTTTACTTAGTTCTGTGGATACTTTGATGAACTCGTCTAGCTTAACTTCACGATGGTAAATGAGTTCTTCGCGAAAAAGAATAGGACCAATTTTATTTTTAGCAAATTCATCTAACGATAATCCTATTTTGTTTAACATATTGCTTCGGGCTTGGGCACAAAAATCGGCATAAGCGGAATGTCTAAGGTGTCTATTAGCGTCTATTTGACTCCATAGCACCTGTCCTTCATAATAGATGTTGTCGTTCATAATTAATTCATATGCCCTAAAATAGTAATTAATATCAATTTATAGGCTTAAACCTTAAAGTAAAAGAGCGATAAAACCTATTTTATCGCTCTTTTTAGTCCTGAATATTTTTATATATTAAATTGGAGAGGCTAACTGCATTAATATAGCCGTTAACCAACCAGCATAGGTTCCAATAGCGTAGCTAAACACCGATAAAATGACACCGACGGAAATCAGAGAAGGATGGAAGGCAGCTGACATTACTGATGCCGATGCCACTCCTCCAACATTTGCCATACTTCCTACGGCATAGTAGAAGAAAGGAATTTTAAAGATTTTAGCTACTATAAATAGAAGTAAGGCGTGGAATGAAATCCAAAGGATACCAACAATAAATAATCCAGGGTTTTGGAGAATGGCCAAAATGTCCATTTGCATACCGATAGTGACGATCAACATGTACAACAAGGCTGTTCCCATTTTGGAGGCGCCTACATTTTCTAGTTTACGCAAAGGTGTAAAAGAAAGACAAACACTGATAATAGTAGCAAATAGTATTATCCAAAAAAATGTATTGGTCAAAGAGAAGGTCTCTAATTGAGGATAGTTAACCATAATGTAAGCAGCTACTGGCTCAGCCAAAAAGGTAGCCAACCCTGTTCCAGCAAATGCCACTGATAACATAATTATGATATCTTTAGTTTCTGGCATTTTAGCATTTTCTTTCGCTTTTTTCTCCAATTTCACCATTAATTCATCTACATCTCGTGCGTCAGCCTTGAAAAATTTATCCATCAATTTGCTTTTGCTCGCACCATATAATAAAAGTGCCATCCAAGTGTATGCTACGAATACGTCGACTGCAATAATAGAAGAAAAAAGCTTCGGTGAAGGTTGAAGGATTTCTTTTAATGCGACTTGGTTAGCGCTACCACCAATCCAAGACCCTGCAAGTGAACCCAGACCTCGCCAAACTTCATCCGGACCAGAGCCTCCAACTACTTGTGGAGCTACTAATGATGTAAGGTAAACCGCTAATGGTCCTCCGAGTAATATTCCGACTGTTCCGGTAATGAACATCAATCCCGCCCTTTTGCGTAGGGCCCACATTTCTTTAATATCCAAATTAAGAATAAACAAAATCAAACATGCAGGAAGGAAATAGCGACTTCCGATAGTTGTTAATGGAGAATTAGCTCCGTCAAATACATGAAATGAATTTAAAACTCCGGGTAAAAAATAGCATAAAAGTAAAGGGGGGATAATATCATAAAAGCCTTTTATGAATTTGTTATTGATTCCAGAAGTATAAAAAACTAATCCTAAGATTGCCATCAGTATACCGACAATCACAGTATTATTGGTGATAAGTGGTTCTATTTGTTGTACGCTTTCCATGGTTTATCATTAAAATGCTGTGAAAATATGTAATATTTTTGATGTTTTTGGTAATAAAAACAGAAAGTAATGACTTTCAACTTCCTAAAAATTATATAAAGTTGCATATTTAACGTATGAAATATTCTAGACGAAATTTTATTAAAACAAGTGGTCTTGTACTAGGCACTTTGCCTTTTGCATCTATGGCCAATTCAATAAACCTGAATAGAAAAATTAAAGTAGGATTGATAGGTTGTGGGGGTAGAGGAGTAGGTGCACTAATACAGGCTATGTCTGCAGATCCTGATGTTATTATTACAGCTTTGGCTGATGTTTTTCCGGAGCAAGTGGATCAAGCATTGAAACTTGCGATGAAAAAGGATAGTGCAAGAGTTGATGTGCCTAAAGAAAGACAATTTTTGGGTTTCGAAAGTTACAAAGATCTTATAGATACCGATGTTGATATAGTTTTATTGTGCAGTCCGCCAAACTTCAGACCTGATCATATTGAATATGCGGTATCAAAAGGCAAACATATTTTTTGCGAAAAACCTGTAGCGATTGATATCCCTGGACTTAAACGTGTGATGGAAACAGTAAAAATTGCGAAAGAGAAGAATTTAAATATTGTGTCTGGATTCTGTTTTCGCTATTTGACGCCCAATCGTGAAATTATGAAACGTGTAGCGGAAGGCGATATTGGGGAGGTAAAATCGGTGACTACTTTTAGGTGTGGTGGCGAGAATACGTTAAAACTACGTCTAGCTTCTTATAATGAAATGCAGTATCAATTAAAAAACTGGTATTATTTCCAGCGTTATGCTGCAGATCTAATCGTAGAACAAACTGTTCATAGTCTGGATTATATGAATTGGATTATGAATAATAAATTGCCAAAATCTGTGTTTGCAACTGGTGGAAGACAAACATGGAAATGGGATGCTATTGGCAATGGTTTCGATCATTTTGCAGTAGAATATGATTATGGGAATGGGGTGAAAGGAGTACATTTTGGAAGACAACAAAGCGGAACAGATAGTCGTAATTCTGTAGAGGTTTTGGGTTCTAAGGGAAATGTTGAAGTTAACCTGATGAGTTCTTATAAAATTCACGGAGAAAAGCCGTACGAGTTTTCAGGCAATTCTAATAATATGTACCAAACGCAGCACGATGAGCTTTTAGCAGCGGTGCGCTCAGGTAACGTAATAAATGATGGTGATCATATGGTAAATTCTACCTTATTGGCCATTTGGGGTAAAATCTCAGCTTACACAGGTAAACGCATCACTTACGAGCAAATTATGTCTTCCAAAGAAGTGCTTAGTCCGCTTTCTAAAGATTTTTCTTGGGATATGCCTGCGGACAATATGGAAATTGCTAGACCAGGCATGAAATCATTTGTATAATGGAGAAGATTAAAATATTAGTAGTAGGTTGTGGCAATATGGGGGCTTCTCATGCAAAAGCTTACCACGATTTTCCAGAATTTGAAATAGCCGGTTTAGTATCACGAGGTAATAGTAAATTAGCGCTTCAGCAGAGTTTAGGATCAGATTACAATTTGTTTGAAGATTATGAAGAAGCTTTAGTCGAAACAAAACCTGATGCTGTGTGCATTTCGACTTATCCCGATACGCATGAAGAATATGCCGTAAAAGCGTTTGAAGCAGGCGCGCATGTTTTTATTGAAAAACCTTTAGCGGATACTGTTGTTGGTGCTCAACGCGTGATCGATGCGGCTAATAAGGCAGGTAAGAAGTTGGTCGTAGGATATATTCTAAGACATCACCCTTCTTGGATGCGTTTTATTGAGGAAGGAAAAAAACTAGGTTCACCGTTAGTATTTCGCATGAATCTCAATCAGCAAAGCCAAGGTTATATGTGGGACGTGCATCGTAATTTGATGAAGAGCTTGAGTCCAATTGTAGATTGTGGAGTACATTATATTGATGTGATGTGTCAAATGACAACTGCTAAACCTATTTCAGTTTCAGCTATAGGTGCTCGCTTGACGGAAGATATTCCGACGGACAATTATAATTATGGCCAATTGCAGATTCGTTTTGATGATGGGTCTGTTGGTTGGTATGAAGCTGGATGGGGGCCTATGGTTAGCCAAACTGCTTTTTTTGTGAAAGATGTATTTGGGCCAAAAGGTTCTGTTTCCATCGTTGCAAAAGAAGCATCAAAGGATGGAAAGTCCGATTCTATAGAAGCGCACACCAAAACCGAGTCCATACGGGTACATCATGCAGCTGTCGATTCAAATAATAACTTTTTACAAGAAGATAAATGGATTAATTTGACGGATGAGCCCGATCATCAAGAATTGTGCAATCGTGAACAGAGGTTCTTTTACGAAGCAATTATTAATGATTTCGATATATCCAAATCGATGGACGATGCGCTAAATAGTTTAAAAATTGCATTAGCTTGTGATGAAAGCGTCAGAACTGGGGAAATAGTTAAGCTATAATACCAACTAAAGATATTTAATAATAAATGTCCCTTAAATAAATAAGGGACATTTATTATTTCAACATATGTTTCACACCTTCGAAAGTCATTTTGACTGGAATGATTTTTCCATCTTTGTCAAATTTCATTTCGTCTATACAGGTAACTCTATCGTGTGCACTTGTTTTTCCTAAAGGTCTTCGGTGATACACAATGTAATATTTTTCTTTATTAGGAATTTTGATAACCGAATGATGTCCAGCACCAGTAGCAATATTTGGGTCTTGTTCGAGAATGGTATTTACCCTTTCAAATGGGCCTAGAGGATTATCCGCAATTGCGTAAGCTACTTTATAATCAGGTCCAGTCCATCCACCTTCTGACCACATAAAGTAATATTTTCCGTCTTTGATAAACATAATTGGACCTTCTACATAATCTTTAGGAGTAACCTCTTTATAATATGTTCCATCATCAAAAGGAATCAATTTAGTAAAATCAGAACTTAATTTCACCACATTGCAATGTTTCCAACCACCATAATACATATAAAATGTGCCGTCCTTATCCTTAAATACAAACTGGTCAATAGGTTGGGCGCCATTGATGATATCACTAATTAATGGTTTTCCTAATAAATCTTTGTATGGCCCCTCGGGTTTGTCTGCTACAGCTACTCCAATTCCGCCTACTTCTCCTTGATGGACATCATTGGCTGCAAAGAAAAAATAATATTTCCCATTATTCTCAATTACTGAAGGCGCCCACATCGCACGCTTTGCCCATTTTATTTCTTTATTGTCTAAGATATTAGCATGTTTAGTCCATGTAGCCAAATCTTTCGAGGAAAAGGCATCAAACTTAATTTGTTCCTCATAAGGTGCCGAATATGTAGGATAAATCCAGTAGGTATTATTATAAATAATTGCTTCAGGATCTGCATAATTTCCTGGGAAAACGGGGTTTTGTTGACTAAAAGCATTTAGCTCTAAAAAAAGAAATGTAACGAGTATCAAAAATTTTCTCATAAAATTTAAGGGTTGGTTTATAGATAGATAGTAAATATACAATCTTAAAGATATTTCTGCTTATTATGTCCGTAAAATATTGATTACAACATGTAGGATGGAGAAATTAAAAAACATGATTAAGGTCTATTGATCTCAGATATTTTGTTAATTTAGAATAATGAAACTGTTTATCGAACTAATTAAATTTCTCCGATATCCTAAAGACGAACAATACGAAATTTCTTTTAGACAAAAACTAAGAATATTCGGTATTCTTTTGCTTTTTGAAATAGCCATTCTTTGTTTCCTAGTTTATCCTATTTATGAATTTGTCGATTATATAACTCCTTTACGAGAATCGGCTGTATTCGAAGATTATACTTTGATAACCAGCATTCTTATGCTTGTTTTATTAGTGCCGTTAATTGAAGAATTCTTTTTTAGATATATTTTAAGATATTCAGGTTTAGTTGCTATTATAGTGAGCAGAGAATCATGGGATAAAATTTTTCCATATTTGGTGTATATATTATCACTTTCTTTTGGAATTGTTCATGCTTCCAATTATGATAATAATGATACTATATATTATATTTTTATTCCTTTTTTGTTTCTGTCTCAAATAACTGGAGGATTAATAATCTCATTTATTCGTGTTAAACTAAATTTTTGGTGGGGTGTATTATTTCATTCGAGCTGGAATCTTTTATTTGTTATTTTATTTCCATTAATTGTTTCATTATTTGATAAACCATTTGTTCAAGAAGATAATCGATATTCTTTGGTGATAGAAGAGGTGCCATTTTTTAAATCTAATAATCCAAAAATTCTTCAGATAAAAAATCAAAATGATACCATTTATTTGATATCGCTAAAACAGCAAAGTTTTCAATCTGTGTTGGATACGCTATATGGTAAGGGAAGTTATTATACGGATCCCATACTTATTAATTTATCGCTCCAATCTGAAAAAGGAATCCTTAAAAATGAATTGTTGAATGTTATTAAAGATGAATATGATATTATTTCTTTGGAAACTTTGAAGAAAATTAAATAAGTATCAACGGATATAAATTGATAAAATAAAGACGTAAACCCCTCAAAATATATGATACGATAGAAGAAGGGCTATTGCTTATTCTCATTTATAGTTCCCAAATAATACGTGTCATTAAATCACCTCTTGAATTTTCATGGGATAAGGGTATACCTCCTACAAGTCCAACCATTAAATTGTGTCTTACAGCAACTTTAACTTGAGGTCGCAGATAATCATGAAAACCATTTCCATCAATATCCATGTTATTTTCTAAGCCTATGAAGTTTTTTGTATTCGGAATAACATACAAACAGCTGGCATTTATTGTGGCTCCAGTCCCAATCATATGTTCTTGTAATCATTATTAAAAACAGGTCCAGTATATAATATGGTGTTAAAATTATGGAAGTTTTTAGCAGCTATAAATACTGGATTCATTCGCATTCCCGTAAATATGTTTCCTTGATTAATAATTCCTTAAATGTGTTCAATTCAAACTCATGAACATAAGCGAATGCCATTGATAATTTTCTGTTCTCATTTACCAAAAATGTATACTGAGAAGCAAGTTTTAAACCTTCTATTTTATTTCCTGGCAAAGTGAAATGAGTATTGTCTTTATTAAGTTGGTTAAATGAGAATGGTACTTCGACTTCCATACCTAATCGGTTCGCAATAGCCCATTCATACTCTACAAATCCGTAGAATTCATTATAATGCTTGTGGTTGTTTCTTCCAAAACCAACATTTATTTCTGCTTCGCCTTTTCGTGCGCCTAAATCTCGCATTAAATCTATATACAATGGTTCGGCATGATCTACTTTCGGAGGTAATTTAGTTAAAGTAGTGTCTTTTATGGAATGATTTTGATTATTCAACTGATTTTGACCAAATGTCGTTAGTGATAGAAGAAGCAGTAAAATCGTATAATTAATTTTCATAGCATTATTTTACGACAAACCTATTAGCAGAATTGGGAATAAAATGGGAATAAAACTTATTTAATAGAATAAGTATTGGTAAAGAGGAGTGTTTTTTAGATTAAAACCTTTAATAAGTAAATTTTTCTAAAAACTGTGCATAAAAAAAGCCCGACATTACTGTCGAGCTTTCGTACCTAGGGCGGGAATCGAACCCGCACTCCTTTAACAGGAACAGGATTTTAAGTCCTGCGTGTCTACCAGTTCCACCACCTAGGCAACTCTGGAGCGAAAAACGAGATTCGAACTCGCGACCCCAACCTTGGCAAGGTTGTGCTCTACCAACTGAGCTATTTTCGCTTTTTTAAGTCTTTCAAGTTGTCTGGACATCGCGTCCTTCCGATTTGATGATGCAAATATAGAGCTATAATCTAGTTTTGCAAAATGTTTTTGAAAATAAAATGGCTTTTTTTTAGTGTTTAAAGCCATTTGTTTGATAATCAGTGAGAATAATTTCTAAAAACATTCCTTTCCGACAAAATCATTAAAATTTTTCCTTAAAGAGATGAATAAACGAGATTAAAATGTAGTTTATGCTAAAAAACTGTTTTTATAAACTGTTTTGAGTTTAAATTTTAGCTTAGTGATAACAAAATGTTCAATTATTAAACTTTTTAATTAGATTTTATGAAAAAAAATATCATTTTTTCTTGTTTTGTATTAAAATATTTCCATTATTTGTTTTATAAATTTGTTTAAATTGAAATTTAATCAATAAAAATATTGAAATATGTAATTTATTTATGGTGTTTTGTAATAATTTCAAATTTAAATACTTAAAAAGTGAGAAATTAACCTATTAATACAAACTAAACACAAAATTTATGAGAAAAAAATCTTTACTTTTATCGTTATTTATGATGGGTGCATTTGCTTATGCACAGGAAAGTACAAGTGGATTGGAAATTTCTGGTTCAGCAGACGCGTATTGGAAGTATGATTTTGCAAAAGGAGAAAATATAGGAACATACTTTGCCAGTGATCATAATTCTGTTTCATTAGGAATGCTTGCATTAGGATTGAAAAAAACAACAGGAAAGGCTTCTTTTGTAGGAGAGTTATCTTTTGGTCCAAGAGGTCAATATCAATCTCTACTTAATGGAGACGGCGTGGGTGCTAATGAAAGTAACTCATTTAATATTCAAAATTTATATGTTGATTATGCTTTCTCCGATAAATTTTCGATGACTGCAGGTTTTATGGGAACATTTGTGGGATATGAAGTGATTTCACCAGCTTCAAATTTTCATTATAGTACTTCTTATTTATTTGGTGCGGGACCCTTCCAAAATGCAGGTATAAAAGGTACTTATGCTTTCTCAGATAAAGTATCTTTAATGGCTGGTATTTTCAACGATTGGAATGAATACAAAGATTTAAATGGGGTATCACATTTTGGAGCTCAATTGAGTTTAGCGCCTGTTGATGGATTAAGTATTTATGCTAATTTCCTTACTGGATCATCTGTAGGAGGAGAAGATAATTATTCATCGGGTACTATTTATGACTTAGTAGCTAGTTATGATGTGACGGAGAAATTCTCTTTAGGGTTGAATGCAGCTGATTATACATTTAAATCAGAAGGTGGATATCAAGGAATAGCATTATATCCAAAATTTAGTGTAACAGATTATGCAGAGATTGGGGTTAGAGGTGAGTACTTCGCAGAGAAAGAAGTTGGTGGCATTGAAGGTGACAAATATACTTCTTTTACATTAACTGGTAAATTGACGCATGGGGGATTAGCATTTATCCCAGAGTTTCGATTTGACTCAAGTGATGCTAAACCTTTCTATAAAAGTGATTTCGTAACACCTACTAAATCAGCTTCACAATTTTCATTAGCCTTAGTGTACTCTTTTTAATAAAATATAAAAGTGTTATAATTAGTCAAATTGGTTTTATAAATGGAAGAAGGGATTTTGATTTATCAAAATCCCTTTCTAATTCGTCTTACTCTGCAGTTTTCTTAAGGTTTTCTAATTCCTTTCGAAGTGCTTCAATTTCCGCTTTTTGTTCTTTAATAGCAGCAACCAAAACAGGGATTAAGTTTTCATTATTTACTTCATCATATTGAAATGCTTTTGTTGCATTTTTACCTGTTTTGTAAATTTTAGCTTGCTTTGTTATTACTTCAGGAGAAGCATTCGCAGTAGTGAAACCATATTGTTTGCTTTTTGGTAATTCAAAAGCTTTGTATTTTTCTGTATTAAAATTGAAAGTTACAGGCTCCAAGCTATTTAGTACCGCAAAAGGTTGAGAAATAGTCTGAACATTTACTTTTAGTTCTTTTTCTTCAATTTGTTGTGCGTTTGCAGTGTGTGCAAACCCCATAATAGCGCCAATAATGACAATTGATTTTATAGTCATATTTATATGATTTTATAAATGAAATATTTGTTTTATGTTTTAAAAATGGAAAATTTAAGCGTTAAGCTTTTGCATTTGGAGGAGGGTAATGCATTTGAAAATAGCGAAATGGCAAACTACTTTTTCTTTCGTAAAAATCCAGTTTTAAACTCGTAGATGTAAATAAAAAATTAAAGTTAGATTGAATAAATACTTCTATTTCATTCATCTTCTCAATCTCCTTGGTTTCTTTTTCCGTTGAGAACGAATCCAATATCTCAATTTCTTGAGAGATCGCCTGAGTAACTGCCGAAGTCATTTTATATGCAAAACAAGCCAATAATATTACGGAGAGTATGTATTGAACCAATTGTTTTCGCATATGATTAAAGTATTATTTTTTTCTTATTTCCGTAAAAATAAATAAAAGTTGCTTTTTTCAAAACAGTTATTCTGTTACATTTTTGTCATATAACACGCTTTATAACAGCTTTAGCCTTTCGAAAATCAATTCATTTTCATAACCTTTGGACTGTATGTAACGTACCAATTTCGATTTCTCTTCGTAAGATAAATTGCTAATTGCTCTTGTAGCTTTTTTAAGTATAATTTGATCCAGCTTTTCTATATATTCGTCATAATCGATCTCTTTTAGTGCAATTTTAATTAGGGGAGCTGATATCCGCTTCGATTTTAAATGTTGAGTTATTTTTATTTTTCCCCAATCTTTCATTCTAAATTTCCCACGAACATAGGCTTTAGCAAAACGTTCTTCATTAAGAAAATTGTCAGAAATCAAATTAGCGATGATGTTTTCTACATCTTCTTCATGCAATCCCATCTCGTAAAGTTTGTCCCTAACTTCTTGTTGAGGACGTTCTTGGTAAGCACAATAATTTTCAATCTTCAGTTTGGCCTGATGAGGAGTATATTTCTTTTTATTTCTTTCGAAATCTTCCATGTTACAAATCTTGAAAAAATGATAGACTTATTAAAAAATAATGGTGAAATTTGTTTTGAACAAACAAAGCTATGTACGTTATCTCAGATATAATCAAGCACCTGGTGCCGATTAAAACTTTTCTGGCAAATCCTAATTTAACTTTTGATATTTTATCATATGACACACGTAAAATAAGAACGGGTGAAAGAAGTTTATTTTTTGCTTTGCAGGCACAGCAGGACGGGCATAAATTTATAACAGATGGATATCATAAAGGCGTGCGCAATTTTGTTGTTTCAGACCTTAATTTTTCCGTTGAATCTTATCCAGATGCAAATTTTATTTGGGTAGAGGATACTTTGCGTGCAATGCAAGCATTAGCTGCTATGCATCGTAATGAGATTACAATTCCGATTATTGGGATCACTGGAAGTAATGGAAAGACTATTGTAAAAGAATGGTTGGCACAATTGCTCAAAGAAGAAAAGAAAGTATACCAAAGTCCAAAAAGCTACAATTCGCAACTAGGTGTTGCACTCTCGTTGTGGAATCTGACTAATGAGTATAATGTCGCCTTGATCGAAGCGGGGATAAGTACCGTGCACGAGATGGATTATTTACAAAAAATGATACGTCCGACATGGGGAATTCTGACATCTTTGGGTACTGCGCATCGTGAAGGTTTTCCATCCAAAGAAGAAAAGTTAAAAGAGAAATGGAAGCTTTTTGATAGTGCGGAAAAAATAATCGTTCCTTCTGATCAGATTCCTGAAAATTTTTTAAATGCAAGAAAGGTAATTAGTTGGGGTAATTTACTTGCGGATAAACTTCAAGTACTAAAATCTGGAATTTCAGGTTATTCTACTCATTTAACTTTAACATACGGGGGTAAGGAGTTTAATATTGAAGCACCTTTTACGGATAAGGCTTCTATAGAGAATGTGCTTACTTGTATACTTGTTCTGTTGGAATTGGGGTATAATTCTGAGATCATTAAAGAGCGTGTTTCTAGATTGAAGCATTTAGATATGCGTCTTCAGTTGAAGAAAGGAAAGAATAATAGCAGTATCATTGATGACACGTATTCTAATGATTTGGCTTCGCTGAATATTGCTTTGGATTTTTTGAATCAACAAAATCAATTCGATAAGAAAAAGTTAGTTTTAAGTGATTTTGAAGGAGAGGAATGGACTGAAAAATTCCAAACAAAACTGAATAACTTATTATCAACGGTGATTTTGGATGAAGTTATTTTAATCGGAGAACGTTTCAAGAATTTTAAATATTCTTCAAACGGTACCGTTAGAATTTACGAAACTACCGATGAGTTATTAGCTAATTTAACGCAATTGAATTTTTCAAATGCTGTAGTGTTAATAAAAGGGGCGCGTAAATATAAGCTGGAAAGTCTAAGTCGTCGTCTGACTGAGAAATCGCATGAAACAATTCTGCAAATTAATTTGAAGTCCTTGGAGCATAATCTCAAACAATACCGTTCTAAAATAGATGCTTCGGTCAAGATGATGGCTATGGTTAAAGCTTTTTCGTATGGAAGTGGTTCCTTTGAGGTGGCTAATATTTTGCAGTTTAATAATGTCGATTATTTGACAGTGGCGTTCGTAGATGAGGGGAGCGAATTGCGACGTGGAGGAGTTAAATTACCGATAATGGTGTTAAGTCCCCACGAAAGTGCTTTTGAAGATATTATTCAGTATAAACTTGAGCCTGAGATATATTCGAAGCGTATACTTAAAGCTTTTGTTAAGTTCTTAGCTGACCGTGAAATTACAGCTTATCCTATCCATATCAAATTAGATACTGGAATGCATAGACTAGGTTTTATGGAGAACGAAATAGACGATCTTTTAACTACTTTAAAATCTCAAAATCATGTCAAAGTCCAATCGGCATTGTCACATTTGGTTGGAGCAGGTGCTGAAGAATTCAAGGAGTTCACAGAACAGCAAATTTCACTGTATAAACGTCTTAGTGAAAAGATTAGATCTGCCATTGGGTATGATTTTATTCGCCATATTTGCAATACTTCTGGTATAGTACATAATCCTGAAGCGCATATGGATATGGTACGATTGGGGATAGGCCTGTATGGTTATGATATGAGTCCAAAAGACCTTAATCTGGAAGAGGTAAGTGTACTGAAAACAACTATTACGCAGATAAAGCATATCCCAAAAGAAGAAACTATTGGTTATGATCGGAAAGGTGTATTGACTCGAGATTCAGTCATCGCGACAGTGAAAATTGGCTACGCCGATGGATATAACCGTCGTTTTGGAAATGGGGTGGGTGAGATGATGATTAATGGTCATCTGGTTAAGACGGTTGGAAATATCTGTATGGATATGTGCATGTTGGACATTACCGACATCGAAGCTAAAGAAGGGGATGAGGTGTATGTGTTTCCGGATGTAGCTTTGGCAGCGAAACGCATAGGTACAATTCCTTATGAGTTACTAACAGGAATATCATCACGTGTTAAACGTGTATATTATTACGAATAAATCTAAATCATTATATGTTTAAGAAGCTTTTTCAACGAATTTTATATTATCTGATCAAGGGAATATTAGTAGTAGTACCTGTCGCAGGAGCTATATTTTTAATTATATGGATCTTCGCGTCGTTAGATAATGCACTCAATATTTCACAGCATTTTCTGGAAGATGAGCAAGGTCATCCTTTATACATACCAGGAATAGGTTTACTTACGGTTATATGTATTCTTATATTGGTTGGATTTATCTTTACGACTTTTGTGACTGCTCCTATTCGTCAATGGTTGAGTCGTACGATCAATCGTATTCCGCTATTTAATACGTTATATTCTTCTATAAAAGATTTTACAGAAGCATTTGTTGGCGACGCTAAAAAATTCAATGAACCGGTCTTAGTTCAAGTGAATGAAATGGGCTTAAAGAAAATAGGTTTTTTGACACAACGTGACTTATCTAGAGTAGGTTTGGATAGTGAAGTAATCGTTTATTTTCCTTACTCTTATTCATTTGCTGGACAGGTAGTTGTTGTAGAGTCTAGGTTTGTTGAAAAATTGAATATGTCCGCAACGGATGCTATGAAATTAGTGGTGTCTGGTGGTGTTTCAGGATTAGAATAATATGGCGAATTTTATCTCGAAATTATTTCAAAAAACGCCACAACTCGATGAAGCTAAATTAGCTTTACAAGCTCAAATTAGCGTTCAAAATGCCGTTTTGGATAAACATTTAGTGGCTTTGGCTGTTCAACAGAATAGATTGCAGGCAATAGAAAGCCTTATTTCTTTGACAACTGTTGTGGATGAAAGCAACTTAAGAACTCTACACGATGAGATTAATCTTTTGAAGGAATATGTACTGGCATATAAAGCTTTAAAAGGGGAGAATTTTTTCATTACGTTGCAGAATAATGTTGACGAATCAAGTGATTATAAAATTTTTCCTTTTGTGCTTATTCCGTTAGTTCAGAATGCTATAGTAAATGGTTATACAACGATGGAAAAATATCCAATTCGGATCAAGTTAAATAGCATTGGCGATACATTTAAAATCGAGGTAAGTAATAGAGTAAATCATTATATCGCGAATCAAGAAGATACTGCGCTTATCGATAATTTCAAAGCACGTTTGGAACTGATATACCCAAATAAGCACAGTTTGTTCATCAATAGTAACAGTGCTACATTTAAAGCTACATTACTCTTAATATAGGGCTATATTTTTACGTATTTCTTTTGTTGCAATCTTTATTTTAATTTATCATTTATTTATATTTACTTATAAAGAAAAACAAGGTCGGATTTAAATCTAGAAATATTATGATAGGAACATTAATAGAAAAAGAAGATATAGTAAACCACAAAATTTTAGCAGCCGAAGTAAACAGATCCGAGGAATTAAGAAGTAAATTGACAGATGCACAACGATTGGGTAACGAATTTAAATCTAAGGCATCTATAGTATTTAATACAGTTGATGGCCCCTTGCGTGTAGAAACGACAGTGTGGTCAGTCACTGATCGATATGTTCAAATCAAAAGTGGCGTTTTAATTCCTCTTGCAGCCATTATTCAAGTGGAATTTTAGATAATTTGTAATTTAAGCCCTTCAAATTTTGAAGGGCTTTTTAATTATTCAACAGGCGTTACTGATTTTTTGGTATGATTGACATCCAATACAGGAACGAGCCCTTCAGCAGGCATATAAATGATTTGTGGCAAATCACCTTTATCTGCCAATTTCTCTAATGTACGAATGAAGAGATATTGATTATACGTAGTATTCAGCGTTCCATTTTCTAATTTCATCGCTTCAGCCATACCTTTAGCACGCTCAATTTCGGCTTGTGCATTCAGTTTTTCAGCTTCTAATCGAGCTCTTGCTTCCTCAATCAATATTTTACGGTTTTGTTCTGCTTTAGCCATTTCTGCTTTACCAGCCATTTCCTGTTGCCATACATTGTAGAGTGGAAGTCCAAACATCAAAATGATGATGATTAATACGACTATCCCAATAATTATCCCTATAGGTTTTGAACTTTTCATATACGTACCTTACTTTTCTATTAATTTCTTATTATAACTCATTTTATACATATCAAATCCTTCAGCCCAATAATCTTTATGTCGCTCTAATAACTTGAATCCATTCTTTTCATAAAAGGCATAGGCATGTTGTGAAGTACGCACAATGATGGACTTAATATTTTTTCTAGTCGCAATTATTTCCAAACGGTGATTTAATAGTAATGTTCCTATACCTTGTTTGTGGAACCCTATATCTACTACATCCCAACTGATCTTAGCCAGTTGTTTTTCCCTGTCGTAATTAATTCCAGCGCCCGCAATAATTTTATCCTCTAATACGGCTACGAAATAGTCTTGGATTTCGGTCTCTAAATACGTTTTGTAATCTTCAATTTCAGTTACGGCAAAGTATTCAGGCGTATTGTTTTTTATGATTTGCAATAATGCGGTACTATCTTCTGGTTTGAATTTTCTTATCAAAATAGCACTATCCATAATTCCATTATACTTTGTCAGAAGATACTAAAATTATTCTAAAAAATGAAATGAGAGGAATTTACAGGCTCCTATAATGAAAGAAGAGCGTTCCTTAAGAACGCTCTTCTATTTATAAATTTGGGTTGTCGATGATTTTGCCAAAATTATAACTGGCAAACCTTCCCGCATCTTTTGGATGAACAACGTCAATTTCTTCATGCCCCCATGGCCAGCCACCAAATTGCGTTCTGCGGTATTCTGCAAAAGACTGGTCTAATTCTTCTTTAGTATTCATGACAAAAGGACCGTAAGCTGCCACAGGCTCATTAATTGGTTCTCCTTCTAAAATTAATAATTTAGCTCGTTCTGAACCGTTTTTAATGATAATTTCCTCACCTCCCTCTAAATCTGCTATATAGTTAGGTTGAAGACTATAATCTTCAATTGAAACCACCCCTTTTCCATCATAAAAGAATAAAAATCTATTCATAGTATCTGATACAGCATTTAGAGTGTATGAAGCATTTGGTGCTAAGTCTATTAAAGCCACCCCTACATGATGATTAGGATCTTTTGCCCAAGAGTAGGGAAGAGCTTCTATGGATTTTACACCATTATATTCACCTAGAATCACTTTCACTTTTGCCTCGTCACCGACTTTTGTTACAGGAATCTTTTCGTGCCAAAGCATTTTATATTGAGGTTCTGTCATTTTGCTGGAAGCTGGCAGGTTAAGCCAAATTTGGAATAAGCGCAACGGATTTTCTTTGTCTTCGTGAATCAATGGAAACATTTCGCCATGCAATACACCTGACCCTGCACTCATTAATTGTACATCACCTTCACCATAACGACCTTTTGAGCCTTTTGAATCGAAGTGATCGGCATAACCTTCCTCAGCTATCGTAATAATTTCAAATCCTCTATGTGGGTGAAATGGAAAACCAGGAATTTCTTTACCATGATACATGCGCCATTCTGCATTACTATCAAAATCATTACCCAAATTTTTACCATCCAAGGACGCTTTAGGACCAAATTTGCCATTGCCTTCTGGGTATTTGTCATAATGGTATGCACCCATAATAAATGGATCGCCAATAGGCATTGGACCTGTCACTTTTTGGATATTTTTAACTTTCATTTTTAAGCCTTTCTTTTTGATATATAATCATCAAATGACATGCCGTAATGTACTAAAAGTTGATGAGGTTACCTGGAGGTAAGTGAGAAGTTTATTCTTCCATCCAGCCCAATATTGCATTGACCCAAGGGATATCAAATATTAGCCATTCATTAGTTTGTTTTGTCCATATCTGAAGTCCTTTAGGGTAACCAAGATTGGATTTATATTCTCCATAGGTTATAGCAATTGAATTTCTAGTCGCATATACCGTATTTGACCATTTATTACCAATTTCGTTACCATTAAAGTAAAATGTCCTATCAAAATCATTTTGAGCAGTTTTGCTAGAGTATTCAAAATTAGCATTTACGTTAAACCTGTTTGTAATCGATAACTTCTTATGAGTTAAATCCACTAAATAATAATCATTGCTCGATGCTTTATGCAGAAGATGATTCATAGGATCAACCTTAAAATAACCATTTAGTATTCCTTTAGATAAAGAATCGTGTGTATAAAACTCCTCGTCTATGTCTGAATCAATATTATATCTTCTAATTGCTACTTTATGATACATATCTTTTTTAAGCGTATCTATTAGACGATGATGAACTACGTAGAGAAAAGACGTATTATCCACCCAATAGGTTTCAATGTTTGGAAATTGAGCATCTGAATACATGGCTGGACCAGACTTTACATCTTCTATGATTAATTTTCGATTTCCTGAATAATCATTTAACCAGATTTTATAAGGTAGATTTGTGCGGTCGAGTTCCAAATAGTGCGTATTATTAGGATTACTTCTATCTTTTCGGGGTTTATACCATGTATTTTCAGTAATAAAATCGTATGCTTTTGAGTTAAGGTTTAGAGCTAAATATCCTTTGCCTGTGAATGAATTATTCCTGTAAAAAATAAGAGTATCCGAATTGTTGTGAATTGCAATAAAATGGTCACCATCTTCTGTTTTAATTATTGAAGATTGTTTCAAATCTATCACACTTCCATAAGAAGGAATGTAATATTTGTTTTTATAGATGATTCCGCTATAGTTACTAAAGCCAACGCGAGAAGTTTTAAATCCATCCTTTCTATCGCCGATCTGGATAATGGTGTCTTTTCCAATAAATATTCCATTTTTGAAATTATAGCTGGTCACATAATTAAAGGATCCATTTCCTTCCATAAATTCTGCTACTATTAGTTTTTGGATTTTATCTTGAGCAGAAAGTATGAGATGGTTGGTTATAAAAAGGATTAATAGGAATATTCTCATAATTATATAGTTTAATTATTAGTGATTAATGCTCTTTATTTAGCTAACAAAGGATATATTTCACTTTCAATATGCGCTTCTTCTATCAGCATAGCAAGTTGTTTAACTTTTTTAGGATTTGAAGTCGCTAAATTATTTTGTTCGAACGGATCTTTGTCAATATTATATAGCTCATAGTAAGAATCTTTAGGTGATCCGACTTTCTGTTTAATCAATTTCCAGCTTTTGGATAGAACTGCTTGTCTTCCTCCATCTTCATGAAATTCCCAATACAAATATTTATGTTTCTTTTGCTTTGTATTCTTTACGAGTGTCGGCAAAAAAGATATGCCATCATTTTGAGTAGATGGTGTTAAATTAGCGAGTTCTAATATAGTGTTGTACACATCCCAAAATGCTCCAACATGTTTAATATCTTGATTGGGAGCAATTTTGTTTTTCCAATTTACGATTAGTGGAGTACGTACACCTCCTTCATATAGCGACCTTTTGACGCCTTTAAAACCTGCTGTACTGTTGAAAAAATCAGGATCAGCTCCACCTTCACGATGTGCACCGTTGTCACTTGTAAATAGGATAATTGTATTTTCGCGCAATCCTAATTCATCAAGTTTTTCTATTATTTGACCCACGTAAGCATCCATTCGAGTGATCATTGCAGCATAGGTCGCGCGTGGCTTGTCCACAGAAGCATATCCACCTATGGTTGCATTTGGCCCATAATCTTGACCTTTGTGTGGAGTCTCCACAAAAGCATTTTCATACATTTTGAAATATTCATCATCAGGGCCAGCTAATTCAGCATGAGGCAATACTGTAGGAACAAAAAGGAAGAATGGTTTTTGTTTATTGTCATCAATAAATTTCAACGTCTGTTCTTGAATAAGAGTAGGCGCATAATGAACTTTGTCTGCTAAATTATTTCCAGCAAGGATCACACGTTTGTCATTGTGCCACAAATGCGTAGGGTAGTAGCGGTGTGATTGTCGCTGACAATTATATCCATAAAAGGTATCGAATCCTTTGAGGTTAGGATCTCCGCTAGTTCCGACCATTCCAAGTCCCCATTTCCCAAATGCTCCAGTTACATATCCATTTTGCTGTAGATCCATCGCAAAAGTTCGTATGGAGTCAGCTAAGGGTTCTTGACCTTCGGGCTCGATTTCTTTGTTTCCACGCACATAAGTATGACCTGTATGCTTTCCTGTCATTAAAGACGCGCGTGAGGGTGCACATACAGAAGTGCCAGCATAGAATTGGGTGAATTTTGCGCCCTGCTGAGCCAATTTGTCTATATTTGGTGTTTTGATTTTAGTTTGGCCATACGCACCAAGATCCCCAATACCTAAATCATCCGCCATTATAAACACAATATTTGGGTTCCTAGTTTGCCCATTCACTGATATGGCTAATGTAAATAGGATAATTGTAATAAATTTTCTTATTTTCTGCATTTAGATAAAATTATTCTATGAAAAAATAAAATGTAATCCAATAAATATATTTTAAATTTATAAAATTTTAGTTAAAATTATTGTGTAATATTTAAAATACATAGCATTAATAATTCTTATGTATTCCCATAAAAAGTGAATCAGATTTTTTTCATGGATAAATATAAGTAAGAATAACGAATTGATTCTTATTCAATTTATTATATTTTGATGCACAACATAACTGTTAATTTATTAAACATAAAAAGGTTCTTTTCATTGCTGAAAAGAACCTTTTTACGAAAGGAGAATTATTAAAATATTATCCTTCTGATGTATTTAAGAATACAAACTTGCCATCGAACACATCCAATTGAATAATTGAATCTGAAGTTACTTTGCCAGCTAATATTTCTTTGGACAATTCGTTCAAAATTCGTTTTTGAATAACACGTTTCAATGGACGTGCACCGTAAATCGGATCGTAACCCAACTGTGCTAACCAATCCAAAGCTTCTTCTGTCGCTGTCAATTGAATATTTTGTTCAGCCAATTGACGAGTAACGTGATGGAACTGCATACGTACAATATCTCCGATTTCATTTCTGCTCAACGGAGTGAACATAATGATCTCATCAATACGGTTCAAAAACTCAGGACGAATAGATTTTTGTAATAATTCAAAAACTTCGTCTTTTGTTTTCGCTATGATCTCATCACGATTCACCTCTGTCAGCGTAGAGAAATTCTCTTGGATAATGTGCGAACCTGTATTCGAAGTCATGATGATAATTGTATTTTTGAAGTTTACGACACGACCTTTGTTGTCAGTCAAATGTCCATCATCCAATACTTGTAACAAAATGTTAAATACGTCCGGATGCGCTTTTTCAATCTCATCCAATAACACAACAGAATAAGGACGACGACGAACTGCTTCAGTCAATTGACCACCTTCATCATAACCCACATATCCTGGAGGCGCACCGATCAATCGTGATACCGAATGACGTTCTTGATATTCTGACATGTCGATACGTACCAAGGCTTGCTCATCATCGAATAAGAACTCAGCTAAAGCTTTTGCTAATTCCGTTTTACCTACCCCCGTAGTACCTAAGAAGATAAATGATCCAATAGGACGTTTAGCATCACTTAAACCAGCTCGTGAACGACGGATAGCATCCGAAATCGCTTCAATAGCTTCTTCTTGACCAGCAACACGTTTGTGTAATTCTGTTTCTAAGTTTAACAATTTCTCACGTTCCGATTGTACCATTTTGCTTACTGGAATACCAGTCCAACGGGATACCACATCTGCGATATCTTCAGCGGTAACTTCTTCTTTCAGCATACGTGAGCTTTTTTGTTTTTCGCTTAGTTCAGCTTTCAATTTTTCTACCGTATCTTGTGCTTCTTTGATTTTTCCGTAGCGTAATTCAGCAACTTTACCATAATCACCTGCACGTTCGGCTTGATCAGCTTCTAATTTATAGTTCTCTATATTTTGCACTTCTTGGTTCACGCGATCAACGAGTGTTTTCTCGGCTTGCCAAGCTGCTTTCAACGAATCACGTTCAGCCGAAAGATTCGCAATAGTCTCCGATAATTCAGCTACCTTTTTCTCATCTTTCTCGCGTTTGATCGCTTCACGCTCAATTTCTAGTTGCATGATACGACGATCTAATTCATCAACAGCTTCTGGCACCGAATCCATTTCCAAACGCAATTTAGAAGCCGCTTCATCGACTAAGTCAATCGCTTTATCTGGTAGGAAACGATCTGTGATATAACGTTGTGATAGTTCCACAGCCGCTATAATCGATTCGTCGAGAATACGCACTTTGTGGTGCGTTTCGTAACGTTCTTTCAAACCACGAAGGATTGAAATAGCATCTTGTGTATCCGGTTCTTCGACCATCACCTTTTGGAAGCGACGCTCAAGGGCTTTATCCTTTTCAAAATATTTTTGGTACTCATTCAGCGTTGTCGCACCGATAGCACGCAATTCTCCACGCGCTAAAGCAGGTTTCAAGATATTAGCGGCATCCATTGCCCCTTCGCCACCACCTGCGCCAACTAATGTATGAATCTCATCGATGAATAAGATGATTTCTCCATCAGAATCCGACACCTCTTTTACCACAGCTTTCAAGCGCTCTTCAAATTCACCTTTATATTTCGCCCCAGCAATCAATGCTCCCATATCTAGGGAGAATACAGTCTTAGATTTCAAATTTTCTGGTGCGTCACCTTTGATGATACGATGCGCAATACCTTCAGCAATCGCAGTTTTACCTACACCTGGCTCACCGACCAATATTGGATTATTCTTCGTTCTACGCGATAGAATCTGCATCACACGCCGAATTTCTTCATCACGTCCGATTACAGGATCTAATTTTCCTGATTCTGCGAACTCATTCAAGTTGCGTGCGTATTTGCCTAATGCATTATATGTAGCTTCTGCATTTGGGTCTGTCACTCTATTATTTCCTCTCAATTCTTTTATAGCTAATTTTAAATCTTTTTCATTTATTCCTTGATCTTTTAAGAGACTCCCCACTTTGTCTGAAGAGGAGAGAAGTGCTAATAAAAGATGTTCTATTGACACATATTCGTCATTAAATTCTTTCAAATAGCTTTGTGCTTTCTGAAGAACTGATGCCGCATTATTACTTAGATAAATATTGCTTCCCGATACCTTTGGTAATGCATCTACCAGTTTATCGGTTTCCGTGCTAATGTAATTGCTATTTGCATTAAGCTTTTTAAGTAAATGCGAAATAACATTTTCATCGACGCTTAGTAATGCTTTTAGTATATGTGCAGGCTCAATTGCTTGTTGCTGATTTGCTGTCGCAATTTCTGAAGCCTTTTGTATGGCTTCCTGAGCTTTGATAGTGTAATTGTTAAAATTCATATCTGTTTTCCTTTCGGTTTACATACATATTTTAACAAATGGAATGCCTATAGGTTTTGGAAGTATAAAATCGGAAATTTTGTCTGTTCTGAATAAATTATAAGGACATTATTTCAGATTGTTTATTAGAATAATGAAGTTTTGGCAAAAAATAAAGCGCAAGGATCATCTTGCGCTTTTCAAATTTTGTATGGGCTATATTATTAGCCTAAGTAAGATTTTAAAATTTTGCTACGAGAAGTGTGACGTAGACGTTGTAATGCTTTGTCTTTGATTTGACGTACACGCTCTCTTGTTAAATTAAATTTTTCACCGATTTCCTCAAGTGATAGTGGGTGATTAGATCCTAATCCGAAGAATAATACGATAATCTCTCTTTCTCTTTCTGTTAATGTAGATAGGGAACGTTTGATTTCTTCTGATAATGACTCGTCGATCAATGAACTATCTGTATCTGGGTCAGAGTTTTCCAATACATCTAATAGTGTATTTTCTTCACCTTGTACAAATGGTGCATCCATTGAAACGTGTCTACCCGAATTACTCAATGTATCCGAAACTTTATCTACCGTAGTTTCTAAGATATCTGCTAATTCTTCTGGAGAAGGCTCGCGTTCGTACTCTTGTTCTAATTTTGAGAAAGCTTTGCTGATTTTGCTCAATGAACCAACCTGGTTCAAAGGTAAACGAACGATACGTGATTGTTCAGCGATAGCTTGCAAAATAGATTGACGAATCCACCACACCGCATAAGAGATGAATTTAAAACCTTTTGTTTCGTCAAAACGTTTTGCTGCTTTGATTAGGCCTAAGTTACCTTCGTTAATCAAGTCACCTAAAGTAAGACCTTGATTCTGATATTGTTTAGCTACAGAAACGACGAAACGTAAGTTGGTTTTTGTTAATTTCTCTAATGCCACTTGATCCCCCTCGCGAATACGTTGAGCCAAGATTACCTCTTCTTCAGCAGTAATCAAGTCAACTTTACCAATTTCATGTAAATACTTGTCAAGAGATTGTGATTCACGATTCGTGATCGATTGTGTAATTTTGAGCTGTCTCATTAATTTTTATACCTTTTTTCTGGATGTTGCAAAAATACGAAAAAAACAAGTCTTTTCGTGTAATAATTTTGTAATTTATTGCTTCATTATGAGGAAGTTGTGAATCGTATTGAAGTGTTTACTTTACTTCAAAAATCATTCCAAAAATTATTAAATAATGTTAACGTTCCATTATAAAGCAATAAATAATTTTTGTTTCATAATTAAAACCTTTTTGTCGCTAAAATGTTTTTTCAATATAAAATTATATTAAATGAAAAAGTTAATTATCCGCTTAGATCAGGTTATGGCTAAAAGAAGAATGTCACTTAATGAATTGAGTGAACATGTAGGGATTACTTTATCAAATCTGTCAATATTAAAAAATAATAAAGCTAAAGCTATTCGTTTATCCACATTGGCAGCTATTTGTAAGGCTTTAGACTGCCAACCTGGAGATATAATAGTGTATGAAGAAGATTGATTTTTTAATTAATGATAGATTTATTTCTCAAACCGATATCCTTTTAAAAACTCATTTATTTCCATACGTTTTTTGCCTTCAATTTGAATCATTTTCAAATTGATAAAGCCATCATTTGTGGCAAATTTTAAATACGTTTTACCATCGGTTTCGTAAGTTCCAGACTCTTTCTGATGGGATTGAATTTCTTTTTCTGCCTCATAGACTTTAAGCACTTTCCCATGTAAATATGTGAAGGCTGTAGGATAGGGGCTTAATCCACGTATAAGGTTGTAGATTTTTTCTGTGGAATTATTCCAGTCAATTAGACAATCTTCTTTGAAAATTTTAGGAGCATGTTTCAGATCTTCTATCTTAAAGTCTTCTTGTGGAATAGGCTTTATCGTATTATTACGAAGACCTTCAATTGTTTTGATTAACGTTTCGGCTCCGGCGTTCATTAATTTATCATGAAGTATTCCGGCATTATCTGTTTCGGCAATATCTACTTTTGTCGATAAAAGAATATTTCCTGTATCTATTTCATGTTGTAGAAGGAAGGTAGTTACACCGGATTGTTTTTCACCATTAATTACAGCATGGTTGATAGGCGCGGCACCACGATACTGAGGAAGCAAGGACGCATGTACATTTATTGTTCCCATAGGAGGCATATTCCAGACCATTTCTGGTAACATTCGGAAAGCAACTACGACTTGCAGGTCTGCATTATAGGACTTTAACTCTTCAATGAATTGAGGATCTCTCAATTTTTCGGGTTGCAGTACAGGTAATGCATTTGCTTCCGCAAATACTTTAACAGCAGATTTGTTTAATTTTTGTCCTCTACCAGCTGGTTTGTCTGGAGCAGTAATCACAGCAACAACATTTTCTCCAGCATCAAGCAAAGCTTTTAGTGAAGCTACTGCAAAATCTGGAGTTCCCATAAAAACGATACGCATATATTCTTATTACTTTTATTTTAAAACGGTATAACTTGAATTTGTCAAGTGCCAAAAATTATTAACTTTGCGAAGTTACAAAATAATATTGCAGGTTGAATTTTCCTTTATTTTTAGCCAATAGAATAAATATAAAAGGTCAACGGACTTTTTCAAAACTTATTGTGCGTGTCACAATAGGCGCGTTGTCTATTGCCATAATAGCTATTCTATTATCTGTCGCTATCCTTCGAGGGTTCAAAGAAGAAATTACCACGAAGCAACGTGGTTTTTTTGGTGATATTGTGGTAACTAAACAGACATTGGCGGATTATGAGCTGATGCCAGTCTTCTTGAGTGATTCCCAAACTACTCAAATACTTTCTATTCCAAATATCGAATCCATAAACGGTTTTGCGACTAAAGTAGGTATAATCAATGTCAATTCAGAGGTCGAAGGAGTGATGTTAAAAGGCGTTGAACCGAACTATGATCAGCGTTTTTTGAAAAGCTCTTTAGTTGACGGCGAAATTTTAGATTTGAATGCAGAAAATGCTGAACAACAACTTTTAGTATCTTATTACTTAGCTAATCGCTTAAATTTAAAAGTTGGTGATGATGTCATCATGTCCTTTGTTCAGGAGAATAGAACGCGTAAGCGCAAATTTCTGATAAAGGGAATTTATCGTACTAATTCTGATGATTGGGACAAAAATTATGTGGTAGGTTCTATCGAAATTATTCGGAAGATGAATCATCTGCTTGTGAATGAAACAGGCGCCTATGAGATTCGCGTAAAAGATTTTAAGCAGCTCGAGCACTCCACTGAAGCAGTGAATGAGGCATTGCCGGTATCATTGAAAGCGACAAATGTCATAGAATATTGGGCGGATGTGTTCAATTGGCTTGAAATGCTAGATATGAATGATGATATCATATTTGTACTGATGGTAATAGTGGCAGTTATTAATATGATTTCCTCTTTGCTGATCACGATTTTGGAACGTACCAATATGATAGGAATTTTGAAAGCTTTAGGTATGAATAATACAGCCTTGCGTAAAGTGTTTATGATGAATTCTTTGTATATCATTGGGTATGGTCTTTTGATTGGAAATGTAGTGGCGATGGTAGCTTATTTTTTCCAACGAACAACACACTTTTTCAAACTAGATCCAAGTATTTATTACTTAGAGTTTGTTCCTATGCATATTGATTTTCTAACAGTAGTTATCTTAAATATATCTGTTATTGTATTGGTTTTCTTGACCACGATCATTCCTTCGATGTTAATTACGCGAATATCTCCTATAAAAACTATTCAGTTTAAATAAATACTCGATCGTTGTATTCCGAAATGCCGTCTTTTTTTTGTATTTTAACTGCGGAGAATACTTCTTCAAAGTTGAATAGAAAAAATTATAGCAGATATCGATGAATAACAAAGTATTAGACCATTTAATTCATGCTTTTCAGGCTCCGCTTACCAATCCCGTTTTAATTTTTTCTTTAGTATTACTTATTATTCTATTATCGCCTATTTTACTAAGACCGATTCGCGTTCCTGGGATTATTGGTTTGATTATAGCTGGGGTAATTATTGGTCCTCATGGTTTAAATTGGTTAGAAAAGAATTCAGCTGTTAATTTATTCTCTACCATAGGTCTGCTTTATATTATGTTTATTGCCGGACTTGAATTAGATATGAATGAATTCAAGAAAACCAAACATAAAAGCGGTCTTTTTGGATTTTTCACCTTTATAATCCCGATAATAATCGGTTTTCCTGTGTGTTTTTACGGGTTAGGGTATGATCTGTTGCCTAGCATTCTGATAGCGAGTATGTTTGCTACACATACCTTGGTTTCCTATCCAATTGTGAATCGCTATGGTATTTCGAAACACGAAGCGGTAGCCATTACAATAGGTGGAACCATTCTTACAGACACTGCAGTGTTGATTATTTTGGCTGTTATCACAGGGGCTTCACAAGGAAATATTAATCAAGAGTTTTGGGTTACATTGGGTGTATCATTTGCTGTTTTTCTTCTGATTATGTTTGGTGTAATTCCCCGCATTGCCAAATGGTTTTTCCAACGAGTAGAATCAGAGAAGACCGGACATTATATTTTTGTACTTACTGTAGTTTTCTTCTCCGCATTTATGGCCGAAATGGCAGGACTAGAGCCGATTATTGGAGCATTCGTAGCAGGTTTAGCATTAAATAAGTTAATACCGCATTCTTCAGCTTTGATGAATCGTATTGAATTTATTGGAAACGCTATTTTTATTCCTTTCTTCTTGATATCGGTAGGGATGATTGTAGATATCAGTGTACTTACCAAGGGTCCAATGGCATTGATAGTGGCAGGTACACTTACTGTCGTGGCTGTTTTAGGAAAGTTTCTTGCTGCCACCGCTACGCAATTAACCTTCAAATATTCTTCCAGTCAGCGCAATCTAATTTTCGGATTGAGCAATGCGCACGCTGCAGCTACATTAGCCGTGATCATGGTGGGGCACAGCAATGGCTTAATTGATGAAAATGTCTTGAATGGTACGATTGTATTAATATTGATAACCTGTATTATAGCCTCTATGGTGACTGAAAGTGCTTCTAAAAAAGTTGTACGAGAAGGACATCAGGATGATGAGCATATCGAGCATGTCGAAGAATCAGAAGAACAAATCATGATTCCATTGGCTAATATGAACAATATGGAACCTATATTGGATTTTGCGGCATTGATACGTTCCAAAAAATCGCACTATCCAATAAGTATAGTTAGTGTGGTGAAAGACAATGAACAGGCCGAAATAAATGTACAGGAAGCTAAACGCAATTTGGAAAGTACGGCTAAATATGCTTCTGGTTCAGAAACTGAAGTCGAATTGCTAACCACTGTAGATATTAATATTCCGGCAGGTATCGCCCGCATGTCGAAAAAAGTATTGGCTGACTGTATTATAATGGGTTGGCCTAGTGTTGCTTCCTTTGTTGAAAAAATCGTAGGAGAAAAAGCAGAAAGTATCCTGAATAATACTGATACCACGCTCTTTATGTGTAAAATTGAGAAACCTTTAATTTCTCATCGTTCCATTACTGTTTTTGTTCCGCCTTTGGCAGAGTCTGAGGTCGGTTTTGAATATTGGATGGACAAAATTTTAAAATTGGCTCGAGAATTGTCCCTTCCAATTTGCTTTGTGTGTGATTCGCGTACAGAAGAATATATTCAACAGCTGAAAAAAAGCCTTAAATCTTCTGTGAAAATGACATTTGGAAACTACGAAGATTGGGATAATATTTATGGTGTAGCTACTTATAGTAACTCCGATTCTTTACTTGTTTTTGTATCTTCAAGACAAGGTGAAGTTTCCTACAGGGATTCATTAGATGGCTTAGCAAAACGTGTAGGTCGTTATTATAAAAACCAGAATTTGATATTGATTTTCCCAAGTCGACAAGAAAATCAACATATCGACGAGTACGAATCTATTCAAACTTCGCCATTATTCCGCAAAATCACACGCGAAATTGGTAATATATTTAATAAAGAGAAATCCAACTAAAACTATTTATTATGGGCGAAAAAATCACAATGGGAAACAATGGTGTGTTAAATGTTCCTAATACACCAATAATACCTTTTATTATAGGAGATGGAATAGGACCAGACATTTGGAATGCTGCCGTTCGTGTATTTGATGAAGCAGTACAGAAAGTCTATTCTGGAGAAAGAGCGATTGAATGGAAAGAAGTTTTAGCTGGTGAAAAGGCTTTTAATACAACAGGAAGTTGGCTTCCCGAAGAAACATTAGCTACTTTCAAAGAATATTTAGTCGGAATTAAAGGACCGTTGACTACGCCGATTGGAGGAGGTATTCGTTCGTTGAATGTTGCTTTGCGCAAAGAGTTGGATTTATATGTATGTCTTCGTCCCACAAAATGGTACGAAGGAGTTCCTTCTCCCGTTAAACGACCGCAAGATGTGAATATGGTGATCTTTCGTGAGAATACAGAAGATATTTATGCAGGAATTGAGTTTGCTGCAGGTACCTCGGAGTCAAAGCAATTACAGCATTACCTCTTGAACGATTTAAATGTTGATTATTCTTTCAATGAAAATACAGGTGTAGGTATTAAAATCGTTTCGGAAGAAGGTTCAAAACGTTTAGTTCGCTCGGCAATTGAATATGCTATTACGCATAAATTACCGTCAGTGACAATTGTTCATAAGGGTAATATTATGAAATATACCGAAGGGGCTTTCAAGAATTGGGGTTTTGAGGTAGCGGAAACAGAATTTGCAGAGTATACCTATACATGGGGGCAGTGGGAGAGAACTAAAACGGAAAAGGGTCAAGAAGTTGCCAACACTGAACAAAAAGAGGCTGAATTAGCTGGCAAAATCATTATTAAAGATATCATTGCGGATAATTTTTTACAACAAATATTATTAGCGCCGAAAGATTATGCTGTTGTTGCGACATTAAATTTAAATGGAGATTATATTTCGGATGCTTTGGCAGCAATGGTAGGGGGTATAGGTATTGCTCCTGGAGCAAATATCAATTACAAAACTGGTCACGCTATTTTCGAAGCTACACATGGTACGGCTCCTCGATTTGCTAATACCAATACGATGAATCCTTCATCAGTGATATTGAGTGGAGTTATGATGCTGGAATATTTAGGTTGGCAAGAAGCGGCAGATAAGATTGTTGAAGCTCTTTCTCAAACAATAAAGGATAAAACCGTTACAATAGATTTTTATAACTTGATGGAGAATGCAACCTTATTGAAAACAAGTGAGTTTGCAGATAAAATAATAGCGAAGCTTTAAAATGTTATACGAAGAATTACCTGCTTTTGTACGTGAGTCAACGGTATTAAGTGAAGAGGAAAAAATAAAACTGACAACTGTAGATTCACTTCCTTCGGAATTGGAAGTAGATTCATTTCGAATGCTTTCGAATATACAAGAATTAACAAATGCCTTTATTGGAGATGAGAGTACCAGAAATGTACATTTACAAGAAAAGGCAAAAGAATTTATTGCGGTAAATGATATTCTTTCGGCATGGAAAGTGATTTTACTATAATAATAGTAAAATCACTTTTATTAGCTAAACATATTGTCTGAATCTCTAAAGAAGAAATAATAGATAATAGCCAATATTATAATAGCAATTATAATCACGAGAATAATATTCTTACCAGCTGGCTTATCACCCTCTTCTTCATTCACAACATCAGGGACTTTTCCTTCCCAATCTTTTTGTTCATTTTTTTCTTCTTGCATAGTAGTATATAATTGTTGCTATAAATAGAACAATCTTTATGCTAAGAAGTTTGATTTGTGCTAAAAAAGAAAAAGCTCAACCTTTGAAAGATTGAGCTATATTTTTATACTTATTTAAGAATCTTAGCTTTCTTTGAAATAATGTCTTATCTCGTTTCTCAAGTTATAGTTTGAAGCCATTACTTCACCGTATGCACCAGCAGTACGGATAGCCATTAAATCACCACGTTTGCTAACTGGTAATTTTACTTCTTTGCCAAAGCAATCCGAACTTTCGCAGATAGGTCCCACCACATCGTAGTTTAGTACTTTATCTTCTGAAGATATTTCTCCAATTTTCTCAATTTTGTGGTAAGCTTGATATAAAGCAGGACGCATTAATTCAGTCATACCTGCATCCAGGATTAAGAAGTTTTTCTTTTGACCACTTTTCGTATAAAGGACTTTGCTGACTAATGTGCCACATTGTGCTACCAAGGCTCTTCCTAATTCGAAATGCACTTCATGCTGTGCGGTACGTTCCAAGAATTTGTCGAAGACGTCAAAGTAAGCTTCAAAATCAGGAATCGGATTTTCATCAGGATTTTTGTAATCTACACCTAATCCACCGCCGACATTGATTACTTTGATGTAAGTACCACGTTCTTCAAAGAAGTTTTTCCATTCGTTAACTTTCACACAAAGGCTTTTGAAAACATTCATATCTGTAATCTGAGAACCCACATGGAAATGCAATCCAATTAAATTGATATTCGCACAGTTTTTAATTACTGCAGCGGCCTTTTCCAATTCCGAATTAGGTACACCAAATTTATTCTCGTCCAATCCTGTAGTAATGTAATGGTGTGTATGTGCATCGACATTTGGATTGATGCGCAACGAAACATTTGCTTTTTCGCCAACTTGCTCTGCCAATTCATTGATAACCTCCAGCTCTTGGATAGATTCTACATTGAAAGCAAAGATTTGATGCTTTAAAGCGGAAATAATCTCTTTGTCAGATTTTCCAACACCAGCAAAAGTAATTTTATCAGCTGAAAATCCGAGCTCAATAGACTTTTCTACTTCATTACCACTTACACAATCTGCCCCAAAACCTTTGGATTGAATAACGGATAAAATTCTGTCATTGAAATTTGCTTTCAATGCATAATGAATGTGAAAATTACGTTTTTCCGCAGCTTTTTTGGCTATGTCAAGCGTACGTTCTAACAATGTTAAATCGTAGAAATAAAACGGTGTCTCTTGCTGAGAAAGACTTTCTTGTATGTGTTTATTTTGAAACATATGGTAGATCTTCAGCTATTAAAATAATCTATTGTGTAATGAACGTAAAGCTTCAGTTTTGTGTTTTGAATCTAATAAGATAGAAACATTATAATCCGAACCACCATATGAAATCATACGGATAGGCAAGTGTTTTACAGCATCTAACACGCGCGCTGCATAACCGTGCGTATTTGCTCCAAAATCACCAACCACGCAAATGATAGTTTGTCCTTCATCTACACCTACTTTACCAAAAACTTCTACTTCTTTGATAATTTCCAATAAATTGCTTGTGTCGTCAATTGACATCGAAACAGCCACTTCGGAAGTTGTGATCATATCAATTGGAGTTTTGTAACGCTCGAAGATTTCAAATACTTTACGTAAGAAACCGTAAGCTAATAACATACGTGAAGAGTGGATGTGAATAGCTGTAATACCATCTTTAGCGGCGATAGCACGAATAGAACCTTTTTCAGCCCCATTTTTAGAAATCAAAGTTCCTTGGGCTGTAGGATCCATAGTATTTAAAAGACGTACAGGTACATTGTATTTTTGAGCAGGGAATACCGATTGTGGATGTAAGATTTTTGCACCAAAATAAGCTAATTCGGCAGCTTCATCAAAACTCAAATTCGCAATGGGTTTTGTGCCCGAAACTACGCGAGGGTCATTATTGTGCATGCCGTCGATATCTGTCCATATTTGAACCTCTTCGGCTTTGATAGCTGCTCCGATTAATGATGCTGTATAGTCAGAACCACCACGACGCAAGTTGTCAATTTCGCCGAAAGAATTTCTACAGATATACCCTTGCGTAATGAAAAGTGTGTTTTCAGAGTTCTGTTCTAAGAACGGAGTTATTTTTTCTGTGATGTATTCAACAATAGGTTCGTTATCCTCGTCAATTTTCATGAAATCCAATGCTGGCAATAAAACCGATGGTACGTTGATCTCCGTAAGGTGCAAATGCCACAGGGTAGTGGACAACAATTCACCTTGCGCCAGAATGATTTTTTCTTCTGTCGGTGTGAATACGTCGTGATTTCCGAAATCCGAGATTAAGTTAAAGTGATAATCAATTAATTCTTTACCTTTTTGAAGACCTTCAGGAGTAGTGAATAATTCTTTGATTAAATCTTCGTATTTATCCTTATGTGCCTTTATTAATTCTAAAGCTTTTGACTTATCTCTATCCGAAAATGCTTGAGAAATCTCTACCAATGCATTTGTTGTGCCTGACACTGCAGACAACACAACGATCTGACGCTCATTAGGGTTTACTATATCCAACAACCCTTTGATGCGTGCTGCACTTCCTACCGAAGTACCACCAAATTTTAAAACTTTCATGTTATAATTAGTAAGTATTTTTTGAATCTGTTAAAAATATTGCGACAAATATACATATACAAAAATGCGGCACAAAATGCTAATAAGCCCTTGTGCCGCATAAGTTTTATGCGGAAGAATTACTTCTTCAGATTATCAATAAGCAATTGAGCAAGCTCTTCACCGATACGCTCTTGCGCTTCGTTAGTAGCAGCACCAATATGTGGCGTCAAAGACACCTTAGGGTGTTTCAGCAAATCAACACGTGGAGTAGGTTCGTCATCAAATACATCCAAACCTGCGAAAGCAACTTTACCCGAATTTAACGCATTGATTAATTCTAATTCATCAATTACACCACCGCGAGAAGCGTTTACTAAACCAACACCATCTTTCAATAATGCAAATTCTTCTTTACCTATTGCTGGTTTATCCAAGAAAGGAACATGCAATGATATAAAATCAGAAACAGCGAACAAGTCGTTCAATTCCACTTGTTTTACTGGAATATCAACAGTTACATTACCTGAGAAATCTAATGTCAACGCTTTAGGTCCTTCGAACAAATCGTAGTACACTACGTCCATTCCCATACCTAAAGCAATTTTAGCTGTTTCGCGACCGATACGACCAAAACCTACAACACCTAAAGTTTTACCTTTCAACTCTACACCAGCAGCGTATTGTTTTTTCAAAGCAGCAAAATTTACATTACCATCAACCGGCATTTTGCGATTTGAATCGTGTAAGAAACGTACACCTGTTAATAAGTGTGCGAATACTAATTCTGCTACAGAGTGAGAAGAAGCTGCAGGCGTATTGACAACTGCTATACCTTTAGAGCGAGCATATTCTACATCGATATTGTCCATACCTACACCACCACGGCCAATAGCTTTGATATTTGGACACGCATCGATTAATTCTTTACGAACTTTAGTCGCACTACGTACAGTAATAGCGTCGTATTCGTTTAATCTGTCTGCTAATTCTGCCTGAGGGATATGGTTAGTATCTACAGTGAAACCAGCATTTTCTAATATTGTTTTACCGATAGGATCAATCCCATCATTGGCTAATATTTTCATTTAATTTAGTTTTATTATTTGTGACTCTCTTCAAACTCGCGCATAGTATCCACTAAAGCATTGATTGATGTAATGCTCAACGCATTGTAAATCGAAGCTCTAAAACCACCTACCGAACGGTGACCTTTGATACCGATCAAGTTACGTTGTTTAGCCAAAGCTAAGAATTCTGCTTCTAATTCTGGTGTATCCATTACAAAAGTAACATTCATTCTAGAGCGGTCTTCTACAGCAGCAGTACCTGTGAAGAATGAATTTCTTTCTATTTCATCGTACAAAGTACGTGCTTTAATAATGTTTTCTTGCTCGATAACTTTGATACCACCTTTAGCTTTCAACCAACGTAAATTCAACATAGAAACATAGATGGAATAAACAGGAGGCGTGTTGTACATTGAGCCAGCTTTAGCGTGTTCTTGGTAGTTGAATATAGTAGGGATAGTACGGCCTGATTTACCTAATAGATCGTTTTTAACGATTACTAAAGTAACACCCGCAGGTCCCATATTTTTTTGCGCACCTGCATAGATTAAATCATATTCAGCTACATTGATTTCTCTACTCAAAATATCCGAAGACATATCAACTACTGTAGGAATAGTTGTTTTTGGTTTTTCAAAAACTTCAGTTCCGTAGATTGTATTATTTGACGTAAAATGGAAATAAGTAGCATCCGAAGGAATTTCGAAATTTTTTGGAACATAGGTATAGTTGCTGTCTTTTGAAGAGGCAACAATCTCAATTTGTCCAAAGTTCTTTGCTTCTTTAGCGGCTTTACTAGCCCACACACCTGTATCCAAGTATGCAGCTTTACCACCTTCAGGCAATAAGTTCATCGGTACCATCGCAAATTGTTGGCTTGCACCACCTTGCAAAAATAGAACCGAATAGTCTTCTGGAACATTTAATAATTCGCGAACTAAGCTTTCAGTCTCTGCTACAACCTCTTCAAACTCTTTAGAGCGGTGAGAGATCTCTAATATCGATAAACCTGTATTATTGAAGTCAAGAACTGCCTTTGCAGCCTCTTGAAATACCTCTTGAGGTAAGATACATGGTCCTGCTCCAAAATTATGTTTCATTACTATTTGTGTTTGTTTTAATTTTTATCGGCAAATATAACAGCTTTTTTAATTAATTGTCAAAATAAAATGGTATTCTTTGTGAAAAATTCATCAATTAATAGTTTTTTGTAAAATTAAAACATCAAAATGACAAATTGATTAGTGGACTAACTGTGCCCTAAGGAGTTATAAAACACGAAATTACAAGTGCGAAGAATATCTACATTTCAGGCTAAATCAAAGGAAGTTTTATTACCTCAAAAGTCCTTATTGTCGATAAAAAATTGTAACTTCGCGAGGTATCGTATTATAGTAATTCGTATCAAAAAATTAGTTTTACAGATTCCTATTTAAAATATGGCTGAAGAAACAGAAAATGACAATAATTTAGTTCCTGCTAACGACAGGATCGTAAAAATCAATATCGAAGACCAAATGAAATCTGCCTACATCGATTACTCGATGTCGGTTATTGTGTCTCGTGCTTTGCCTGATGCAAGAGATGGTCTTAAACCTGTACACAGACGTGTATTATATGGTATGGATGGACTAGGAGTAACTTCTGGAAAACCATATAAAAAGTCTGCCCGTATCGTAGGGGAAGTATTAGGTAAGTACCACCCACATGGTGACTCTTCGGTCTATGATACCATGGTACGTATGGCGCAACACTGGTCTATGCGCTACCCAATGGTAGATGGTCAAGGTAACTATGGTTCCTTGGATGGTGATCCACCAGCAGCTATGCGTTATACAGAAGCACGTCTTCGCAAGGTTGCGGAAGAGATGTTAGCCGATCTGAAAAAAGATACGGTTGATTTCCAACTAAACTTTGATGACTCCGAACAAGAGCCTACTGTATTACCAACACGTATTCCTAACTTATTGGTGAATGGTGCTTCGGGTATCGCTGTAGGTATGGCGACTAACATGGCTCCGCACAATTTGACAGAAGTAATCGATGGAACTATTGCTTATATAGATAATAGAGATATTGAGATTTCTGAGTTAATGCAACACATTAAAGCGCCAGATTTCCCAACAGGAGGTGTGATATATGGTCACTATGGTGTACGCGAAGCTTTCGAGACTGGTAGAGGTCGTATTGTAATGCGTGCCAAAGCAGAGATCGAAACTACGAAATCAGGTCGCGAAATTATTGTCGTAACAGAAATACCTTATTTGATTAATAAAGCAGATATGATTAAACGTACTGCAGAGTTGATCAATGAGAAAAAATTAGAAGGTATCTCAGAAATACGTGATGAATCGGCTAAAGATGTTCGTATTGTATACGAAGTAAAACGTGATGCAAATGCTAACGTGGTACTGAATAATCTATTCAAACATACTTCATTGCAATCCTCTTTCTCTGTGAATAACATTGCCTTAGTAAAAGGACGTCCAATGTTAATGAACTTGAAAGATATGATTCAAGCTTTCGTAGAACACAGACATGATGTAGTTGTACGTCGTACGAAATTTGAATTAGCAGAAGCTGAAAAGCGTGCACATATCTTAGAAGGATATTTGATCGCTTTGGATCATTTGGATGAAGTAATTAAGTTGATTCGTAATTCCGAAACACCAGAAGAAGCTCGTGTGGGCTTGATGGAGAAATTCGGTTTATCAGATATTCAGGCTCGCGCCATCCTTGATATGACGTTACGTCGTTTGACAGGACTAGAACGCGAGAAAATCAAAGAAGAATATGCTGAATTGATGAAGACTATCGATTACTTGAAACAAGTATTAGCGGACGAAGGTTTGCGTTATCAAATTATCAAAGACGAATTAATCGAAGTAAAAGAGAAATTTGGTGATGAGCGTCGTTCAGTTATTGTACATTCAGCTGAAGATATGACAATGGAAGACTTCATCGATGATGAAGAAGTCGTAATTACCATTTCGCATAATAGCTACGTAAAACGTACACCACTTTCTGAGTACAAACGTCAGGGTCGTGGTGGTAAAGGTTCTATCGGATCGAATACACGTGACGAAGACTTTACAGAACATATTATTACAGCTACGGCTCACAACTATATGTTGTTGTTCACGGAATCAGGACGTTGTTTCTGGTTGCGTGCATTCGAGATTCCTGAGGGAAGCCGTACTTCTCGCGGTCGTGCATTGCAAAACATCATTAACGTACCCAAAGAGGAGAAAATAAAAGCGTACATATTGGTGAAAAACTTGAAAGACCAAGAATACTTGGAAAACAACTTCATCATCATGTGTACTAAGCAAGGTACTATTAAGAAAACTTCACTAGAAGCTTATTCTCGTCCTCGTGCTAATGGTATCAATGCTATCAATATCAACGAAGGAGATCAGTTGATCGAAGCTTGTTTGACTAGCGGAAATAGTGAAATTGTAATGGCATTACGTTCTGGTAGAGCTATTCGTTTTAATGAATCTACGGTACGTCCAATGGGTAGAACGGCTACAGGTGTTCGTGGTGTGACTTTAGCACACGAAAAAGATGAAGTAGTTGGCATGATTAGTGTTAATAGTTCTGAAGTATCTGTTTTGGTGGTTTCCGAAAAGGGCTATGGTAAACGTACGGATCTTGATGATTACCGTATCACCAACCGTGGAGGTAAAGGAGTCAAAACCATTAACGTAACAGAGAAAACAGGTGAATTGGTTGCAATTAAAGATGTGACGGATAATGATGACTTAATGATTATCAACAAATCTGGTATTGTGATTCGTATAGGTGTGGATACATTACGTGTAATGGGACGTGCAACACAAGGTGTTCGTTTGATTACATTGAAAGAAAACGATGAAATTGCATCTATCACGAAAGTTGCCCGCGAAGAAGAGGAAGAATTAGAAATAGAAGGAGAGGAAAGCGTAGAAGGCACAGAAGATTCAGCTGCAGATCAAGATAATAATTCGGTTTCAGAGGAATAAAAAAATATGAAAGCACTTACAGCTTCAATATTATTTGCATGCTTAAGTACCACTGTTGTAGCTCAATCCAATTACAAGGAGAGCTCCAACAGTTTTGCTAAGTATACTATCAAAGGTGAGTTCAAGGATTTGGAAAATGCTAAAAAATTCATTGATGCTGCCTACAAAACAAAACGTGATTCTTCATCGACAAAGAATAATATTCTTCGTGCGATGGTGTATAGCTCATTGGCTTATGCGGATTCGACACGTAAATTAAAAGGCGACAAAGACCATATCGATGCATCAATTGATGCCGTAAATCGTATTCGACAAAAAGATCGTTCTCATTACGAAAATGAGCTCAATTATGTGAATCAAAATCTTATTGCAGCTTATATTTATAAAGCAAATAAGGAGATTGAGAAAAACGAATACGAAAAAGCATACAACAGTTTTTTGGAAGTTGAACGTCTGGGATCCCAATCCGAAGATGTGTTACGTAATCTGGCATACCTATCAGCTCAAGCTGGCAAAACAGAGGAAGCTATCAATTATTACAAAAAATTAATAGTAGGTACGGAAGTAAATGCCTTGACGTACATCTCGCTTACTAAACTTTATAAGACAAATAAGGACAACCAATCTTATTTGAGCACCTTACAAAAAGCAAGAGAACTTTATCCTGAAGACAAAACTATTCTTTTTCTTTTAGTAGAAGCATTTGCGGAAAACAAAAGCTATCAAGCAATTACACCAATCATTGCGGAAGCTATTAAATATGAGCCAGATAATATTGAATTGTATTATTTAGCAGGATTCTCCAACGAAAATGTTGGAAATATTGCGGAGGCTAAAAAATATTATGGAAAAGTTTTAGATTTGGATGATAACAATTACGATGCTAACTTAGCATTAGGTTTGATTCATTTGAATGAGTTTCTGAAAGATAAAAATAATTTGGAGGCCCAATATTCTGCTCAAGATTATTTGTTGAAAGCGAATGGTATTAAGCCTTATGCTGAAAATGCCTTAAAAGGATTAGCTTTGTTTTACGAAACATCCGATGACCAAGAACAATTAGATAGAGTGAAAACACTCTTGAATCAATTATCGAATAATTAAATACTAAACATATGAACATTAAAAAAGGAATTATTTTTACAGCCATATTCGTTTCGGCAGGTTCATTATTTGCCCAAACTGGAAATATCAAAAAGGCGCAAACTAATTTTCAAAAGTATTTTGAAGTTAAACAAGCAGGCACACCTCAATTAGGAACAACATATATCACGACAGCAAAAGAAGCTATTGATGCAGCTGTAGTACATGAAAAGACTAAAGAGTCTGCAGAAGCATGGACAATTTATTCATTAGTGTACGGTAACCTTGGCGCTGACAACAACAGCGAAGAGGATATCAATAAAGCAAAAGAGGCTATTGCTAAAGCAAGATCTTTAGATACGGATAAGAAAAACGAAGAAAACATCAAAAATAGTGAGCACAACTTATATGCTTACAATTTTAACAAAGGTGTAGCTGCCTGGGACAAACAAGATTATCCTGGCGCATACAATGCTTTCTCTGATGCATTAACCTACATGCCAGGTGATACGACATTGACTTACTATGCAGGTATCGCAGCGGTGCAAAGTCAAGACTATCAAAAAGGCTTGGAGAAATACTTAGCTTTAGTAGATAGAAAAGATTATTCAGAGCACAAAAAAATCGTTAAAGACATTCCTAACTTATATTTGTCTTTAAGCGATACTACAAATGCGTTGAAATATGCTAGTGAAGCTGCTAAAATGTATCCTGAAGATAATGAGATTGCAAATCAAAATATCAACTACAATATTGCTTTAGGTAATACTACGGGTATAATGAGTGAGTTAAAATCTCAAATCGAAAAAGAGCCAACTAACAAAACATTGTATTTCTATTTAGGTATTGCAGAATCTTCTTTGGGTAATAATGAAACAGCATTAGAAGCCTATAAAAAAGCGCTTGAAATTGATCCAAACTACGTAGATGCTAACATCAATGCAGGTGTATCTTTAGTTAATATTATCAAAGATGAACTTTCTGTAATTAATGCAGATAAAACATTGAGTAACAATCAATACAATTCAAAAGTAACTGCTCTAAAGGAAAAGGTGAAACCTGCTGAAGCTTATTTTGCTAAAGTGGTAGAAATCGAGCCAAATAACGAAAGTGCTTTGAGAGGTTTGAAAAGTGTTTACGACTTTTTACAATTAGAAGATAAAGCGAAAGCAATTCAAGATAAATTAAATGCATTGTAATACTTACATGCAGGAATAAAAAAATCGGCTTAACAAATTGTTAAGCCGATTTTTTTTATATCTCATTAAGAAGAGATTTAGTTCAATATAATAATCTCAACACGTCTATTTTTCTGACGACCATCTGCAGTTTTATTGTCTGCAATAGGTTTGCTTGGTCCATGACCTTTAGTCGAAATACGCGCACCTGCTACACCACCATCTTCTAAGAATTTCTTCACTGAAGCAGCTCTTTTTTCTGATAACCAAATATTGTAATCTTTTTCACCAGTAGCGTCGGTATGACCATCTACACGGATTTTTTTATCGCGTTGTTGATTTAATATTTTGATCAGTTTCGTTAACTCTGTTTTAGCTTTATCAGTCAGATAAGAGGAATTGGTAGGGAACAATACATCCGAAGATAAAGAAAATTTAATCCCTTCATCTGTACGGGTTGCATCGTCAAATTCTGATTTTACATTTTTTAATCCATCATCTGTACCGTCTTTGCTTACCACGGCTCCAGGTAAAATAGTTAATTGCTGTTGCTTACAGGCTTGGAAAGAAATTATACCGGCTAAAACGGGCAGTAGGAGTAATTTTTTCATATTAAATCTAACATATTATGTTCGATACTAAGATATAATTTAATTTTATAAAATTATTGCTTTTTATTTCCGAATAAGCTTTCACGAGCAGGTTTTAGTTCTGGAATTTTTTCATATAAATCCCAAATAAATCCAGTCTTTGCATTTTCGATCATCACAGCAATAGCCGCTTGATTCGAAGAAATATATTCATCCGAAACATCATCATTGCGAAGGTCTAACCACGATCTAAACCCAAATTCAGAGAACAACAAATCGCCGTATTGCTTATATAAATTAATAATAGACTGCATGCCTAAATCCTTATCTACAAAAATCGAAGAAGCACCAATCGCTGGATTTATTCGTGAATTACCACTGTTATCAAAATTTTTGTAATATCCCCAGATGTCGCTGTTGGTTGCGCCTAGACCCAATTCGTTATCACGACGTTTTATATATAGCGTATAATTAGTCAATACCTCATTCCAATTTGTAAGCGAATCATTAATCGAAGATGGTCTTACTGTCATGAAAGGCTTATACAATTCCAGCAGGCTGTTACCCAGTTTGCCAAAAGCTAAATTAACACCATATTCTTGTTTAGGAGAGAAAACAGGTACTTTGATTGTTGTGTCGACAATGTGCTCTTTTCTTAGAGTTTGGAAATCTTCCTGTTCAATCTCTTCATCAAAATAATAAGGATTGATCGATTGGGTGGTATCTACCGTAATATTTTCAAATTTGTGATACACTGCATCCGTGTACGTTTCTACAGGCAGTGCATATTTATTATTACCTACAGCGAGTAGATACGTATTGATAGCCTGATGAGTACCGCTGAGCGCTTTGTTTTTGGCACCTTCATTATCCAATAAAGCCAATTTAGATTTTAACAGATTATTGCTTTCGGTAATCTCATTCCATTTTATCTGCTGATAAAGTTGCGAAATACGTGTGCGTAAATCTTTTTCTGAATCATTGTTTTCATTAAAAAATTCTCTTGCAATAAGCAAGGCTTCCATGATAGCACCTGTAGCTTTTACGTCGTAAATAGCCAATTCATTTCTATATTCAGGCACACCTTTACGCGCATCATAGAAAGAAGGGAAGAATCCATTTTTATTTTGTGAACGCATTAGAAAGAATGTGATTTTTGATATTCTGTTCAATGCATTCTGACGCGTCAAAAAATCATTTTTAACCCCAACTATCAACGATAAGATAGCACCTGCTGTTTCTTCGGTAGAAACAATAACTTTATTCTTACTGCGGAACGGCATGTACATACCGCTATTGATGTCAAAATTTTCTACAAAATAATTGACGTTGGCCAGTTGTACTAATTTCAAAATCTCATCGTTGCCCAATGCAGAAGTTTCCACTTCTTTAGCGGTTGATAAAGGTGATTCCTGATAATTATAATCTACCCATGAGATTTGGTATTGATATTTTTGTCCTATTACGGGAACCATATCTAAACAAGATTGCATAGGAACAGGACGAATACCAATGGCTTTGAAATTCTTACCATCCATAGCTCTATAAATCTTGATATAACGAATACTTGGCGAAAGTGGAAGTTGCCATTTTAAGTGAACCGCGCGATCGTAGGCTGTTGCCTCACTCAGAATTGCAGCCGAACGTAATGGAATCTCTGAATATTTAAGAGGTAAAAACTCCAATTGATCCAGCAATAAATGGTGTGTATTTGCAGAACTCGCATTTTGCGCAAATCCGACACCCAAGACGATAGCTTGTTTATTTCGTATATGGAATTTCTTCACTGGAACTTTTACATGCAACCATTTTTTGTGCTCTAATTTTACCACATAAGGTTCCAAACTGAGTGTATCTGAAGAAGCATGTTGTTGTCTGATAAAGACACGAGGCAAATCTTTGACAGTCGTTTTAGGAGAGTTTATATAAATTCTTATACTCAAAAAATCTGATTCGTCAACGGTATAATTAAATTTCTGACGGTTGTAATTGATACTCGTTTCCCAATTTCCTTCATTAGCAGAAATATATTTCAAGGACAAGGCATTTCCAGGTGTAAAGAAAAGAGTATCAGATACTAAGAGATGTTTATTTACATTTTCAACCCAACTTTGACCTGAATAAGATACCTGACTTTTAGCATACGAGCCTTTTACAATACTATTATCAAATACAACTTCTGGATACGTATCTGCGAGCGCAGCTACAGGAAATAAAGCAAGGAATAAAATTACTTTTCTAAGAAAATGCATATACAACTGAATTATACTGAATTACAAAAATAGTTAAATCAACTGTATTAGATTGTAAAGACCTTGTTAGGTTTAATGTATGTATTGAAAAACGATAATTCATTTTCTTAAACTATGTTAGTACCTTTGTGGCTATGTCAGTAAGTACTTCCAATACGCAAGATACTATCGTAGCATTAGCTACTTCTCCAGGTTCGCAAGGTGCCATTGCCGTGATTCGTGTTTCGGGAACAGATGCTATTAGTTTAGTCAATTCTGTTTTCAAAGGTAAAGATCTCAACAAGCAGGCTTCGCATACCATTCATTTTGGAACAATCCGCGAAGGCGAAGAGATTATAGATGAGGTGTTAGTGTCACTTTTTGTTGGGCCGAATTCCTATACGAAAGAAAACTCGGTAGAGATATCAACGCACAATTCTAAATATATCATCGAGCGAGTGATCAATTTATTGATTCGTAAAGGTGCACGTGCCGCACGTCCAGGAGAATTTACTTTACGTGCTTTCTTGAATGGTGGACTGGATTTATCACAGGCGGAAGCTGTAGCGGATTTGATCGCTTCTAATTCGGCAGCATCTCACCAAATTGCAATGCAACAAATGCGTGGAGGCTTTTCCAATCAGTTGAAAAAGCTTCGGGAAGATTTAGTGCACTTTGCATCGTTGATTGAGTTAGAATTAGATTTCTCCGAAGAAGATGTAGAATTTGCAAACCGTGATCAACTAAAAGCGCTGATTCAGAAGATATATTCGGTAATCAATAAGTTAATAGCTTCTTTCGAACAAGGAAATGTACTGAAGAATGGTGTTCCTGTAGTCATAGCGGGTAAACCGAATGTTGGGAAATCAACACTATTAAATGCATTGTTGAACGAAGAACGTGCTATTGTATCAGATATTGCCGGTACGACACGTGATACGATTGAGGATGAAATCAATATCAAAGGGATTACTTTCCGTTTCATCGACACAGCAGGTATACGTCATACAGAAGACGTGATTGAGGCAAAAGGAGTGGAGCGCACACGCGAAAAAATGAAGCAAGCACGTTTGATTATTTACCTTTTTGATCCTACACAAGATAAAATTGAGGCTGTTCAGGAACAGATCCAGGAAGTCAAAGATTTGAATATTCCTTTTGTAACTATTATCAATAAATCAGATTTAATTACGGAATCACAACGTGCAGAATATCAGGTGTTAAATCCATTATATATCTCTGCTAAAGAGCAACTTGGTATAGAGGAGTTAAAGGATGAATTGCTAAATCAAGTGAATCTTTCTAATATCAATACGGATGATGTGATGGTGACGAACATTCGCCACGTCGAAGCGTTACAACATACCCAAACTGCTTTGGAAAAGGTATTATATGGTATTGATAATCCTGTAACCTCGGATTTTCTGGCCATGGATATCCGCCAAGCGTTGCACCACCTCGGAGAAATCACTGGGACAGTTACCACAGACGACTTATTGGATAATATATTCTCGAAATTTTGTATCGGGAAGTAGATTCGTTTTATTTTAGTTTACTCTGGTTTACTTTATTTGATAGTCAATTAGTTATGTTAATTTTGTTTTTACTCTAATTGACTTTATTACTATATTTGGTGTATTCATGTACACCTCAAAGAACTTAAAGGTGTACTATTGTACACCTTTATTTTTTGTAATGAAGATAACATTAAAAGAGAAGAAACTAAAAAGTGGTTTAATTAGCTACTATATCGAATATTATAAGGGGTCGACGGTCGGGGATGATGGTAAGAGAATTCATCTTAGAGATTTTGAATATTTAAAGTTATACTTTGATCCGTATGCAAAGACAGCTAATGAAAAGAAAAAAAATAAAGAAGACAAAGAATTAGCTGAAAACATTCTTGCGATTCGCAAAGCGGATTTTGCTCAGGGGAAATATGGTATTAAAAACCCAATTAAAACAAAAAGACGTTTTTTAGATTTTTTCCTTGAAAAATCCAATGAGAAAAGTGGATCTACTCGGGACACGTGGATTTCTACCTTCGCACATTTACAAAATATAATTAGTAAAAATTTTGTGTTCGAGGAGATCAATGAAACTTTTTGTAATAGCGTCAGAAAATATTTTGATAAGGAAGCTAAAACCAAGAGTAACCTATTTATTTCATCAAATACTAAATATTCTTATTTTAATAAGTTTAAAGCTTCTTTGAGGCTGGCTGTAAAAGAGGGTTACTTAACCCATAATTTTGCAGATGACCTCAAAAGTTTTGATATGGTTGAAACGCAACGTGAATATCTCACATTCGAAGAGCTACAGAAGTTGTCTGATACACCTTGTAAATATCCAGTATTAAAATCCGCATTTATCTTTGCCTGTCTTTCTGGACTTAGATGGTCAGATTGTAATAAGCTAACATGGTCTGAAGTTCGAGAAGAAGGTGATGATGTTTATAAAGTTAACTTTAGGCAGGAAAAGACAGAAGGAGTCGAATATTTATATATTTCTAAGCAAGCTCGTGATCTATTAGGAAAAAGAGGTGAGCCTTATGAAAGAGTTTTTAAGGGTTTGAAATATAGTGCAACCAATAATAATGAATTAGCTAAATGGGTTTTACTTTCTGGTACAAAGCGACATATAACATTTCACTCAGCTAGACATACTAATGCTGTTTTACTTTTAGAAAATGGAGCGGATCTTTACACAGTACAAAAACGTCTAGGTCATAAAATCATTCGTACAACTCAAATTTACGCTAAAATTGCTGACAGAAAGATGCGAGAGTCAGCTTATATTATTCCAGAACTTAAATTAAACTTATTATGAAAAATCAAAACAAATTTTACTCATTAGCTTTAATAACAATAATTACTAATTTAATAGGAGTGGTATATCTTGGAACAAATCAGTATGTTTCAATTTTGAAAATTATTTTATTGATAATTTGCATATTTTGTGTATTTAAAATTAGTGTTGTCTGTTTTAAGTGGTATATGGAATACGCATTAAATCTTAAAACTACATTTGATAGTAAAGTCGATAAGCCAAGAGTTTTCTTTATTAGCTTATTCGTACCATTAATGATTTTCTCTTTGTATCTAATTTCTATCTATAAAGAGTCTACTTCATTCCACGGAGATTTTTCTACTATAAATATAATAATGGATGTTAGCTACATTTCTATTTTCTTATTACTATTTATGGTAGCAGGATATTTAATGTTTTATCTTTTTAAACCATCTTTTGCTGAACTATATTTACCAAAAATCAAGAGTAAAGCATCAAATGTTCTATCTAAAAGAAAAGATCTAATCTCGTACAAACAAGCTGAATTTTTATTTGATAATATGATAAAGCATGGTTTCATAATTTATGAAGATTTAAGTAATCAGACTGAAATGAAATCAAAATTTATTGAGGTATTGCAAAAAGGTCTGGTTTTGGAATCTCCACTTTTTGATTTAAAAATGACAAATATTCAAACTAAGTTATTTCAAGATCAGATAAAATCTATAAATAAGAAATATACGTTAAGATTTGTTTTGAGTGTATTTACAATTAAGGGTAGAATTGCTATTCCAAAAAATGTTAGTTCATCATATGATGGAAGGAAAGTGGAAATTGTTTCAAGAGAAAATGATATTATTAGTCTTTTTAAAGTATAATTATTTTGTTATCAAATTTCTAAAAGATTGGAATTATTTAATAAATGATTGTATAATTCCAATCTTCGGAACTTAATTTTTTCTACTCTATTTTACTTTGTTTGACTTGACAATGAAGTCAGGAATAAAAAACAAAGTACATTATGGAAAAAAATGAATTAATCTTAGAGAAGTTAAATCGATTAGAAAACTATTTATTAGGTTTTAAATCTATCTTAACCGTTGAGGAATTAGCAGTCTATTCAGGCTATAAACCTAAATATATTTACCAATTGGTTAGTAAATCATTAATCCCTTTCCATCGAAACCAAAACGGTGGGGCAAAATTGTTTTTTGAGAAAAAAGCCATTGATCAATGGTTATTAGGAGGAGAACATAAAACCTCGTCACAGTCAACACAGGACGCATTTCACCATATTGCACAAAGTAATAGAAGAAAAAAAGGATAAGCATCTGGGCTTATCCTTTCGGAATTTCTTTTTCTGTATCTGACAATACAAAAATAAAGGAATTCCATTGTTAATCAAATTTTTAACATAAGAATTTCTATTATGTGTGCGAATGAATTAAAATTAATCCGCGTTATTAGAGAACTGCGTGAACACTATGACTTCAGATATAATATTATCCAAAATATTATTGAGGTCAAACCAAAGGAACATCTTGAATATGCTGAAGCTAATGAAAATGATCTAGTAATTGAACTACAAACTAGAAAGATTGCAGCATCGAACAATGATGTTATAACATTTTTAAAATCTAATAAGATAGTAAGATATGACCCTTTTCAAGAGTATTTTAAAGCGTGTCACAAAAAGTATCTTGAATGTAATCAAACCGACTACATTCGTAAATTTTTAGACTATGTAAAAACTGAAGATCAGTATCGCTTTATAGTCCAGTTTATGAAATGGGCATGTCGTGTGGTGAAGTGTGCATTGTGTGAAAACTATTTTAATAAAAATGCTATAGTCCTTGTTTCATCTGGAAAACAGAATCTAGGTAAATCCTCATTTACACGATTTTTAGTTCCAAGTCAACTTAAAAGTTATTATATCGAAAACCCAAGACTAGGCAATGATATGGATATTGCTTTGTCCGCTAATCTTCTATGTATTTTAGATGATTTAGGTAACATGAGGAATACAGATCTAGAGGAGTTTAAATCATCTATGTCAAGATTGCATGTCAATGTAAGACGTCCTTACGCAGCTAATCCTAAAATGACTCCTCGTCGTATTTCCTTTATAGGAACTACAGATACTTATTCCTTTTTAACAGCTGATGCTACTGTCCGTTGGATTTGCTTTGATGTGATTGAGATAGATTGGTCTTATTCGAAAGAAATAGACATAGACTTAGTGTGGGGTGAAGCATATGATTTATATATGAATGGTTTTGAATGTGAGGTTTCAAGAGATGAGATAGACCAAAATGAACGGTATAACTCCAAGTTTAAGACGCATTCTATTGAATATGAAATGTTATCAAAATATTACGCTCCAGGAAGTGAAGATGATCATCATGCAGTCTTAATGTCTTCAGAAATTCTATTGGATCTTCAAAATAAGACTTATCAAAAATATTCTGAAAAGAAAATTGGCCAGGCACTACGATCACTAGGTTTTGTAGCAGTGAATAGGAGAAATCACATCAATGCACAGGGAAATACAATCACTGATTCAAGACGTGTATACTTTATTAAATATTTACTGACTACATGACTACAAATACAATAAAAAATGTGTTAATCAAGGTTTAAAGCGTGTTTTTTGTGTAGTCAGTAAAATATTTTATTACTGACTACATGACTACATAAAAATATAAAGAAATTATGGAAACTAAGGAAATTAATAAGATCTCAATACCATTATTCTTAGAGTTAATTTCAGTTTACCCTGAAAGGAAGTGTAATGGTTATTGGATGTACAAATCGTTTATTACGCCAAATCAGCGAACTGGTAGCCTTAAGGTATCATCAAACAATCTTTGGGTAGATTATTCATTAAATAATACCGGTGGGACATTAATCGACCTCATTTTATTGATATATCCTGAATTGACGGTTAAAGAAATAGTCAAAAAATTCAATAATGGTATTTTTTCTTTTCAACAGCCTGATAAATTAATAGCTATTGAAAAGAAAAAGGATGGAGATAGTATAATAATTTTAAATGAATATGATGTTTTCAGACAGCCATATATGTTGAAATATCTAGTAGAAGATAGGGGTATTTCTAATTTCGAAATGGCTTCGAGATATTTAAAAACTTACCAATATCGATGGAGCAACTCAAATAAGGAATATTGGAGTTTGGGTACTGAAAATTTTTTGAAAGGACATGTTTTGTTCTCTAAGAATTTCAAAACTGTTACTAAGCAAGGCTATACCTTTTTTGAAAATTTAGGTGCTAAAAGCAGAATTTATTTTGAGGGCATTTTAGACTTTCTAAGTTTTTTAATGATTTATCCTGAACAAGAATTGCTTCATGATTACTGCATTTTAAATACTGTTAATAATTTGAAAATGACTTTTGAAAACCTTCCTTTTAGTAGAGGAACGGATCAGATTCAAATCATAGGATTTCTAGATCGAGATAATGCAGGAGATAAAGCTACTGAATTATTAAGGGATAAATCAGATATGCATGGCTCTAAATTTTATGATTATAGACCTACATTCAAAGGCAAGGATCTAAATGATTACTTGCTTGGAAAGTATTGAAGATTAGAAGGGTCAAGATATGTCGAGTGGCACACAAATGGTTTTGTGCCATCGACTTCTTGCTAATTCCTCCATGCTGTCGGAATTAGTTTTATGAAAAATTTATTAATTGAAAGGATCAACTATGAACGAATTATTTGATGAATTAGAACGTTTAATTAAACAAAATAATAAGGTAGATATTGATGTAAATAAAGATGAGGTAGAAGGTGATAATCGAAATTTTAGATGGTGTATACGTTTACGGAAATCTGAATTCGAGCGATTAAATGAATTTTCTAAAAAGCTGAAAATTAGCAAATCAGACTTAGGTAGAAACTTACTATTCTATAAAGCTAGAATTCCTAAAATGAGTCAAGAACAAAGAGAGCTGATGATGGAAATAGCAAATCTCCGAACTGCTTTTTCTAGAATTTCTAATTATATGAAATATGATTTAGATATGATATTAAGAGCAGAAATAGCAGATACTATTCATAAAATAGAGGTGATTTATAAAAATCAATTACCATGACGGGTAAGGCAAAAGCAGTGAAAGGTAGTTCACAAGGATTGGATTATCTATTGAACGATAAAGGTACAGCGGTAGAGCTTTTACGGAATGGTCTTTTTGGAAAGGATGGTTCAGAAATGTATCGGGAATTTAAGATGATGACACCTAACAACCCTACGAAAAATTTAGCATTGAGTATTGTAGTAAGTCCACACAAAATATATACTAAAGATTTCAAGGAAATCGATTGGCAACAATTATGTAAGGATGTGTTAGAAAAATTGAAGCTTCAGGATCACCAGTATTTGTGTGCTTTGCATCAATCCAGAACTACTAAACACGCTCACATATATGTTAATAGAATTTCTAGTTCTGGCGCTACGTATTCTGATAAATATTTGGCATTCACTTTACATAAAGTGTTGGATCAGATTTGTAAAGAGAGAGGCTGGTATAATGCAAAGGAGATTAAGCACCATTTGAATAAAGTAGAAAAGCAATATGCTTTAAAAGCCATTAGAGATGAGCTAAGGAATCCAATGAACATATCTCTTGATAAACTTAAAGAAGCCCTGTTAAAAAGAGGCTATGAGCTTCATTTGACAAAAAATAGTACTGGTTATGTTGGTGGAAGAATAATTCCGACTGATTATAAAAAGGAAACAACAAGCAAATTAGAAGATATAACTAAGAAAGGTGGATTTAAGTTCTCTGAATTGGATAACGAGCTTAGAGTAGAAACTATTTTAAACACGCTTGAACAGAATAAAATTAAGCTAGAGTTAGAAAAGCCAAAAGAGCAAATATCAGAAGGTGTTGAAAATAAAATCGATCCGACTGAAGCTAAGTCTTTTAGTACGAGTATTGGAAATGCTTTTAATGTTCTAGGAAGTTTTGGCGCTGGCGCAAATGATCAAGCTGATGAGAATCAGAAGATGAAAAAAAAGAAAAAGAACTATTACAGAAGGTAAATTGATAAGCTATGGAAGAAAAATTATTGGAATTGCTAAAATCTATTTTACAACGATTAGAGCAACTGGAAGATAAATTGCACAAGCAAGTTTGTGCTGATGAGGCTGATAAGAATAAAGTTATTGAAGAATTAAATCAAGTTTTAGAATTACATAAACAACAATCTATTAAGATCTTCAATACTAAACAATCAATTGAGCAGAAGTCATTAGATAATCAGGTTAACGTTTGTAAAGTTATTGATGCTGCATTAAAGAAAATTCAGGATGATTTTAATTCAACCGTACAAGGGGAAAATCTTAAAATCTTGAATGATAATTTTCAGTTGGTATCAGCTCAATTTAAAGATGATTATAAAAAAGTAGAAGCTGATTTGATTACTATCGAAAGGCGAATGAAAAAAGTAAGAAATCCTTATAGTATTTTTTTGTTTTCAATAGCTCTAATCGTTCTGTCATTTGGATTAGTAGGATTTCTATCAATTCAATTATCAGATTCAGCTAAAAAACTTAAACAGTTAGAAACCTATAACTTAAGGCAATATGAATTAGGGGAAATCAATAAATATTTTAAAGAAAATCCAGATAAATACAAATTATATAAAAAATGGGAAGACCGAGAAAAACAGTAGAACATCCAGTGCAATTAATGAAGTTAATGGAATTGTATAAGAAATTTCAAGATGGCGAAACTATTATATCTTTAGCCCGCAAATTAGATATGGACTCATTACTTCTTAATAACTGGATGAAAGAAATAGAAACTATTGATAAGATTCTTAAGTCCGAAGAAGTACATAATGAAGAAAAGGAAATTTGGAAAAATATGTATTTGAAAGTCGCTTTTAAACTCGAAAAATTAGAAAATGGGAAATCTGAGGATTGAACCATTTTACCTGCCGTAGGCGTCCTCCTCAAATTTCAACTTTAAAAAGATTGATAATTGAGGAGGTTAGAAACACTATTTTCTCATATATTTTTGGGGAATATTTTCCCTAAATCGTTTGCCATCTTTAGAGCCTGACCAAACATCGGTCACGGCTTTGATATTATTAGGAAGTTCCTTTTCCTGCCGAATTAGTTTTTTGCATACTTTTCTGAATTTTCTATTCCATAATCTTTTATCCTGCTTTTCTGATTCAGCAGAAGTAATTCCTAATATTTTAATTTTACGTTTTGAGCGAGACATAATTTTAGGGGTAAAATATTTAGGCTAAATTATACAATAATAGTGGATGTAATAAAATTGTTTTTTGTTTTCACTGGCTACTATATTCTAATTGACTTTAGTTTACTTCATTACTGTTTACCGTATTCTAATTGCGTATTTTTCGCTATATTTAGGCAATTATTAACTTATAAAATATCAAATATTAGTGTGTTGAAATTCGACACGTTAGAGCTATACATACATTAAAAAATGACAAGAGAACAAGAAAGAGACGAACTGCATAGAACGATATGGCAGATAGCAAATGATTTGCGTGGTAGTGTGGATGGATGGGATTTTAAGTCCTATGTATTAGGTATTTTGTTCTATCGTTTTATTTCCGAAAACTTGCGTGCACATATCAATAATGCGGAGTGGGAAGCTGGTAATACGGATTTTGATTTCGCGAAGATATCAGACGAAGAAGCCGAATATGGTCGTAAGGATACCGTAGGCGAAAAAGGATTTTATATCCTTCCTTCAGAGCTTTTTGTCAATGTGCAGCAAAATGCGGAAAACAATCCGAATCTAAATACCGATTTGCATCGCATCTTTAAAGACATTGAGTCATCTGCTAATGGTACAGATAGCGAAGACGATTTAAAAGGGTTGTTTGATGATGTGGACGTGAATAGCAATAAGCTTGGCGGAACAGTTGAGCAACGCAATAAGCTATTGGCTAAAATCTTAAAAGCTATTGCAGGCTTAAAATTAGGTGATTACCAAGATAATAATATTGATGCTTTCGGTGATGCATACGAATACCTGATGACCATGTATGCGAGTAATGCAGGCAAGTCCGGAGGGGAATTTTTTACACCTCAGGAAGTTTCTGAATTACTAGCTGAAATTACGGTAGTTGGCAAAACACAAGTAAACAAAGTATATGATCCAGCTTGTGGTTCGGGTTCGTTGCTATTGAAGTTTGCTAAAGTATTGGGTAAAGAAAATGTACGTCAAGGTTTTTATGGTCAAGAAGTGAACATCACGACCTACAACCTTTGTCGTATCAATATGTTTTTGCACGATATCAACTTTGAGAAGTTCAATATCAGTCACGGTGATACCTTGATGGATCCGATGCACTGGGATGATGAGCCTTTTGATGCTATCGTGTCCAATCCACCGTATTCGATCAAATGGGAAGGAGATGCCAACCCACTATTGATTAATGACCCTCGTTTTGCACCTGCTGGTGTATTAGCACCGAAGTCTAAAGCCGATTTGGCATTTACGATGCATATGCTTTCCTGGTTGGCTACTTCGGGAACGGCTGCCATTGTAGAGTTTCCTGGGGTATTGTACCGTGGTGGAGCAGAACAAAAAATTCGTAAATACTTGATTGATAATAATTATGTAGATGCTGTTATCCAATTGCCTGCGGATTTGTTCTTTGGTACATCGATAGCGACTTGTATTATCGTATTGAAGAAAAGCAAGAAAGATAATGCGACACTGTTTATCGATTCTTCTGCGGAGTTTGTGCGTGGTGGTAATAAAAATAAACTGTCTGATGATAATCGTAAGAAAATTTTGAATGCGTTTATCACGCGTGAATCTATTAATCACTTCGCGCAATTAGTACCTAATGAAGAGATTGCGAAGAACGATTATAATATTGCAGTAAGTTCGTATGTAGAGCAGGAAAATACTACGGTAGCTACTGATATCGTTGCTTTGAATCAACGTATTAAAGAGATTGTAGATCGTCAACAGGAATTACGTACAGCTATAGATGCTATTGTGAGTGATTTGGAAGGAGTGGGCAATGAGTAAAATAGACGATTTAATCACTAAATATTGTCCTGATGGAGTCGAATGGAAAGATTTAGGAGAATGTGGAAAAATCATAAGAGGAAAAAGAGTTACAAAATCACAACTAAATGATGATAAAAAATATCCTGTAATTAGTGGAGGTTTTAAACCCCTTGGATATTTTGATGATTACAATAGAGAAGCGAATACTATTACAATTGCGCAATATGGAAGTGCAGGATATTTAGATTGGCAAAAAGAGAGATTTTGGGCTAATGATGTTTGCTATTCAGTTTATCCTAATGAAGGGTTAAATAATAGGTTTTTATATTTTATTTTAAGCAGTAAACAGGACTTAATTTATAGTTTAAAAACGAATGCAATACCTGCTCATTTACCACAAAATTTATTAGAAAAAATCACAATTCCCATTCCACCACTACCGGTACAAGAAGAGATAGTTTCTATTTTGGATAAGTTTACAGCGCTGGAGGCGGAGCTGGAGGCGGAGCTGGAGGCGCGTACGCGCCAATACGAATACTATCGCAATGAATTGCTTTCCTTCGATGGTAAAGATGTGGAGTGGAAAGCTTTGGGAGAAGTGGGTGAGTTTATAAGAGGAAAACGCTTTGTACGAACGGATATGGTTGAAGAAGGTTATCCATGTATCCACTATGGAGAAATGTATACCCACTATAATATTTACGCTACAGAATCTAAGTCATTTATTCGGGCTGAACAAGCAGAAAAATTAAGGAAGGCAAAAAAGGGCGATGTAGTAATTGTCGCTGCTGGAGAAACCATTGAAGATATTGGTAAAGCAACTGCTTGGTTAGGAGAATCTGATGTGGTGACTCATGATGCTTGTTTTACATTTAGAAGTTCCTTGAATCCAAAGTTTGTAGCATATTTTTCTCGTACGAAACTATTTCATGATCAAATCAAAAAAAATATATCATCAGGAAAGATTTCTGCAATAAATGCTAAGGGGCTTGAAAAGGCAAAAATACCAGTTCCTTCAATCGAAGAACAAGAACGTATAGTAGCGATATTAGATAAATTTGATGCTTTGGTCAATGATATTTCTACAGGTTTGCCAGCAGAGATACAAGCACGCAGACAGCAGTATGAATATTATCGCGGCAAGTTGTTGACTTTTGAACATTTAACAGCTTAATTACTATGGATAAAGTTTCGATACGTTTTTTTGATGATCGTGAGGTACGTGCCATTTGGGATGATGAGCAAAGCAAATGGTGGTTTTCGGTATTGGATATCGTTGCCGTGCTGACGGATCAAGATGATTATACCAAAACACGAAACTATTGGAAATACTTAAAAGCGAAGCTGAAGAAAGAGAATAATCAGTTGGTTAGTGCTACTACCCAACTGAAATTATTAGCATCAGATGGGAAACGGTATAAGTCAGATGTGTTAGATTATGAAGGGATCATAGCTTTAGGTAAAACTTTCCCTGGTACTAAAGCCAATCGTTTTATCGAGTGGTTTACCTATAGTGATGAAACCATTGACGGTAAAAGTAAGACGAAAGCTTATGCGCTTTTCGAAAGTTCTTTTATTGATAGCATAGAAGTCGGTACGGTCAAAGGCTTGCAACAAATTCATGCGTATTTGTTTGGTGGATTATATGAATTTGCTGGTCAGATTCGCACCAAGAATATTGCTAAAGGCGGATTTCAGTTTGCTATGGCGCAATTCTTACCCAATACGTTGAAAGACATTGAAACGATGCCTGATGGTACTTTTGACGAGATTGTAGACAAATATGTAGAAATGAACATTGCACATCCATTCATGGAAGGCAATGGTCGAAGTACACGTATTTGGTTGGATCTGATGCTCAAACGAGCCGAAAGGAAATGTGTGGATTGGAGTAAGATTGCCAAGAATGACTATCACCAAGCGATGATCAAAAGTGTTATAGATAGCCAAGTCTTAAAATCAGCCTTAAATGGTGCATTGACTGACGATATCAATAGCCGAGAAATGTTTATGAAAGGAATTGACTATTCGTATTACTACGAAGAAAATTAATAAAGAATGCCAGTAACCAATTATAACCTCATATCAGAAAATTCGGAATCTACGGTGGTAGCCGAATATACAACCGAATATAAAAGAGAAGTACATTATCAATCTGAAGCAGAGCTTGAAAAGGCTTTTATTGCCTTGTTAGAAAAACAAGCGTATGAATTCGTTACGATTCATTCGAATGCTGAATTGGTTAATAATTTACGTCTACAGCTAGAAAAGTTAAACGATTACCAATTCACCGAAAAGGAATGGAAATCGTTTTTTGAAAGTAAGCTTTCGAATCCCAATGCGAATATTGAGGATAAGACTCGATTGATACAAGAAGATTATATTCAAGCATTGCAATGTGAAGATGGGTCACTGCGCAATATCTATTTGATAGACAAAAAGAATATCCATAATAACCATCTTCAGGTCATCAATCAATACGAAACTGCCGAAGGTAATCGTGCCAATCGTTATGATGTGACAGTTTTGGTCAATGGATTACCGATGGTGCATATTGAGTTGAAAAAGCGTGGAGTGTCATTACAAGAAGCTTTCAACCAAATAGATCGTTATGAGCGTGAATCTTTTTGGGCAGATAGTGGCTTATTTCAGTATGTGCAGTTGTTTGTGATCTCTAACGGTACATTAACCAAGTATTACAGCAATACTACACGCTACACACACCTCAAAGAGAAGGAAAAACAAGGATCTAAAAAATCGAAAACAAGTAATAGCTACGAGTTTACTTCATGGTGGGCAGACGGTAGTAATCGCCCGATATTGGATTTGATGGATTTTGGAAAGACATTTTTTGCCAAACATTCTATCCTAAATATCATAACCAAATATTGCGTTTTTACCTCTGATAAGTTGTTATTGGTGATGCGTCCTTATCAGATTGTAGCCACAGAACGCATCTTGCAGAAAATCAATGTATCCTATAATTATAAAAAATATGGAACTATTGATGCAGGTGGATTTGTATGGCATACAACAGGTTCAGGTAAAACATTAACTTCATTTAAAACAGCACAACTCGCTAGTAGATTAGATTTTATAGAAAAAGTTATTTTCGTTGTTGATCGTAAGGATTTGGATTACCAGACGATGAAAGAGTATGATAAATTCGAAAAAGGTGCTGCAAATAGCAATACCAATACGGCAGTACTGAAAAAGCAATTGGATGATCCGAATGCGAAAATCATTATTACAACTATACAGAAATTGTCTATTCTGATTAAAAAGCAAAAGATTCATGCGATATACAGCAAACCAGTAGTTTTCATCTTTGATGAATGTCACCGTTCGCAGTTTGGTGATATGCACGAATCCATCACGAAGACATTTAAGAAATACTTTTTATTCGGATTTACAGGAACACCAATTTTTGCCAAAAATGCAAATAGTGGTGGCAAAGCACATTTAAAAACTACTATTCAAGCTTTTGGTTGTTATCCGCACGGAGATCCCAATAATTGTCCTGAGGAGAAACATCAATCCGCTATACATACCTATACCATTGTTGATGCAATAGCAGACAAAAATGTATTGCCTTTCCGAGTAGATTATATTCGTACGATCAAAGAGAAAAACAATATAGCAGATCGCAAAGTACGTGATATAAATAGGGAAGAAGTGCTTTTGTCGCCTAAATATATCGCTAATAATGTTGATTATATACTTGAACATTTCGATCAAAAGACGATGCGCAATTCGAAGCCTTATTACATGACGGCTTTAGCCAATGTACACGAGGTAGCCTCTGCAAAGGATCGTAATCGAATTGAAGAAATTAAAGAAAAAATTCGTCGTAGTGGATTCAATTCTATTTTCGCAGTATCTTCTATTGATGCAGCAAAATTGTATTATGAAGAGTTCAAACGTCAGCAAAAGGAAGTTCCAGAGTTAAGAAAACTTAAGATAGCTACGATATTTAGTTTTGGTCAGAACGATGCCGAAGAAGATGGTGTAGAAGACGAGAATTCAGAATCAACAGAAGGATTAAGTGCTTCACATCGTGATTTTTTAGACCATGCTATCATTGACTATAATTTAGAATTTAAAACCAATTACGATACTTCTCCAGATAAGTTTCAAAACTACTATAAGGATGTTTCTTTACGCATGAAAAATCGTGAGATCGACTTATTAATAGTAGTAAATATGTTCTTAACAGGTTTTGATGCGACAACCTTGAATACACTTTGGGTAGATAAAAACTTGCGTATGCATGGTTTATTGCAAGCATATTCGCGCACTAATCGTATTCTAAACTCGATTAAGACCTTTGGTAATATCATTTGTTTTAGAAATTTGGAGGATGCTACAAATGAAGCTTTAGCATTATTTGGAAATAAAGAAGCTGGGGGTATCGTCTTACTCAAAACTTTCGATGAATACTATAATGGTTACAACGACGGCAAAAAGGATGTAAGAGGGTACAAAGACATGGTAGAGGAGCTTTTAGAGAGTTTTCCTATTGGAGTGCCAATCATTAGCGAAGAGGCTCAAAAAGAGTTTATACGCTTGTATGGATCTATTCTAAAGCTTGTCAATATCTTACGTTCGTTTGATGAGTTTGCTGGAAATGAAATTCTTTCGGATCGAGATTTTCAAGATTACCACAGTATGTATATCGAATTGTATAATCAATTTAGAGGGCAAGGTATTGGTGTTCGTGAAAATGTAGTCGATGATATTGAATTTGAAATGGAATTGATTAAGCAGGTTGAAATCAATATTGATTACATCCTCATGCTTATCAAAAAATACCATGAAGGTCATTTGAAAGACACAGAGATTGTCGTAAATATCAAAAAGGCTATTGATTCGAGTGTAGACCTAAGAAATAAACGAGACCTAATCGTAAAATTTGTGGATTCGCTAACTGCTTCATCTAATGTAGATGAGGACTGGCAAAAATACGTTGCTGAACAGAAAGAAGCTGAATTAAACCAAATCATTGCTGAAGAGCGTTTGAAAGAAGAAGAAACCAAAACTTTCGTTGACAACTCTTTCAAGAATGGTGAAATCCAATCAGCAGGTACATCATTCGCTAAAATCTTACCACCAGTATCTCGCTTCACACCAACAGGCGAAAGAACTTCGTTAAAAGAACGTGTTCTTGGACGATTGAAGGAGTATTTTGACAGGTATTTTAATATAAGTTAGGGGGCAGGACTAAACAAAAAAACAATTATAAATTATGATTAGAATATTACATTTAACAGATTTTCACTTAAACAATAAAACTCTTAAGGATTGGAACGACTTTATGAGAGTTCCATTTTTAAATAAAATTGATGAATTAAACAAAGATCAAAATATTGATTTAGTATTGTTTACTGGAGATTTAATAGATCAAGCAGGAAAAGATTTTGGATCAGTCACAAATGGGCTAAATACTTTTAATGAGGAAGTTATCAAACCTATTTTAGAAAAGTTGAATCTTGATATTTCTAAATTTATAATTTGTCCAGGAAATCATGATATAAATAGAAATGCAGATAAGGCATTTGCACATAGTGGCTTAACTAATGAATTAAAGTCGATTGAAGCGGTTAATGCATTTACAAATACATTAGAAGACGATTATGATGGAATACAAAGAATAAAAGAATATAAACTATTTGAATTTGAACTTTATAAGGATGTAAATGAAAAAGTTCATTCAAAATTCAAATTTTCAATCAAACTAAATATTAATGATAAGTCTGTAGGTATAACTTCTCTGAATACTTCTTGGAGATGTTATGGAAATGATGATTGTAAGAATTTACTTGTAGGGGAAAATCAATTAAACGATAATTTTAAATTTATAGAAGACTGCGAGTTGAAAATCGCTTTGATGCACCATCAACTTGATTGGTTATCAGGATTTGAATCAAAAATAATCAAGAGTCATATATCTTCTAATTATGATATAGTATTAAGTGGACATGTGCACGAAACAGATGTCGAATTTGTTCAAAATTTAACTGGTACTTGTTTAAAAATCGTTTCACCCTCTGGATTGAATCAGATTAGGTCAGACGGTTTTTATGCTAATGGGTTTAGTGTAATTGATTATGGTAGTGATAATAAATGTTATTTCTATAAGTACAATCATTCACAACGTTTGTTTGTGCAGAATACAGATGTCTGTGATAATGGAGTTCTTGAGATAGATATTAACAGAAATACTTCAACATTAAAAAATATAGAAACACTTATTTTAGATGAGGAATTTAAAGAATTTTTAAAAGATAGTGGGGCTAATTTTACACATAGAAGTAAAGCCTTAACTCTTGATGATATTTACGTGTTTCCTTATATGGAGCAATTTAGCTTGAATGATGAGGAAGAAAAGGGGGGAGCGATTAAATCTGAAGATATTTTAAAAAAAATTATACAAAAAGAGATTAGGCACATAGTTATTCTAGGAGAGGAGAATAGTGGGAAAACGTCCTTTTGTAAGCAAATTATTAAAACACTACTTTTAGAAAATAATAATATTCCCGTCTTTATTAAAGGACGAGATATAAAAAAGGTTACAAGAGAGGAGATAGATAAATTAGTCCAAAAGGAAATCAGAAAACAATATAAAGAAGCAGTTAATTTAGAGGAAAAGGATATTTTTATCGTTATTGATGATTTAAATAATTGCAAGCTACCTCAAAAGAGTAAAAAAACATTTATTCTAAATCTTCAGTCCTTCAATTATTATACAATTATCACATGGGATGAATATTTTACCCTAAGTGATCTGTTGGAATCTCAGATAACAACTTTAGAAGTATTTGAAATTTTAAAGTTTGGAGGCAAGAAGCGATTTGAGTTAATAAGAAAGTGGATCAATCTAATTGACGATGTGTTTGATGATGATCAAACAAAAGAATTTCAAATTAAAGAGTTAGTAAAAACAGTTAATGCTGTTATTGGTAAAAATTTGATCCCGTCATTGCCAATATATATTTTAACAATTTTACAAGCGAATGAACTGGCAAGTACCACAAATTTTGAACAAAGTACTTTCGGACACTATTATGATGTGTTAATTCGTTCAGCATTAGGGAAAAAAATTAAAGCAAACTCAGAAATAGAGAAATATTACTCATATTTAACAGAGTTCTCATTTTGGTTAAATAAAAAAGGTACTATTGAGGTGACTGAATCTGAGTTTATTGAATTCCATAAATTCTTTACAGAGAAATATCAAGTCCAGTTAAGTTTTAGGGATGCATTATTTATTCTTGAAGAATGTAATCTAATTCAAAATCAAACTAATTTATATAAATTTAAATACAAGTATATTTATTTTTACTTTTTTGGTAAATATTTGTCTGACAATATAGAAAATAAAGATATCCAAAGTAAAGTATGTGAAATATCTAATAATCTTTATCAGACTGAAAGTGCAAATATTTATATTTTTCTTTCACACCATAGTAAATCAAAGTTCGTGATTGATCAAATTATCAATAGGGCCAAAGAACTTTTTAAGGATGAGGTTACTATTGGTTTTAATAGTGATATCAACTCAATAAACAATTTAATTAAAGATACTACTGACAAAATTCATCTTGAGAAAATACATTCATCATCAGAAAGTGAGGTATATGCAGAAGTTGAAATTGCTGATGAAAAATTTGATAATGAAATTCCCCCAAAAGAAGGTGATACTGATGAAAATATAGATAGCATATCTAAAATTAATAAAGCATTTAAGACAATTGAAATATTAGGATATATTATTAAAAATAGATATGCCTCTTTAGTTGGTTCAGATAAGCTTGAATTAGTCGAAGAGCTCTATAAATTAGGATTGCGATCATTAACCTTTTTATTCCGAACTTTACTTGAAGGAGAAGAATATATTAAAAATGAAATTATTGATATTATTAAAAAAGATCCAAATTCAGCTTTAACAATGAGAGAAAGAGAAGATTTGGCTAAGCAATTTATGTTTAATCTTCTGTATATGGTTTCTTACTCTATCTTTAAAAGAATATCTTCATCTATTAGTTCTAAAGATTTAGAAATAACTTTTAACGATGTTTTAACTAAAAATTCAATAGCGAATAATGGAGAAAAAAATAATGCTGTATCTTTAATTGATATGTCCGTAAAGTTCGAGTATAGTAAATCTTTTCCCGTTAAGGATGTTAAAGATTTATCTGATCAATTCAAGAATAATAGACTTGCAAATAATATTTTAAGGAGATTAGGGGTTAATTTTATGAGAATGATACCTTTAAAAGAAAGTGATCAACAAAAAGCTTCTGAAATTCTAGATATATCAATTGATAGACAAAGAATCATTTCTGCTACATCGAGTATAAAAAAATAAACCTTTATCCATCCAAATCTGGATAAATGCTCTTCAACAAAAAGCGGAGAATAAATAGTTTATTCTCCGCTTTTTTTGCGTCAAATAATTCTTATATTTACTGCATAAATCTAGTAAAATGTCAGTCTATATACACGAACGAAATAATTGGACAAATTTTCAATGGGAAGACGATAAAATACTTAATCTTTTAAGTGAGGTTCGTCATCTTCAAGGGAAACTTATTGGAAAAGTAGAGTTACTAGGGTTTGAGTTAAAAGACGAAGCCAACTTAGAAACACTTATCCAAGATGTAGTAAAAAGTTCAGAAATTGAAGGAGAGATATTAAATCCTGAACAAGTTAGGTCTTCAATAGTTAATCGTTTAGGGTTAGATAATTTAGGAAGTGTAAATTCAGATCGTCATATAGATGGAGTAGTAGAAATGATGTTAGATGCTACTCAAAATCCTAATAAGACGTTGACTGCTGATAGATTATTTGGTTGGCATTCTTCTTTGTTTCCTGTTGGACGTTCGGGATTGTATAAGATCGAGGTGGGTAAGTGGCGCACTGGAGATATGCAAGTTGTGTCAGGAGGATTTGGGAGAGAGGTAGTTCACTTTGAAGCTCCTAAGGCTGATCGATTAGAGGTTGATATGGATAAACTTATTGAATGGTTCAATACCACTACTAATATAGATCCTGTACTAAAAGCAGCTATTACGCACTTATGGTTTGTAACTATACATCCTTTTGATGATGGTAATGGACGTATTGCTCGTGCTTTGACAGATATGCAACTATCTAAAGCTGATGGTGTCAATCAACGCTTTTATAGTACGTCAGCTCAAATCCGTAATGAACGCAAAGCATATTATGAGATTTTGGAAAAAACTCAAAAAGGAGATTCTGATATAACAAATTGGATTATTTGGTTTTTATCCTGTTTAAAAGAAGCTATAATTTCATCAAGCGTTATAATCGATAAGGTTGTTAAGAAACATCAATTTTGGATTTATAATGGTTCAAAAATTAGTAACGAAAGACAACGTATTATGCTTAATAAATTGATGGATAATTTTGAAGGACATCTTACTTCTTCAAAATGGGCTAAGATGACAAAAGTATCTGGTGATACCGCATTACGTGATATTACTGATTTGGTGAATAAAGAGATTTTACTTAAAGCTGAGTCAGGTGGAAGAAGTACAAACTACGAATTAAACTGGTAAAAATTTTACTGACTACAAATGCTGTTTTGTAGTCAGTAAATTTTAAATATAATATTCAGTTTATGTTTTGTATAACATTGATTTTCAACCGTTAAGCGTCTTTGCCTTTCATTCTGTAGTCATGTAGTCACGTAGTCACGTGTTTTTCAAAACTTTTCAAGAGTTATATGTGTGAGTAGTCTTAGCTATTAAGGTGATATTATAGGTGAAATTACAACTGATGTAAATTTTAGACAATAGTTGAATATATATTGTCCGAGCATTTAGCTGTCGTACACCTTTTTTACATCTTAATTTTATTTAACTTATTGATAATCAAGTTTATATTTTCTAATTTTACTTTTTGTATCGGCAAATAAATCCGTAGACTTATATTTTGTATTAACTAAAACAGATAAAAATTCATAATAAACCATTCAGACATTTTACCTATTATTTTCTTACAAGGCTTACTTAGGTCATAAATCTAAAATCAATAAATATCACGATTTCTTCATTTGATTTTCAAATTCTTCAAAAAATAAATTAAGTGACAGATTTTCAACATTACAAATAGCATAAATAGTTGAAATTGGTATGTTATAACCTTCTGCATCTTTTATTTTTGAAATTGTGGATGAAGACAAGTTACACGCTTTAGCGTATTTATTTAGACTGGTTTCTTCTCCATTTAATTTATATGGGGAAAAAAAGCGTGCTTTTATAAATTCACATATCTTTTTATTAAGCTCATTTTTGTCTTCTATGTAAGTCATATTTTTATTAAAAAAAATCGTTCGCTATAGCGAATAGTTTGTATTATTTTTATATATTTGTATATCAATTAATAGCGGAACGGTTTTAGAAACTATGTTTCTTTCCGTAACGGTGTTACTCATGAACGAAAACGACCAAAATTCCACATGAGGTAACCGTGGGTTCGCCATTTATATTAGATTTTTATATCTTCGTTTATAAAGTCTAATATGGCGAACTTCATGTAAGTCTTTTGTGGATATAATCCTTGGATTATAGGTGCTTGGTCGTACCGCGTTCAAAAGCATTGAAGTTCGCCATATTGGTTATACCACCCAATACAGCTTACCTTTTGCTTTTAGAGTACCATCGTTATCATAAACTTTTATAAATAATAAATTATGAGAACGAGATCAATTACCACTACATCCATGCTGTTGATACCAGATCAACAATGGAGTTACTCTAATCTTTTATATAAGAACATCAAACGATCACCAGAGTAATGATGATTTAAAATACACAGAGTCAAAAGAAGATAGAGCCATATTCTATAAATGAATAGGCTTATTTAACTTTTTGTTATCTGTAGCCGACTACTGTACTATATAGCACTACCTAGCAAGATGTAATAATCGGTTTTATACTTTATTGTTCGCACTCTAAATATACTACTCCTTAATTATTCTTACAAGTGATTTGAATCATATTGTAATGCAATATGCTGTATACAGAGTCGGCTTATATTTAAATTACCTTATTCTGTTTCTATTGGTGTTAAGTTAAGTAGTGGATATTTCAGATATATCTACTATCATACCCACCAACTTAGGACATAACCAATTATAATTCACTTGAAAAATGAAGAATTTTTATCGAGAGGGAAGAGGACTGTCAATATTGAAGAAACCAAAACCCAATAATTTCTTATTTAAAGACAAGACCATTGTTTCTGGAGAGGCAAAACAAGAAAGAAACGTATTGACATCAGAAAATAGGGAAAGCTACGCAGCATACTTGTCATCCTTGATTTATGAATATCAGTTACATAATAAATATGCGACAACAGTACAAAGTTTAGTAAATCGTGAAGATAATACTAGAGAAAGTAACAATGAACTTTTTAATAAAACACTTAAAAGAAATTGTTTAAAAAAGGAAAAGTATAATAAGTTAGGAACTCTTTTTCTTATAAGTTTTTTTACGATTTGTTGTAATTCATTACTTTATTCAGCCCCACATCAGGGCTTTTTACAAAAAGAGGAAATAAGGCCACTAAATATTGGAGATAACATACCTGAGGCGCTGTGGCATTTACCACTGCAAGTTGTTAATCATCCTGCTGGAAATAAAACAATCAGACTGAGCGATTATAAAGACAAGAAATTAATCATCTTGGACTTTTGGGCGACCTGGTGTGGAGGTTGTATTGGATCTATCAGCAATTTTTTACAATCTTCTTCATCGTCTGATATCGATGTTTTCTTTCAAGGAGTTACCTATCAAGAGGAAGATGAGATTAAATCTTTTGAACAAAAATCGAAGCATTTCTTTCCGAGTATTATATCCGACAATGTGTTGTCTCGATATTTTCCTTATCGACTAATTCCGCATGTTATTTTGATTAAAGAAGGGAAAGTATTGGCCATCACTGATTCTGAGATTCTAAAGGCAGATGCTTTAAGTCGTATAATGAAAAAAACATCCACATCTATTATTCATAAAGTGGATATCTTGGATTTTGATAAACACATAGCAATTAAGGAACAATCCAATGCACAGATGAAAAATGCCCAAAGGGTCAGTGCAACATTACTAAAGCCTATTCGTGGGCTTGGTGGCTTAGGGAGCTACACACATCATGATAGTGTACAACGCTTATTAATAATCAATAAGGGTTTGCTTGAATCAATGTATTTGTTGTTAGAAGATAATTGGAGAAATCGAATATTTCTAGATTTTGATCATAAAATAAAAGTAGACCATCTTTCCAATGGGGATAACAATGACTATTCCAAATGGGTGTATGAATATGGTGTGGGTATAGAATTCATTGCAACAAGCGATATTCCACGAGTAAGGTTCAATAAGCTTGCTTTAGATTATTTGTTATTAGGAAATGGATATAGTATGGAAGTTGTGGATACTTTGATTGATTGTTATGTTATTTCAAATGCGCATTCTAAATCTACCAATGTGAATAAGAACGACTTTACTGTAAGTTTTAAAGATCTTTTGAAAAGACTAAATCATCAAACTATAGATCAGCCTCGACAACCCATTTTTATTCTTGATGATAGCCTAGAGTCTCAGTTAATCATTAATATCGACCTGCAGAAGTTACCAGATTTAACATATTTAGAAAATTCCTTAGTTAAGCAAGGTTATCAATTGCGTAAACAGCCGAAGGTGATTTCCATTATTAGAGTTAGAGAGGAGGAATTGTTATGAAAGTGGTATTGAGTTTATTTTTATTAATGATCAGCACGTATATATATGGTCAGGAGTTGAATAGACGTATAGTAATCAAAGATAGTATTAGCCAAAAAAGAATATCTAATTCTACATTGATAGTTAAAGGAGCTCATTATACAAGTGATAAAGATGGAGTTGTAGATATTGTTGCCAACGTAGGGGATACAATTGAAATAACACATATTGGATATGAAAATAAGCGAATCGGGGTAAAAGAAATATTAAATTCCTCTACTATTGTATTACTTCCTATAGCTCATTTAATTGAAGAGGTAGATGTGTATACGGGGTATCAAAAGATAAATCTTACGCAGGCTACAGGTGCTTTTGAAAAGGTCAATATGAAAAATATTAAAAACATATATTCTAGTAATATTTTAGATCGTCTTGAAGGAAATTCAGCCTTACTTTTTACCAAAAACAATAGTAAAGCCTCGATGACTTTAAGAGGACTTAGTAGTATTAATAATAGCAATTTACCATTGATTGTACTTGATGATTTTCCTTATGACGGTGATCTAAATAATATCAATGCGGAAGATGTCGCAAATATTAGTATTCTTAAGGATGCTGCTGCAACAGCAATTTGGGGTGCACGAGCAGGCAATGGTGTGATTGTGATCACTACCAAAAAGGCATCCACTCAGAGTAAAGGTCATATTAATCTATCTTCAGCAGTACAATTGCAGACTAAACCTGATCTATATGGAGTCAATCAGATCAGCGCAAGTAGTGTCATCGACCTAGAGACATATTTATTTGAAAAAGGAGCTTACAGCAGTGCTGAAAAGTCAACCTTACGGCCTTATCTATCTCCAGTAGTGGAAGCACTTATTGCTATTAGAGACAACAAAGGTGATCCGGAGCAATTAAAATCCCAAATTGATGCAATGCGTGAAAACGATGTGAGAAGTGATTATCTGAAATACATGTACCGCAATGCGATAAATAGCAATTATAATTTTTCTATAGATGGAGCCAACAATAAGTTTAGTTTTTTGCTTTCAGGAAGACACGATAGTAATATAGATCTGCTGGATGGTCGTGATCAGAAAATTTTATTACGTAGTAATTTTGGATTACAGATTAGCTCAAAGATTAAACTGTCCACAGATTTGAATTATACTAATGGACGAGAGCAATCTGGAAGAACAGCATATAGTCCTATAGGGAGAAGACCATATATGATGTTAGTTAATGATCATGGTGATGCTTTGGGCTATGCTCCATATCGAACAGGATTTGTCGATACACTGGGTGCAGGTCTATTGATGGATTGGAATTTTTATCCCTTAACAGATTATAAGCATACGCAGTTTATACATCAACAACATGCTGTGCTTCTGTCATCTAAGCTAGACTATAATGTATGGAATGCCTTAAAGATGTCAATGTCCTATCGATATGAGCAAGTTCAATTGAAAAGTAACAATCTATCTACTGAAGAAAGTTTTTTTGTAAGAGATTTGATAAATAGGTATGCAAAACTAGATTTTACAAAGAACCAGGTGCAATTCGGCATTCCAAAAGGAGGCATCATGGATCAATTAGTAAACTCATCAAGTGTTCATAATTTTAGGTTTGGTGGAGAGTATGATAAGCAATGGAGTCATTTTATGCTTCACGCCTTGTTTGGGATGGAAATACGTCAGCAGCTTAAAGATCAGAATGTCAATCGTTATTATGGATTTGATGAAGAAAACTATTCGATCGGCAAGGTAGACTATATCAATGCATATAAACATCTCATTACAAATGGAAATATCTATGTACCATTTATTGATGATAGATCCATGTATACGAATCGTTTTGTTTCTCAATATGTGAATGCAGCTTTCAGTATTAAGGAAAAGTATGTCATTTCGGGAAGTTTACGTCGAGATGCATCAAATTTATTTGGCGTAAAAACAAATGATAAATGGCAACCTCTTTGGTCTATAGCAGGACGTTGGAATATCATTCGCCAAAGTCAGCATTTTTTGTCATGGATTGATGATTTGAGTTTACGTTTATCTTATGGAGTTAGTGGTAATGTAAATCAGAGCCAATCGGCAGTTACTACTATTCGTTACCAGAATACGGATAGCTATACGAATTTTCCAAAGGCATTTATCAATCAATTTATGAATCCCTCATTACGTTGGGAGAAAAACAAAATGTGGAATTTGGGGACAAATTTCTCAATGCTTAATAGGCATATACAAGGAAGAGTTGAGTTGTATAGTAAGCGTGGCGAAGATTTGTTCGGTGTAGCTCCAATAGACTATACTGCTGTACCAAGTAAGGGTATCATGCGAAATGTTGCGGACATGAAGGGCAGAGGTGTTGAGTTGGAGCTTTCAGGATTTTTCAATTTGGGCAGAAGAATTACGATTCAACCACAATTTTTATTAAATGTGAATCATAGCGAAGTGTCGAAGTATTACATCAGTGCTAAGTTAGCTTATGAGTCAATAAGTAATGGGACATCTGTCAATGGATTGATAGGCTATCCAGTTTATTCCTTTATGAGCTACAAATGGAGAGGTCTAGACGAGTTTGGTGATCCATTGGGAGAGATTGATGGAGAAAAGTCAAAGGATTATAATGCAATACGTACGCAGGATAAAAGTACTTTACACTATAGTGGATCAGCTTTACCTCGCTATTCAGGATATTTCAATCCCTTATTTCGCATTGGGAAATTTGATATGATGGTCGGTTTATCCTATAAGTTTGGACATGTATTCAAAAGAGAGTCTGTTCGGTACAATGAGTTAACTACAATGAACGCATTAGGTATTGGGAGTGGAGATTTTGAAAAGAGATGGCAGCAGTCAGGTGACGAAAATAGAACTGACGTTCCAGCATACGTTTATCCAGTTAATAGTAATAGAAACCATTTTTATGAAAATTCGGATATCTTAATATTAAAGGCAGATCATATACGTATTCAAAATATGATACTTGGTTATGATTGGCAAATGCGGAACACTATTAAAGGACGTATCTATGTATCGGCTACAAATTTGGGGATATTATGGAAAAGCAATTCATATGATATAGATCCCGATTATCCTAATATGTATCCTGTAGGAAAACAATATGCACTGGGAATAAGGATTGATTTTTAATTAGAAAGACATGAAAAAATTATTAAATATAGCATTAATTGTTTTGATAGTTACGCAGCTTACGAGCTGTGAGCAGTTTTTAGAGTTGAAACCTGATGCTAAGTTGAAGGTCGCTACGACTTTGAATGATCTGGATGCCGTAATGAATAATACGAGTGTTATGAACTACTATACGATGGGGATTGGAGAAGCGTCCGCAGATAATTATTACGTAGATTATAATGTCTGGAAAAGTTTGGATCAAGGTGAACGTGATATGTATACCTGGGGTAATGAGATTTTTTATCAATCATCGAGTAATCCTTGGATGGATTATTACCGAGTGGTGTACTACGCGAATTTCGTTTTATCTAATTTGGAATTAATGTCTCATTTGGAAGTATCTCAAAATAGTTTGTTTCGTAATCTGAAAGGTAGAGCATTGTTTTTTAGGGCTTATAGCTTCTTTAAGTTGGTCACCTTATTTTCTAAAACATACGATTTGAATACTGCTGAATCAGATTTAGGCATCCCATTGCGCCTATCGGACGATTTTAATCAGCCAACGACTAGGGCATCGGTGAATACATGTTATCATCAAATTTGCGAGGATTTGATTGCAGCAAAAGATCTACTTAATGAGCGCTCAACTAATCAACATGAACCTTCTAGACATGCCGCTCTTTTATTGCTGTCGTGGACCTCATTGATTATGCAGGATTTTCAAATGGCAGCTCGCTATGGTCAGGAGGCTTTATCTATTGATGACAGGCTAATAGATTATACAATGTATAATGGTTCAAATAGTTTTCCTTTTGAAATGAATAATAGAGAGGTAGCTTTCATCGCTGGAGGGGTTAATAATCTTATTGGCTATTGGTATAGCAAGATAGATCTTAACTTATATACATCTTATAGCCCGTATGACTTTAGAAAGTCTTTGTTTTTTGGATCAAATACAGATGGCTCGATTTATTTTAGAGGCTCCTACTTGGGGGCTAATGGTTTATTTATGGGACTTGCAACCACAGATGCTTATTTCAATGTTGCCGAGTCATTAATTCGACTTGGTCAAGTTTCCGATGGTTTACGTTATCTAAATGAAGTGTTGAAGATGCGCTATTCGAATGCAAATATTCCTACCGTTCAAGATAACGACAGTAAATCAGCTTTGCAACTGACCTTGTCCGAAAGACGTAAAGAATTTATTATGAGAGATTCGCGATGGATTGATATAAAGCGATTGAATAAATTTGAAGATAGTCAGATTGTATTAAAAAGGTTATTAAATGGCTCGGAGTATGTATTAAGTGTTAATGACAATAAATATGCTCTTCCAATTCCTGAGGAGATTATCCAAATAACTGGAATACCTCAAAATCCTAGATAAAAGAGGCGTTTTGTTGTAAATTAGTTTACAACAAAACGCTATTTTATAATTTCAATAATTATGGCGTGAATGGAGGTCTTTTGTTTGCCTCATAGTCTAACTCATTGTCAGCAACATTTCCATGTGTAAATGCGGGTTGGCTAGGGTTCGAAGTACTCGGTTCGTCTTGAATACTACACATTACTGTACCTGTTCCACAACTAATACTGGGGGTTGGTTTAGTTAGGGCATAATTTGCAGGATTATTTACATCTGAAGGATTAGTACTGTTTAATTGATAGTACCAAGTCTGTGATGCTAAGCTTGTTTTACTGATGTCTTTAACTTTAGCGCTATGCATTGCCTGTACAGCGAAATAACTTCCAGCAATTAACGCAATAAATGAAAGGGCACGTAACCCTATATTCTTTAAATTTTTCATAATCTTTTTTTTAAAAATAAAATAATCGAGGTCATATTTTATGATAGATATCTGTTACCTCATACAGCATCGTAGTATATTTTGGCCCACCAGTCCCTTAATTATAGGGAGGGTATGACCAAAATCAGGAATACTGCAAATTTCTTTTTGTACATTTTCATAAGTTGTAGATGTTTGGTATACTCAAATCTCTACAACTCTATATATAGAAAATTATGCTATTGGTATAAATGTTAAAATCGTAAATGATAAGATAAGGCGAGATAGTAGTATTTAAAATTGCTAATATTTAAATATGCCATCTTCTCTTTTATAGTAAGTAAATTATATAATTCTGGCTGGAGTGTAGCTAAAGCATGTAATCGATGAAGAGATGGTGAATTCAAAATGCTAATTAACTGTTGGGTATATCTGATTTCATGTTGTTTAAGTATCTGATAGATTTCATTTAATTCTGCATATAAGCCAATTCCTTCTTTGAAACTACCATTAGGTATTTCGTATATAGTAGTAGAACGCAGGAATTTAATACTGTTTGAATCTGAATTTGAGGAAAAGGGATGTTTCGTTCCAGAAAAGTAATAATGAGATGAATAAAATCTTTCTAATATTTCCTTTTGCTTGTTAAAACTTATTATCGCAACTAAACCATCTATTATAAAACACCACTTACTAACTTGTTCATCATACATTTTGTAATAGGTAGCGGAAGGGTATTGTTTTATTCTTCCATTCTTTCGTAAAAATTGTTTTGTTTCAACTGATAATTTGCGGTAGTAACTGAAGTAATTAATAACTCTTTCCATCCAGTGAATTCGTTGGTAAATTCACTAATTTGCCTTTACTTTTTCGTATACATTGAATCAAAGTGTACAAACTTATACTTTTAAGACTTACAATCTGTTTGTTTACGTAACTCTTACTCAAAAACATAGCTGGTCAGTAATTCTTACATATAATACGTTGTACCATTTTTTTTGAATTCATATTTTTTCGTTTGCAAGTTTGCTCTTGTTGGATCCAATTAGAGTTATGAAAAAAGCATCTTCTAGGACTGTACACCCCAGTTGTTGCTTAAGGTAAAATGTTAAAAATCGATTCAAAATGAAAAACACGCAGAATCAAACTTTATGGAGAAGTGATCTTAATAAGAAGAATCCGACTATATTAGTTTGGGGACAATTTCAATCTCTTTTAGATAATGAACCACCTCCAAAAGAGCGGTGTCCAATACGTACCTTTTAATATTATTTGATAACCTAACTATCAATTTAGAGGGGAATTAGAAGCATAAAATGCTCAATGGTTTCCCTCTAATAAATCACATTAATATAAAAATTATGATCTATAATTCTTGGGATTTTGCATTATTTTCAGCAAATATTCATCATTTTTTTCCGCATACACCATGGGATGCTCATAAGAAGATTTACGAGCAGTGGACAGAATACCATAAACCTAAATTTATAAAATCAGATCATATTTGGGATTTAAATGAACTATTACCATTTATTGTAAAACAACCAACTATTCTCTGTTTGTTTCATTTAGGCTATCATGCGCAGATACCTGCAGTACTTGCAAATCGAAATATACAGTTTGATATATTAATAGATCGAAATGTATATGAATTGCAGAAAAATCAAATTAAAGAAATGAAATCAAAATTATTAGATCAGGATTCCTTTCGTTTTCTTTTTAGTGATGATCCACAAGTATTAATAAAAGCGCGCTCTACATTAAATCAAGGACGACACCTTTTAATATTTGCTGATGGTAACTCCGGTACAATTAAAGATACAAGCAATAATAGGGTAGAAATTCAATTTTGTGGCAATAAGATAAAAGTACGTAAAGGTATAGCGGTATTGAGTTATTTGTTAAAGATTCCTATAATTCCCCTGACACATATGAATAGAAATAAGACGTGGAAGATCATATGCGGAAATATAATATCCCCAAATATTTTTAAAACAGGAAAAGAATATGTGGTATTTGCCATGCAGGATTTGTATAGATTTTTAGAATTACAAATAGTAGATGATCCCTATAAATGGGAATCATGGAATTATTTTCATGAACTAGGTTGCATAGAAATTGGAATGGAATCATATATAGGGAAAGACTATAGAAAAATTGAAGATTCATGGCTATTATTAAAGCTGAATGGAATAACTGGATATTTCGATAGGAAAAATTATTGCTTTATTTATTTGTCATAGTTTTAAAAAATAACTTAAATTTAAATATCACCAATAAATCTACTATGAAAAATGCAAGAATTCGTGTTCTGATGCATTTGATAATTGCTGCATTTATTTTTCTATGGAACTATTTTCTAAATTACTTTTATGCACAAGAAGAAATACCATTACTTCATATTATTGCGATATCTTCAGTTTATATACTTTTTTATTTAGCGATTTCCATTTTTCTGGAAATCCTATTTAAAAATCCAAACCTAATCCGAGCTATTGTATTTTTGAGTTATCTAATATTCGCATGGAATATAACTTGGATAATCCAAGAAATAATATACTCTATATTACCAGAAATTGGTATAGTACTATTTAATAGTAATGTGCCTAGAAATGATACATTATTTCATTATAGAATTTGGGATGCCTTTATATCATTACATATTATAGCTCTTATTTATTACGTCATTTTAAGGTTTGTTATGTATTATTTGGAAACCAAAAACTTACAAAAGGAGTTGGCTATCAAAAGAGAACGGGCGGAAGATATGAAGTATACTTCTCACTTTATGAAGAATATATTTTCGGAGAGTTTTGGTCAAATATTATTAAATAACGAACCAAAAGATACTCGAACTAAGATGGATATAATTGAGTTTTTAGGTTATATATTAGAATTGGAAGAGCTAGGAAAGAAAGATTCTTGGGGATATAGCTTAGATAAATTGCAATGTTTTATTCGTCTACTACGTGCACATTATGGAACTGAGTCTGTTGTTTTTAATCTTATAAATGATGGTAGAGAAATTAACCAATTACCAAGAGGGCTATTGTTATTTCCTTTAGAAAATTGTCTTAAACATGCCTATATATCACCTGATTATCCTATAAATTATAAATTGATAAAAGAGAATTGCACTATTGAAATTGAATGTACGAGTACTACTAATCATTTAAAGATAAAAGAAAAGTCTGGTAATGGGTTTTTATTTTTAAAGGAAAAAATTAATAGCAGCGATTATCTACATATAATGGAAAACACGTCCAATCTCAAAGACTATACTTTATACCTAAAACTAACGCCAAAATATGATGCTAAAACAAAAATACAATATTCTTCTCTTGGATGATAAATTAAATACCTTAGTGTATTTGGTTAAAATGATGTCAGAAATTTCATTTATAGGAAACATTATCGTACAATCAGACTGGAAAGAATGTCTACATAAAATAGATGAACTCGATATAGATATTTTATTTTTAGATATGGATTTTGGTGATCCAGAAGTAGATGGAAATACATGGTTAAGTATGCTTACGGATCCACCAGTTACTGTGGCATGCTCTTCCTATAGTAATTATGTATATAGTGCCAGAGAAGTTGGAATAAAATATTTTATCGGTAAAACTCCTAGCTTTAGAGCTTTAGAAGAATTACTTAATGATGTCGTATTAGAAGTAGATCGGAAAGCTGAGAAATCAAAAAGAGATGTCAAGCAACTTGAAATTAAAGATGTTTCAGGGGAAGAGGTTATGATTCAGGTTAAAGATATTCTATATGCCATAATTAACAATAATATTCTTACTATTTATTTAGAATCAGGAACTGTTGTGACGCAGATGTCTTTAAAGTCCTTTGCTAGTATGTTACCCCTAGAAGGTTTTGCTAAACCGCATAATAGCTATCTATTAGCATTAGATAAAATAGAAGTAATAAGAGGTAAACAAATATTTCTTAAAAATAAATCCAAAAGTAGAAAAGGGGATGAATTGCTACATATAACTCAAGAATTTGCCAAAGAGTTCAGACATAAATATGAAATCTTTAAACAGAATAACCTATCATAGGTTTTTATATAATATGATTTTTTGTATCGAGGGTTATATTTTGGTGTGCGATTATTAAATGTATTAACAATTTGATTAAATTAATAAGTAGATATCTAAAGCCTTCCCTTTGTGGAAGGCTTTTATTTTTACTAGGTATTAAACCAAAATCACAGTCTCCTTGTTCTCTGCATAAATCACAACAATTATAGAAGTGGAATTATGACAAGAGAAGAAATTCAAGAATTAATTAATAGCGACTTTCATGTGCTGAAAGAAGGAATTGCTATAAAAGTAGATGGGGAGATCATAGATTATATCCAGCAGCTGGATGAGAAGGATAGCCCGGTGTATGTATTAAAGGATTTATTGGATTGGTCAGACGATGAGCTACAACAACTACAACCCGCAGCCCTTTAAGCTTCCAGATTGGATGTATAATCTTTTGGGGTTGTTGCTGACTGTAGCATTGATCTGGGCGGTACAGCAAGGTATAATTGACAAAGTCTAAAGAGATTGCATAATAGCAATCTCTTTATTTTAGTTTAAAGGTTGGATGATTCTATAGCGAAATGATGCGATTTACATGTATAGTTTGTAGGAAGGTTTCATCATGACTAATGACTAGTAATGTTCCATTGTAATGTTTGAGCGCAGAACTAAGAATATCTAAATTTTGAATATCTAGGTTATTCGTTGGTTCATCCAAGATAATTATATCTGGTGCTACCGTACGAATAGAAAGACAGCATAGCAAAAGTCTCATTTTTTCACCTCCACTCAGTAATTCGGTATTTGTATCCCATTTTTCTTTTGAAAATAAAAATCTGGAAAGACGCGATTTTATTTCGTGTTCTTGAAGCGCAGAACTGTTATAGGCCTGTGCCTGTTGAAATACAGTGAGGTTATTCTTTAACAAGGAATAATCTTGATCTATATACAGAGAGGTAGTATCTGCTCGCTGAAGTTGTCCTGTGAATGGCTTTAGATTCACCAAGAGTAAGTTTATTAAGGTAGTTTTGCCTGAGCCGTTTTTTCCTTTTATGGCAATTCGTTCTCCACTTACAATTTGAAAAGAAAGACTTTCTTTCCACAGTGGCTTATCTTGATAGCGGAAGTTAATTTCAGTAGCTGAAAATAGAATCTTACCCTTATGCAGTTCGGAAACATCAAAGCCAAGCTTAATTCTATCCTGGAGTGGAAATACGGATTGCAGCTCATGAAGCTTCTGGGATATTCCATCAATTCTTTCGGCATGTATACCCTTTAATTTGGAAGTGCTATTCTCTGCTTTGTTGCGCAGGGTATTCATCATAATGCGAGCAACGCCAGATTTTTGCATTTTTTCTTTTCCTCTGGTATCGAGCTTCTGTTGCCTTTGTAAGGTTTCCTTTTCCTTCAATTTAGCTTTACGCAACTCTTTTTGTTTATGCTGAATATCTTTCTGCAGCGCATTAAGGCCTATATGTTTCTGTTCCTTGTAAAAATCATAATTACCTCCATAGACTTCTAGGCCACTCGATGTTAGTTCGCAAATGTTGGGCAATAGATTAAGGAGTTTTCTATCGTGACTCACGACCAGCAGACTGGAATTTGTCGTTTGAATAAAATTATAAAGGAGTTCTCGGCTATATCCATCAAGATGATTACTAGGTTCATCCAATAGAATGATCTGAGGAGAATGGATAAGGATACCTGCTAAAAAGACTTTGGTTTTTTCTCCTCCACTTAACTCGCCTAATCTTGTATTAAGGTTTAGATATTGTAAACCCCAATATGCTAAAGCTTCGTTGCAGCGTTCCTCGATGTTCCAATCGTTGTCCAGCCAGTTGTAATATTTTTCGTCTGTAGTCCCCTTTAGAATTTCCGATAGGGCTGTGATTTTTTTATCTACTTCTAAGGCTTGCGCAATAGTCCAATCATTAAATTGCCCATATATTTGAGGGATATAATATAGATTTCCTTCGATATAACGTTCCCCAGAGGTAGGCTCGAGTTGATTCGCTATAATTTTAAGCAATGTAGATTTTCCTACACCGTTGTTACCCAATAGCGCTACCTTTTCACCCTTATTAAGGGAAAAGTGAATGTTGTCAAAAAGTGTGGTGCCACCAAATGGTGTATATGAAATGTATTGTAGAGTGACCATAATTCCTTCTTTTAAAATTAAACCATGCGCACATCGTATCAGAAATACGGATGTCGGTATTTGTTTAGCGAAAAGAAATAAGGTATTACATACTGTATATATTATGGTCTTTGGTTTCAAAGATAAAAAAATAATATGAACTGTAAATAATAGGAATTTTGAATTACGAATAACGAGATACGAATTACAATTCTTGAAGTGGAGGCTTGTGATGAGGTTGTAATATATAGTCCTACCGAATCAACGTACGGAATTTCTAATTCTCAATTGTCCATGTTCAATTTTCCATTGGCAATTATTTTATCCCTTCCTCGATTTGGATACACAATGGCAGAATATGGCTACAGTGATTGTTGTTTTAATAAGGAATTTTGTTGTATTACTTTTAAATACTATAAAATTATGGGTACAAAAGAAACAAAAGTGGCCCTTGTGACGGGTGCTAATACTGGGATTGGTTTTCAAATAGCTAAAGCTTTGGCGGAGAATAATTATGTCGTGTACATAGGTTCGCGGGATAGTGCGAAAGGCGAAAAAGCGGCATTGGAAATCGGTAGAAATGCAAGAGCATTGCAATTGGATATAACGGATAGCTTGTCTGTTGAAGCTGCAGTAGCTCAAATACAAAAGGAGCAGGGATATTTGTCTTTATTGGTTAATAATGCAGGTATTTCGAATATAGGCAAGAATGGACAGTCGATGGAGGAAATTCTAAATTCACAACGCGCCAGCAATGCTTCTATAGAGGAAATGAAAGCGGTATGGAATACCAATGTTTTTAGTACGCTGGCTGTGACACAACGCTTTTTGCCGTTATTAAGAAGTGCAGATAATGCACGGATAGTGGTCGTATCGAGTGCGCTGGGATCAATGACCTTAAATGCGGATGTCACACATCCTTATCGTGCACATTTTGATGTGGTTTATGGTGCTTCTAAAGCAGCACTAAATGCGGTGTTTTTGTCTTTGGCCATAGAGCTGGAGCAGACAAATATTAAGGTGAACATGGTAAGTCCAGGTTTTACGGCTACGGCACTTAACAATTTTCAAGGGACAGATACAGTGGAGGAAGGCTCCCGTGAACCTATTCGTGTAGCATTGTCTGAAGATTTGCCTTCTGGAATATTTACAGGGCCAGGCGACTTTTCACAGAGACAGAATGTAATTCCTTGGTAATCTTACAATCATTTTAAAACCTATGGTCTATATCTTTCCATAGGTTTTTGTATTTTTTACTATGAAAAACAAAAAAGAACATCTTATCCGCTTTCGTTCCATATCAGAAAGCCATAAAGCTTTTGGTCTACCAAAGCCCAATCATCCCTTGATAAGTTTGGTTCATTTTAATGATGAGTATACTTTCAAACCTGAAATGGCTCCTGTCTATGATATACTTAATTTTTATAAAATTACTTTTATCACAAAGAATAGTGGAAAGTTAAGGTATGGACAAAACTATTATGATTTCAATGAAGGGAGCATGATGTTTTTAGCACCGAACCAATTGGTAGGGGGGACAGAATACAATAGTGAAACGCACGCTTATATTTTGCTTATACATCCTGATTTTCTGATGGGCTATCCTTTGGCACAAAAGATTAAACAGTACACGTATTTCTCTTATTCTTTTAATGAGGCTTTGCACTTGTCGGATTCGGAAAAGGAGACTATTCTCTCTATTTATCACATTATGGATAAGGAAATAAATAATAGAGTAGATGTGTTTAGTCAAGAGGTTATTATCGCGCAAATAGAACTATTGCTTAGTTATGTCAATCGATTTTATCAGCGCCAGTTTATCACGCGAAAGGCGGCAAATAAGGATGTGCTTCAAAATCTGGAAGCTCTTTTGGATGATTATTTTAATGGTGATAAGCCATTGCGTGAAGGTATACCTTCGGTACAGTTTGTCTCCGAAAAATTGAATATTTCTGCTGGATACCTCAGTGATGTGCTCCGCTCGTTAATGAATCAAAATACCCAGCAATATATTCATCAGAAATTAATTGAAAAGGCGAAAGAAAAGCTTTCCACGACACATTCTACAGTAAGTGAAATAGCCTATGAATTGGGATTTGAACATTCTCAATCTTTTAATAAGCTATTCAAACGTAAAACGCAGCAAACACCATTGGAGTTTAGAGCTGCTTTTGATTATCATTCGAAATAATGCCGATTTTTAATTATCAATTGTTAATTATTAATGGTTAATTATTAATTTTCAATTGTTGATTATCCAAACCGTAACATAGTGGAGCTCATCGAAGATAAACTCATCGCTGTACCGTATCGGTACAAAGGCTAACTTTTCCTGCTATTGCCGATCTGCTAAGGCGATATTTTCATATTTGTAAGGATGATGTTTGTATTCAAATATATAAATCAATGAGTTTAAAAAATTGTATAATACATACAATTTATCCAAATGTCGCCTAACAAACTTTTGCGAAAATGTAGGAAGGAAGAAACTTTGTTGCAAAAGTTTTAAGCGACGAGTTTTAGCTCCACTGAGCTCGGCTATTAGCTTTCGGTTTGCGTCCTTTTGACAAGACAAAAGGACGAGCCCCTCGCGGCTCGAGCGAGAGTACAACGAGTTAATAGATATTTCACTGCGCTCAATATGACGGTGATAAAAAGAAGTTATTAGCAAGAGTGAATGATTTGTTCTTTTTACTTTTTAAGATATTTCACTGCGTTCAATATGACGGTGCTTGGGTTGCAGGAGAGTAGAAGATTAATTATCCATTAACTATTAACAATTATTCATCAATCATTAACAATTAACCATTCTCCATTAACCATTCCCTTGCAATCGATTACGTAAATATTTGTAATCAAATTGTTATAAAGTCATTATCAACTTCTATTTTTATTATTAATTAATGCAATCGGTTGCAATTATAAGTATTGAATTATTACTTTATTGCGTAACTGTTTTTATTCCTCATAATAGGGGTAAAAGATTATTGCGTATTAAAAGATTTAACCAATTAGATTTTTGTCTATCTAGAAAACATTTATACATAATAAACAGTGTTTCTGTTCATTTTATTTGGCTTAACTATTATCTCTTGATAGTGTTGTGCTATTCATTATGACAGGGGCTGATAACAATTTTAAACTCTACCTTATGAAAAAAACAAAACAAAACCATTATGTATTAAGGATATCCTTATTCCTTTTTCTGGTGATGTTCATTCCTAATCTTCTTTTGGCGCAGCGGGTCTTGCGTGGTAAAGTGGTTAGTGAAGACGGTACACCATTATCGAATGCGAGCATTCAGGTAAAAAATCAAGCTACCAGTACGTCAAGTGGTGCTGATGGCTCTTTTTCTATTAATCTTCCATCGGGAAGATCTACGCTTACGGTTTCTTACATTGGATTTATCAGTCAAGATGTGGCCGTAGGAGAAAATCAAAATAGCATCACCGTGACTTTATTATCTGAGACGACTTCGTTGGAAGATGTAGTCGTGGTAGGTTATGGTACACAACGTGCAGAGGCCGTGACGGGGTCGGTTTCCTCTATTCGTGGTGATGCCTTGCGTGAAGTGCCTTCGGCGAATATTTCACAGGCTTTGCAAGGTCGTCTTCCTGGGGTGGAGTTGACACAAACTTCTTCTCAACCAGGTGCTGTCATGCAGATAAGAATTAGAGGTTCTCGCTCGCTGTCGGCAAGTAATGATCCGTTAATTGTGTTGGATGGAATTCCATTTCCAGGCTCTTTAGCTGATATCAATCCAAATGATATCAAAAGTATAGATGTTCTAAAAGATGCTTCGGCTACAGCAATTTATGGTTCAAGAGGTGCTAACGGAGTCATCTTAGTGACTACGGACAAAGGCAGTGCGGGACAACAGGCACGTTTCAATTACAATGGTTTCGCTGGGGTGCGCGATTTGTTTGCGCGGTATCCGATGATGAATGGTCCAGAGTTCGCGGCATTGCGTAAAGCGGCTGGTCAATATTCGAATTCATTGGATGAGTCGGATGATACGGATACAGATTGGCAAGATCTATTGTATACGAAGGGCTTAATGAATAGCCATGATGTAGGTGTCAATGGAAGTACACAAGGCGGTGTATATTCTTTCAATGCTGGATATTTAAACGATAAAGGTGTTATCCCTACACAAGAATTCAAACGATATGCTATTCGCGGAAGTTTAGATCAAAGCATTGGACAGTATGTTCGTGTAGGTTTTACGACGAATAATAATTTTAGCATCAACCAAGGTGGTAATGTGGGCGTATATGGCATATTGAGTATGTCTCCATTAGCAAATCCATACAATGAGGATGGTACTTGGAAAAGAACGATTAGAATGCCTCTGGATGAGCCTTGGTCATATTCTAGAGATGTAGTTAATGATTTAAAAGACCTTTGGTTAAGTCAAAATAGAGCTTATGGTACATACAATACTTTATATGGGGAGCTAAGTATCCCAGGAATTGAGGGGCTTAAATACCGTGCGAATTTGGGTTTGAATTACCGTCAAAATAATAGCGGAAGTTATACAGCGAGTGGTATTAACAGTACCAATCCCGAGACAGTTTCTACGGCTTCTATAGGCAATGGAATGACTACAGATTGGGCTATTGAAAATATCCTTACTTACGACCGTGTATTTGCGGAGAAGCACAACTTTAATGTGGTAGCTCTTTATTCGGCTTCAGAAAACCGTTTTAATGATTCTCGTGTGAATGCACGTGATATTCCAGCTGATGCATTTCAGTTCTATAATCTAGGTCAGGCAGCGGGAGAGATTACAGTAAATCCAAATGAACAAAACTACCGTGTCAGCGGCTTGATGTCGGTGATGGGTAGGGTCATGTACTCGTACGATAACCGTTATATGTTGTCTGCTACCTTACGTTCGGATGGTTCTTCGCGCTTAGCGAAAGGTCATCAATGGCATACCTATCCAGCGGTATCTGCAGGTTGGAATATCGGCAATGAGTCTTTCATGAAAGATACGGACTGGGTAAATATGCTGAAGGTGCGTGTGGGCTATGGTCAAACTTCGAATCAGTCGGTAGCACCATATGCTACGTTGGGAAGATTGAGTACTCGTCCTTACAATTTTGGAGATGAATATTCTACGGGATATTATGTGACGGAATTGCCTAATCCTTCTTTGGGATGGGAATACTCAGAGACTGTTAATTATGGTTTGGATTTCGGATTATTTAACAGCCGTCTATCAGGTACAATCGAGTATTATTCGACACAGACGAAAGATTTGCTGTTGGGTGTAGGCTTACCAGCTACTTCAGGTGTAAGCAGTTATACGGCGAATGTAGGGCAGACACAGAATAAAGGTATTGAGTTGTCACTAAATGGTGTCATTCTGGATAATAAGAATGGCTGGACGTGGGAAGCTGGATTAAATCTTTATGGCAATAGAAATAAATTAGTAGCCTTGGCTTCGGGTGCTACACGTGACGAAGGTAACTGGTGGTTTGTAGGACATCCTATTGATGTCATCTATGACTATCAAAAAATTGGGCTTTGGCAAGAGGGTGATCCGCATTTAAGTGTTTTAGAACCAGGAGGTAATGTGGGTATGATTAAAGTTAAATATACAGGTGATTACAATGCGGATGGTACACCAGCACGTGCTATTGGAGCGGATGATAGACAGATCATGAGCATTGAACCAAAATTCCAAGGCGGATTCAATACGCGTGTGGCTTACAAAGGTTTTGATTTGTCGACAGTGGCAGCCTTCAAGAGCGGAGGTACGCTAATTAGTACCTTGTATTCTTCTTCGGGTTATTTGAATATGATGAGTGGCCGTCGTAACAACGTACAGGTTGATTATTGGACGCCAGAAAATACTGACGCTAAATATCCTAAACCAGGGGGCATCATGAGTGGTGACAATCCAAAATATGGTAGTACACTCGGTTATTTTGATGCCTCTTATTTAAAAATCCGGACGATCTCATTGGGATATAATCTGGATAATAATCAGTGGATAAAAGATATGGGTGTAAATAGATTGAGAATGTATTTCACTGCGCAGAATCCATTTGTGCTATTCTCTCCGTATAAGGATGAATCAGGTATGGATCCTGAAACGAATTCTTATGGTAATGAGAATGCGGCTGTAGCGTATTCACAAAATTTGAGAAGATTATTAACAATTGGTACGAATGCTCCAGCTACGCGCAGCTATATACTGGGTATTAATTTAACATTCTAAAAGATAACGAAATGAAATATATACGTACAAAAACAATATTAGGTGCAGCATTATTGATGCTTAGTGCAGCAAGTTGTACACATATTTTGGATGAACAGCCGCGTAGTATTTACGAGCCGGGATTCTTTAAGACCGAAAAGGGGGTACATGGCGGTTTGACTTCGATGTATGCACACTTGAGATATATTTATGGTCAGGCGTATTTCTACAATACCACACTAACGGGTACGGATGAGGTGACTTGGGGACAAAGTGCTGACGGAAACTTCAAGGACATGGATTTGTCGGGTGTAGGTGAGATCACGCCGTCAACCAGTAGAGCGGATGTATTGTGGGGAACAGCTTTCTCTAATATCAATACAGCAAGTGGTATTATTGAGAATGCCAGTGATGTGGGAGTATCGGATGCATTAATAGCAGAAGCTCGATTTTTTAGAGCATTTGACTATTTCAAGTTGGTGCAAACGTTCGGTGGGGTGCCTTTGGATTTGGGAGCAGGTGTATTGAAATTTAATACCAGTCCAGTAAGAACTTCGGTACGTAATACCGTGCCTGAAGTGTATACGCAAGGTATTTTCCCTGATTTAGTGCAAGCGATAAATGATTTGCCCGTGACGCCACGTGTCACAGGTGGAGCGACACAAACCTTAGCGCGCTTGTATTTAGCAAAAGCTTATCTCACTTATGCTTGGTGGCTAGAGAACCCGAATAATATTCCTACTTATCCACAAGCTGATCGTGTTGATCCGGATGGACATAATGCACAATGGTATTACCAAAAAGCTTATGATATCGCGGTACAAGCTATTGACAACCCAGGTCCTTTTGGTTTACAGCCTACATTTTATGATGTGAATCTTGGTCCTAATGACCGCAACAACGAGATATTGTTGTATGCTGACCATACAGAAAGTAGCGAATTTTACAATGGTAGTAGCTTGACCTATGCCAATGGTGGTGCTCCAGATAACTTTGCGGGTTGGATGATGACTTGGAACTATACGGATATCCGAAGCGGAACGAATCCTGATGGTTCAGGTCCTGTAAGTTCGGTTCAGCGTGAAGCAGCGCAACATTTGGGAAGACCTTGGACGCGTATGGCACCGACAATTGGCGCTATTACCAATACATTTGCCGATAAAACAAATGATTCCCGATATGATGGTACTTTCGTAACCGTATATCGCGGCAATTGGCCAAAAGGAGGGGTTAATAATGCGACTTTGTATAATGCCAACAATCTTCCTGTAACCCCTGGCGCTCCCATATTATCTTTCTTAAATGAAGAGCCTGCTACAGCAATTACTTATCCAAGTGGAGCTGGAAGTAGCAATATAGGCGCGGGTACACTTCCTGGAAGAGCAGATTACGTAGTGGGTCCTCAAGGTATAAGTAGAATAGTTTATCCAGGCCTTTGGAAGTTGGGTCCTTACCGTACGGACAATGGAACAGGTCTAGGTCAGCCGAATGCAGCCAGTACAAGACCATATAATATTGCTAAATTCTCTGAATTGTATTTTGTAGCCGCTGAAGCTGCAGTAAAAGGTGCAAATGTGCAAGCAGGCAAATCGGCGAGAGACCTTATCAATGTGATACGGGCAAGAGCAGGTAAATGGAAATGGAGCAATAGTGGCAATGCAGCAAAAGTAGAAGATAATAGTGCTACTTTGGTGAGTCAGACTCCTGCTACTATTACGATCAACTATATCTTAGCCGAACGTTCACGTGAATATTTTGGGGAAGGGTATCGTTGGTATGACCTTGTGCGTACGCAGAAATGGACTGAATTAGCTTCATCATATAGAATCGCAGGGGTCGCAAAAGGTGATCATAATGCGGTGACAGTTAATCGTACAATATTACCACATCATTACCTTCGTCCCATTCCACAAGGACAGATCGAATCTATGCTGATGTCCGACGAAGAGAAAAAGAGTTATCAGAATCCTGGTTACTAATTCTGCTAACAGTATCAATACAGATACAGCCCAAACTAACCCTATTGTCTAGCTGTATCTGAATGAAAATGCCCTTTATCCAAAAGATAAAGGGCATTTGCTTTTGCAAGTGCAAAAAAAGTTAAGATTTCAAACTTGATTTTCTTACAATCAAGTCTGTGTTTAAAACTACTGTATTGGTTAAATTAAGATTACCATTTCCAGTAAAATGATTAAGCAATATGCGCGCAACTGTTTCGCCCATTTCTACACCCGGATAATTGATAGTGGTAATAGGAGGCTCCGTGACTTTGGAGATAATATCATTGTTAAATCCTACCACAGCAATATCTTGTGGAATGCTAAAACCATGATGGCGAAGGGTGGTTATGGCTACCGCAGCTGAAGAATCGCTTGTGAGAAAAATCCCATCAGGCACATTCTGTTTTTTTACGATTTCATCTTCTATATAGTTCACAATAGCGCTTTCGGTCATGTCGTTAATCACAAATAGTTCTTCCTTAAAAGCGATGGAATAATCTATTAAAGCCTTTTTATATCCCTCAAAACGATCACGATAAACATTTCTGTGCATGTCATTGGTGATATGGAAAATCTTTTTACAACCTTGTTCAATAAGATGTTGTGTCGCTGTATAACCTGCTCTGAAATTATCAATAACAACTTTGGTAGAAGGAAGTTCTTCGGCTATACGATCAAAGAACAGTAAAGGAATTCCTTTATCTATAAATTTTTTAAAATGGCTGTAATCTCGGGTGCCGTTACTTAGGGAAACAATTAATCCATCTACACGGCTATTATACATCGTCAAGGCGTTGTTTTTTTCTTTTTTTTCGGATTCCAACGATTGGCTGATAATTAAATTATAGCCTGCATTATTAGCCACTTTCTCGATACCGGCGATTACAGAAGACATAAAAAGACTATCTAATCTTGGGATAATTACCCCAATCGTGTTGGTTGTTTTCTTACGGAGATTACTAGCGAATTTGTTGGTTTGGTAGCCCATGTCATGGGCAGTTTTCAAAATTTTGTTTTTAGTCTTTGTATTGATTGCAGGATGATTACTTAAACCTCTACTCACCGTAGAAGGCGAGATATTAAGTGCTTTAGCAATATCGTATATGGTTATCTCTTTGTTTTCCATATTTAGGTTGTTTCATATATAAATATAACAAATGCAATTTGATATTGCAATCGGTTGCAATTTATTTAAAGTATTAGTTATACTTTTTTAAAGTAGTTGCTATTTGAAAGGAAAAGTCTATGCTTACCAAATTGTGAAGAAGTTCTATGTAGCACATGATAAGAATTGACTGAAGATAGAGACAAAGAAGAGGCTTAATCTGAAAAAATCCTTATTTCTTTGTTTTATGATAATTCAATATACAAGTGGATAATAAACCTACTGTATATTTTATAAAAGCAAACAAATTATAGACTAAATAAAATTTCATTTCCGCATGAATAAGAATTCTTGGACGCATTTGAAGATCCCTACACTAACTACCTTTTACATCTACCTTATTTTTGGAGGTTTCTTGCTTTCTCAAGTACATCAATTAAAAGCACAGGAGCGCATTGCGCCAGCTTATCCACTTATTACACACAATCCTAACTTCAGTATTTGGTCTATGACCGACCAATTGAACGGATCGGTTACAAAACATTGGACGGATGCAGAGCATTCTTTATTGGGAGTCGTAGAGGTGGACGGACAGTTATACCGTTTTATGGGCAAAGAGCCTGCTTATTATACTTCCGTTTTACATACGGCTGAAGAGAAAGAATTTGAAATAGATTATACGCTGAGTGCACCTCAAGGAGATTGGAAAGATTTATCGTATGATGCAAAAGATTGGAAGAAAGGTACTGCGCCTATAGGGGATAATGGTGACTACAGAACGAAATGGACTTCGGACCAAATATGGGTACGTCGCATGTTTACTGTGGAGAATCCAAATAGTATTAATGAGTTGTTTCTGAAACTGAATCATGACGATAATGTAGAAGTCTTTTTAAATGGAAAGTCTGTTTACCGGAAGAATGGTTGGACCAATAGTTTTACTTATATCCCGTTAAATAAAGCGGATTTAAGAAAAGGAAATAACAGTATTGCTATTGCTTTAAAAAATACGGCTGGAGGCAGATATCTGGATTTTGGATTGGTGGACAAACCTAAAGAGAAAGGTCCTAGCATGCAGGAAGCTATTCAACAGAATGTCCAAATAACTGCTACCAGTACAATTTATAATTTTAAGGCAGGGGCAGTGGATTTGAAGGTGACCTTTACATCGCCATTATTGATGGACGATTTGAATTTGTTAGCAAGACCTATTTCCTATATTACGTATAGTTTAAAATCTAATGACAGCAAATCGCATAAAGCCAAAGTTCTTTTGTCTGCTTCCTCGAATATCGCGGTATATAGGCCGAGTCAAGAAGTCGAAGCTAAGCAGTACACTACCAATAGTTTGAATATACTGAAGGTAGGGACAGTAGAACAGCCCTTCTTACAAAAAGCTGCAGATGATATGCGTATTGATTGGGGGTATTTCTATGTGGCTACTCAAAAGAGGGATAAAGCTATACAATATATTTCTTCAGGTGCAGAGGCTTTAGCTGATTTCCGTCAGGGAAATACGAAGAGTGCTTCGGTATTAAAAGGAAAAACGTTAGCATTGAATACAGTGTTACCTTTTGATCAGGTAACAAAGAGTGAAACCAGCAAGTTCATCAAGTTGGGTTATGATGAGATCTGGGCAATTCAATATTTTAAACAAAATCTTAGACCGTATTGGAATAATGCGGGAAATGAAGTGTTCGATACACAATTGGAGAAAGCTGCACAAGAGTACAAATCCGTAATGGCCAGATGTGCTGCTTTTGATAAAGAAATGTACGTTGAAGCTTTGAAAGCTGGTGGAGAAAAATATGCCCACCTTAATGTCCTGTCTTATCGACAAAGTATTGCTGCACATACATTGGTGAAAAGTCCTGACAATGAATTGCTATGGTTGTCCAAAGAAAACAATAGCGGTGGGTTTATCAATACCGTGGATGTGACTTATCCTTCGGCACCTTTGTACTTGTTGTATAATCCAGAACTATTAAAAGGCATGCTCACTGGTATTTTTTATTTCACGGAAAGTGGTCAATATCCTTATCCTTGGGCTGCACATGATTTAGGAACATATCCTTTAGCGAATGGACAGACTTACGGTGAACCCATGCCTGTAGAAGAATCTGGTAATATGGTCATTCTGACAGCAGCAATCAGCAAAGTGCAAAACGATTTAAGTTATGCCAAAAAGCACTGGAAGACGTTGACCATGTGGACAGACTATCTGGTAAAAGAAGGTTTTGATCCGAAAACACAATTGTGTACGGATGATTTTGCGGGTCATCTTGCACGTAATGTAAATTTATCAGTGAAAGCCATCGTTGGAATAGCCTGTTATGCGCAGATGGCCGAAGCGTTAGGAGAGAAAGAGACGGCTCGAAAATATAAAGCTATAGCCAAAGAGATGGTTCAGAATTGGGTCAAAATGGCGAATGCTGGAGATCATTATGCTTTGACTTTTGACAACAAAAATACCTGGAGCTTGAAATACAATTTGGTGTGGGATAAAGTGTTAAGTTTGGATTTGTTTCCACAAGAAGTTTACGACAAAGAGATGAAGTATTATTTGACCAAACAAATGAAGTTTGGTGTGCCACTGGATAATAGAAGTGCTTTTACGAAGAATGATTGGATCATGTGGACAGCGGCATTCGCTCCACAAAAAGAACAGTTTGACGCATTAGTTGATAGCGTGTATTTCCATGCAATGAATGGACCTACTAGGGTTCCGCTAAATGATTTTTATAACGGTGAGACTGGTGTGCGAGAAAATTTTAAAGCAAGGAGCGTAGTGGGCGGATTTTTTATGAAAACGCTAGCTGAGCGAATGAAAAATAAGTGAGATTTATAATGGTTGTTTAAATATATAATAAATGTAAATGTTTGTGTAAAAGAGCTTGATGTATATCAAGCTCTTTTCATTTTTTCTTAGATATTTCTTGATTTCAGTTCTTTGTTCAAAAGACTTATATTAATAAGAACAGGAAGAAAAGTTATAGGTAGAGTAAACATAGGTAAAAGTGTGGCAAAAGATACTTTTGTAGTTGACTTATTGACTAAAATGTAGATCAATACAGCTGCAATCACTATAAACCCAATGCCAAAGGCAATACTTAATCCTTTAAATTGTGCTTTCTTCTTAAGTAAATCTTCATTGGACAAATCCTTATAAATGTTTTTGCTCATCGTTCGTGTTTTTAGGTTTTAATTTGGGTTTATGTAAAAAAAATAATAATTCTTGATTATAATCCATCAATCTCTTTAATAAATTCCTCTACAATATCTTCTGGTGTAGCCCAAGAAGTGATAATTCGAATAGCGGAATTATTGTCGTCTATATTTTTCCAAACGTAAAAATCATAGCGCTTAGAGAATTTTTCAATTACTGCTAAAGGAAGTATAGGGAAAATCTGATTTGTTGTGGATTCAGTAAGAAAGGAGAATCTTCTCTTAGAAAAAGCCGAAGCAATTTTCTGCGCCATGGAATTGGCATGTTTAGCTAATTTGAAATACAGATCGTCTGTAAATAATTCTAAAAATTGAATTCCTAGAAGTCTGCCTTTTGCCAAGAGTGCTCCTTTTTGTTTTAACACATAATCAAAGTCATCTGCTAGTGGTGGTTTATTAAAAACCACTGCTTCCCCTAATAATGCTCCATTTTTAGTACCCCCGATATAAAAAACATCCGTATGAGATGCTATATCAGCTAAAGTAAGGTCATTATTGGCTGCAGTAAGAGCATGACCTAAGCGTGCTCCATCCATATAAAGCAAGAGATTATGTTGTTGACAAAAAGTATACAGTTCTTCTAATTCTTCTTTTTGGTAGATAGTACCTATTTCTGTAGAATTAGAAATATATACAATACGAGGTTTTACAACATGAGGACGCAATGTATAACCATTCAATACTGTAGTAATAGAATCTGGACTGAGTTTTCCATCTGCAGTATCAACAGTAATAACACGATGCCCTGTAGCCTCAATCGCACCCGTTTCATTGGCGAAAATATGACCAGTCTGTGCGCTAATAACGGCTTCGTGACCACGCAACAAAGAAGATATCACAATAAGATTAGACTGGGTTCCGCCAGAAAGAAAGAAAATTGACGCTTTGGGATTAAGAAGTTTTGACCTTAATAGCTCTTTCGCTTGAATAGAATATTCATCCTCACCGTACCCATTTTGTTGGATGAGATTCGTTTCGATGAGTTTCTGTAGGATATTAGGATGTGCTCCTTCGGCATAATCGTTTTTAAAACTATACATTTTTCTTTTCAAGTAGAGTTGTCAGCGCTAATTTACATTTTCATTCTATTTAAAGCTGGTATTTATTTGATAAAATGAACAAAAAAAGCAGAATTTTATGATTCTGCTTTCTACTTTTATTCTTTGGCTCTTTCATATTGCGGTAGCCATTTGATATCTGCTCCTAAATCTTTAGCAAATTGCTTAGTCAAATGCGGATTCTGTAGAAATCCTCTCGCTATAAATATCAAATCCGCTTTTCCTTCTTCTAATATTAGTTCGGCTTGTGTAGCTTTTTTAATTAATCCTACCGCTCCTGTGATTATACCCGTCTCCTTTTTGATTCTTTCAGCAAAAGGGACTTGATAATTTTCCATCACGGGTATTTGCTGATGACGTACACAGCCGCCGCTTGAAACATCCATTACTTCGACACCTAAATTTTTAACCAAATGCGCTAAACGTACGGATTCTTCAATATCCCATCCTCCTTCAGCCCAGTCTGTGGCAGATATACGCAGCCAAAGCGATTGATTCACCAATACCGAATTTATAGCTTCAATAATTTCGATTAGGAAACGAATTCGATTTTCGAAAGAACCCCCATATGCATCGGTTCGCTGATTAGACAATGGAGACAGAAATTGATGGATTAAGTAGCCGTGTGCCGCATGAATTTCTATAATATCATATCCAGCTTCTACTGCTCTTTTTGCCGCTTCTTTAAAAGCTTCGACGAGCTGTTTTATCTCGCTAATAGATAATTCAACTGGAGGAACATCTGATTCATTAAATGGAATAGGAGATGGCGCAACCGTCTGCCATCCATTGGGATGAATAGGAGGAAACTGGCTTCTCGAGAACCAAGGCTTATCTGTCGATGCTTTACGCCCTGCATGAGCGAGTTGGACTCCAATAGCTGATCCCTGTTCATGTACAAAATCCACTATTTGCTTCAGTGCGGGTATATGTTCATCTTTCCAAATGCCCAGATCACCGTAAGATATTCTACCTTCAGGAACAACAGCAGTAGCTTCTTGAATTATGGTGCCCACTTGTCCAATAGCAAACTGTCCCAGATGAACTAAATGCCAATGATTAGCAAAGCCATCTTCAGCACTATATTGGCACATCGGAGAGACTACCAATCTATTATTTAAAGTATGTTTTTCTAATTGTAAAGGATTAAATACAATACTCATAGTTTTCTTTTTTTACGAATTTAAGGGAATACAAATTAGGACAAGAAGTGTTCCTAGTTCCTTTACCTCTAAATGACTTTATTCTACATTCACTTTACAATGGGGTGCATGAAGGACTGGAAAATTACATGAATTCGCTATAAAACATAGTTTATTCGCTTCCTTATGTAAAGATAAAGCTAGTTCTAGCTGTGACGCATCTTGGATAATTACTTGAGGATTTATTTGTACTTCAACAATCTTTCCAGAACCATCAGCGTAAGTTTCTAATATAGCTTGAGCTTGATCATTATACTGCAAAACTTCAACATTATTTTTAGCACAAACATAAAGATAGGACATCATATGGCAAGACATCAAACTGCTCAACAGCAGGTCTTCTGGATTATGTAGTTCAGGATCCCCTTTGAAAACTTTTGCTGCAGATACAGAAAGTACTTCTTTTCCTTCAATCGAAATGGTATGCGATTTACGATAAATACTTTTAGTATCTACTAGTGCAGAATCTATTTTTTCCCAAGAGAGTGTAGCTTTAAATGTATGCTTATGAATCATAACCTAAAAGTAATAATCTTCTAGCAGTGTAAGGAATAGATAAATTTTATGTCAAAAAAATATAGCTGGACTTCCACAAGGAAAAACCAGCTATTTAAAAAAATGAAAGACGTTAGGATGAAGTTTCCAACTACTCATTAGGTATGTTGACCATCATGTTTTCCTTCCGCAAATTCTTCGACTATTTTTCTATTAAAAGCAGGTAAATCATCAGGTGTTCTACTTGTAACTAAACCTTGATCAGTTACCACTTCACTATCTTCCCATAAGGCTTGTGCATTGATTAGATCTTTTTTGATAGCGGCAACAGAAGTAATTTTTCTGCCTTCAACTACTTCAGCGTCAATTAATACTTGAGGACCATGACAAATAGCTGCTACAGGTTTGCCTGCTGAAAAAAACTCACGTACAAAGCTTAAAGCTTTATCATTGACACGTAATTTGTCAGGGTTGATAACACCTCCTGGAATTAATAAACCGTCATAATTGGTAACTTGAGCTTCTGATAAATTGATATCTACAGGATAATCTTGATCCCAATCATCACCTTTTTTAGAACGCACGGTATTTTCTTTTGGTGAAATAATGTCAACTTGTGCCCCAGCTTCTTCTAAAGCTTCTTTAGGACTCGTTAACTCAATTTGTTCAAAACCATCTTCTGTTAGTATCGCAATTCGTTTTCCTTCTAGTTTTCCCATAACTTTTTATTTATAATGTTTTTGATTGTTGTTAAAATAGAACAATAGACAATGTAAATAGTTCGTTATGCAAGCGTAAGTTTATAGGAAAATTCCTGTATTTGAGTAATATAAATTGTATTTTTAAGTTATATCGATTATAACATATATTCACAATTCTATCTATGCAAAATTTAAAAATTCTATCTATTTTACTGGCCTTTTTAGCTTGCTCTTTCCTTAGCCAGGCTCAAGAAACTAAGTATAAAACACTTTCGAACATTAGTTATACTAAACAAACTGATAGCTACAGCAAAGAGCGGTGTAAATTAGATGTGTATTATCCAGAAAATAAAAAAGATTTCATTACTGTAATATGGTTTCATGGGGGGGGCTTGACTGGTGGAAATAAAGAGATACCGAATTATTTAAAAGAGAAAAATATTGCTGTGGTGGGTGTGGGCTATCGCTTTTCACCTCAAGCTAAAGTCGCGGATATTATTGAAGATGCTGCTGATGCGGTCATATGGACTTTTGATAATATACAGCAAATGGGAGGAAGTAAAAAGAAGGTTGTTGTGGCAGGTTATTCTGCAGGAGCTTATCTTACTTTAATGCTGGGATTAAATCAACAATATTTGAATAAAAGAGGTTTAGATCCAAAAGATTTATTTGGTTTGGTATCGTTTAGCGCGCAGACTATTACACATTTTACAGCGCGAAAGGAAAAAGGTCTAGAAGAATTACATCCTACGATAGACGAACTAGCTCCGCTATATTGGGTGAGAAAAGATATTCCCAGATTATTGTTGTTGACAGGTGGTCGCGATTTGGAAATGATGGGACGTTATGAAGAGAATGCCTACTTGTTGAGAATGCTCAAATTACATGGGAATACAGATGTGGAATTATATGAATTGGAAGGTTATGGGCATAACATGGATTATCCAGCCTATCCACTACTAATTAATGTGCTAGATAAGTGGTCTAAGTAGTTATTTTAAAAAATTTATTTAAAAGTCGAATAGTAATATTCGGCTTTTACTATTATTCCAAGCTTTAAAAAGGAACATTTTTCGTAAGCAATTGTTAGATTCTTAAAACAGAAAGGATTGAGAATGGGAATACAACAATCAACTACAAACAACACATTACTTTCAGCTCCTAAGCATTTATCGAGAAATAAGCGAATACCTAAAATTCTGGAAAATCAAATTCTAACGGCTTTAGCGCATTATCCAGAATTAAAAAATACCAATATCCGATTTGTCTTTACCCGAAAGTTGAAATCTTCTATTATGGCTGCACGGCCTGTAGTCCAGACTTTGCTTGGTCCACGACATCAAAGAACTTACGAGATTCTGATTAAGCCTGTCTTTAAATTGAGACATAGTATACAACCAATACATCGGGTTTCCGATGAAGTCTTGATTGGATGGATAGGTCATGAACTGGGACATATCATGGACTATGAACAAAGAACTACATTAAGAGTAGCGAAATTTGGCTTATTATATTGGCTTTCCAAACGATATATCCGCAAGGCGGAACGTGTAGCAGATACCTTTGCAGTGAATCGTGGAATGGGGTCATACATTCTGGCTACCAAGGATTACATTTTGAGTCATGCCGAATTGCCTCAGAAATACAAAGACAAAATAGCAAGATTATATTTATCTCCCGATGATATAGTGGAATTGGTTGCTAAATTGGAAGAGAAAAACTCCACAGAGAAACAAGAAGAGCTTATTAAAGAAGAAACCGATATAGTGGAAGAAATCAATACCGAAAGTAATTCCTAGCACTATATCGGCTTGTAGCTCATTATAGAGTTTTAATATAATTTTCGAATTCCTCGAAGTCTTCTTCTTTCATTACGCGAGGAATTTTTGTTTGCCCACCTAATTTTTTGAAATTTTCACTCCAACTGTAGAAGTGTGTGACAGGAATAACGTTGACCTGCACATCATCCAACGCTTGATGTCTAGCCACCTTATAATTTTTATTGTTTTCCTGTAGTTCTAGATCTAAAAACTCTTTTATTTCAGCAGAATTTTGAACTTGATCTGCTCCTAAGTACCAACGATTAATATTCTTATCGCCGTCTTTTATCGATGCCACCGTAAATTCACTGATATGCAGGTTGAATTTTTCTTCTAGCTTTTGGATAGCATTATTCATTTGATGTACAGAAAGCTGTTCACCCACCACATTTAGAAAATGCTTGGTACGTCCGCTGATAATGATTTCTGCGCGTTCTTTGTCCGTAAACATGACCGTATCGCCAATCATATAACGCCAAGCTCCCGATACCGTTGAGATCAAAAGGACATATTCCACACCTTCTTCCACTTGATCGACAGTAAGCACCTGGGCATTCTGTTTTACACAACCATTATCATCCATGTTGTCTTCCGAGAAAGGAACGAACTCAAAGAACACACCATTGTCCACGATGAGTGCCATCCCACTCGTATCGGGTCTTTTTTGAGTAGCTAGATATCCTTCGGAAGCCAAATAAGTATCGATGTAAATCATAGGTTGTGCAAAGAGTTTTTCAAAACTTTTGCGATAAGGCCCAAAGGCAACACCACCTGTGGTGTACACACGAAGATTCGGCCAAATATCATGAATCGTTTCTACTTTGTTGAATTTTATAATTTCTTTCAGTAGAATTTCTGACCAAGAAGGAATTCCAGTCATGCTGCCAATGTCCCAATTTTTAGCGGCTCTAACTATTTTGCTTACACGTTCATCCCATTCTTTGCTGTTCGCAATTTGCCGTCCAGGCTTATAAAATTTTCTAAACCACAACGGAATATTAGCGGCAGAAATACCACTGATCTCTCCTTCTAAAAATCCATTGTTTTGACGCAATTGGGTGCTGCTTCCCAACATCATAATATCTTTTTCGAAGAAATCTGCGGGTAAATCAAAGTTTTTCAGCGAGAGAATCTGCTGGATACCAGATTTTTTAATTGATTCCAGCATATCATCAGTCACGGGAATAGCCTTGCTGTTACTTGTCGTTCCGCTACTTAATGCAAAATATCGCTGTCCACCAGGCCAAGTAATATTTTCATGTCCTTCGTGTAGATAATGCCACCATTCTTCGTGAATCTTGTCATAATCATAGATTGGAACTTGCTCCTGGAATGCTTTGATGGGATCCGCTTCCAAAAGAATATTCTCAAAATTGTATTTTCTGCCGAAAGCTGTGTTTTTTGCCTTTTGCAGCAAAGAAATTAAAACTTCTTGTTGTGCTTTAATAGGTTCTGGATCTGAACTAATAATCCCAGTAACACCAATTGCTCGTTTTATAATCTCACCAATGATTGCCATAAATAGTTTGTTTTTACCGTAGAACAATCAAATCTGAGCTCGGTTGAATTCTATAACATTATTGAGAAGCTAAAAAAACAAGAGTACAATAAGCATGATCAGCCTACCCAATAGAATTATACTCAAGGGTAAGACAAAGAACCAAATCAAAGCTTCGTATTGTCTCTTAGTCATCCAATGTAAAAACTTGGGTTTTCTCATCTTGTTGATTCTTACTAACTGAACAAAACAACCGTCATGCTGTTCTTTTAAAAATGGAATTCTTAAACTTTTAATACATTTAAAATGAATAGAACAGCAAAAGCACATTGGTCAGGTACACTCAAAGAAGGAAAGGGAAACCTGACCACCGCAAGTGAAATTTTAAATCAAACCAATTATAGCTTCAAAACACGTTTCGATGGCGGAGAAGCAGGAACCAATCCAGAAGAGTTATTAGCGGCAGCGCATGCAGGATGTTTTACTATGGCAATCAGTTTGGCTCTTACCGAAAAAGGTTTTAATCCAACTTCTTTGGATACGGAAGCAACAGTTTCTATGGATAACAAAGGAATTACGGCAGTTCATCTATCTATAGTAGGGGATGTGTCTAATTTAGAATCTGAAGAGTTTGACAGTATTGTTAAGAATGCAGAACAAAACTGTTTTGTCTCTAAAATCCTGAGTATTCCGATAACTTCGGAATCTCAGCTCGTTTAAATATGCTATTAGCAACATACAAGCTAAGGTCAGTTGTATGTTGCTAATTAACTTATAGAATTTCGAATTTCTCATCAAATTGATAATATTCATTATTCAAGGTAACACCAATTGTTACTTTACCTTTCTGAAAGGTATTTGGAATAATAAATTTTATTAAATCTTGTTCTCTTTGGATATTGTAATTAATGGATATTTCTCCGACGTGCACACTACTTGCTTGATGTACACCTTTTCCTTTTATGGTAATAAGTTGACCTTGATATCCCATCTTCGGAAAAAAGTCATATATAGTATAGCCTAAACTTGTAATTTCAAAAGATTGCGGAAAGTATGCACCTCCAATACCTTCATACCCAACACCGATTTTATATCTTCCCTTTTTCCCTGCTAAATTTTCAACGGTCAATTTTCCTTCCTCTTCACAAGCATACTCTTGCATTAGATCCCCGTCATTTAAATTGATATAGTATTTTTCACCTTTGATAAAACTTCCTGTTAGATGAATTTTTTCACCTATGTAGAACTCTTCTTGAGTAGGTTTATTCATTTTGAGACTGCGAACTTCTATAGTTGTCGGAGTTTCAATTTCATAAAATTCTGATACATATTTATATGAATAATGGCCATCTTTGAAATCTGCTATGCGAAAAGTATACTGGTCACCATATTTATAGTTTGGGATAATTGAAAATGTTCCCAAATAATGATATTCAAAATCCTTGTATTCAAAATCATAACCTTTGATTGAGAATGTTGATCTAGGATGTATTGCTTTTTTATCGAATACAATTTGGCTTGCTAATGGTTTATCAATACTTATTTCTTCCGGAAAACGAACTATATCTCTTCCGTTATTGTACCCTAATTTAAACGGTTTTGAATCCAAACCTCCAATTTCCATAAGCTTAATCACTTTTTTATAAGGAATTTGATGATCATTAATTAAAATTAGAAAGTCACTATTATCATCTTCAGGAAGAGCTTCCCCTGAAATAACCAATTGATCCTTAAGCTGGTAGCTTAATTTTTTAGGATTATCTAGTTTACCTAAAATTTTTACAGATGCTATTCTTCTTTCGGTTTGTCCGAATGCATCAATTTTAGACTTCAGTGTGAATTGAATTACTCTGCCGTGGTATGCATTTTTTAAATTAGCTATTTTAATATCTAACTTCTTCTTGTCCGCAGAAATGGTATAAGGAATCACCGCTTGGTGCTCTTCGGTCACTAAGATGTAATCCGTATTAATTTTAGAAAAATCACCTTCTAAGGAAATTACCTCACCAACCGTTGCAGCAGTGTTTAAATAGGGTAGAGTTATATTGTTTATAATTATGCTCGTATACTCACCTTTATAAACTCCTAATTTTGTTTTTAGATAATAATAATACCGATAATTATCACCCTCTTTCGGTTTGCTCGTTAGCTTATACGTTTTGCTAAAACTTCCTATATCCACTTTATCCGTAAGAATAATAGTTTGTTCACGCTCATAAGCGTTATTGCTCAACTTCTTCTGGAACACAAATCCATGTTCTATAACTTCAATATCATTTAATTTTTTGATTTCGCCTTTTAATATAAAAGTATCGTCTCCCGCAATGGATGCGTTTTGTGTCATAACTAATGGCGCAGCATAATTTCTTTCTATTACCACAGTTTCTTTTTTACAAGAAAGCAATACTACGATCGATAAGCAGAATAGCACACAAAAGTTTAAATATTGTCTCATAAAACTCTTAATATATTTCAATATAATCATCTGATTCTGCTAATTTTAATTCATAACCTAAGGAGGATATCATACTCAATTTATACTTACCCTTAGGAAGGGATGGTGGAATGTAGAAGTAAAGACTATTACCTTCAAGAGTCGCTAAAACCGACACACTACCTATAAAAAGAATGCTGCTATTAATTCCTGTTATATTCACTTTAACTCTATCATTTGCGGTAGCACGTTTGGGATTAAATTCTATTTTTGCTTGCTGTTCTTTTGTAACTATGGAAACCCCAGTTGGTATTTTAACTTGTTTTAAAAAGTTATTCAAATTATAGCCTATATACAGTGGTTTTGTGCCTGCAGATATTTGTGGATTATTGAAATATCCTTCTCCTGGCTTGGTTACAGTAATATCAGCATGAAAATCTCCAACTAAAGCAAAGTACTCCTTATTCGGTATGAAGTTAGCTTTTACCATTATTTTTTCATTATTATACACTTCCGATGCGCTTACTTCCTTAAATTTTAAAGTTTCTACTTTTAAACGTGAATTACTTTGATACTTAAGATGGGGACTTTGTAATATGATCGGGTATTCTCCATCTTCTTCAATATCACCGATTAGTACATTATCTTGAGCATCCCACGTTGTAGTTACCACACAACGTTTGCCACCTAATAAGCAATCTGGATAGGAAACATACTCGTAAACTGTACTAGGTTTTATCTTCACATAAGAATTTGGATGTGCTATTTGTTCTGCAAAAATGATTGCATCATTTGGTATTTTTTGCAATTCGATTTTTTTCGGAAAAATAACACGATCTCTTCCATTATCATAACCTATGGAAAAATTATCTCCATATTGATCATATATAAAATCATGTAGTGAAAGTTCATTGTAATAATTCATCTCTCGATTTCCTACAATAACTCTAACACCTCTGCCAAGATTTTTACCTTGTAATTTTAGATTATCAGAAAGCTTATAGATAGTGTTAGCAGGCGCGAAGATTGAACCAAGCACTTCAACTGCAGTGCAATAATGCAAAGGTTCACTATTATCCTTTAGATTTTTAAAATAAAAATTTATGTTGTCGCCATGTGAATAATAGTCAGGCATTTTAAATGTTAGCGTGTAATTATCCTTCTTTGTGAATGAAATATCTCTCTCTTTACTATCTACCAAACCGTACTCATTATTCAGTTGTGAAAAATCCCCCGTCAAATTGATTTCTTCGTCAGCAGTCGCTTGTAGGTTTTTATAATTTACAATGAATTTCGACAACTGAAAAGACTTAATATTTGTCGCATAGTTTTTGTCTTTGGTCGTAATGTAATAACAGTAGCTATAGGTTTCATTGAACTTAGCAAAACTTATATCTGGTAATTTGTATTCTATTTTTCCTGGTTTTGGAGCTTCTTTAATTGGATATTTTTCCATTAAAGAAAAATCAAAAGCTTGACCATTTTTAGAGATTGCAAAACCATGCTCTACAATTTCCAGACCTTCTGGTAGGTAAGATACCGTCGCAGCTAATATAATCTCCTTATTATTAGCTAGGATAGTTAATTCATTCTCTATTTTTATATTTAATGGAGTTTTATCTTCCTGGTAAACTTCTTCTGTTTTAGTACATGAATATCCAGTCCATAATAAAACAAACAAAAAGAAAAGTCTTTTCATATTTGGATTAAAAATTAAATCAATTGCTGTAATTATTTAAATGCCATTAGAGATTCGTCATACTAACAAAATTGTAATTTTCAAGTAGTAAGAACTTTCCTAACACACAGATAATATTTTATCTAAAATATAAACATTTATCTAGAATTTGCCTTTAAAATATAAGTTTATAGGAAGACTTCAATACCCAATAACTTTTTTTTAATTTCGTCTAGATATTTATTCTTATGAATTATGCTTAATAAAACTAAATTGATGACAGCTATGCTATTGTTTTCTTCTAGTATGGCTATGAGCCAAATGAAGGTAAGAGATGAGTTGCCGGACAAATACAAATGGAATTTGACAGATTTGTATGCGACAGATGAGGCTTGGAAGCAAGAGAAAGACCGCCTTCAGACAGAAATGCAAAAGGTCGCGCAGTATAAAGGTAAGTTAACGCAATCTCCTGCAACGTTATTGGAAGCTTTGGAATTCAATGCGAATCTAGGTAAAGAAATGACAAGATTGTATTCGTATGCTTCTATGAAATCGGATCAAGATACACGCGTAACCAAATACGCAGGAATGAAACAAGAGTTGGGTCAATTATTCTCTCAATATGGAGCCTTAGTTTCTTATATGGAGCCAGAATTGCTGACTTTGAAAGATGAGCAACTAAACAGTTTCTTGAACCAAGAGAAAGGTTTGGCTACCTATAAATTCTATTTAACTGATCTTTTGCGCAAAAGAGCACACAAAGGTTCGGAAGATGTAGAAAAAGTATTGGCATATTCCTCGCTGATGTCGGGAAATGCGGCTAATATTTACAGTACATTCTCGAATGCCGAATTTCCATATGGCGATATCGAAGTAGATGGTAAAACAGTGAAATTAAATGCTTCTAATTTCTCTTTGTACCGCGCTAGTGAAAACCGTGATATTCGTAAAAAAGCATTTGATATTTATTTCGGAAAATTAAATGAATTTCAACGTACCTTAGGTTCTACATTGTATGGCAATTTGAATTCCGCTTTGTTCTATGCTAAAGCGCGTAATTACAACAGCACATTAGAAGCAGCGTTGGATGCTGGAAATATTCCTACGGATGTGTACCATAATTTGGTGAAGAACGTAAATAGCAATTTGGAAACTTTCCACCGCTATTTGAATCTGCGTAAACGCATGATGGGGGTTGACCAATTGCATTATTACGATTTGTATGCGCCATTAGTGGATAAAGTAGATTTGTCCTATACGGTAGAAGAATCTATCGACAATATCTTAAAATCTTTGAAACCGCTTGGTAAAGAGTATGTGGATGTGTCGAAAAAAGCATTCAACGAGCGTTGGATTGATATGTATCCAAATGAAGGTAAACGTTCTGGTGCGTATTCGAATGGTTCAGCTTACGATGTACATCCGTATATTTTGATGAATTACAACGGTAAGTACAACGATATGTCGACGTTGACGCATGAGTTGGGTCATACAATGCACTCTTATTTGACAAACAAAAAGCAACATGTAGCGAATGCAGACTATTCCATTTTCGTGGCTGAAGTGGCTTCTACGTTGAATGAAGAATTGTTGAATGACTACATGTTGAAACAAATCAAAGACGATAAAACACGTTTAGCGATTCTAGGTAATTATTTGGAAGGTGCTAAAGGTACATTGTACCGTCAGACGCAGTTTGCTGAATTTGAATTGATGATTCACGACAAAGTAGCAAAAGGAGAGGCGTTGACAGGAGAAGACTTTGATAAGATGTATTTGGACTTGACGCGCAAATATTACGGTCACGATAAAGGCATCTGTATTGTTGATGAAAATGTAAAATCCGAATGGTCTTACATTCCACATTTCTACTACAATTTCTACGTGTATCAATACGCAACTTCTTACACTGCTTCTGCAGCATTATCAGAGAAAGTGTTGAATGGTTCGGATAATGATCGTAAAAAGTATTTGGATTTCTTGTCTTCAGGAAGTACAAAATACCCTGTAGAATTATTGGTTGATGCTGGGGTAGATATGAATTCAAAAGAACCTTTTGATTTGACAATTTCAAAAATCAATAAGGTAATAACCGAAATGGAAGCTATCTTAACAAGATTAGGAAAGTAATCCTTTTTTAGAAATATGAAGAGAAGCCGTAGCATTGAGTTGTTACGGCTTTTTTTGTTTAAGGGCGTGTCTTACCTATTTTATTTCGTCATATTGAACGTAGTGAAATATCTCATATAATGAACATCTATCATACTTCTAACTTTGTGATTAAAGATTATTTGAAATTTATGAGATGATTTTATCAATATTCTATTATTATAACAATTCAATAAAATTGCATATCAATTTCGCCTGTATGCTTTGTATCTGGTCAGGGATTTGCCTTTCGGGTTACATAGCAATAATGACAACGAGTTTACGTTAGTAGCAAGATGGTATGGAAAGGTCTATAACTATGTTAGTTAGCAGTATTATTTAATTATTTTTGCTATATCCTCGAGCAAATATGGCAAATCACCATGGGGTATAAAGTTTGGAAAAGCCTTTTGATCTTGTAAATTTTTGTCTATGGTTTTGTTTCGCCAGCTTACAATTCCTGGATCGATAAATCTCTTTAATTTGCTATCTATGAAATGGAACCTGTTTCCATGAGCAGCCGCATTTCTAAGATGCCTTAGGAATTTAATGTCATCAATATTCCTAATTTCATGATAAATCGGAAGATCTTTAATGTTTTCATAGGCAAACAATATTAACATGCATGATGCAATACTTGCAACTTCAGCTGATCTATCATCCGATAAACTTATATTAAAGTAATTACTTTTTGATAGGTGAGTATCTTCCTTACATGAAGATTCCATAGATAGTAAAAGATCAGTATCTCCAATCTTCGAATTTAATTCATTTAGACAAAGTCTTGGAGCAATGATACCGCCCCATAAGCAAGTGTATGTGTCAATTGCTAGATAGAATATTTTATCAGTTTCGATTGGTCTCATGTGTTTAGTTTTTTTGCAATAGTTATGGCCAGCGGACTGAGTATTGGATAGCGGCTAATTAGAGAACCGAAAATACGCTATTGTTAAATAGCGGCTTGCAAAATAATAATAATTTATCAATGTATTATCAGATTTACAACTCCAATTTATACACATTTCCTTTAGATCCTGTCAAATAAATCACTTGACCATCAGAACTTTTAACAAGCGTATTAAAACTAAGTGTAGAAATATTTTTCCAATTTTCTCCACCATCGTAAGAAATATCCGTACCTGAAGTACCAGTTGCTAAAACTATATTTTCGGAAATATATAATACATCTGATCGGAAACCTAGGACTGGAGAATTTGGTTTAGTCCAACTTAGACCTGCATCTTTGGTAAGCAAGATATTATTTTGGTTATTTTTGTCTTCTAAGTAATTTCCACCCACAGCAATTCCTGTATTTAAATTCCAAAAATCAATAGCAAAAACTCCTGTGGACGATTCACCCGACCAAATAGGAACATCATATTTATCTATTTTCAATCCCTTTGGATTGTAATTGAAGAAGCTGGAATATTTTCCACCTGTTCCGATATACAAACGATCTTTGAATAGTTTCATGGAAGATCCCGAAGCGGCAAAAGCAGCTTCTCCTTCGTCCGCTATTAAGTAATAATCGTTGCTTACATCCGTCCACGTTTTTCCTTTATTGCTCGTCTTTAGTAATTGAAATTTTCCTTCGATGGGATCACCTAAGATGTACCCAACTTTGCCTACAAAATCCAAATCATCTAAGAAAATGTCGGGATGGCTATTTTCGTACACCATTTGCCAAGTTTTTCCTGCATTGTTGGTGCGAAGTACGACGGCTGGTGAACCAGCGTTGACAATAACAGCTTCCTTATCCGAAAAGGCGTAAATATCCCGAAAATCGTATGTTTCATATCCCGCAGGATTTACCCAATTCCAGGTTTTGCCTTGATCTTTGGAATAACCTACTGTTCCTTTGCTGCCGCTAATCCAAACGGTATTTTTTCCAACTGTCGACATGCCACGAAAGCTTGCCGGAATATTTTCTACCAGAGGAACAAAAGTCTGCGCATAAAGACTCAAACTGATTAGTAAACAGGAAAGGGTAAATACGATTTTCGATAGCATTATGAAGTTTTTATGTTAATTGTGCAAGCAAGTTATCAAACTCTTGGCGTAATTTCGAAAGCTCCGCTTCCAAAGTTCCTACGCGCTCCTCCAGTTGTTGCACTTGACCGCTACTGTTTGATGATGCTACAGCTACTGAATTTTCATAATCTGCTTCATTAAATTCTGTAAACAAATGCACATAACGTGCTTCTTTTTGTCCTGGAAGTTTTGGCAGAAGCTTGATATAAGGTTGTTCGCCATCAGTAAGTTTGTTGAGATAAGATTGTACTTCTTCCATATCTTCGAATTCGTATAACCTGCCCGAATTGGAGTTGATTTCTCCTGCAGTCAATGGGCCACGCAAAAATAGAAGACACAGAATCGCCAATTCAGCTGGCACCAAAGGGTAGTGGATAGCAATATTGTGTTTGTATTTGGTTACTCGCGAACCTCCGCCTACAACTGTAGAAATAAGACCTAGCTTTTTTAACGTATCCAACGTATGGATTACGGTACTCTCATCGTAGTTTACCACTGGCTTACGTGAAGTTTTTTGATTACATGCGGTTTGTAATCCATTAATAGTCATGGGATAATATTCAGGCGTGGTTTTGGATTTTTCTAATAAGGATCCTAAAACACGAATTTGTTCTGCATTTAAGGTTGGTATTGGTTTCTGTGTTTCCATATTCAAATTAAAGGTTAGTACTTTTCGAAGATAAGAATTATTTAGTTCTTCGTATTTTCGTGTGCTAATAAAAAAATACATTGCTTAAGATCGCTCATCATACCGCTTATATTCATCCTTTGCGTGAAGGACATCGTTTTCCGATGATCAAGTACGAACTGATTCCCGAACAATTGCTGTACGAAGGGATTGTTCAGCCTGAGAATTTCTTTGCACCACAGTTAGCTGATTTTGAAACTTGCTGTTTGGCTCACGATAAAGACTATGTGCAACAGCTTTTCGATTTGACTTTGGATGCCAAGATGGTGCGACGCATAGGGTTTCCATTATCCCAATCTTTGGTAGATCGGGAACGATATATTTTGGATGGAACGATTCACTCTGCGCTTTATGCGTTGAAATATGGTATTTCCTTTAATACGGCAGGAGGCACGCATCATGCAGGATTCGATTATGGCGAAGGATTTTGCTTGATGAATGATCAAGCGGTAGCTACAAATTATCTTTTGGCAAACGGTCATGCAAAGAAAATCTTGATTATTGATTTGGATGTGCATCAAGGAAATGGAACGGCTCATATTTTTCTAGATAATCCGAACGTATTTACGTTCTCTATGCATGGCGCGAAAAATTTTCCTTTTATAAAAGAAAAATCAGATAAGGATGTAGAAATGCCTGATGGAATTTCAGATGAAGAATATTTGCGCTTATTAATCAGTAATTTGGAAGAATTGTTTGCTGTAGTAAAACCCGATTTTGTATTTTACCAAGCTGGAGTAGATATTCTATCTTCAGATAAATTAGGTAAACTAAAAGTTTCGAAAGAAGGCTGTAAACATCGTGATTTTCTGGTAATTAATAAATGTTTTGAACTTGGTATACCCGTGCAAATATCGATGGGTGGAGGCTATTCCATTCATATTAAGGATATTGTGGATGCGCACGTATCGACTTATAAAACGGCAATTGATATTTTTGATTTTTAGCCGAAATACTTTTATATTTTTGTTTCTTTAACTTTAATCTATGTTTTTTCATCAAGACGCAACATTCGAGAATTTGTCGATTCATCATGTGGGCAACAAAGCCAATGATGAGTTTTATATACTATCCGAAAATCCTATTGATTTATCTCAAGATGAAATATTGCCCGATTTATTGATGCAATATTTTATGAAGCCTTTTGCGAAGATCACGGAGGTTTATCGTTTTTTTCATCCCAATGAGGAATTAGAATTAAACGAAGTTTACCATTTTGCTAAGAAATTCTTCTCGGGAGATTTGAGTTTTCATGAGTTTTCGCAACAGGTAACGAAGCATTTGTATGAAGTGTCGGATCACCCAAAAATCAAATCTGGTGAGGTGTATGTGGTGGCACTGAAGAACGTACAAATGGAAGGAGAGGACCATGCGGCAGTGGGAATTTTTAAGTCTGAAAATAAAGAGGCATATCTAAAAGTTTATCCAGAGCAAGGTGGTTTTCAATTGAATTATGAGCAGGAAGCAATTAATATCAATAAACTGGATAAGGGTGTTGTCATTGTCAATACCGAGGAAGAGGAAGGATTTAAAGTGTTGGTGGTCGATCAGACCAATCAGTCAGAGGCTGTGTATTGGAAGGACAATTTCTTGAAATTGAAATCGCGTAATGACGCTTATCAGCAGACGGGAAATCTAATGAAAGTGTACAAAAACTTCGTGAACGAAAAATTAGATGAAGTTTTTGAGTTGGAAACGGCGGATAAAATCGATTTGTTGAATCGTTCAATGAATTATTTCAAAAGCAAGGAAACTTTTGATAGTGCCGAATTTGAAGAAGAGGTGATTGGTAATCCACAGGCGGTTTCATTATTCAACGATTACAAACAGAACTTTGAAGATGAATTTGATATGCCTTTTCAAGTAAATTTTGAGATAGCGACTCCTGCTGTCAAAAAAATGGCTAGTTCGTACAAGTCTGTCATTAAATTGGATAAAAATTTCCATATTTACGTTCATGGAAAACGTGAATACCTGGAACAGGGATTTGATGAGGATAAAGGTATGAACTATTATAAGCTGTATTACGAAAATGAGACACAAAGCTAGAAATAGCAAGTTCAAAAAATACTATTACACCATAGGCATTTGTTTGGTTTTGATTCTTCTGATGGAAGTGTTAAAACCAAACACTTTATGGATAGAAAAATATTATTCGCAACTATTCTATCCAGCCATTTCTTACCTCTACATTATTTTATTTTCATGGATTCCATTTAGTGTAGGCGACCTCTTTTATGCTATCGCAGGGATAACTATTTTTTATCAGATTATTCAAATCTTAAGAAGTTTAATTAAATGGAATATACTTAAATTAAGAAGTCATCTTATTTACGTAATAACAATTATTTCAGGTATTTATACATTATTTTATGTCAACTGGGGCTTGAGTTATTACAGAGTTCCTATAGCGAATAAATTAGATCTTGATGGGTATAAAATAACCAAAGAAGAGCATCTTAAAGTATTGAATAAATACATCACTATTGCTAATGATTTACGCGAGCAAATAGATGTAGATATTAAAACAAAAAAAGGAGTGAAAGGAGATTTGACAGAAATAGTTCTGCAAGACACCTTATTAAATGATTATCTCTGTAAAACTCAAGTTTGTGTGAAAACCCCAATTTCAAGTGAACTGTCATCTTATTTTACGGTTTCAGGCTATTTCAATCCGTTTACCTTAGAAGTTCAGGTGAATCAATTGATTCCAAATGCTTCTTATCCTTTTGTGAATGTGCATGAGATGGCACATCAAATGGGTGTGGGCTTCGAGGACGAATGTAATTTTGTTGCTTTCCTGACGTTGAAGGATAATGAAGATTTGTGGTATAAATATTCGGCTTATTACTCCGCTGTTGAATATTTGCTGCAACCTCTGTATGGTAATAAAGAGTTATTTGAAACCTATAAAGCTAAATTATCTTCTAAGGTTTTAGCTGATTTTCGTCAAGAAAGAGAGTTTTGGCAATCGTATCGCGGTTGGATAGATAAGATTTCAGGCGTGTTTTACAACCAATTTTTAAAACATAATAATCAACTCGAAGGATTGGATCGTTACAGTATGATGGCAACTCTTCTTGTCGCTTGGGAAAAACAACAAGAAGAATTGCCGTAAGTTTTTAAAACTTCTCTATCCAATTTTCAAAAGCTTGCACGAATTTCTTGCATAACTCATTGGTTCCATCTGAGTTAATATTTCCATTCTCGTCCAATATTTTGGTTACATTTCCAATATACATTTCAGGTTGCTGTAGACAAGGCATATTGAGGAAAGTAAGACATTGACGCAAATGGTGATTGGCTCCAAAAGCACTGATAGCTCCCGGAGAAACTGAAACAATAGCCGCAGGTCTGCCATCCCATTGACTTTTGCCATAAGGTCTAGAACCTACATCCAAGGCATTTTTTAATACTGCCGGAATGGATCTGTTGTATTCTGGTGTAAAAAATAAAAAGGCATCAAAAGAGGAAAGGGTATTTCGAAAGTTGGCGTAGCTTTCTGGTGGATTTCCTTGGTCAATATCTTCGTTGTACAAAGGTAAGTCGCCAATTTCTATGAATTCGTAGCTGTATTTTTTATCTAATATTTCAACTAGATTTTTAGCAATTTTCTTGTTGAAGGATTCCTTGCGCAAGCTTCCTACTAGTATTCCAATTCTTTTGCTCATAACGTTTTTGTTTTAATTGTATGAAGCAAACAATTAGATGCCATCAAAAGTTTCAAAAAAAGCGAACTAGGATTCGTAGTTCGCTTTTTTAAAGTGTTAGGATATCGTTTCCAAAATATCTAAGATTAAAGGATAAGTATTTTCTTTTACTTTTTTCAGATCCTTTTTGTTTAACCATACGGCTTCAGTGATATCTTCTTCGGTCTGTGGAACCAATTTAGGGACTTTGTTTACGCCCATATCGTACCATTTGGTTTGCTTAAGGACAAATTTGCCACGCATGATGTAAGTATGGTAAGTGGTCGCAATTCTGTCGCCTAAATAATCCACCTTAATACCGCATTCTTCTTCTACCTCACGGACAGCAGCTTCACGCATTTTTTCACCTTCGTCTACTTTCCCTTTTGGCAGATCCCATTTACCTAGACGATGAATAAATAAGTAGTCACCTTCTCCATTTCTCACCAAACCACCTGCTGCGTAAATAATTTTAATGTCAGAGATAATTTTCTTAAAAAAAGAGGTAATTTCAGGATGTACAAACAAATAGGTAATTTGTTGGTTTTTAGTGGATATGTTAAAAAGTTTTTCTAAGTCAATTTCTTGTAATCCAATCGTTTGTACATTTTTTTTGATCTTAGGAGCAAAATCTGCTAAAATTAGCAGGCTTTGGTTCATATAAATTTTATAAATTTGTGCCATGAATAATTTAAATGAGGTTGAACAAAAAGTTGCTGAATCCTTATTGCAAATTAAAGCAATAAAATTACAACCTAAAAGTCCTTTTACATGGGCTTCGGGTTGGAAGTCTCCAATTTATTGTGATAATCGTATCACACTTTCCCATCCAGCTATCCGTACTTACATTCGTCAGAAATTAGCAAAACTTATCCAAGAAGAATTTGGTTCTGTAGAAATGATTTCTGGTGTTGCTACAGCAGGTATTCCACAAGGTGTATTAGTAGCACAAGATTTAGGTTTACCATTCACGTATGTACGTAGCAGTGCAAAAGATCATGGCCGTCAAAATTTGATTGAAGGTGAAGTAGTCGAAGGACAACGTGTAGTTGTTGTAGAAGATTTAGTTTCTACTGGCAAAAGCTCATTACAAGCTGTACAAGCATTGCGCGATGCAGGATGTAATGTGGTAGGATTAGTGTCGATATTTACTTATGGATTTGACGAAGCAGCTAAAAACTTTGCTGATGCGAAATGTCCTTTGTTTTCATTATGTAACTATGATGCATTGATTAAAGTAGCGGTAGATAATAGTTATGTATTGGATTCTGATGTAGAATTTTTACAATCTTGGAGAAAAGATCCAGCAAACTGGTCTCCAGCACAATAATCAATATATACTAACTATGACTATTATTCAAAACAGTGTTGTAATAAACAAGCCTATTAAGGAAGTTTATGATTTTTTAAGTGATTTAAATAATCACGAACAATTAATGCCTGAAAATATCTATAACTGGTCTTCAACAGCTGATGAAGCTCGTTTTACAATCAAAAACATGGCTAAATTGGCACTTAAAATTAGTGAACGTGTAGAGAATAAAGAAATAGTTTGTGTTCCCTCAGAAGAGGCTCCATTTGAAGTGAAATTAGCTTGGCAAGTAGAGGAAGTTTCAGCGAATGAAACAAAAGCTACTTTTATCATCGAAGCTCAATTGAATATGATGATGAAGATGATGGCTTCAGGACCATTGAAAAAGTTAGTGGATCATCAAACGGGTCAATTAAAAGAAAAACTAGGGTAATCTTAATCTTTGATTACTTAACATATTAAAACAAAGGCTTCAAACTCTAATTTTGAAGCCTTTGTTTTTTTAGAACGTAAAGGTGAGATGCGTTAAAAATTTATTCACTAGCTCTGTTCGGCCTTTACTGATATTTTGTGCAATGGGCGTTTGATAAGAAAACCCAAAAGCTACACCACGTAACGTTGCTTCTAATCCTAAATTTGTATTCGTGTTATATCCTCCAGTCTCATCGATTTGATAATCCATAGTATGATCTTTGGCTTGATTTTCATATTGCAGGCCCACGTTCGGACGAAGCTTTATATCGCTGCTTAGTGCGGTATTATAATACACACTTCCATTAAGTGTTAATTTGTTGCCATATTGGTAGTCATCTTTGTTTTTTGTGTTGACCTTATAGCTTGCATTTGTGTTCAAACCTATATTATTCAATCGAATGTCGTAGTTTACTGAACCTGTAAAATCTACACTTCCTGTTCCCAATTGATAGATATTAGGGGAGTTCATATTGGTAAACTCATCTTTATTATATTGACCAGTAGGTAATTTTGCGCCCACGCCAACCCAAATCGATTGTGTAAATACACTTTCTTTATTCAGTAAATTGAAATAACCGCTCAGATTAATATCGCCTAAGCCATCTTTTTTAGACTTCGAGTCAGTTCCATAATTAAACTTTTCGATATGGCTGTAAGGAACAATCGCCATTACACGCCAACGCGAACCAATGTTCCAAGCAGACCATAATTCTGCGGTATGGTATTTTTCTTTGTTGCTTAATGCTGTGGTTTTGCCATCAACGTCCAATTGCGTATTGACGTAGTTAAAATGATAACGTATTCCCACAAAACGTTTATTAAAATTGGGAAGTAATCCCGTGTAATTGCTTCCTAATCCGCCACCGCAAATTTCACAAGCGAAAAGACTCGTGAAATTCATTCCTGCAATCGCTGTTAATAGTATAATTTTTCTCATGGCTGCATAAATAGTTTATTGTTGACGAATGATTCATCATTCAACGTATTGAGGAAAGCGAGCAAGTCTTGCATTTCCTTTTGATCAAGTGGAATTCCGTTGTTTTCTTTCAAAATAGGATCGAGGTTGGCTGTTTGTTGTACCTCTTTTGCATAATGTTTTAACACACCTTCCAATGTATAAATGCTCCCATCGTGCATGTATGGAGCAGTATATTTTAAATTCCGCAACGTCGGCACCTTAAATTTTAATTTATCTTCCTCGCGCAGTGTAATTTCATATCTGCCCAAATCTTTTACGATATTGATCCCTAATCCATTATCTCGAAAGCTGTGATCTGTAAATAATGGTTCACGATGGCAGGAATTACATTTGGACTGAAAGATTTTGTATCCATTTTCTTCCGCTGTAGTAAAAGACGCCTCTTTTCTTTGTACTTTATCGTATTTCGAATTAACTGAAACGAGCATTACCATAAAATGTGAGAGTGCTTTGAATACTTGTGTAGAATTTATTGTTGATGTTCCAAACGCTTTTTGAAACAAAGCTGGATATTGCTGATGCGCCTGCAGTTTCTTCACCACATTTTCCATTGTTTCATCCATTTCTATAGGATTGTGAATGGGAACCATTGGCGCCAGATCCAATTGCTGTACACCACCATCCCAGAAAAACGAATTTGACCAAGCTAAATTAATTAGCGCACTGGAATTGCGAATTCCCAATTGGTCATCAATTCCATGGCTCACATCGTGTCCGTGATGAGTAAAAGCATTTTGACTAACATGACAGCTTGCGCAGGAAATAGTATTGTCACGTGATAAAATACCATCATGAAAGAGTTTCTTTCCCAATTCAAAAGTCTCTTTACTCAATGGAGTAATAGCAAAACTATAAGTGGGCTCCGGAAAATGTATCGGTTTTTGAAATCCTATAAATGTGCTAAGATTCAAATCTTCCACCTTTTTACAAGCCCAAATCCCACAAAACACGAAAAGCAATACCAATAGCTTTTGCTTATTTTTCATTATTTGCTATCTTTTGAAAATTGTGCGTATGATCATGCGTAAACATTGTAGCATAATTATCTGCTATGTCTGAGTGCGGTCCCGAATGCATGACCATAGGGGTAGTTGCAATTGACATACTGTTCGGACCATCAAAGACTTTACCGATATCCACCATTAAATGAATGTCTGAAGAAAGGTTTTCTTGTACTTTGCTGATTCCAGCTTTTGTTAAATCAATTTTAATAACACGGTTATTATTGACGGTTCGAGTTTCATACCCTCCAAAAAATCCAATGTGATATTTATAACTTTTGGAAGCATTCGGAGAGGCAGCAGAAGTGCCCTCTATTTTGAAGTGGATATAACCCGAGTTCCAATCCCAATACATTCCATTGGTAGCTACATCCAATACACCAGCTCTCTTTTCAACAGGTAATGTATTGGTGAGGCTATCTACTCCCAAATTAAATTCTAAAGTTTGGTATTCGCCTTCAGGAATGTTTAGTGTAGGTTGTAAAGATTCCGATTGACTGGCATTTATTAAAAAGAATGACTCTTCTTTAGGAATAGTAAATACTTCGCCGTTAGTTTTGGTGAATTTGATATTGCTGACAAAATATTTAAGAATATTAATATTGAAGGTTTCATTACTATTATTCGAATAGGTGCCATCATTCAATACTAGTTTTTTTGCGCCGACAATATGGTCGAACTTTAGTTTTACTTGTCCGACTTTTTTGTCATCAATTTGGATATCCTTATTTTTTGTACAACCGCACAATAGGGTGCTCAAGCATAGTACACCCATTAAAATTTTTTTCATGAAATATTAATTAGATAAATAACACTGTATTCTGTCTAATGCACATTAATGGCTTGGCAGAATGATTTTTTTTAAAAGAAAAGAATGTTATTATCCAAAGAGCGGCGGGCGATCCAAAGTAAAGGAATAATCCTTAGGATTCAGATTAGAAGTATATAAACTGTAAATTTTGTTTTGGATTGGTAACAATGAGGTCAATTCAAACGAAAAGAAATCAGTGTTTACAGCTAGGCCTTCTTGAAAATTAATTTTGAAGCTTTGCTGTTCATTTTCTTGTTGGCTTTTTAATTTCTTCATCAAATAACACTGCCCATGACAAGTATTATTTTCCATACTGCGCTGTACACACAAATATTTCTCGATATAATTCTGATTATAATAGAATGAAGTACATATCACTAAAGTCATGTTGCATTGTATTAACATGATAGGGATTAGGATATATAACAGCCAAGTTTTCATTCGTGGCAAATCTACAATATTGTATGAGGAAATAAAATTATTAATTACAATTTTTTATGTGATAAATTTATTTGGATTAATTCTTAATAACGTATATATTTGTCCTGTCAACTTGAACAGAGGTAGTATTAAACATGATTTGTCCATTAGCTAACGTAGAAGAGGTATTCAAAACAGAAGTAGGAGCGGTTTACCAATGTAGCAGAAAAAATTGCTATTGGTTGGAATTCCAGGATACAACGACATCTTTTAGTGTTAGTGACTTCCTTTTATTCAAAAAGCGTATTGATAGCATTGACATCGAAAATATGCTGTGTGATTCTTCCAGAAGTTCGGATTTTGAAATTGTAATGCCTTTCCGTACTGAACGTTGTTTTCTTCTTTCCGTAGAAGATATTCTCAATCTTCGCGAGATTTTAGATGGCGCTAAATTTATGATCGAGTTTAATGGCCAAATGAAGAGCTTTTTACGTCGCGGAGCGGTTTTTGCCTTTTAATTTTAATTGTACTGATTCTAAATAACTTACAAATTCCAAGTCTAATTTAGACTTAATTTGTATTACACTTTTTTTATCCAATTCATCTTTCTTGCACTTATCTTTGTTCTAGTTAGTAAGTGGTATAACTATTGCTTATTAATTATTAACGGTAATTGTAACAATTAAACTTTATACATATGAAAGATTTATTGAAATTAAAATCATCTTTGTCAGAAGAGATCGAAAATATATTAAACGCACAAATTAAAGTAGAAGCTCATTCATCAGCATTATATTTAGCAATGTCTGCGTGGTGTGATGATCAGGGCTTAGACAACGCTTCCAAATTTTTTGCTAAACAATCGAACGAAGAGCGTGAGCACATGCTTAAAATCTTCAATTATATTAGCAGCCGTGGTGGTAAACCGATTTCACCAGAAGTGACAAATATTCCTCAAGATTTCGAGTCTTTCCGTGGTGTATTTGAACAAACATTGGAACAAGAAATGTTCGTTACTGAGCAATTCAATAATATTGCTGCAAAATGTCAACAAGTGAAAGATTACGTGACTTTTAACTTTTTAGGCTGGTTCTTAGAAGAGCAAGTTGAAGAAGAATATGTAGCACGTAGAATTCTTGAATTATTCGATGTAATCGGTGAAGAAGGAACAGGTCGTTGGGAAATTGATAGACATTTGGTAAAAGTTTGTTTTGACGGTGAATAATTAGAAACAAAAGTTCAGACAAACAAATAAAAATCAAAAGGAAGATATTGAATTGCAATATCTTCCTTTTTGTTTATACTATAAAATTAAATTTATCGTTTTATATAAAAGTAGCCGTAAACATTCTTTGAATGTATTTTATTTACTATATTGAGAAACGGTATTTCAGGTTTACACTGTGTCTTATTTTAAGCGAAACATAATCGTTTTTGTGTGGTTTGTTATCTTCATAACAGCACATTCTTCATATGCACAGACTCAACTAAGCGGCGTGGTCAAAGACACAATCGGAAATCCCATTAAAGATGTTATTGTTCGCCTACATACTGATCATGATACTTCTATCAGTATTACCAATTCCTTAGGAATTTATTATTTTAAAAATGTGGAAGCTCGACAATTTCAGATTACCTATAATATGTTAGGTTATTTGGTTGAATCTAATAATTATGTCAAAGAAAATGGAGATGATTATGTGCTATTACCAGAAGTTGTTCTCCGCCGTGGTACTTATGCTATTCAGGACGTTTCAGTGACTCGAGTGATTCCGATGGTCATAAATGGAGATACTATACAGTATAATTTGGGCGCTTTTTCCTTCCGAAAACAAACTTTGCTAGAAGATGGTTTGAAAAAAATACCTGGCTTTCAGATAACGCGTGATGGTTCAGTTTATTTTAACGGATATCATATCAAGAAAGTAAAAGTAAACAACAATGAATTTTTTGGAGGTGACATTATTACAGCGACGAAAAATCTTCCTGTGGATTATATCAATAATATTCAACTCATTGAACTGAATAATAAAAGTGAAAATACCGAAACAGGTATTGCTGATTACCAAGAGAAAGAAAAGTTATTGAACATCAACTTGAAGGAAGATAAGAAGATTTTACATTTTGGTCAATTGACTATCGGTTCGGGAACTAATGGCCGATATTTGGGGAGTTTTGGTATTAACAGGTTTAACGATGGAAATGAATTATCCATATTAGGTTCCTTCAATAATACTAATACAAATTTGTTTTCCTATGGTGATATTTCGGGAGGAAAAAGGAGCCAAACCACATTGGATATTGATGAATTTATAGATCCTATTGATGGTATTAATACTACTTCATCGGTTGGAATTAATATAGCCAAAAAAGTTGGGAAGCAATCTCGTCTGAATTCCTCATATAACTATGTCAAAAAGAATACGTCGATTAGTGGATATTCCCGGATGAAGTCTACTTATATTGGCAATACCATTACCAAAGATGAAGATTATGATGAAGAACAAGAGGACGATAATCATAAATTAAGATTGTTTCTGGATGGAAAATTGGATAACAAGGATATTCTGAAGGTAGAAGGGAATCTGACTTATAATTTAAAATCAATCTTTAATAATAAGGTATCCAATGTTAGTAATTACCAAGAAATAAATAAAGGTACAAATAGAGATTCTGCTATTCATAAAATTCCTATTGCAGATATCGATATCCTTTATTCTAAATATTTCAATAAGAAAGATCGGAAGTTGGTGGGAAAATTTAATGCAAGGTCACATACATTAAAGAATAATCAATTCGTAAATGAAGAGTATTCCGTTTATAGCAAAAATGTAATAGATTATTCGGATGAACTAAATAATCAATTCATCGATCAAAGAAATAAAAATGGCTCTGCAAACCTCTCTTTATCTTTTGTAGAACCATTTTTGAACCATAGTGTTTTTGAATTTAAATATGAATATGATCATAGCAATATTGATGCTAGACGTTATGTATACAATTGGTTAGATGCTCGTGCATCCAATACCGTAGATTCGTTGACAGTAGATTATGGTTATAAATTTAATAGTAATAAAGTCGGTATCATCTATCAATTTACACCGAATAAAAAACTAAAGTTTAATGTAGGATTTGCCGTTCAGCCCATCTTTATGAATGGTAAAGTTTTGAATGATACGCTGGAGTATAACTATGACAATATCAACTTAGTACCTACGACAAACTTTAGTTATAAGTTATCTAATAACGTTGATTTTCAAATCAGTTATAGAGGAAGGAATAATCAGCCAAGTTTCTTCCAAATTGTTCCTGTATTTAATAATACGAATTCCAGAAATATTATACTCGGTAATCCCGAATTAAAGTCTGAATTCTCACACGGTTTCGTCACTACAATGAGGGCTTTTATACCTTCACGCGTGCAATATATAGAGACTAATTTTGCCTATAATTATGTAAAGGATAAGATCGTAACAGACAAAAAACCAGTAGAAAATAGTACGATTCAACAAACGACTTTCCGAAATGCAAAAGGCTATTATGATTGGAGATGGAATTATGTTTTCAATACGCCTTTCGAAAATGATGATTGGATGCTTGAAATGACTGGTGGATTGGATTATTACAATAATTTGTCCTACATTGAAGATAGAGAACGTACCACAAAGCAATTTATTTTAGCGCAAACTCTACAACTAAAATATTCGTTAGGGAATTATTTAGAAAGCATGTTTAATGCGAATTATTCTCGTAATAAAGCGAGTTATGATATTCCGTTTCGCACAAAAATTAACGTAGAAACTTTATTTATGGGTTTAGGGGCTAAAGGCTATTTGAACGATAATTTTTCTATGGGATTTGAAATGTCCCAACGATATAATGATGGTTACATTAATAAGTTTATGAATGTAAACCAAACCTTGATGAATGCCTTTCTAGAATATACGTTTTTACATAATCGCACTGCGCTATTGCGGTTGCAAGCGTATGATTTATTTGATCAAAATACGCAAATGGGTATGTATTCCGAATACATTGGAAATGATGTGTTTGAAGAAAGAAAAAATCGATTGGGAAGATATTTTATGTTATCCCTAAATATTAGAATGCAGAAATAGAAGATGATGAAAACCGTAGTGATTACAGAATTTGGAGGACCGGAAGTTTTAGAAGTACAGGAAAGACCTATTCCAAAAATAGATGCCGATGAAATATTAATAAAGGTAAAAGCTGCAGGAATTAATAGACCAGATATTTTTCAAAGACAAGGTAAGTATCCTGCACCTGAAGGGGTAGTGCAAGATATTCCTGGCTTGGAAGTCTCAGGTGTTATAGAGAATATTGGAGCAGATGTAGAAGGATTCCAAGTGGGAAATCGTGTAATGGCTTTAGTTCCTGGTGCTGGTTATGCGGAATATGTCAAAGTTCATTACGGTGCTGCTATACAAATTCCAGTTCAGTTAAGTTTTGAAAATGCTGCTGCATTGCCAGAAACATTGTATACAGTTTGGCATAATTTATTTCAGCGAGGCAATCTCCAAAAGGACGAAACTGTATTGATTCATGGAGGGGCTGGAGGAATTGGTTCAACGGTTATTCAATTAGCCAAATTGTTTGGAGCTAAAGTCGTGACAACGGTTAGTTCTGAAGAAAAAGAGAATTTTGTATTAAGTTTAGGAGCGGATAAAGTCATTAATTATAAGAATGAAGATTTTGAAGAGGTATTATCTTCTTCAAAGGTCGATGTAATCCTGGATTATATTGGAGGAGAATACTTCAATAAAAATATAAATGTGTTGAGAGAGGAAGGAAGGCTTATTTACATCAATGCAATGAAAGGAGCAAAGGTGGAATTGAATCTCTTCAAATTAATGCAAAAGCGCATTTCACTTTCGGGAAGTACATTGAGAAATAGATCAGCTTCGTTCAAACAATCTTTAATGCAAGAGATTGTAAAGAAAGTTTTACCATTGTTTGAGGATAATAAATTTCATATTCCTATTTTCAAAAAATTCAACTATTATGAAGCCTCCAAGGCACATTCTTTAATGGAAAGTGGAGCTTTCTTAGGAAAATTAGTGTTGGTTTTTTAGTGTGCTAAAATAATTTAGCTTTGGTTATATCGTAATTTATTGTCATCTTTAAATTCAACAAAAATTATAACCAAGATGAAACCAAAGTTTATTTTCACGTTAATAACATTTGTTTCTTTTGTTTCCGCTTCGTTTGCCCAGCGCATTCAGAATGTAGGAAAACCTGTTGATTACGTCAGTACATTAGTAGGTACACAATCGACTTATTTTCTTTCTAGCGGAAATACTTATCCCGCAGTGGCCGTGCCTTGGGGGATGAACTTTTGGAGTCCGCAGACTGGAAAAATGGGAGATGGTTGGATGTATTCTTACACGGCAGAGAAGATTAGAGGAATAAAACAAACCCATCAACCTTCCCCTTGGATGAATGATTACGGTCAATTCAGCATCATGGCAATGGTTGATAATAAAACTTTTGATCAAGACAAACGAGCAAGTTACTTTTCACATAAAGCTGAAGTTGCAAAACCTCATTATTATTCGGTTTATTTAGCAGATTATGATACCAATGTAGAAGTCACGCCAACCGAAAGAGCCGCTTATTTTAGATTTTCTTTCCCAAAAACAGATAAAGCATATGTGTTAATTGATGCTTTTGATAAAGGTTCTTATGTAGAAATAATTCCAAAGGAGAATAAAATTATTGGCTATACGACTAAAAACAGTGGCGGTGTACCTGAAAATTTCAAAAACTACTTTGTGCTGGAATTTAATAAGCCATTTCAGAATGTTTCTACTTTCTCTGATTCAGTTTTACAGGATGGTCGCTTTATGGTAAAAGCAGATCATGTCGGTGCTATTTTAGAATTTAAAACTTCCGGTAAGAATGATCCAGTATTGCTAAAAGTTGCTTCTTCATTTATTTCTCATAATCAGGCAAGTTTGAATCTTCGCGAATTGAATAATTTGACTTTTGATCAGGTAAAACAAAAAGGTGAAGATATTTGGAATAAGGAATTAGGCAAAATTGAGGTGGAAGGAGGAACAATAGATCAAATTCGTACTTTCTATTCTTGCTTATATCGCTCGTTGTTGTTCCCTCGCATGTTCTATGAATATGATGCAAATAATCAAGTTGTACATTATTCACCTTATAATGGAAAAGTTCTTCCAGGCTATATGTTTACTGACACGGGGTTTTGGGATACTTTCAGATGTTTATTTCCATTTCTGAATTTGATGTATCCTGAGATGAATCTTAAGATGCAGGAAGGATTGGCCAATGCGTATCGCGAAGGTGGTTGGTTGCCTGAATGGGCAAGTCCTGGCTATCGTGACATTATGGTCGGTAACAATTCAGCTTCGGTAGTTGCTGATGCTTGGATTAAAGGCGTGCGTTCAAAAGATATTGAAACGCTTTATGAAGCCGTCGTAAAAGGTTCCAAAAATGCAGGTCCATTAAGAGCTGTTGGTAGAGCAGGAGCAAATTATTACAATGAACTAGGATATGTACCATATGATGTGAATATACATGAAAATGTAGCACGTAGTTTGGAATATGCTTATGATGATTTTGCTATTTATCAGTTAGCAAAGTCGATAGGAAAAGGTAAGGAGGATATAGAATTTTATAAAAATAGAGCCTACAACTATCAAAAGCTATTTGATGCTCAAAATGGATTGATGCGTGGTAAATTGCAGAATGGGACTTTTCAGTCTCCTTTTAATCCATTCAAATGGGGCGATGCTTTTACAGAAGGTAATAGTTGGCATTACAGCTGGTCTGTTTTTCAAGATTTCGCAGGCTTATCTAAATTATTAGGGGGCAATAAAGCATTCGAAAATAAACTGGATTCTGTGTTTATTCTTCCGCCTATTTTTGATGATAGCTATTATGGATTTCCCATTCATGAGATTAGAGAAATGCAAATTGTCAATATGGGACAATACGCGCATGGAAACCAGCCTATTCAACACATGACTTATTTGTATAATTATGCTGGAGCACCATGGAAATCACAATATTGGGTACGCGAAACTATGGACAAGATGTATTCGCCAAATCCTGATGGCTATTGTGGTGATGAGGATAATGGACAAACTTCGGCGTGGTATGTATTTTCTGCTCTTGGATTTTATCCTGTGACTCCTGCTGTTGATGAATATGTAATAGGCTCGCCATTATTTGATAAAGTAATTCTTCATTTGGAAAATGGTAATACTATTCAAATTCAATCTGTTAATAATGATTCAGAAAATAGATATATTAAATCCCTTCAATTGAATGGAAAGAATTACAGCAAAAATTATTTAAAACACAGTGAATTAATAAAAGGTGCAAAATTAAATTTTACTATGGATAAGGTTCCTAATAAATCGAGAGGAACTTCTGCCGCTGATTTTCCATATTCAATTAGTACTTCAAAAAATTAAATAGCATATTCTATAACACAAACAATAAACGCTACCTGATTAGGTAGCGTTTTCTTATTTTATACATGTCAGAAATTAGCATCTTATCTCTCGACGCATGAAAACGAAATAGGACAGTGCGAAACATACCATCATTGCAGCGGTGATTCCTGTAAGCTGTGGCCATACAATCATCAAGCTATCTTTGAATGATAGCGGAGAAGGAATTGCTGCGACCATTTGTTCCATAGAAACAGGTCCAAGACTGCGTACTGACGGCATTAAAATGCTTGTAGTCGCATCCGTATATAATTGGCTAGGCGATAATCGCATCAAATTTAGTATCAGTTCATGCCAAGCTAAGTATTCCTGTTCTGAAATATAATTCGGATTGGGAATAAATGGTCTAACTATAAAATTAATGACTATTGGAAAGAAAATGGTAAAGAAAAGCCATATACCAATTGCTGTCATAGCTGATGTTGCTCCTTGACGAAATATTATCGATAGTAATATGGCTAAGCTTAACCAGAAAGCTACATAGATAATACTAACAGCAATGAATCCAATAATCCTTACGACCTCTTGAAATTCAATGTGAATGCCTGTGGACATTATGCCAGCTCCAATCATAAGCATAACTAAGGAAGTAAATAACACGCTTACTATGATTAGCGGTGCAAAGAATTTTGCAAGTAATAGATTGTCCCGATAAATAGGCTGTGCGACAAGCCGAGTTAAAGTTCCTCCATTGTGCTCTGAATTAATCGCATCGAAACCTAAAGCTATCCCCAATAAAGGTGCTAAGAAATTCAAAAATACATGAAAAGGAGGAATTGAATTGTCACTGGTGGTAAGTAATTTTAAATAGACAAATGTACTATCAGGATCCTGTGCATTATTAATTGTGTCTTTTAGCCCCGAAAAAGACACAAATAGAGAAGCTCCAAAAGTCAATACGATTAAAGCAAGCAAGATGATAAAGCGCCAGCTTCGTATGTGCGATGTAATTTCTTTTTTGATCAACACTTTCATCGCAATAGGGATAAAGCTCGAGTTACTCTCTTTATTTGTCGTATTATTACTTTTGAAGATGCTTATTTTTTTTTCCATTTTACATCTTTACTGTTTGATTTTCAAAATATTTGGCATATATATCATCAAGCGAATAGCCATTTCGTTGTACAGATATAATATTGGCATTTTTATGCACCAATAGTTTTACAGCATCGGCCGTGATATCAAGATCGGAATAGATACTTAATATGTCATTTTGCAATTCACAAGATTTATAGCCACTTATTTCAGATAATACTGCTGTAATATCTGATGATGATAATTTATTGTTATCAAGCTGAATGATTGTTTTAAATCCTTCGTTCAATTGGAGTTGGTGAGCTAGTGTTTCAATAGGCCCTTCAACAATCATCTTACCGTCCACAAAAATTCCTACACGATCACACACCCGTTGTACTTGATGTAAATGATGTGATGACATCAACACCGTCAAATTTTGCTCTCTACTCAATTTTTGAATGAGTTCTAAAAACTCATTAACTCCACTTGGGTCAATTCCAAGGGTGGGCTCATCCAGAATTACAACCTGTGGTTTTTTAATTAGTACTTCAGCTAAGCCAAGACGTTGTTTCATTCCTCGAGAGAAAGTGTTTGTTTTGTTGTTGGTAGCATGAGTTAAACCTACAGTCTGTAATAATTCTATAGCCGATTTTTTAGCTTCTTGTTCTTCAATACCATTTATCTGCGCGATAAAACATAGATTTTCTAGCGCTGTCATGTCTGGATAGAAGCCTACATTATCGGGCAAATACCCGACAAGTTTTTTGACTTCTAAAGGATTTCTAGTTGCGTCATATCCACAAACAGTTGCTGTCCCTTCCGTGGGTTCCGTCAAACCCAACATCATAAGAATACTGGTTGTTTTTCCAGCCCCATTTGGACCCAATAGACCAAATATTTCTCCTGAAGCTATATGAAGATTTAATTTATCAACAGCCTTTTTTGTGCCATAACATTTACTTAAATCCTTCAGTTGTATGATTGGATTATTCATGTGTAATGTTATTTCTGATTTAGTTTATCGATTATCTTCTTCCGTATTTGCGAATTAAATAATAGATTAAACCTGCAGCTGCAGCAATAATTACTATTCCAACCCAACCTGATAAAATGGAAGTTTTTACCATCATACGGATAGTCGCTTCGGAGGTTCCATTATTCGACCTTACAGTCATTTTAGTTACATAATCTCCAGCAATTGTTTTCTCAGGAACTTTTAAAGTTACTTTGATATCAGCACTTTGACCAGGTTGTAATTGTTCGATATTAGAAGGCGAGAAGCTAGTTTCCCATTTGCTTGGCAGTTGAGAAGATAATTCTAAAGCGTTTAAGGGTAATGTTCCTGTATTCTTTACCACTAATAGAATCTCTTTGCTATTTCCAGCGACAATCTCATCACTTAATCTGCCCGTAGGAGTGGTAAGTTCTACAGCGTAGGAGCCTCGCACTACAGCTTCAAGATCTAATTTAAGCGTATCAAAAGATGAAATAGCCTGAACTGGAATTTTGTATGTGTCTGGTTTGGTGGTAATAGGACAGGTGATTTCTATACTGATATCTTTGGTGCTTCCTGATTCGACTTGTAAGGAAGTTACAGAAATACCTTCTACACGATACGTAACTTGCCAGCCTGCAGGCAATTTGGTTGATAATTTATAGTCTACAGTTTCGGATTTTCCGTTTGTGAGTAAGCTATTATAGCGAAAAGTTTCATTCGTAGGGGCTTCTACATTCAATAGCCTAGCAGTGAAACTAGTTTTGACAGAATTGCTTTGCGCAAAAGATGAGGTTGTTAATAAAAATAAATAAAGCAGTAGTCCTTTGGTTAATATTAGGCACTTTTTAGAGTTTAATAATTGTTTTAACATAATCTAAATACTAAAATTTATAATTAATGAATGATAGTGTTCAAAGAATGTCAATTGGTTATCGCTACCAATTTTTATTAAAAAATAATGCGCCAAAATACTAATCTCAGCTATTCCTGTCAATAGCTGAGATTTATTATAAAGGATAAAAAATGTTAAATAGTGTAAAAATTATTTTTTAGGTAATTCTATGATAAATATTGTTCCTTGATTGATATTATTTTCAATCCATATTTTTCCTATATGTTGATCGATGATTTGTTTACAGATATACAATCCTAATCCAAAAGATTCTTCTCCGAAAGTTCCTTCACGTCTAATTTGTGGATTAAGGTCAAATAATTTAGCTTTAAACTCTTCAGGAATACCAATCCCATTATCTGCTATTCTAATTTGAATGGTATTTTCATCAGAGTCCAACAGTTGTATAGATATTTCGCTAGCCGGTGAACTAAATTTGATAGCATTGCTTAATAAATTGTCTAAGACTCGCCGAATTTTTTCGCGGCTAATAGGAATTGGGACAGATTTAAGATCTGTTATGAGTTGTTGACTTTTTTCATTCGCTTTATATTGTAGTAATGTAACAGATTCAAGAATAAGCTTGTCTAATTCTGTATCAATCTTGTTGATACTATCTTGCCAGTTTTAATCTGTAATAGATCAGAAATAGTTTTTAAAGCATCTTGATGCGATATCGTATTGATCTTTCTTTTTAAGTTCCTTCTTTAAAACTGAGATTAAGCTGTCTGTAGTTTCGCCCGCATAACAGGAAATATTGACACCAAGAAGTAAAAATAATTGGCAAATGATTAGGGTAAAAATTATTTTCTTAATAAAGGCAGTATGCATTGGAAATAATTAATAATACTAATATATAAATTATATAAATATTTATATCTCTTTAACTTATTATTATCATATTGATGTTTCGATTTTTGTAAGGTGTAGTTCCCTATAAAAACTAAGAAGCTCTTATGCGTGAACATAAGAGCATTATTTTATTATTTATTAAATAATTATTTACAATTTGGAATGTTGAATTCTGCTGTCAATACGGAGGAATTCGTTGCTGAATTGTAAGTTATTTTTCCTTTCAGACCATCTTTTGCTGGTAATGAAGTATCTGATTTATTGAAGTCAAACTCTGTAGAGTATTTTCTTCCATCATATACGATTTCAATATAGTATTTCGTATTGTTAATTAATTTTAATGAACCTGTGCCATTTTCTACACGTATCGATTGTACAAATACTTTACTATTATTAACATTTCTATAAAGAGATGCATTAGCACTCGGTAAAACAGTTGTTTTCTTAGCTGGACATTTTCCTGTAAGATCTAGATTAACATTTACGAGATCAATAGTTGCTGCATTTAATGTTACACTTACACCTTGGTTAGAACAAGGATCAAAATATGCTGATTCCGCTGCTTTTTCACCTGTAGCTTTATCCACTAATACCACTTTTAATTTGTAACTTGGTAGTTTGTCCAACGTAATTGTATTAGCTCCAGAAGTCATAGTATGAGAAATATCCGCTGATGTTGATACAGGTTGGCCACTTTCATTTAATAAGTTGATAGTATAAGTTCTATTTGCCGCACCAGCATTAGCATTAACAGTGATTTTAGTAGATTGCGTACAGTTTTCGGAATAGAAATTCAAACTCCAGTAGGATAAGTGAGGAATATCAAAAGATGCGATTAATTTACCTCCGTTATTCGCAATTGTAGTGTTACCTTCTCTTTTCCAAACACCTTTTGATTCGTCCAAACTCCATACTGCGATCTGATCACCAGCTTTTATTGTTGAACCCGTATTTGGATTTACAATTTGATTGCTCACTTCCATATCCACTTTTAATGGTTTCGAGAATTGTTTCACAGCTTGATTGCCCACTTTCATATCAATAGCAACAAAACCAGCTGTTACGAATGATCCAGCATTTAGTTTATTTCCACTAGCATCTACTAAATTTTGAGCTGATAATCCACCTGGAAATGCTTCCAACGCTTTCTCAGAAGAAGGGCTGTACTGTACAATGTTACTTGTTAAAGTACCACCAGTAATAGGAGCTCCATTAGCATTTAAGAATTGTGTACCAGTTTCAACAAGAATATTTGTTTGCTCTGGCTTTGATGCGCTACTTGGTAATGCAATTGTCGTTGGAGCAGTTGTTGCACCCGAAGTTAAAGTTGTATTTTTACCTACCACAGCAGCTGTACCTTCAGGTAAGTTTTTATATTGTACCATTTTCACCACATAAACAGATGCTGAATCTTTATCCAACGTGATTGTTTGTGAGACAGGTACATATCCGTTTAATTCACCGTTAATATGAAACTGAATTGGATTCGATTTTGTGGGTTTTACTCCTTCTTCAAGAGCTAAACTCAACATACCACCTACGACTTTAAATTCTTTTTTACCAATATCGTTGATTACTTTATCCGCATTAGAACCTGAAATCGTGACTGTAAAATCTCCAACTGGAGTAGGATTTTTATCGTTGGCATTTATAAAAATAACACCTGTAGGGGTGTTTCCATATAAATTTCCATCTGTAATAATCTCAATACCGTTGAATGGATTATTACACGTATAAAATACTGCCGAGGCAATAGTTATTAGCGTTAATAATATGTATTTAGTTGAAATTTTCATGATTGGTTTGGGTTTATTTTGCAATTCTAAAGTTTAAATTTAGTTGAATAGTAGGCATCCATCTAAAAGAAGATAAATTATTTTCTAAAGTTGATTCTTGTTGCTTATTTGGAGCTAACATTTTAGTCGCATCAATATTAACTTTTGCTGGACTCATGTAGTATGATCCTAAGTCAACATTTACACCAAATCTTTTAGATGGAGTACTTCTTCCAAGACCTAAACCAATATAAGGAGCAAAACCATTATAACTTACCTGAGCTTTTAAATCTCCAATTTGCTCCGGAGTGATAGATAAATTGCCAACATCAATGCCTTTTGAAGGTTTCAAATAACCATCCACTTCTGTGTTGTTTAATACAGCACCACCTGCAACAACTCTTAAAACAGGTAAAAGACTGTATTCGCCTAGTAATCCAACTTGGCTTACACTACCTTGTACATATTTAACATCATCTTTATAATCGCCTAAAGCTGCAAGATTAATATTACGACCTTTTAATGGATCATTCATTTTGTAAGAGAAAAATGTACCATTCAAACGAACTGCTAATTTTTCTAAGACCTGATAGCGTACACCTGCTCCAAATCCGTTAGTTCCTCCTTGCAATTGAATTGACATTTTATTGGTTTGAAATCCTGATGGGTAGGATAGAGTGTCCGTTTGTGCCATCAAGCATCCGGCTGCCACAATTTGGCAACTGAACAGTAGAAGTCTTTTTTTCATAGGTTAAAAAATGTATTTGTATTTCAAATGTACCAATAAAAGATTGTAAATCACAATTAAATATTGTATTAATTCAATTTTTTACGAATATTAAATTTTATTGAGAGATATTTCAGTACTTAAGAAGTAGAATGTTAGTACTTTATTGTTATTTAAAAGAGATAACCCACGTTAAGCGAGCTTTGAGGTCAACAAAAATAGAGTTTTTTTGTTAATAAGCTAATTAAAATCTAAGAAAAATGGGAATAGTACTAACTCGCAAGAATATATATTTTAAACCTGATACCACTCGTGTCTTAGCTCGGTTTTTTAATTTAAGTAATGAACGAAAAGAAAAAGTTATTAAACGAGTTATTTCTTTGTCCAAAAGTGAAAAAGAAGTGCTTTTAAATCAGATACTTCGTAATTTTTCTAATAGACATAGAAGTGTTGTTGAGATATGGGAAAGAAATTTTAAGCGAGCAATGGAAGCACCTCTAAGTAAAGAAACTTTAGAATACCCCTATACTTACAAGGATAAGTTGTTAATAGGAGCCTATTTTACGATGGAATATTCCGTAGAGTCGGCCGCTTTTTTCAATCCTTCTATCGTGGAATCGCCCGATCAAACGCAGCTAGAGGATGGTCAAAAACGAATTATTTTAAGTTTTAGAGCTACAGGAGAAGGTCATGTATCATCCATTGTTTTTCGTTCTGGTATTATCGATAAAGATCTAAATATTCAATTGGATGAAGTCGGACGTCTTTTAGAAAAACCTAAGAATTTTAAGAATCATATATACATTAAGCACGAATTTTTTGAGAAGCTTTCCAATATCGATTCGGTGGATGATGCATTCAATACTATTGTATATAATAAATTTCCAGAAACATTTGTATATGAAGAACTCAGACGTTTCATAAAAGAATTGAATGCTGAATATGGCTCCAATCCTATTTATAACCAGTTTTTGAATCATATACTTTGGCTAGCCTCTTCGCATTATCAGATTTCTTATTCATTGAATACCTCTATTTCCGAACGCGTAATCTTTCCTATTAGCGATACCGAAAGAAATGGCATTGAAGATGCACGGTTTCTGAAATTTGATCAAGGAAATGGTTCTTTTATTTATTATGCTACCTATACTGCTTATGATGGAATAACTATCATGCCCAAATTACTTTCTACCAAGGATTTTGTCACCTTCAAAATTCAGCCTATTAATGGTAAAGTCGCCAATAAAGGAGCTGCTATTTTCCCCAAAAAAATTAATGGAAAATACGCTATGCTGTGCCGGGTCGATGGAGAAAATAACTATATCTGTTTTTCAGATGATTTAATTAATTGGCATCAGGATGTAATTTTGCTTCGGGAGCCAAAATATCCTTGTGAATTTATCCAAATAGGAAATTGTGGTTCACCTATCGAAACGGAAAAAGGCTGGTTATTACTGACACATAGTGTAGGACCTATGCGTCAATACAGTATAAGTGTAAGTTTGTTGGATTTAAATGATCCTACTAAAATTATCGGAAGGTTAAAAGAACCGCTCATTTACCCCAATCAAGAAGAACGTGAGGGATATGTTCCGAATGTAGTTTATTCATGTGGGCAAATCATTCATAATGGTCATTTAATAATTCCATATGCAATGTCTGATTACGCGTCTACTTATGCCATCATTAACTTAGATGATTTATTGAATGAGTTGCTATCAAATCCTTAATGTATAGTATGATTCAAAATGATCTATAATTGAGATTATTCCATAGATTCGTTTTGGAAAATTAGTTTATATTCGGTCAATTATATCACCTATTATAAACAGCATTACTCGAAAGAGTAATATTTTTACCAATTATCTATGATGAAATCAATAAGACCATTTAGACTTATTCAGAATTTATCTGTTGTATTTTTATTTTTTATAGGATTTACTCATCCTGCTTTTGCACAAGAATGGAAAGCCAAATGGATTTCAATGGACTTACCTGAAACAGATAAAATAAATGTCTGGATTGGTTTTGTAAAAGAAGTAAACGTAAAAAATGTTCCAAAATCGGCTCTTGCTAAAATTGCTGTGGATAGTAAATACTGGCTATATATCAATGGAAAATTGGTCGTATTTGAAGGAGGTGTAAAACGCGGGCCAAATATTAATGATACCTATTATGATGAAGTAAATATAGCTCCCTATTTAAAAACAGGAAAAAATATCATAGCAGTGGATCTGTGGTATTTTGGCAAGCAAGGATTTTCACATCACGACAGCGGAAAAGCTGGTTTGTTATTCGATCTTCAAAGCAATGGTTTAACAATTTTGTCTGACGAGACCTGGAACGTTAATCGAATTTTATCCTATAAAATGGCAGATAAACCGCACGCTAATTTTAGACTACCTGAATCAAGTTTATTGTTCGATGCGAGAGAAGTTGATAAAAGATCAATGCATATTAATGATGAATCACAAGCTTCTCAACATGCTATTGTGGTGGCAAAAGCAGGAGATGCACCATGGAATAAACTCGTGAAAAGATCCATTCCCCAATGGAAAGACTTTGGAATAAAAAAAATCCACAAAAAAGATATAATACGTGATGGGGATACATTAAAATGTAAACTACCCTATAATATGCAATTCACACCGGTGATTGCTTTAAAAAAGGCTCCAGCAGGTCAAAAAATAACTTTGGCTACAGATAATTTCTACCATTATGATGGCGATGATGATATAATTCGTGCTGAATATATCACCAAAGAGGGTAAACAGCAGTATGAAAGTCCAGGCTGGATGAATGGGCATTACATGTATGTAGTGGCTTCTAATGATATTGAATTCGATTTTATTGGATATCGAGAGACAGGATATAATACAGAATTTGCTGGAGAATTTCACTGTTCGGACGAGTTTTTCAATAAGCTATGGCAGAAGGCACGAAGAACGCTGTATGTCACCATGCGCGACAATTATATGGATTGTCCAGATCGTGAACGTTCACTTTGGACGGGGGATGCTGTTTTGGAGAGTGAAGAATCTTTTTATGCATTATCTCCATCTTCACATGAATTATCAAAAAAATGGCTTTTAGAAATGTTTGGTTGGCAAAGAGAGGATGGAAGTTTACATTCTCCCATCCCCAGTGTGATTTGGGGTAGAGAATTACCCGGTCAGATTCTGGCCACTATCGGACATTATGGTGTTTGGAACTATTATCTTCATACTGGAGATAAGGAAATGATTGAATTTGCTTATCCAAAAAGCCAAAAATATTTGGATTTGTGGGAATTTCAGGACAATGGATTAGTAAAAGTTCGTAAAGGCGAATGGAATTGGGGAGACTGGGGGGAGAATAGAGATATAACATTGCTCTATAATTTGTGGTATTATCTAGCTTTAAAAAGTCAGCATGCCATTGCTATAGAATTAGGATATTCAAAAGATCAGGAAATTCTTGCCTCTAAAATGGCTAAATTAAAAGCTGCGTTCAATCAAGTGTTTTGGAAAGATGGTCAATATAGATCTACAGAGTATGAAGGATTGACAGATGATAGAGCACATGCCTTAGCCGTCGTTTCTGGCATAGCAGAGCCAGAAAAATATGCAGAGATAGAAAAGGTTTTTGAAACACAACATCATGCAAGTCCGTACATGGAAAAATATGTTTTTGAAGCGATGTATATAATGGGAATCCCTGCAAAAGCAAATCAAAGACATAAACAACGTTTTGAAAAGATGGTCAATAACAATTATTTTTCGACTTTATTTGAGGGATGGGGGATTGGCAAAGAAGGTTTTGGTGGTGGTACGGTTAATCATGCCTGGAGTGGAGGAGGGCTAAGTATTTTACATGGATATATGGCTGGTATCCGCCCCTATAAACCAGGGTACGATGAATTCATAGTAAGTCCAAACGTCGAAGGGATAAAAAATCTGCACACTTTGGTGCCATCTATTAAAGGAAACATTATCTTGGATATTAGGAATACAAATAATCTGCTTTCTTTAAAACTTCATGTTCCAAACTCGACAAAAGCTCGATTTAGTCTGCCAAAGGAATATGATATGGATAATCTGGTGATAAAAAGAAATGGAAAGTCACTAAAAGATTTTGTGAAAGAAGGAAAAGAAATACTATTGGAGGGTGGTAAATGGTCTATTCAAGCTAAAAAGAAAAACTAATACAGTGAGCTAATAGAAGTTTATTTTTAAGACTCTAAATCAATTTGTTTTATAAGTAAGATGCTTATCTTTATGGGATTGTGCTATGTAAGGTAGAGCAATACATCAACCTACTTGAATAACAAATTATGAGACTTAAACTAATTAATCTACTCTTTTCTTTCTTTATTTCCATTTCGGTTTTTGCGCAACCCACGGGTAAATTAGCAGTGCATGATCCCGTTATGATTAAGCATCAGGATACTTATTATTTATTCTCCACGGGGCATGGAATTGCGGTTTCAAGTTCTAGAGATATGATAAATTGGAAAAGAGAAAAACCAGTTTTTAGTGTACCTCCGCAATGGACTGTTGAAAAAGTGCCGACGTTCAAAGGGCACATTTGGGCACCAGACATCGCTTTCTTTAATGGTAGATACTATTTGTACTATAGCGTTTCTGCTTTTGGAAAAAATACTTCTGGCATCGGCGTAGCAACCAATGTGACTTTGGACAAGGATGATCCTAATTTCAAATGGCAAGATCATGGTTTAGTTATTCAATCTATTCCAGGGCAGACGAATTGGAATGCTATTGACCCCAACATTATTTTAGATAAAAAAGGAACGCCGTATATGAGTTTTGGTTCTTTTTGGGATGGAATCAAATTAGTGAAATTGTCTAAAGATGGTCTTCGTGTAGAAGATGACATTACAAATATTCCAACTATAGCAAGTCGAAAAAAGTCCTCCAAAGATCCGAATCCGCCTTCTGTGGATGACAATCCAAAAGATGCGGGAGGAAATGCTATAGAAGCACCATTTATTTTTAAGCATAAAGACTATTATTATCTTTTTGTTTCCATAGATTACTGTTGTAAAGGTGTAAATAGCACATATAAAATGATTGTAGGAAGATCAAAAAATATAAAAGGTCCATATCTGGATGAAAAAGGAATTGATTTAGCGCAGGCAGGGGGAAAGTTGGTTCTGGCGGGAAACGAAAATTGGCATGGAGTAGGACATAATGCTGTCGTCCATACAGAAAACCAAGATTATATTCTATTTCATGGTTATGATGCTAAAGACGCAGGAAGATCAAAATTGCTTATCAAAAAAATTACTTGGGATAAGCAGGGATGGCCTACCGTTAAATTAAATTAATTCCTGACCACAGTTTATATTGTCAATCCTTTATTATACTTCCACTATAATAAAGGATTGGTCTTTTTTCTCTCTTCTTAGTACGGGTATAGCAACATTATAAACAGGAATTTTTGTGGAAGTCTGACCTTTAGGAGAACCCGCGTGTGCGTGCCCATGAAAAGCTACCGTAACCTGTCTACGGCTTATAGTATCCGCCAAATGTGATGACCCCAAGAAAGGATAAAGCTGTTCGGGTTCTCCGATAATGGTTTCTTTGATGGGCGAATAGTGCAGCAATACTACTTTAGGCATCTGCGGATTATCTTGTTCCAATCTTGTCAGTGCACGGTCCAATTGTAATGCCTCATCTACGGCTTCATGAACAAATTGCTTCATCATTTCTTCCCCAAAAAGAGAAAGCATATATTGTTCAAATCCTCCACCAAAACCTTTCACCCCAGCAAAAGCTACATCGTGAATAACAATGGATTCTCCATCAAGGATAGTCATATCATGCTCCGCTAAAATTTGTTTAATCATCTTTTGACGACCTTTTTCATAATCATGATTTCCCAAAACACCAATCACGGGCACTTGTAACACATCCAATCCTTCACCTAAAATGCGAGCTTCTTCTTCATCGCCCGTATCGGTTAGATCACCACAAATCAGCAAAATATCTGCCTTCTCATTAATCTCTTTAAACGTACTTCTCAAAATCCCTTTGTCGCTACTTTTAGTATGTATATCCGCCATAGCGGCTATTCTTATTTTCTTTCTATTCGCCATAATTAAACGGTTGTGATCGTATAACTTTTATAATTCCATTCTTTCACATCCACTTGATATTGAGTTTGATCAATCAAAGGACCTCTACAAACTCTTTCAACAGGTGAGGGGAGATCATATTGTTCATTAGCCCTACGCATCAATTCATCAAAAAGCCATTTTGGAATGATTTCTCTATATTCTGAAGGGTACACAAATTGGAAAATTAGAATCTGTGCCAACAGTAAATGCCAATGCGTGTCTAATCTGTACAAGAGGATTTCCCAATTCACTTCCTTGCCGTATTTCAACAAGATGTGATTTATATCTGCATTGTCATTTCTTTCTCTATTCTGCACATATATTTTGCACCAGATAAGTTCTTCAACAGGAATAAATTTTACGGGTACATCCGCAAAATAGCCATCACTGGCGCGTTCGTACCAACTTTCATCCACCGTACATATATTGCTGACTGTGTCGAAAATAATATCGATGAAATAGTCTCCATGGAATACCTTAGCAAGCCAACGCGCGTCAGTCACTTCGGTGCGGTATCCTTGCTCGGCAAAGTATTTAAGAATTTTTGGGTATTCACTGCTTTTGCAGAATATATCTAAATCTTTCGTGTCCCTAAAAATTCCCGTATAATGAAACATCGCGAAAGCGCCTCCTAACATAAATTGGCAACCACTAGCATGAAGCATTTCCAACGCTTCTTTGTAAAATGCTGTCGATTCTTGTTTTTCCTTTTCTGTGCTTAGCATATTGTTGTGATCTAAGTTAATCTAGCGAATATTGAACCATCAGAGCATGAAGAAAGTTGATGATAAAGTATTTATTGCTTATAGAATGTGACTTACATAAGAAAAGGGGACAAATCCCCTAATCGTATAGTAAATATGAATTTTAAACAAATTGAAATCTTACTGTTTAGATTTATCCACTACAAAGATAGTTTCTATCTTTTCTTGATACACCTCTACAGTGTTTAGATATATATCTTTTTTAGTTTGTAAGATGTAATCGGTATCTGTGAAAGTATCTACATAGTCCACAGACTCTTCTTGGATATATTTTTCCCTATTCGTATACGCATCTAATTTATACATAGTGAAGATGGCATCTTCTTCCATAAAATGAATATCAGAGCGCAATAGATTTACACCATTTTTCTCGAAAATTTCCCTCGCTTCATCTGAACTCACCTTTCGAATTTTCTCTTTTAAAGCATGCAGTTCATCTAAGGCAGCATTCCGATTTTCAGGATAATATTCTTGTACAAATTGTTCAAATTCTTCGGGTTTATCGTCAACAATGGCATGATGCAAATATACCCGATAAACAGGATTATTCTTCATAGACCAAAATATTCTTCCCAAATTATCTTTTAGTTCTGTTTTTATTTCTTCTAATCGATGTGCTAAATTTTTCATAGTATTTCCGGTAAGTCTTGAATGTTTTAAGCTCATCCATGGATGAGATAACCTCAGGATGAACAAGAGTCAGAAAGATTTTGTTGAGAAGAGGACAAATAAAATCCTCACAGGTAGCTTTTATGTACTTCAAATATGTCATTAAATCATGCTTGCGCATTCCTCTTCAACGACCTTCGCTCAACTCGCGGGTCGGCGAGCGAATAGGAGTGAAGCTGTATAATAATTTTTAGACAATAAATTTCTTAATGATTTGCGAGACAACAGCGAGACACTAGCGAGATAAAATTCATCAAAAAGTGCCGCTTTTACTGTATACTTGATATAGATATTATTAACAAGTTTTTTAATCACTCGTAAGAAGAAAAGATTAAAAATTGGTGATTAGACAGTATTTGGAGTGTTTTACAAACAAAAAATCCCCACATTTCTGTGAGGATTTCAGTGCTCCCAACTGGGCTCGAACCAGTGACCAAAAGATTATGAGTCTTCTACTCTAACCAACTGAGCTATAGGAGCGATTTTTTGTTGGTGTCAAAAGTGAACTTTATTCCGTTTTGACGATGCAAATATTGATATTTGTACTGAAAAAACCAAATTTATAATGCAAAAAATTGAAAATATTATCCTCGATTATGGCAACGTGATTTTTATGATTGACTTCCAGAAATCGCAACAAGCTTTTACTCAATTAGGTATATCAAATGTAGATGAAATATTTGCACATTCAGGCCAAATCGAACTTTTTGATGATTTTGACAAAGGAATTATTAGCCCCGCACAATTTCGCGATGGAATTCGGGATTTAACGAAAAACAACAACCTTACAGACGAACAAATTGATCAAGCATGGAATGCTTTGTTGCTTGGAGTGCCAGAAGGTAAACATGAATTATTGATTCAGTTGAATAATAAATACAGAACATTTTTGCTAAGTAATAATAATGCTATTCATTACGATTATTGTATGAAGCATATTTACGATAAATATGGAGTAGAGGATAATACTGGATTTTTTGAACAGGCGTACTATTCGCATCTGATGGGTATGCGTAAGCCAAATGCTGATATTTTTGAATACGTCTTGGAAAAGCACAATTTGGAGCCTGATAAGACATTATTTATTGACGACAGTCCTCAACATTTGCGTACAGCAGCTGCTTTGGGTTTGCATACAGCTTTATGCACGAAAGAGGAACCTCTAGAAAAACTTATAGAAAAATGGAATTTACTATAATTTCGAGCAAACAAATTGATCGATTATTTGTAGTATCATTCCCAAAGGAAAATAATTCAGATTTATTGTAATTAGAGTTTGCATAATTAAGTTTTATTTCTACCTTTGCACCACAAAGAATTTTACAAACGAAAGGAGGTATACAGGAATTATGATTATCGTAAATGTTAAAGAAGGAGAATCTCTAGATAGAGCATTAAAACGCTTCAAAAAGAAATTTGAGAAGACTGGGGTTTTACGTGAATTACGTTCTCGTCAAGCATACGAGAAGAAGTCTGTAACTCGTCGTACACAAATTAAGAAAGCTATCTACAAACAAGGATTACAGCAAGAAACTACTGCGTAATTATTGTGTAGTGCACAATATAAAAAGTCAATCCATTTGGATTGACTTTTTTGTGTATAGGATATTTGATCCCAAGCTAAAAAAGAAAAGGAATTATATTGCTATAATTCCTTTCTTAATCTCGCTACAGGAATATTCATGGATTCCCGATATTTTGCTACAGTTCGTCGCGCTATCGTATAGCCTTTTTCTTTTAGTATTTCTGTTAATTTTTCGTCTGCCAAAGGTTTGCGTTTATCTTCGTTGGCAATACATTCTTCTAAGATTTTCTTCACCTCTTTGTTCGAAACTTCCTCACCCGAATCCGTTTGAATAGCTTCGGAGAAGAAAGATTTTAATAGAAAAGTCCCAAATTCTGTCTGTACATATTTTGAATTAGCTACGCGAGAAACTGTAGAAATATCCATATCAATTTCTTCGGCAATATCTTTTAGGATCATGGGCTTCAACATACGGTCGTCACCAGTTAAGAAGTACTCGTATTGGTATTTCATAATGGCGTTCATTGTTTTAAGGAGCGTTTGCTGTCTTTGTTTGATGGCGTCGATAAACCACTTTGCCGAATCCAATTTGGATTTGACGAATTGAACGGCTTCTTTCATTTTTTTGTCGTTCTTTTCGGCTTTTTCATAATGCTCAAACATATCTTGATAGGTTCTGGATACACGCAGTTCTGGAGCATTACGACCATTTAAGGTTAAATGAAGAACGCCATCATTGTTTGAAATATGAAAATCTGGTATAATCTGCAATTGTTTTCCAGCTACAGCTGCTGAATCACCAGGTTTGGGATTTAACTTCAAAATTTCATTGATAATATCTTTAAGCTCGTCTGAATTTACATTCAGTTGCTTCTCGATTTTATCGTAATGTTTCTTAGTGAATTCATCCAAGTAGTTACGAACTACTTCAATAGCCTTTTTTACTATTGTATTATCTTGGTCTTTCTTACGAAGTTGAATTAACAGACATTCCTGCAGATCACGTGCGCCAATACCAGCTGGTTCAAACTCTTGTATCACAGCTAGCATTTCCTCGACTTCGGATTCTTCAGCCATTACATTTTGGGAAAAAGCCAAATCATCAATCAACGATAGGATAGGACGTCTTAAATACCCATCATCATCCAAACTACCGATAATTTGATTGCCAATTAGATATTGTTTATCCGTAAGTGCTAATAAGTCAAGTTGATTTTGCAGCTTTTCGAAAAAAGAATCTTGAATGGCAATAGGAATTTCTTTATGATCCTCGTCATCCTCACTATTGTAATTACCACCGTAATCTTTGTAGTCATCTTCTTGAATATATTCTTCAAGAGAAAACTCTTCCTCAAAACCATCGTCATTTTTATTTTCATAATCATCCGGATCTTTATCTGGATAATCTTCGATGGAATCGTTCATATTGGCCAAGCTGCCATCTTCTAATGCAGGATTTTCCTCCAGCTCTTCTTTGATACGTGTGTCCAAAGAAGCTGTAGGAACCTGCAGAAGCTTAATAAATTGTATCTGCTGCGGGGATAGTTTTTGTAATAACTTTTGTTGTAGTGTCTGTTTTAACATATCGTAAGTTAAATGCCTGGTAAATTTAGTCAAATAATATGAATTTTATTAGTGTCTCTATACAGATGTTTTTATGTTGTAAATAGTTCACTACTGAAGTATTTGTAAGCGATTTATTTAGGGTAAAACAAACAATTGTTAAAATTCGTTAATTTTATAGCGGAGGATATTTTAAAAATCGTTTTCTATGCGATTTTTACCAAACATTTTTGTCATATTTACTCTATGTTTAGACGTGTTAAAAATCGATTCTTGCGATACATTATTATAGGAATATATTCTATTGTATTGCTCACATGTGCCGTTCAACTAAATTTTTTGGGTCTATTTGGATATTCCCCGACACAGAAAGACATCTTATTGCCAACCCTTAATGTAGCCTCAGAATTATATACCGCTGATTCCGTGTTGATTGGTCGTTATTTCGACGAAGATCGCGATCCAGTTTCTTTTGATAGTATTGCTCCCGAAGTTATTGAAGCCTTGATTGCTACTGAGGATATTCGTTTTTACAAACACAATGGAGTAGACTTTCTTGGTTTGGCTTCTGGTATTGTTTCCACGCTTAAAGGCGATCAACGTGGAGGAAGTACCATTACACAACAGCTAGCAAAAAACCTTTTCAAAACGCGATATGCACATTCTCAAGGTTATCTAAGTAAAATTCCTGGTGTCCGTATTTTGATTACTAAATACAAAGAATGGATGACTGCTTACAAGTTGGAAAGCAAATATTCGAAGCAATCCATTATTACAATGTACCTGAATACCGTATCATTTAGTAATAATGCATATGGAATTAAATCTGCATCTTTACGCTATTTTAATAAATTACCTTCAGCGCTAAACACAAATGAAAGTGCTTTGTTAGTAGGTATGTTGAAAGGAACGACCATTTATAACCCAATTCGTAATCCGAAAAATGCCTTGCAAAGACGTAATGTGGTATTATCTCAAATGGAAAAAGCTGGTTATTTGGATAATGAACAGGTAGCGAAATTAGCTCAAGACTCGTTAAAATTAGACTTAAGCTTTCACGATAATACGGATGCGAATGATTCATATTTGAGATCTGCTGTGTATCGCTGGTTAGACAAATGGAGTCAGGACAATGAGATTGATATCAATAAAGCTGGTTTGAAAATATACACTACAATTGATTCGCGCATGCAAAAAATTGCAGAAAATGTTGTAGCTAAGAAAATGGAAGAATTGCAACGTAGATTGAAAAATACTTGGGGAAGTAGTGAGCCTTGGCGTGACAAGGAAGGAAATGTGATTCCTGAGTTTTTGGAAAATCAAGCACGCAAATTGCCTGCTTACTCTAGCTTAATGCAGCGTTTCAATAACAATGAGGATAGTGTTTTTCAAGTGCTGAATGAAAAGAAAGAGATGGAAGTGTTTACCTGGGATGGTATGGAAAAAGTAAACTATTCTACGATGGATTCTTTAAAGCATTATGTAATGATGTTGAATACGGGTATGATGGCAATGAATCCATATAATGGTGAAATTAAAGTTTGGGTGGGAGGTATCAATCACAAGTTCTATAAGTTTGACCATGTAAGCCAGGCCAAAAGACAAGCGGGTTCAACATTCAAACCTTTCGCTTACTTAGCGGCTTTAGAATCGGGAATGTCACCTTGTGATAAATTTACCGATAAGCCTGTGAAAATTGAGTTTATGGGTAAGGATGGGATGGAAGCTTGGGAACCAAAAAATGCGGACTGGTCAGTATCATATAGTGATATGACACTACGTCACGCAATGGCCAGATCATTGAATACCATCACGGCGCAAGTAACTGAAGCGGTAGGTCCAAACAAAGTTGTAGAGACCGCGCATAAATGTGGTATTGATAGTAAATTGCAAGCTGTGCCTTCTGTGGGGTTAGGGCCAAATGATGTGTCTGTATATGAAATGGTGAAAGCCTATGCAACTTTTATGAATGCGGGTAAAACCACAGAACCTATTTTAGTGTCTAAAATTGTAGATCAAGAAGGACATGTTATTGCTTCTTTTGAAACAGAACACAAACAAGTAATCAGTCCTGAAAATGCATGGCTGATGACCTATATGTTGCGAGGTACTATTGAAGAACCAAGAGGTACTTCACAGGCATTATGGGAGTGGGACTTGTTTAAAGAGAATAATCAAATTGGTGGTAAAACGGGTACTTCATCTGATTATGTAGATGCATGGTACATGGGCGTAACAAAAGACTTAATTGCAGGTGTTTGGGTTGGTTGTGATGAACAAAGTATTCACTTTAAGAATTCAGCTTCTGGTGAAGGTTCAAAAACAGCTTTGCCAATATATGCCATGTTTATGGAAGAAGTTTACAAACATCCGGAATTAGGCGTTACATTTGGTAAATTCCCTGAACCGACGGTGGAGATCACCAAAACATATCAATGTCCAACGCCAAGAGCACAGTATGTAGCTCCGGTGGACAGTACAAATACTGATTTAGATACGGATGTAGAATTAGATCCTTTGCAAGAAAATCAAAATTCAACGGAAGAATCTACAACTGAAGAACAATAAGAAAATTACAAAATTTATAGTATTAACTATTTAATTATGAGTTTGTTGGCAAAAAAGTGTTTTAATAAGATTTTGTGCTGCTTAGCATTAATGCTTGTCTTTGGGGGATCGGTAAATGCGCAGTATTTTGGGCAGAATAAAATGCGGTACAAAAAGTTGAATTTTAAAGTGTACGACACTCCGCATTTCAATATTTACTATTACCTGCAAAATGATTCCATGATGCGTTGGTTAGCCAAAGAGTCCGAAATCTGGTATGATATGCATCAACAGGTTTTTCAAGATACTTTTTCGCGCAAAAATCCAATTATTATCTACAATAACCATCCTGAATTTCAACAAACAACTGCCATTTCAGGCGAAATATCCGTTGGGACCGGAGGTGTAACTGAAGCGTTTAAACAGCGTGTCGTTATGCCTATTATGCAGATTAATCAACAAACCCGACACGTGTTAGGCCACGAGATGGTTCACGCTTTCCAATATCGTGTGATCATGGAAGGAGGGGATTCTACGCGTCTGGAAAATATCGGAAATATTCCATTATGGATGATTGAGGGAATGGCGGAATATTTTTCTATCGGTAAGAAAGATGCTTTTACTTCTATGTGGATGCGTGATGCTTATTTACACAAAGATATTCCTTCATTAAAACAAATGACGGAGCAGTCTTACAATTATTTTCCTTATCGTTATGGGCAGGCTTTTTGGTCATTTATCGGTTCCACTTATGGGGATACAGTTATCATGCCGCTGTTCATCGAAACAGCCAAATATGGGTATGAATTTGCGATGCGCAGAGTGTTTGGTTATGACGCGCAAACCATGTCTACTTTATGGAAAAATAGTATGGAGCAAGCGTATCGTAATTTAGGAAAGGATACGACTACGCGTCCCATAGGTATTAATCTAATCAATCAAACAAATGCGGGAGAAATGAACCTTTCGCCTACCATCTCACCAGATGGAAAATATCTCGTTTACTTATCCGAACAAGATTTATTTAGTATAGATTTATTTCTCGCTGATGCCAAAACAGGCAAGCGAATACGAAAGCTGGGAAGTAAGTTGACAAATAAGGATATTGACGAATTTAGTTTCTTAGAATCCGCGGGTTCTTTTTCTCCAGATTCTAAAAAATTTGCTTTTTCTGTGTTTTCGCAAGGTAAGAACAAGCTGATGATTGTGGATGTCGAAAGTGGTAATCCTATCTTGACAGAAGCTATGGGTAATATTGTAGAATTTGCGAATATAGCATGGTCCCCAGATGGTGAAACAGTGGCATTTTCAGGATTAGAGGAAGGAAGATCGGATTTATATACCTATAATATAAAAACTAAAAAACTTACGCAATTAACTGACGACCATTATTCGGATTATCAACCAAACTATTCGCGTGACGGAAAATATATAGTATTCAGTACCGATCGTGTGGCATTAGAAAGCAATAGCCGTTCGGTAAGTATTCCAATGAACTTGGCGCTGTATGAAATTGCTACAGGAAAAATCACAAATATTGATGTATTCCCAGGAGCTAACAATTTAAATCCACAATTTTCAGGTGATGGAACATCGATCTTTTTCTTATCCAATAGTGACGGATTCCGTAACCTATATCGTTATCATTTAAATTCAGGTACGGTAGAACGTTTGACCGATTACTTCACGGGTATATCAGGTATTACAGAATATTCTCCTGCTATATCCGTTTCGGCAAATGATGAAATAGTGTACTCCTTCTTTAAAAAGAAAAAGTATAACATTTATAAAGCAAATGTTTCTGAATTCGAACCTGTACAAGTTTCAGCACAGGAAATAGATATGACTGCAGCTATTTTGCCACCAAATGTAGATCGTGGAGTGAATGTTGTAAATCGTAACTTAAGTAATTTCAATGTTTTTGAACGTATCAACGATGCGCAGATTAGCAATATAGCTTATACACCAAAATTCAAGTTAGATTATCTAGCTAATTCTGGTGTTGGAATGTCTGTTGGATCGCGCTATGGTGCTGGTATCAATTCAGGCGTGCAAGGTCAATTTTCAGATATTCTTGGATATAATCAAATCTTCGCTGCTTTGAATATTAATGGTGAAATTTATGATTTTGGAGGTCAGGTTGCTTATATTAATCAGCGTAGTCGTTGGAATTGGGGAGGTGCATTATCCCATATTCCTTATATGACCGGTTTTTCACAATATGGTTACGAAGAATTTTATCAAGGACAGCCAGAGCTAGCGGTGAGCACTTATATTATACGGACTTTTCAAACACAGGCTGAAGCTTTTGTAGCCTATCCATTTAATCGTCATCATCGTTTTGAAGTGGGAGCTGCAATTTCTAGATATGGTTACCGTGTGGATAAATGGAGACAAAGTTATTGGTACGGCTATGGTGATAGACAAAAAATTACAAATGAAGAAGCTTCTCAATTGTTAGGTGGTAATTTTAAACCTTTCGTTATCCAACAAGTAAATTCTGGTTTTGTAGGAGATAATGCTGTATTTGGAATTACTGCACCCTTGCAGGGTTTTAGATACCGTTTAGGTGCAGAACAATATTTCGGTGATTATAACTTTACAGCACTTAATGTGGATCTTCGAAAATATAATCGTTATAAGCCGGTGACAATTGCTGCTCGTTTGTATTCATATATGCGTGTAGGAAAAGATGAAAGTGCATTATATCCATTATATATTGGTTATCCATATTTGATTCGTGGATATGAAAGTGGTAATGTAGATGTGACGGGTAATATAGGATTCTCCGAACTTTCTGGTTCAAGAATGGCAATTGGTAATTTTGAAGTGCGTATACCTTTTACAGGTCCTGAAAAATTAGCTCTAGTCAAATCAGGATTATTATTCTCTGACTTGAATTTCTTTGTTGATGGTGGTTTGGCGTGGTATGGTGGCAATACCATTAAAATGAATCGTACAGATGCGGATTTAGTTCAAGCCGTAGATAAAGATGGTCAGCCAGTAGTTGATGGAAACAATCAACCTGTAATGATCTATAACCAAAATGTGCGTGTTCCAGTATTTAGTGCAGGGGTTTCGCTACGTGTTAATTTGTTTGGCGCTATGATATTAGAACCTTATTATGCAATTCCATTCCAAAAAACGAAATCAAAAATTGGAACATTTGGATTAAACTTCACGCCTGGCTGGTAGTCTATATACCATACATTGCGATATATGTTAAGGTTGTAAAAAGCTGTTGTTTATGTCTAGGCATAAGCAGCAGCTTTCTTCATTATAGAGGTGTCCATGTTGTGGATTCCTAACCAATTCGGATTGTATTTACGAATTAATTTTTCTTTTTGCATACGTGTAAAACTATTCAATTCATTTTTTCTGCGTTCTGCCGCTTCAAAACTATCAAACTCTTCCGTGTGTACTATCCGTGAAAATTTTGGTCCACGCAACATAAAAGAGGTAGCCGAATTTTGTAATTCAAATAATTTTAGGGTAATGTCTTGACAATAACCAGCCTCAACATAAACTCTGTTTGCGTCTGTAGTGATATATACGATGTGCTTTTGCATAGTTTTTACTAAAATATTTGGGTTTACAAAATATGTTTACTAATTTTATTGGCACAATATTACTAATAATTTTAGTATTAACAAATAATTTTGAAAAAAATATAATGTCAAATATTGCTTCCAATTTGAAGTTTCTGCGTAAGAAACATAACTTAACACAGCAGCAATTTGCTGATTTAATGGGGATTAAACGTGCTTCTGTAGGTGCGTATGAAGAAGATCGTGCTGAGCCTAAATATGAATTGCTAAAAAAAATAGCAGAACATTATGGGTTAAGTATGGATGAATTAGCAAATGATGTGATCGATGAGAAGTGGAAACCTGTTGCAAAAAGTAATTCTTCTAATCTTCGAGTGCTTTCGGTTACGGTAGATAAGGAGGATAAAGAAAATATCGAACTAGTACCCGTAAAAGCTAGTGCTGGATATTTGAACGGTTATGGAGATCCAGAGTATGTAAAAGAATTACCGAGATTTTCGTTGCCAATGTTTAATCAAGGAACTTATCGTGCATTTGAGATTAAAGGTGATTCAATGTTGCCACTTCCAAGCGGTTCGATTGTGATAGGCGAATACGTAGATGATTGGCATGATATCAAAGCTGGTCAGACATACGTGGTAATTTCTAAAGATGATGGAGTGGTGTACAAACGTATAGCTTTCAAATATAAAGACGACAAAGGATTAAAATTGGTGTCAGATAATAAAGTTTATGAGCCCTATTGGGTGCAACCTGAGGATATCTTAGAAGTATGGAAAGCAAAAGCCTATATCTCTACGGAATTCCCTGAGCCTAGCGCAGAGCCAACTATTGAATCGTTAACTACGATGATGGCTCAAATGCAAAAAACTATAAATTCTGTAGTAGAAACGAAAAAATAGTATGACAAAATTTCTTGCTTATATAATTATTGTGTATATTTGCATTATCTGAAAGGAAGGGGGCATGGAATGCCCCCTTTTTTAATTCAATTTTGAAAATTATGCAGATTGAAAAACGAGTTAGAGAATTAGTAGAAGAAAAAATCGCCGATCGTCCCGACCTTTTTATCGTTAATATTACTATGCTTAAAAATGGAATTTTATCCATTTTATTAGATGGTGATCAAGGGATTTCGATTGATGACTGTGTGGGTGTAAGTAGACATGTGGGATTTCATCTAGAAGAAGAAAATGTAATCGAACATGCGTACCGTTTGGAAGTTTCTTCTCCGGGAATAGATTCTCCTTTGACACTTTTACGTCAGTATACCAAAAACATTGGTAGAGACGTTCGTGTTAAACTAGCAAATGGTGACAAAAAAGAAGGTAAACTTCTTGCTGCTACAGAAAGCGAAGTTACTATTGAAGAAAAAGTAAAAGAAAAAGGTAAAAAGGCTGAATTAAAAGAAGCTTCAATACCAGTAGATCAAATAAAGGAAACAAGAGTGTTAATTTCATTTAAATAAAATGAGCAGTACCAATATTAATTTGATTGACTCTTTTCAGGAGTTTAAAGAGTTCAAAAATATTGACCGTCCAACGGTAATCACAGTACTTGAAGAAGTATTTCGTAGTATGATTCGTAAACGTTTCGGTACAGACGAAAATGTTGACGTAATCGTGAATCCAGATAACGGTGACTTAGAAATCTGGAGAACTCGCGTTGTCATGGAAGATGGCTTCTCAGAAGATGACGATTTAGAAATCGAATTGGCTGAAGCACATCAATATGATCCAGACCTAGAAGTAGGTGATGAGTACATCGAGCAGATTACCCTAGAAAGCTTTGGACGTCGTGCTATTTTGGCTGCTCGTCAAACTTTAGTATCTAAAATTTTAGAACTAGAGAAAGATGAAGTTTTCAAAAAATATAAAGATCGCGAAGGTGAATTGGTAATCGGAGAAGTTTACCAAATTTGGAAAAAAGAGATTTTAGTTTTAGACGAAGATGGCAATGAATTGTTATTACCTAAAACAGAGCAAATCCCTGCGGATTATTTCAAAAAAGGTGATAGCATTCGCGCGGTAGTACACAAGGTAGATATGATGAATAGTAATCCTAAAATCATTATCTCACGTACTGCACCAGAATTCTTGCAACGTTTATTTGAATTAGAAGTTCCTGAGATCTTTGACGGTTTGATTACGATTAAGAAAATCGTTCGTGAACCAGGAGAACGTGCTAAAGTTGCTGTAGAATCGTACGATGATCGTATTGATCCAGTAGGAGCATGTGTGGGTATGAAAGGTTCTCGTATTCACGGTATCGTTCGTGAATTGCGTAATGAAAACATTGACGTGATCAATTTTACAACAAATGCTTCATTATATATCACACGTGCATTGAGTCCAGCACGTATTTCATCCATCAAAATTGATGATGAAAATAAAACTGCAGCGGTGTATTTGAAACCTGATCAAGTGTCATTAGCTATTGGTCGTGGTGGTCACAACATCAAATTGGCAGGTAAATTGACAGGTTATGAAATCGACGTATATCGCGAAAATGACGAAGTAGAGGAGGATGTGGATATCGAAGAATTCGCAGACGAAATCGACAGCTGGATCATTGACGAATTAAAACGTGTTGGTTTGGATAGTGCGAAATCCGTGTTAGCGTTGTCACAAGAAGAGTTGGTACGTCGTACAGATTTAGAAGAAGATACAATTCAAGAAATCGTGCGCATCTTAGCATCTGAATTTGAATAAAATTCAGATGCTAAAATATCTTACATATAAAATGTAAATATTTGTTAAATGCGTGCGAAAAAATCATATTTTTGTAAAGAACAGAATTTTTAGAGGTTAATATTAGATGACAGAAGGTAAAAGCATAAACTTACTTAAAGCAGCAAAAGAGCTTAATATTGGTATTGGTACTGCAGTAGATTTTTTAAAGGATAAAGGTTTCGATGTCGAAGCTAAGCCTACGACAAAATTATCTGCAGATATGTACGATGTTCTTTTGCGTAAATTTCAAGGGGATAAAATCGCAAAAGATGAAGCTAAACAAATTGTAATTGGCAAGATTCGTCGTGAAGAAGCTCCTTCATCAGGAAGTTCTGCTCCTTCTCCAGAGTCATCTTCTTCTAAAAATGAAGATATTGAGAATGAAATTTTAATTAAGAATCCTTTAGTAACTCCGCCTGCAGCAAAAGAAGAACCTGCAAAACAAGAGAAAGAGGAATCAAATACAGGTTCTTTAAAAGTAGTTGGTAAAATTGATTTAGATAGTTTAAATAAACCAAAACCTAAAAAGGTAGAGGAACAGCCTGTCGAACGAAAGCCAGTACAACAGGCTCCAGTAACTCCGGTAGTCGAGAAAAAGGAAGAACCTAAACCAGAACCTATTAAAGAAGAGGTGAAAGAAGAACCAAAAGTAGAGGTTAAGCCTGTACAAGTAGAAAAAGTAGAGGCTGCTCCAGTTAAAGAGGAAGCTAAACCTGTACAAGTAGTTGCTCCTAAAATCGACCCTAAACCAGTAGAGAAACAAGAGCAAAAACCAGTAGCTCCAAAAGCAAAAGAAGAGCCGGTTGATGATGTTATCCGCGCACGTTCGGAAAAATTAGAAGGACCTAAGGTAATTGGTAAGATTGAATTACCAACTTTCAAACCGAAAGAAAAGCCTGTAGCTTCATCTTCTAATTCGAATCAAGATAATAAACGTAAGCGTAAGCGTACGAATAAACCAGGCACTCCTGTGTCTCCAAATGACCAAAACAATCAACAAGGTGGTGGTCAACATGGTCAAAATCGACAAGGTGGTGGTCAGCACGGTCAAAACCAAAATAGACCAGCAGGTCAACACGGTCAAGGCCAAAACAGACCTGGAGGAAATAACAATAATCGTCCAGGAGGTAATAACAACACTGGAGGAAGAGGTAGATTTGATCATAAAGGTAAAGGCGGAAGAAATGAAGCTCCTAAAGAAGAATTATCAGAAAAAGAAATTCAAGATCAAATCAAAGCAACACTTGCTCGCTTAAGTGGTGCTGGTAAATCAGGTAAGTTTGCTCAACGTGCGAAATTACGTCGTCAAAAACGTGATGATATAGCACATTCAGCAGAAGAGGCAGCATTGGAACAAGAATTGCAAGCTAAAATCTTGCGTGTAACTGAATTCGTTACAGCAAATGAGTTAGCAAACTTGATGGATGTTCCTGTAACTCAAATTATTGCTACGTGTATGAGTTTAGGTATGTTCGTGTCTATCAACCAACGTTTAGACGCGGAGACTTTAACTATCGTAGCGGATGAGTTTGGTTACCAAGTTGAATTTATCAAACCTGAAGATGAGGAAGTTGCTGAATTAGAAGAAGCTGACAACGAAGCGAACTTAGTTCCTCGTGCACCTATCGTAACAGTAATGGGACACGTCGATCACGGTAAAACTTCATTATTGGATTATATCCGTAAAGCTAACGTAACTAAAGGTGAAGCAGGTGGTATTACCCAACACATCGGTGCGTATGCCGTGAAATTGGATGATGGTCGTAAGATTACATTCTTAGATACTCCAGGTCACGAAGCCTTCACTGCGATGCGTGCTCGTGGTGCTAAAGTAACGGATATCGTTATTATTGTTATCGCTGCCGATGATGCCGTGATGCCTCAAACTAGAGAAGCTATTAATCACGCACAAGCAGCAGGATCTCCAATTGTATTCGCTTTTACTAAAGTGGATAAACCAGGAGCGAATGCGGATAGAATCCGTGAGCAATTATCAGCAATGAACATTTTAGTGGAAGATTGGGGTGGTAAATACCAAGCACAAGAGATTTCTGCTAAAACAGGTGAGAACGTTGATTTATTATTAGAAAAAGTATTATTAGAAGCTGAATTGTTAGAATTGAAAGCCGATCCTAAAAAACGTGCTGTAGGTTCTGTAATTGAATCAGCTTTAGATAAAGGTCGTGGTATTGTAACTACGGTATTAGTACAAGGTGGTACATTGCGAGTAGGAGATGCGATCTTAGCAGGTTCACACTCAGGTAAAGTAAAAGCTTTAACAAATGAACGTGGTGAACGGGTGAAAGAAGCTGGACCTTCGACACCAGTTCAGATCTTAGGTATGTCAGGTGCACCAACAGCAGGTGATAAATTGTACGTCCTAGAGAGTGAATCTGAAGCTCGTCAAGTAGCAAATAAACGTTTACAATTACAACGTGAACAAGGTATGCGTGCTACTAAACACATTACATTGGATGAAATCGGTCGTCGTTTGGCTATCGGTAACTTCAAAGAATTGAATGTAATCGTGAAAGGTGACGTGGATGGTTCTATCGAAGCGTTATCAGACTCCTTGTTGAAATTGTCAACAGACGAAATTCAGGTAAATATTATTCACAAATCAGTGGGTGCTATTTCTGAATCAGACGTTTTGTTAGCTTCAGCATCTGATGCGATTATCATCGGTTTCCAAGTGAGACCTACGCAAAATGCACGTAAATTAGCTGAAACAGAGCAAATAGATGTACGTCTATACTCTATCATCTATGATGCTATCGATGAACTTAAATCGGCAATGGAAGGTATGTTGGCGCCTAAGTTCGAAGAGAAAATCGTTGCAGAGGTTGAGATTCGTGAGACTTTCAAAATCTCTAAAGTGGGTACGATCGCAGGTTGTATGGTTACAAGTGGTAAGATCTCTCGTAGCAATGATATTAGAATTATTCGTGATGGCGTAGTAATCCATACTGGTAAATTAGCTTCGTTAAAACGTTTCAAAGATGATGTGAAGGAAGTATCATTCGGTTACGAATGTGGATTGAACATCGACAAGTTTAATGACATCCAAGTAGGTGATATCGTAGAAGCTTACGAACAAGTAGAAGTTAAACGTAAGTTATAATCTTACACATAATATTATTGTAAAATCCTGACCTCCAAAGTCAGGATTTTTTATTTGTCCTGCTTTTTATTTTTATCTTTAAGTCTATGTATGAATTCAAGGTTTCCGAAATAATAAAGCGTCCGAATGATATTATATCCATTCGTTTTGAAGATATATCAGGAAAATTTCCAACATATAAAGCAGGTCAATTTCTAACCTTACATTTTCAATTTGGGGAACGTGAAGTAAGACGTTCTTATTCGTTTAGTAGCTCACCATCGGTAAATGAGCCTCTTGAGATTACAGTAAAACGTGTAGAAAATGGCGAAATTTCTCGATTACTACATCATAGGTTGAATATTGGAGATAGGATTAATGTTCTTGAACCGCAAGGATTATTTACTTATGACCCTGAAATAGATTCAGAAAGAACTGTATTCCTTTTTGCGGCTGGAGTGGGAATTACCCCCTTATATTCAATTCTCAAAACAGCTTTATTAAAAGAGAAAAACACACAAATTGTCTTAATATATAGCAATAGTTCCAAAGAGAAAACCGCTTTCTATGAAGAATTATTAGCTTGGCAACAACGTTATCCGACAAGGCTGCATATTGAATTTATTTGGTCAAACTCTAAAAATCTTGCTAAAGCTCGTTTGAATAGGGAATATCTGATTTCATTGGTCAATCATTATTTAGAGGAGAGTTCTAGCGAAGCCTTATTCTATACCTGTGGTCCATTGTTTTATATGGATTTAGTACGGTTTACCCTTTTAGGGATGGGATTTCCTGATGAGAATGTGCGAAAAGAAACATTTCATTTTCCTGAAGAGGAAGAGGATGATGATGAATATGAAGAGGAGGAAGTGGACACCAACGAATATAATGTCATCTTGCGATTCAATGGACAGGAGCATCATTTATTGGTTCCTGGCAATGATACTGTATTAAATGTTGGACTATCGCAAAAAATCAAGCTTCCATATTCTTGCAAATCAGGTATGTGTAGTACCTGTATTTCTCAAGTAGTGAAAGGCGCAGTGAAAATGGATTATAATGAAGTATTGACAGACAGCGAAGTGGAAAGAGGAAAATGTCTTATCTGTGTATCTCACCCAACAGAGGATGGGACAATAATTGAAGTAATGTAAAACGAATTTAAATCTATTTTGATGAAAAAATATCTATTGCTTTTCATTTTTGCATTTGCAGTGTATTTTGGATATGGGCAAGTGTATAAAATTACCTATCATGTCACGCGCAACAATCAAGTTTTAAATAATAGTGATCCGGTTATTGTTTTTGCCGATCAAAACAAAACCATCATTACAAAGCAAAGTATTCTGGACAATACATTCAAGCAAACTGCCGAAGAAAGTATTGTAGATCATCGATCCAAAATTATTTATAAAAAATCTACATTTCAGAATAAAAGGAATATCTTTTCGGCAGATTCGGCCTCCTATAATCGCTACAGATTCATTGACAAGGATGAACAAAAAACTATTTTAGCAAAAAAGGTCAAAAAATCGACTACTTCCGTTAATTCTAATACGATTGATATTTACTATACAAATGAATTGCCTTTAAAAGCCGCTCCTAATGAAGTTGGTTTGGCAAAAGGAGTGGTTTTGGAATATGTGCGGAATGTAAATAGTGGATTAGTTGCCACCAAAATTGAAAAAATTAATGATTTTCCTGCGGGATATTCCATTCCAAAAGAAGAAAATGTCCTAGATATATTAACGTATCGTGATGAAGTTTGGAAAAGCAAATTTATCCAGATTCCTATTTTCAATAATGAGAAAATATGTTTTGACCCTGATAATGTTAAATCAGATTCTATATTACGATTTGCTGCTGGAACAGTCCTACTAAAAAAAGTTAAAGTGCCAGCTTTATTGGAGGATAGTCAGGCTTTTATAGAATTGATTGAAAAATCAAATGGTGATGCATACGATAGAACAGGATCCGTTTTTTTAATTACAGACGATCAACCGTTAACTTTTTTAGACGGGATGAATAAAGGGATGTCAACTTTACCTAAGTATGATGTTGGCGATGGGAAAGATTATTTGGGCATGGTTCGAACAAATGGTTATTCACCCATATTTGAATTAATGCGATTTTTCACACCATTTGGAGTCTCACATTTCAATGATAGATTGACTTTAAAAGGCAAAACTTGGCAAGATTCTGTGACTTATAGACAAGATGTTTCTGAGTTTTTAAGTGTAATGTCTGGAAAGGAAATTTACATTGGAACGTATATAGGTAATTATGACAAAGGTGGACATATGGTGAATTTGGAATTGACTATCCATCCAGGAAATTCAAACTACGCACACAAGACAGAAGCCCTTTCCTTATTTAATACAACTAATGTAATGGAGATGGGAGGCCAAACTTATCCGACTTTATTTGGTTCAGAAAAAGGATTGGAAGTGGAATTTGAACTTAAAGAAGATATTTCAAAGGCAAGATTACGTTATATTACTACTGGACATGGCGGCTGGTGGAATGGTGACGAATTTGTGCCGAAATTAAATTCTATTTATTTAGACGGAGAGTTGAAATTTCAATTTACACCATGGCGCGTGGATTGTGGTAGTTATCGGCTGTATAATCCTGTATCTGGAAATTTTGATAGCGGTTTGTCCTCTTCCGATTTAAGTCGTTCAAACTGGTGTCCCGGAACTATTACTTATCCAAATTATATTGATTTAGGAAATTTAAAAGCTGGGAAGCATAAAATTCGGGTTCATATTCCACAGGGGCCTGCGGAAGGAGATAGTCAAAGTTTTTGGAACGTAAGTGGAGCTTTATTGTTTGAGAAATAAATTATGATCAGATTTAGAAATAACTTAATTACCATTTTCACTATCATTATTCTTATTCTAGGTACAGTGGGCTCTACTGAACTATATGGTCAAAATCCTCAAAGATTAGGAAAAGTGACAAGTGCTGCGATTACAGAAATTTCTGGAATTGTACCTTACGGTTATGAAGAAGGATATTTTTGGGTTCATAATGATAGCGGTGATGGCCCAAATATTTATCTGATAGATTCTAAAGCATCACTTAAAGTAAGAGTAGAGATAGAGGGTGTTAAAGCTCTAGATATTGAAGATATTGGCAGATTTCAATTGAATGATAAAAAATATCTTTTGCTTGCAGATATGGGAAATAATTTGAGAGATAGGGAAATTCTATCCTTGTATATCATTGAAGAACCAAAAGTAAATTTCAATGTATCTTCAATCAAAGTTCCCTTAGTTAAAGAATTAAAATTCCGATACATCGACAAGAGAAGAGATGCAGAAGCTTTATTTGTGGATCCGTTAGATCTTCAGGTTTATATTTTATCGAAAAGAGATTTTGAATCTACAGTTTTTAGCTTTCCTATAGATTTGAAAAGTGATCAGGTTAATGTTGTAAAACCTTTGCAAACATTGCCATTTACATTTACTACAGCAGCTGATATTTCTTCTGATGGGAAGTATATTTTAGCCAAAAATTTGACGCATATTTATTTTTGGGAAAGAAAAAATAAAGAGTCAATAATTGAAACATTCCAAAGCGAACCAAAAATAATTCCATACCAGATCGAACCACAAGGTGAGGCTATTTGTTTTGATCTAAAAAAACGTTTTTTCTATACAATTTCTGAGCGTCCTTTTGGATTGGATTCCTATCTTTACAGATACGATTTTTAAAACTATGAAAAACCTATATTCATTACTATTACTATTTATTTTTATTAGCTCAAATCAGGCTTTTGCTTCGCGAGTAGATACTGTTGAAGTGTTTTCTGCAAGCATGAATAAAAAAATTAAAACGGTGGTAATTCGCCCAGATGATCAAAAATCAAAAGTCATACCCACTCTTTATTTGCTTCATGGGTACGGTGGAAATTATTCGAATTGGGTAGAAAAGGTCCCGTATATCAAAGCTTTGGTGGATCGCTACAATTATATGGTAGTTTGTCCTGATGGTGGACATGGAAGCTGGTATTGGGATACTACGCCAGATTTTCAATATGAGACTTTTGTGAGTAATGAATTAGTGGAGTATATAGAATCAAATTACAATGTATGTAAACATCGTACAGGCAGAGCCATTACAGGATTAAGTATGGGCGGTCATGGCGCTTTATATTTGGCTATTCGTCATCAAGATGTTTATGGAGCTGTTGGTAGTACAGCTGGAGGCGTTGACATTCGCCCGTTTCCAAATAATTGGGATATGAGCAAACGTCTTGGTGAATATGCAGCCAACAAAGAAAAATGGAGCGAGCATACGGTAATGGAGCAATTGCATCTAATCAAACCTAATAGCCTGAAAATATTTATAGACTGTGGCTATGACGACTTTTTCTTTGGAGTAAATGAAGAATTGCATAAAAAATTGTCTTATCTTAACATTCAACATTCCTATTTAAACATGCCAGGGAAACACGACTGGAATTATTGGGCGCAATCTATTGCATTCCAGATGGCATTTTTTGATCAGTTTTTTAGAAATTAGGAGATTTATTCGTAAAATATGTTTCGACAGTACGCTTTATTAGTTGTTGCTTTATTGTTTCATGCTAGTCTTTTTGCACAAACTAAAGTCAATATCAGTGGATATGTAAAAGATGGTTCTTCAGGAGAGGTTTTGATAGGTGCTACGGTGCAATCTAAGGAAACCAATCGGACTGTAAGGACAAATAGTTATGGATTTTTCTCATTAGAATTAGATGCAGGTGAATCTACCGTACTTATTTCTTATGTAGGCTATCAGCCAATCGAAGAACAAATAAACACAACTACACAGAAAAGATTCAATTTTGAACTATCGCCAATTGGAAGAGAGATAGAAGAAGTTGTAATTTCGGGTAAAAAGCAAAATAAAAATGTGACTAGTCCCCAAATGGGCGCAATAAATTTTACGATTGAAGAGATTAAGAATGTACCTGTGCTTTTTGGTGAGCGTGATATTCTGAAAACTATTCAAATGCTACCTGGTGTAGGCAAGGGAGGGGAAGGTTCATCTAATTTCTTTGTGCGTGGTGGTGGTGGTGATCAGAATTTGATTTTGTTGGATGAGGCGACAGTCTACAACGCTTCTCACTTGCTTGGATTCTTTTCGACTTTTAATTCGGATGCTATCAAAGATGTAGAACTTTTCAAAGGAGGCATTCCCGCGCAATATGGTGGAAGAATTTCTTCTGTTATGGATATCCATATGATTGATGGCAATAACAAGAAATTTGCTGGTGAAGGCGGTATTGGGCTGATAGCTTCTAGGTTGAAATTGGAAGGTCCTTTGCAAAAAGATAAAAGCTCTTTTATGATTAGTGGTCGTAGAACATATGCTGATTTGTTTCTTAAGGCTTCGAATGATAAAACAGTTAATGACAGTAAGTTATATTTCTATGATTTGAATGCTAAGTTAAACTATAGATTTAACGATAAAAACACATTATATGCTTCTGGCTACTTCGGAAAAGACGACTTAGGGTATGGAGATCTATTTAGTTTTGATTGGGGAAATGCCACAGCTACTGTCCGTTGGAATCATATTTTCAGTGAAAAGTTATTTAGCAATACATCTTTAATTTATAGCGATTTTACTTACAATGTAAATGTGAGCAATGAAAATAGTGATTTTGTAATTGCGTCCAAAATTGAAAATATTAGCCTTAAACAAGATTTCTCCTATTACGCAAATAATAAAAGTACATGGAGATTTGGTTTAAATGCATTAAAACAAAAAATATCACCAGCTAGTCTCAATGCGCAAGAAAATTCTGCCGTTAACTCTATTAATATTGAAAAACGTTATGGGGTCGAATTAGCGGCTTATCTTTCTCATGAATGGAATCCTACTTATTGGTTATCGGTATTGTATGGAATACGCGCTACAGATTTTATGGTGCAAGGTCCTGGGACATTTTATACTTTTGATGCCGATGGTGAAGCAATTTCTATTGAGAAATTTAGTGGTTCTAAAGTCATCAAACATCATTTAAATTTAGAGCCGCGTCTGTCGGCGTCCTTTATTTTAGATGATAAACAAAGTATCAAGACTTCGTATAACCGTATCGTACAAAACTTGCATCAATTGACAAATACGACTTCATCTTTACCAACTGATCAATATGTATTAAGCAGTAAAAATATAAAGCCCCAATTTGCAGATCAAGTGGCAGCAGGTTATTTCAGAAATTTTGCTAACAATACCTATGAGTTTTCTGTAGAAAGTTTCTACAAACACATGGGAAATCAGATAGATTTCAGGAATGGAGCAGATTTGCAAGCAAATGAATACTTAGAAGGCGAACTTTTATTCGGTAAAGGTAGAGCGTATGGTTTGGAGCTTTATGTACGTAAAACCAAAGGCAGAATGAGTGGATGGGTGAGCTATACTTTGGGAAAAAGTGAAAGACAATTTGATCAAATCAACAATGGCGAATGGTTTAATGCCAGACAAGACCGGACACATGATATTTCGGTCGTAGGATTATACAAATTGACCGATAAATGGAACTTAGGGGCTAATTTTGTGTATTATACAGGAAATGCTATCACTTTTCCAAGTGGCAAATACACCGTAGATGGTCGCACTTTATTTTATTATACCGAACGAAATGGTTATCGTATGCCAGACTACCATAGGTTAGACTTGTCCGCCACATATGAACCTTTGAAAGAAAATAAACGCTTTAAGTCGAGCTGGTCTTTTGGTTTGTATAACGTGTATAACCGCAAAAATGCTTATATCATAGATTTTAGAGAAAATGAAAATAATGCCAATATTACAGAAGCTTACAAAATCGCTTTATTTGGTATTATTCCGTCGGTAACTTGGAACTTTAAATTTTAAAAAATGAGATTTCTCTATATATATTCCCTTTTAACACTCTTTGTACTTAGTTCGTGTGAGGAATTGATTCAAGTGAATTTGAATGAAGCTAATCCAAAATATGTAATAGAAGGGGATCTCAATGATCTTTCTTCTGAACAATTCATTAGAGTAAGTCAAACTGTAGCTTTTGATGCGCCAGTGCGTAGTAAGCCGATCGATAACGCTACCGTAACTGTTAGTGATGATAAAGGAAAAGTGTATACTTTTAACTCTGTAGGAAATGGTTTGTATAAATCATCATTTCAGCCTAAAGCAAAAACTAGGTATAATCTAAAGGTTTCGGTTGAGGGTGAGGTTTTTGAATCGTCATCTTATATGAATTCGTACGTAGATGTAGACTCTTTAGGAATAATGGAAGATGTAATCTTCTCTGACACAGTTTATTCGGTTACATTAAAGTTTGAAGATCCAAGAAATACACCTAATTATTACAAGTACAACATTTCTGTAAACGGTAAGGATTTTGAATTTAGTCGTGTTTTTAGTGATAAATTCAATGACGGTTTGTATGTTACACACCAAGTTTCGGATAGCAAAAGTGAGATTCTCTTGGGTGACACGGTAGTTGTCGAAAGACAAATAATCGATAAACCTGTTTTCAATTATTGGAATGAAGTGCTTTCTATTAATCCTGGAAGTGCTGCTCCAGCAAATCCTACATCCAATATAACAAATGGCGCCTTAGGATATTTCAGCGTCAGCAGTGCAAAGCGATATGGATTTAGAATTAAGTTTAAAGAAGAGGGAAACTAAAGGATATCGAACGTATAGCCCCTTTCCAAAAAATATTCAATAGATTTAGGTAAGGCGTATTGCACGCGAGGAATGGCTTTAATATTGTCGTGAAAAACAATAATAGAGCCATTTTTACTATAATTTATAATGTTTCTAAAACATTGTTCAGGCGTAATGCTTTGATCAAAATCTCCAGACAAGACATCCCAATAGATAAATTCAAAATCTTTGGACAATAAGTTCAATTGAGACTTCTTAGCACGTGCATAAGGAGGACGAAATAAATTGGATTGCGTGAGCTGATGACATTTGTATACATTGTCTACATATTCATCATCACTGTGTTTCCAGCCTTTCAGGTGGTTGTAGGTATGATTACCAATTCGATGTCCTTCATCGAGCAATCTTTGGAAGATTTCAGGATGCTTCGTAATATTTTCCCCAACACAAAAAAATGTCGCTTTAATTTGATATTGGGCTAATGTGTCTAAAATCCACGGTGTGATTTCGGGAATAGGACCATCATCAAAAGTGAGAAAAAGCTTTTTGTATGCCCTTGATTTGTTCCAAGTTACTTGCGGATAATACCATCTTAGGAAAAAAGGTGCGTTGACAAAATACATTTTTAAATCACATTAATATTTTGCAAATTTAAGGTAATCATTCTAAAATAGGGCAATCAATTGAAGCTTTAGCAAAATCAACTCTAACTTTAATGGCTAAGTTTTTCAAATATTTCCAATTTACCACAGTAGAACGTAATGGTTTTATATTGTTAAGCTTGCTCGTTCTTTTCGTAAATGTGACATTATTTCTTTTCCGATCTTTTAAATCCGAGGAGCCAATTGAACATCGACTTTATACGTTAGAGGAGAATAACACAAAAATTGAAAACGATAAGGAATCTGAATTTGATTTTTCAAAACCAGATTATTCCAGAAGATCTGCTGCAAGTAGAACTATTCATTATTTCAAATTCAATCCAAATACAATTGGTCCAGAAGAATGGGAGCGCTTAGGACTTTCTGCTAAGCAAATAAAAGTAATTCAGAATTATATATCAAAAGGAGGAAAGTTTTACAAGAAAGAGGATTTGAAAAAAATCTATTCTATTTATGAAAAAGATTATGATAGATTGTATCCGTATATCGTCATTGAGGGTAAAGCTAATGAGTATCCCAAATTTCCTGAAAGGACCATTCCGAAAACTGATAAAATCGCAAATGATAAAGTATTGGTGGTAGAACTGAATTCAACAGATACTACACAATTAAAAAGGTTAAAAGGTATTGGAATAGTTTTGTCTGCGCGTATTATAAAATTTCGCGATGCTTTGGGTGGATTTCACCAGTTAGAACAATTAAAAGAAGTGTATGGCTTGAATGAAGAAACATTTGATTTAATAAAAGGTAATCTTAAATTGTCCAACGCCCAAGTCAGAAAACTCGATGTCAATAATTTAAACGCGGAGGAATTGGCAAAACATCCTTACATATCTAAAAAACAGGCTCAAGTAATAGTAAATTTTAGAAATGAACACGGTCCATTCAGAGATTTTGACAATTTAACACAAAACAAAGCCTTGGATAAAGATTTTTTGCGTAAAATTGAGCCATATTTAGAGTTTAAATAAATGTTAGAACAGAAGTTAAAAGAGGTAATTCGCGACGTACCAGATTTTCCTCAGCCTGGAATCATCTTCAAAGATATTACACCCATTCTTAAAGACGCTCATTTGTGTACAGAAATAGTAGAGGCTTTCGCTGAACAAGTCAAGGATTTAAAAATTGATGTTGTTGCAGGTATAGAAAGTAGAGGTTTTCTATTTGGGCTAATGCTTGCCAACAAATTAAACATTCCTTTTGTTCCGATTCGTAAACAAGGTAAGTTGCCTGCAAAAACGATTTCAGAATCGTATAAATTAGAGTATGGTCAAGCTACTATTGAAATTCACGATGATGCATTTGCAGAGGGAACCCATGTTTTGATTCATGATGATTTATTAGCTACTGGTGGAACTGTTGTAGCCGCTTCAAAATTGATTGAGAAATTAGGGGGGAAAGTTGCTGGATTTTCGTTTGTAATCAATTTAGAATTCTTGAAGGGAGAGGGAAGATTACATCGATTTAGCGAGAATGTAATATCTTTGGTAAAATATTAAAATAAGAAAGGCAATTGTATTTAAAACCATTGCCTTTCTTATTGCATTAAAGATTCCTTAGAAATTCAATTTCGCCGCTTGTGCTATTTTCTTAGGGATATCTGTATTATCCATTTTGGAATTAAATATTTCAGCGCCTACTCCAATCGCAAATACTGGTACGTATGCTGCCGTATGATTTGTAGAAGACCAACCTAAGCTTGCAATTTTATTTAATGCTTTTACGCTAAGTGATGCAATTTTATCATCATTGGCATATAAGCTTTTAGAAGTTTCATTTTCATGATTGATAAAACTTTTTTCATAAGCTTCTTTAATCTCCTTTTCATCTGAACTTGGAACCTTAAGTTTTGTCCATAATCCCGTATTTTCTGCTATTAAATTTTTAACATCTTCCCATGTTGCATTAGAGTTTGTCTCACGTAGTTTTCCAATTAAAGTTGATAGTGTACCTTGTGAAACTTTTTGGTATCCTAATGCTATGGTATTTAGAGTAGATGAACCATTTCCTAAAGAGAGCCCACCTGTTTCATGATCTGCAGTAACAACAATCAGCGTTTCTTTGGGGTGTTTTAAATAAAATTCATAGGCTGCTTTGATAGTTTTATGAAAATCCAATACCTCTTTCAAAGTGGTAGCGCCATCATTAGAATGCGCGGACCAGTCGATTTTACCACCTTCCACCATTAAGAAAAAGCCTTTGTCATTTTTATAGCTTAATTTCTTAATTGCACCACGTGTTATATCTTCTAAAGACATATCGTCTTCTTTTTGATCAATAGCAAATTTTAACGCGTCCTTGGCTTCAGACTCTTTATTCAACCAAACAATATTTTTCCCTTCATAGATATCTTTTGATAAAGCATCTTTACCTCGTACAATTTTATACCCTTGTTTTTCAAGTTGAGTATGAATATCAGTGACTTCATTTTTATCATGAGTTGTGGTTGGTTTTAAGAAACCTGCTCCAGCAAATAGGTCAAACCCAGACTTTGGTATTTCTGAGGCGATTTCATAATAATTGTTTCTGCTGGGCTGATGGGCATAAAAAGCAGCTGGCGTAGCATGATCCACACTAACACTTGTTGTAATTCCAACTTTAAGCCCTTTTTCTTTTGCCGCAAATGCAATACTTTTATAAGGCGTCATGCCAAGACTGTCCGTACCAATATTTCCATTTCTAGTCTTTCTTCCCACTGCCAAAGCAGTACCACCTGCGCCAGAGTCTGTCACGCCATGAGTAAGGGAGTTAGAGGATGCAAATCCCACATGAGGAAATTGTGTAAGAACTAAAGGTTGGTAGCCTATGCGACCTTGAGTTTCAGCTGTATAAATTTCAGCCAAATTCACATGATTAAGGCCCATTCCATCACCTATAAGATAAAAAATGTACTTAGGCTGAGCAAAACCAGATGCAATAACAAATAAAAAGAGAAAGATAGAGGCAAATGTAGATTTGTAGTTCATAACTAAATAATTGAATTGTATAAACCAAATATAAGCGATGTAATATTAATAAGAAGTTAAGTAACAGAAATATTAAAAACAAACAAATGCTCAGTTAACTTGTTGTTTACTCTGTTAACTATTTAAATCGAAATGGAAAGTAATTTATTGAGTAATGTTAAGTCATACTTCACATCTGAAGTAATTAACAAACTAAGTGCAAACTTAGGTGAATCGCCGGAAAAAGTCGAAAAGGGTGTTGAATTGACCGTTCCCTCTTTACTTTTAGGATTACAAGGTAAAGGAGGAGATGGATTAACTAGTATTTTAACATCAGCTAAACATCTGTTTAGTTCTTTCGATGTTAATAATTTATTTGGAAACTATTTTGGAACACCTTCTGGTACGGATAACTCTAAGTTTGAAACACAAAATCTTTTGTCCTCTATATTTGGAGATCGATTGACTACGGTTGTAGAATCCATAGCATCTTATATTGGATTGCGAAGTGAGTCTGTAAGCGGTTTATTAGGAGCCAGCCTCCCTGCGGTTATCTCGGGATTAACACATAAAGGGTCGGACTGGAATGCTAGTTCTATAGGCAGTCTTCTTAATGCAAATAAATCCGCATTTGCAGCTGCATTACCTACAGGATTAGGATTAGGTGCATTTGGATCTTTATTTGCGCAAGCAGATAAACCTACGGAGATTCCAAAAGAAACAGATAAGTCAGACGAAACAGTTCTTGCAGAACCAATACCTAGGGAACCGGTGAATCTTCCTCCTCGCCAACCCGATGTGGTGCATACACCCGAACGAATTGAAGAAGAGAAAAAAGGCGCAGGATATTGGTGGCTATTAATTCCCATAATTATAATTGCATTGTGGTTGCTTTTTGGAAAAAGCTGTGATGGTGATACACGAGAGACTATTTTAAGAGATTCTATCGATAATGTGGATACTACTTCAGCTATTAATGAGCCTCTTGCTCAGGAAGGTCGTACGTATGTAGATGTTAAACTTCCTGATGGAGCTTCGTTGAAAGCATATCCAGCTGGAATAGAAGAGAATTTAATTGCTTTCCTACAGTCAGGCTATAAGTCGTTGTCAGAGGATGAGCTAAAAGAAAAATGGTTTGATTTTGATAATTTAAATTTTGAAACTGGAACCGCGAATGTTCTACCAGAAAGCCAACAACAATTAGAAAATCTTGCGGCTATTTTACGTTTATTTCCTGACGCAAAAATAAAAATAGGAGGCTATACGGATAAGACTGGTGATGAAGAGGTCAATGAAAGAATCTCCGAAGAAAGAGCGGAAGCCGTAAAAACGTTTTTGGAAAGTAAAGGTTTGGGTAGTCAAGTAGATGATGCTGAAGGTTACGGTTCGGAATTTGCATCTGTCCCAGCTAGTGCATCAGATGCCGAAAGAGCTAAAGATAGAAGAGTAGCGGTAAGCGTTCGAAAATAAAATAGTATAATTTTTACTACTTTTGAGGCATATCATCAAAAATGATATGCCTTTTTTATATGATGGATTTTGAAGTAAGTAAACAGTTAGAAAATGATTTTGAGAAGTATATGTTTAAATTCTATGCTAAATTTAAGCGATTCTCTATAGAAGATTTTGGTGCTTTTGCAGCTACACTAATTAATTACAATGTTCAAAACCATTTAATAGATGCAAAGACAAAGCAAGAATATGCTTATTTTCTAACTTCATTGTACAACAAAGGAATTGGTAACAGAATTACTGAAGAACATCTTCAATTTATTTCCCAAGCAATAGCTTCAGATTCTTCAGTGGATTTTAATATTGTACAAGAGATATTTAGTTAATTATTCTTGAATTGTCCAAACTAATTCTTCTACAGCATAACCTGCTGTTCTAGCATATTCTAAATATTTAGCTTGCAGTTCAGGTGTAATCGTTTTAGTGCGAGAAAGAATCCACATATAATCTAGATTTTCCCCGAAAACCAATGCGTATTCGTAATTTCCCCCAATATGCATAATATTATAACCTGAATAAAATGGACCGAAAAAAGATACTTTCAAAGCACCTTCGTTAGGTTCCCCTAAAAATTTAGCTTTTCCAACACTTTGTTTAAGTTTATTATCCTTTATCTTCACTCCTGAATTAATCACTTTAATGCTTCCATCTTCGTTCAAAGAATAGTTAGCCTTCACATTTTTCAAACCTTTTTCCCAAAAGAAATCTAAACGAGCAATTTCATACCATTCTCCCAGATATTTTTCCAATTCAAAATCTTTAATAACTGGTAGAGTTGATTTTACGGGTTTCCAAATGTTGTATATAACTGTGCCGGCGGCGGCTGCTGTGAGTAATAGCAATGATTTTTTCTTGTCCATGAATTTGTAAGCTTTTAAGTTTAACAAAATAGTGACTGCAAAAGTTTAACCATTTTTATAATTTTGTAAAAATTTTAAGTTTTGTATTCAAAAGAAGAAGCTAAGCGTTTAAAAGAAAATTTCTGGACTACCTTTGGTCAATATATGTCAGCAGTGCCCTCAGCTGATGGCGATAAGGTGAACTGGGTGAATTACAAAACTGGAGTTAAAGATCTATACTTTCGTATGGATGCTACCAATAAATCAGCGCATATCTTTATTGAAATCACACATCCTGATTCTAGCATACGACAACTTATATTCGATCAATTTAAAGAATTGAGCCATATATTACACGATACGCTTCAAGAGGAATGGGAGTGGGACGAAGTGTATTATGATGAAAGCGGAAAGCAAACGGCACGAATTTCAACTTCCTACAATCAGAAAATATCTATTTTTAATAAAGATCAATGGCCAGATTTGATTAGTTTTTTCAAACCGCGTCTTATAGCATTGGACGAGTTTTGGTCCATGGCAAAATATTCATTCGAAATTTTTAAATAATAATCATATGAAAAACAAAATAAATGCAGTTTTACTCGTAGCAGCAAGTTTGATTTTCGGTCAAATTGAAAAAGCAAGCGCATGGGGTATGACTGGTCACCGTGTTATTTCTGAAATTGCGGAAAAGCATTTAACAAAAAAAGCTAAAAAGAATATTCAAAAAATAATAGGTAATCAAAAGATTGCATATTGGTCTAACTGGGGAGATTTTATTAAGTCAGATCCAGATCCCGCTTTGAATACGACAGGTTCATGGCATTTTGTTAATACACCAGGTAATTTGACTTTCGAACAATTCAACCAAGAATTGCAAAATTCACCAGAAAACAACTTATACAAGTCTTATTTACGTGTAAAAGCTGAAGCTAAAAATGCTAGAGAATTACCATTGAAACAACAACAGCATAATTTCTACTATATCATTCACTTATTCGCGGACGCACATCAGCCAATGCATGTTGGTAGAGCAGAAGACTTAGGCGGTAATAAGATTGAAGTGATGTTTTTTGGTAGAAAAACTAATATTCACCGCGTTTGGGATTCGGATTTAGTAGATAATGAAAAATACAGCTTTACAGAGTATGCTTCGGTATTAGATGTTTATGCTAAAGATTACTACAAAAAATACGATGTATCTTTTGAGCAAGCCTTATTCGAAACCCACGAATTATCTAATAAAATCTATGCTGACGTAGAGAATAATGCAAACTTAAGCTATAAATACATATACGATTTCAAATATCCGATGGAAGAAGCTTTGTTGAAAGCAGGTATTCGTCTTGCTAAAGAATTAAATGAAATTTACGGATAATATAGCTCGATTCTTTATTGGAATTAGTAAAAAATAGCTTTCCGAATATTAATATCTAAATTGTAACTTTGCACTATGTCTGAAAAAATTATTATCCTTGATTTTGGATCGCAATACACGCAGTTGATTGCACGTCGTGTGAGAGAACTGAATGTTTATTGTGAGATTCATCCTTTTAATAATGTTCCTGATTTTGATGATAACGTAAAAGGCGTTATTTTCTCTGGAAGTCCTTACTCCGTACGTCAAGAGGATGCTCCTCAAATTGACTATAAATCTATTCAATCACGTTTCCCTTTATTAGGTGTTTGTTATGGTGCACAATATTTAGCACAGCAATCGGGCGGCGAAGTTTTGCCATCTGAAATTCGTGAGTATGGTAGAGCAAACTTACAGTTTGTCGATGATTCTAATGAATTGTTGAAAGGTATTCCAGCACAATCACAAGTTTGGATGTCTCATGGAGACACTATTAAAGAAGTTCCTGCCACTTTCAAGGTAATAGCAAGTACAGACAAAGTACGTGTAGCAGCTTACCACGTAGAAGGTACTAAAACTTATGGTATTCAATTTCACCCAGAAGTAACTCATAGTACAGATGGTCAGATATTAATCAAAAATTTCGTAGTAAATATATGTCGTTGTTCGCAAGATTGGACTTCTGAATCATTTGTAGAGACAACTGTAGCAGAACTTAAAGAGCAATTAGGTAATGATCATGTTATCATGGCATTATCTGGTGGTGTGGATTCAACAGTTGCTGCTGTATTATTACATCATGCAATAGGTGAGAGATTACACTGTTTCTTTGTAGATCACGGTTTGTTGCGTAAGAATGAATACGAACAGGTATTGGATTCTTACAAAAATATGGGCTTAAACATCAAAGGTGTGAATGCTAAAGAATTATTCTATAGCAAACTTGAGGGTGTTAAAGAACCAGAAGCTAAACGTAAAATTATTGGTGCTGCTTTCATCGATGTATTCGATCAGGCATCAAAAGATATTCAAAAAGAATTACCAGAAGGTGCTGAAGCGAAATGGTTAGGTCAAGGTACTATCTATCCTGATATTATTGAATCCATCTCTGTCAAAGGTCCTTCTGCTACAATCAAATCTCATCACAACGTAGGAGGTTTACCAGACTACATGAAATTGAAGGTAATAGAGCCTTTAAAGACCTTGTTTAAAGATGAAGTTCGTCGTGTAGGTAAAACTTTGGAAGTAGATCCTAATATCTTAAATAGACATCCATTCCCAGGTCCAGGTCTAGGAATTCGTATTTTAGGTGATATCACAGAAGAAAAGGTACGAATTTTGCAAGATGCTGATGATATTTATATCCGTAATCTGAAGGAATCAGGTTGGTACGATAAAGTATGGCAAGCAGGAACAATCTTTTTACCTGTACAATCAGTTGGTGTAATGGGCGATGAACGTACTTACGAACACGTAGTAGCGTTGAGAGCTGTAGGATCATTGGACGGAATGACAGCAGATTGGATTCACTTACCATATGAGTTATTAGCTAAGATTTCGAATGAAATAATAAATCATGTTAAAGGAATCAACAGAGTTGTATATGACATCAGTTCAAAACCACCAGCAACAATTGAGTGGGAATAAGAAATTGAGAAAATCTTATTTTATATATGCTGTTTCTTTACTTTTAGGAGTGTCTGCGTGTGCTCCTAAAAGTACTGTATTGCGTGCGCCTTCTAATACAGGTCAGGTAAGTAGTGCGGATACTAATGCAGCTAAAGTTGCGGAAGAGAAATCTGCAGCAGAAGAAAAAGCAGCTTCCGAGAAAGAAAAGAAAATTGCAGCTGAAAGAAGCATCGCTTTATTGTTGCCTTTTCAGCTTGATAATATCAATGCTCTAGGCGTTCAAGAGAATGATGTAAAAAGATCTGCTTTAGCCTTAGATTTCTATCAAGGTTTTCAATTGGGGCTTCAAGAAATCTCTAAAAACTCTAAGCCTTATAAATTAAAAGTTATTGATTCAAAGGATAATGCTTATTTCAATTCAACTTTAGCTACATCTGAAGAAATTGAACAATCGGGTATTATTGTTGGCCCTGTTTATCCAATAGAAATCAAAGCTTTTGGTAATAATTTAATAAATAAGGACAAGCTAATTATCAATCCTTTGGCGGCATCACCCGCTTCCGAGTTTGGGTTGCAAAATCTGGTGACCATCACACCATCGATAAAATCACATACCAATGGAATAGCCAAACGCGTGGCAAATGATTTTATGACGGGCGATATTATTATTATTTACAACACACCAGACAATGATAGCAGACAATTTTTGAACGGTATGTTGTCTGCAATTAAAGAGCAAAAGCCGAATGTAAATATTATTTCTGTTTCTACATTAGCGCAGCTGAATGAGAAACTTTCACAAACAGGCTCTAATTTGGTGGTAAGTGGTACTACGGACAAAACGCAGTTGAATAATTTAATCAGTAATCTTTCTAGAAAAAATGCTGAATCTTTTTATTCAATTAAGTTGTACGGTCATCCGCTTTGGGATCGTTTTGATTTCAGTAATCACAGCAATTTCTATAGTTTGCATCCTATTATTACGACAGAAAGTAATTTTAAAGCGTGGACGAATACAGCGCGTAACTTTAGAGAATCTTACAGACAAAAATTTGGTGTATTGCCATCTGATCAATCATATAAAGGATATGATGTCGCAGTCTACTTCGGTAAACTTATTGACAGATATGGTGTAAACAATTTGAAGTCAAAATTAACTGGAGAATCTTATAACGGATTGTTCAATACGTATAAATTCGAATATCACGACAATTGGGGATTTACCAACGAAGCTGTAAACTATAAAGAATACATGCACGGTACATTCCAATTACAATAAATTCTATGGCAATAAATGAAAAACGTGTAGCTCAACATTTTCGCAATTTCGAAAGAGCACTGAGTGGATATAACTACAACGAGCCCTTATCTCGATATCTGACACGATTTTTTAAAGAAAATAAACAAATGGGGTCATCTGATAGAAAGATGACCTCTCGTTTTATTTACAATTATTTTCGTCTTGGAAATGCATTAAAAGATGCTAATCTTTTAGATAAATTATGCTTTGCAGAATATCTTTGCGAAGTAGAGTCTTCGTTATTGGCATTACATTATCCAGGCTTGGCTGAATTCAGTTCAGAATCCCTGGAATATAAATTAAACCATCTTCAATCTAAAATCAATTTGGATTGGAAAGAAGTTTTTCCGCTGTTAGACCATTTATCAGAAAGTGTAGAAAAAGAAAGTTTTGTGAGGAGTCATTTTGTACAGCCTGATTTATTTATTCGAATTAAGCGCGGAAATGAACTCTTAGTTTCTTCTTCTTTGAAAGAAAAAGGGATAGCTTTCAAAGAGCTTAATCCTAATACACTAGCTCTTCCCAATGGATTTCGTTTGCAAGATTTTTCGAAGTTGGAAGGAAAACATGAAGTTCAAGATTTGTCTTCACAAAAAACTATATCTTTCATGGAAGCCTCTTCTGCTGAAAAATGGTGGGATGCCTGCGCTGCATCAGGAGGTAAAGCGTTGATGTTTTTAGATAAATACCCTAAAGTAGACCTTTTGGTATCTGATATTAGACTCTCCATTTTAAGAAATCTAAATGATCGTTTTGATAAAGCTAAACTCGCTTCACCGAAACGTCAAAAAGTATTAGACTTAACATTAGATACTACAACTATATTAGGTAAAGAGGAATTTGACGGAATTATTTTAGATGTACCTTGTTCTGGTTCAGGGACCTGGGGGCGTACTCCCGAAATGATTCAGCAATTTTCTAAACAAAAACTGCAAGAATTTTCTGATTTACAAAAGAAAATAGCTTCTAATGTGGTAAAACATCTGAAAATAGGCAAACCATTAATTTATATGACTTGCTCCGTTTATGCAGATGAAAATGAACAAGTCGTGAACTATTTAGTCGATCAATTTGGTTTCAAAATTGAAAAAATGGAATTGATAAAAGGATATGAAAATAAAGCCGATAGTATGTTTGCTGCACGCTTAATTCGTATGCGTTAACTGCAATTGATCGGAACTACTAGTACTGGGACATTAGCTTTTCGGATTACAGACTCTGAAACACTACCCGATATAAAGTGATCGAAACCTGATCTGCCATTAGTTCCCATGACAATAAGGTCAGCAGACCATTCGCTTGCTAAAAGAAGTATTTCCTCTTTTATATTCCCAATGCGAGTGTAAGTAAATACTTCAGCAATAGATTGGAATTCATTAGCCACTTTAGCAACGTACTGTTCCGCTGTATTTTGTTGAATCTCGGTAATTTCTGGCACTAATATAGGTTGCTGTCCCAATAGCGGGTCAGCACCGTATGTGGAAGGACTAGTTGGGGGTATAACGGTAAGAAGAGCAATAGAAACTTCTTCATTAGCAATCAAATCTTTTGTGTAATTAACAATTTTATCTGTACAAGGTGATTCATCAACTGCCAACAATATTCGACGAAATTTTTTCATATCTGTAATATTTAATTGATTTAAAAGTATCTTCGTAGTATCAAAACAATTGAAAACGTCTTAATGTTTTAAACAATAAACGCACATGAGTATTTACGCATGCAACCTCAGTATAGTGCCATTAAGAGCTGAATCTTCGCATCGAAGTGAAATAGTTAGTCAGGTATTATTTGGAGAGAATTTTGAAATACTAGAAGAGGGAATAGACTTTACACGCATTCGGCTTTTGGAATCAAAATATGAAGGATGGATTCAAAAGCATCAATTTGCACCAGTAATATTAGCTGGAGTCAATAAAAATGTGATTGTAGACATCTATGGCGCTAAAGCAACAAGCGATTCCAGAACAGTAAATCTACTGCATGGAACGGCAATTACCGGCAATACCCTTAATATTGGTGAAGAACATTATACTATTGTAGGTGCATTGCGCGAAACTACCTTAGCTGATTTTGAAACGGAATTTCCAAAACTTATTCAGTACTACGTAAATACACCTTATATGTGGGGTGGAAGATCTATTTTCGGAATTGATTGTTCAGGATTTAGTCAGGTTGTTTATAGACATTTTGGAGTATCGTTGCTTCGGGATGCTTATCAGCAAGCTGAAAGCGGAATAACAGTTGATTTTTTGACAGAAATTAAGGCTGGAGATTTAGCATTCTTTGATAATGAAGCTGGTAAAATAACTCATGTCGGTGTTATGATTGACAGCGAAACTATTATTCATGCTTCAGGACGTGTCAGAATTGACAAAATGGATAGCCAAGGTATATTCAATGCTGAATTGAATCGTTATACACACAACCTACGCATTGTAAAACGTTACTTTTAAATTTATATTTCCATGACTTTACAAGCGAATAACTATTATATACTAGCAAGTTCACAATTATTTCCTTTCAGCGCAGCTGTAAATCCTTCAACTGAAGAATCGGATGTTATTAAAATCGCGAAAGAGGCGTATGACTTTGTCTTAAACAAACAATATACCGAGGCTTTACAAAGCTATAGCAAAGCTATTTCCTTATTCCCAGAACAACCTTTCTTCTACGCTTGTCGTTCTATTTTACATCGATTCAATGGCGATGACGAAAGTTCTTTTTACGATTATCAAGTCGCTAAAAGAATGGACTTCAATTATCATCATTATTTAGAATGGTTAGAAAACCAAGGTGAGATGTTGGAATCAGAAGAACTTTTGGAGATTACAAAAAGTTTGGTAGTACAGCCTGATAATGCCCAACTACTTATTAATCGGGCTATGCTACAGGTGCAACATTTTAATTATGCCGAAGCAATAAGCGATTATTCTAAAGGGTTTGTTTTGAATAATGATACGACGATTCTAATATCACGAGCAGCTATATATATGTATGTGTTGCAGTATGATAAAGCACTATCAGATTTGAATTTAGTTTTGGAGACGAACCCCTCATTAGATGCTTATTTATATCGTGCAAAATTATATGCTGCTATTAAGGAATATGATGCGGCCTTAAAAGATTTTGATGCAGCGTTGCAAGTGGATAATCAAAATACAGCAATTTATGAAGAGCGAGCTCAATTGTTCGAACAATTGGAACAGTTTGATAAAGCTATAGCGGATTATTCGCAAATTATTTCACAAAATGCAGATGACTTTTATGCCTATGTTTTGCGTGCCGATATTTACGAAAAAACAGAAAATTGGGAAGAAGCCATAGCTGATTACACTTCTGCTATTCAATTAAATCCTTATTATTCAGATTTGTACCAATATCGTGGGACATTGCTCGAAAAAGTTGGGGATAGAGCAGGAGCGGAGGCAGACTTCGCTAAATTTGAAGAATTAGAGGAGGAAGATTAGTAATTTAAACTATTGGTTATCCCTGCTGTCTAATCGAAAACAAATCTGTAAATGAAACAAACTTATTTAAAAAAAGCGTTTAAGTTATTCAGTGCTTACAAAGCACATCAATTGACTTCAGACGATTTGAACAAGGCAGACGCTAAAGCTCTGCACTTGAATGATAAGATGAATGATTTCAAGGTTTTGGTCAATATGGCCAAAGATATCATGGCTGGTAAATATAAAGTCAATGCTTGGAATGCTTCTATTATCGTCGCAACCATTATTTATGTGGTTTCACCAATAGACGCGATTCCAGATATTATACCTGTATTAGGCTGGTTGGATGATGTGACAATTGTCGGATATGCGTTGAGCAAATTATCTGAGGAGCTCAAACGCTACAAAATCGAGACAGCAAGTATTTAATAATAAAACTTAAAATTTAGAGCCGTATATTACACTATACGGCTTTTTCTTTTATTTTTACAGTATGTCAAAGTCAAATGCCTACCTTAAGAAAATAAAAGATCTAGCTGCTAAAAATCTAGCTGAAGGTGAACTGTTTTTAAATCAGAATGCGGAAAAAGAAACCGTAATTAGTTTGCCATCAGGACTGCAATATGAAATTTTACAAGAAGGAACTGGAAAAATTCCAACCAAAAAAGATAAAGTATTATGTCATTACAAAGGTCAATTGCTGAATGGTGAAGTATTTGATAGTTCTTACAAAAGAAAACGTCCAGAATCTTTTTTTGTACATGAACTCATTAGAGGATGGCAAGAAGCTTTGACTTTAATGCCCGTTGGAAGTAAATGGAAATTATTTATACCTGCTCATTTAGCATATGGTTTTGAGGCTTTGACTCCTACAAATGGAGGAAATTGTACACTTATATTCGAAATGGAGTTAATTTCTATTCTTTAGTATGAGAAGAATTATAGCTACCGCAATGAGTTTCGTATTGTCTAGCATGCTGTTCGGACAAACATCATTGAATGAAAGTCCTGGAGGAATTCTATCCATTAAGAAAGGCCAAGAATTCAGGACAATAGCACAAGGCTATGCTCATCTTGAAAAAAGTATTCTTATTACGAACGAAACTCGATTTCGAATGGCTTCTGTCAGCAAGCAATTCACGGCAATGGCCGTGTATCTTTTGATTCAAGATGAAAAATTAAACTTTGATACTCCAATTAGAAATATTTTTCCAGAACTTCCAGTCTCCTGTAAAAAGATTCAAATACAACATTTACTAAACCATACCTCGGGGTTGGTCGATTATGAAAATGTAATCCCTACTTCGCAAAAGATGCAATTATCTGATGCAGATGTGTTAAAATTGATTCAAAATTTGGATACGGTATATTTTGAGCCTGGAACTCAATTTCAATATAGTAATACGGCATATTGTCTATTATCTCTAGTCGTTGAAAGAGTGAGCAAACAACCTTTTGAAGACTTTTGTCGAACACGAATTTTTAACTATTTAGGAATGCAAGATGCTCAAATATCTGCTTCACATGGTTTCGAACGAAGAGCATTTGGATATCATCCTAAAGATTCTGTTTTTCAATTTGCGGACCAAAGCATTACTTCTGCAACGCGTGGGGATGGAGGCGTATACATTTCTGCAGATGATTTTGGGAAATGGCTTGGTAAGAAAAATCCGCTTTTGAGTGCAAGGTTCTTTAAGGACTTAGAAACATACAAAGTTCCAGTAAAAGATGAGGTATATTATAGTTTAGGGTTTTTCTTTACCAAATCTGAAGATGGAAATTTAACTTTATTTCATTCTGGTGAAAGTATTGGCTTTCATAATATTATGCTTTTTCAACCGCAGCATGATTTAATTATAGCTTTATTTACAAATCGTGATGATAAGTATATTGTGAAAGTATGGGAAATAGCAATGAAGGACGAGAATATAATAATCCCAAATATTAAGGAGTCTTTATTTTTATGGTTGAATAAAGTGTATAATGGAGATATATAAAAGGAAGCTAGATCTAGCTCCCTTTTATATGTCAGATAATTTAAAAATATCTTTTACGCGAATTCCTTTTTCGGTTTGTTGTAAAGTACAGCATTCATTTACAGGATCATGCTCAAAAAACAATATATATTCATTATCGACCGCTTCTTGCCAATAGGATTTTCTTTCTTCCATCGTGACTAAAGGGCGCACATCATAACTCATCACATAGGGAAGGGGAATGTGACCCACTGAAGGCAATAGATCTGCCATATAGAGAATTGTTTTCCCTTTATATTGAATTTGCGGTAACATCATGGCTTCTGTATGTCCGTATGCATAACGAACTTGAATATCATCGGCATACGATTGACCTTCCTGGATGAAATTAAGTTGACCCGATTCTTGAATTGGAAGAATGTTTTCTTTTAGAAAAGAAGCTTTTTCTCTTGGATTAGGATCTATTGTTGCCCAATTCCAATGCTTTTCATTACTCCAAAATTTGGCATTTTTAAAAGCTGGAATAAAACGTTCACCTTGCATTTTGATAGCTCCACCACAATGATCAAAGTGAAGATGGGTCAAAAATACATCCGTTATATCGTCCCGATGAAAACCAAATTTAGCTAATGACTTATCTAATGTATCGTCTCCATGCAGATAATAATGACCGAAAAATTTGGCGTCTTGCTTATCACCCAATGCGGTATCGACTAGTGTTAGTCTGTTCCCATCTTCAATTAGCAACAGTCTATTTGCCCATGTACAAAGGTTGTTGGCATCAGCAGGATTTGTACGTTGCCACAATGATTTGGGTACTACACCAAACATCGCCCCACCATCCAGTTTAAAGAAACCTGTGTCAATAGTATATAATTTCATCTTAGATTTTCGAATAATACTTATTCCAAAGGTATCAAAATAATAGGTGTGATGTTAACTACCGTAGAAGGTTTTTGCCTTTTGTTCTAAATGGGTTATCAAGTATTCCATATAATCAACTCCATTTAGTTGTCCTGCTGCACTTAAAGCGCCAGGACTAAAAACATTAATCTCCATGATTTTATCTCCAACAATATCTAATCCCACCAGATACATACCATCAGAACGAAGTTTATCGCTTACTTTTTTGACCAAAGTTAAAGTTTCTTCCGTCACAGTAGCAACCTCTGCTGTAGCTCCTTGATGAATATTGCTGCGAATTTCACCTTGTGGTTGTACGCGCTGCAATGCCGCATATTTTCCATCAATAACAATCGGTTCCCCATCTAACAAGAAAAAGCGCATGTCTCCTTTGGTCGCTTCTGGCAAATATTCTTGACCGATAACATAACCATCTCTTGCAATTACTTCTACAGTTTGTTTTAGATTATGTAGTTCATTAGGACTTATCATAAACACATTTTTACCGCCAGATCCTTTTAAAGGTTTTAGAATTATTTTATCATTCTGACTATTCATGAAATCTAAAATATCACTGTAATTGCGTGTTACGACAGTTTTTGGTCGAATTTCTCTCGGGAAATTTTCCAAATACAATTTATTGCTCGCTTGAATCAATTCATCAGGATCATTAATAACTAATCTTCCTAATTTTTTAAGCAATTGTGCAAACTGTAGTCCCATAGATGCTGCCCACGGCCTGTTCAGCATATCCATGACAGGATCAAATCGTAACCACAATATATCCACATCCATCATAGAAATTCTTTCTTTAGGTTGTTTTTTCAATTTTTCTAAAAGTTCTTCATTATCCGATACAGTTACCTCAGGCCCTATTTGACGAACATGGGCATCAATGTGCGTATCATCAACGTAAACAAAATCTGCTAAACCTATATACATAATTATATGACCACGTTTTAGGGCATGTAACGCCATCCATGTTGTCGAAAAATAAGATTCTTCTTTATGCGTTTGATTTATTAGAAATGCTATTTTCATATAATTATTTAATAAGTTTAAATATAGATCCTTCTTTTTTTATCATGTCTAAGCGTGAGGCGTAAGCTTTTGATAAGTAACGCGGGGTGACAGCTGGCTGTCTCAAATATCCTCTCTGTATCAAATCCTGGATAATTGGAATGTAATCTTTTCGGATTTTCCCAATTGTCAAAATATTAATATCATGTCCCTCACGTATATATTCAATAAGCTCTATTAATCCCTGTAAATACACAGCATCTTTGGTCAATCCTCCTCCGCGATATACGCGCATAGCAATCAGAAAAGCTACATCTTCAGTAAAACAGTATTGTTCAACTAACATCGAAAATGTATCGATGAAGGTATTTCCCATCAACATATGTCGCACACAAATTACTCGAGCAGCCAGGATTTTTAATCTTTCATTGTTCAATCCATTGACCATATACTCGGCAAATACAGCTAAACCTTCTTGCAATTTTTCATATCCAGGCACTCCCAAACTAAATAACTGTAGGGATTGTGATTTTCCGTTAAAATAAGTTGCAATATGTGTTCCTACCTCATGCTGTATCAGTGCTTCGGCTCTTTCTTTGGTGATTTTATAATTGGAACTTATATTAAGCACCCCGCGATTTACCATTACACCTGATACATCATTACGAACACGTACGGAGGTATTTAGTTCAGGATGTTGTGATTTTAAATATTCAATTTCTGCCGTCGCCATTTGCGCGAACTGTTGCGCATTGATTTTATCTTCACTTTTGATAGATTTTACATTGTTATTTTCTATGACAGTGATGAGAGCCTCCGCAACATGCATTAATTTGTCACTCACGTTTCCAAAAACTTGTAAACTTCCATGAACAAAATCAGGAGTATTTCTGTCATCCAGCATACTCATCATTTCATCCAATTCTCTTCGTTTATCTCTAAATAAGTATGCTATATTCGGATCGTGAATATCTTCAATAGGTAGATTATATAGATTTCTTTTCACAAGATCTGGATCAATAGGCATTGGCCTATATTGAAATACAGGAGCTTTAGCATATCGATTGTTTTTGAAAGTTTGCCAAGCTTCCTGCACATTCGTAGGTGTAACCAACATTAAGAAATCAAAACGCTGACTTTCCACTAATAGTGCTTTGTCAATCTCAAAAATATTAGGTGTTATTTCCTTATGAACATTTAATTTGAACTTTGCTGGATTCAAATTAGTGTACAAGCGGAGATATTCGAAAAATGTCCGTGAAAGAGTCTTACTCATAGACTCTCGAAAATGTCTTTCCAATAACGGAAAAATATCTCCAGCGGCATTGATAAATGAATTTTTAACTCCTAATCCAATGAGGTAAATATTATCCTCTTGTAATTGATTAAGTGAAAATAAGGGTTTGTAGTGCGGATTATTCGGTGTTTTTCTTTGTTTAATAATATTTGAGGACAGGTCTGGGGCTTCGAGCTTGATATTTTTATGGATGTATTCCACTAAAGGCAAAGCGACCTTTTGGGCTACGTAGATAGATATATCATCATTATTTGTTGTTTCTGTCCAAATCTCCACAATCAGGCAGCTCCCGAACTCTTCTTTTATTGTAAGTGCAATATCCTTAATCCATTGATCTACCGCATCGGACTCATATTTAAAAATAATGCTGGAAAGCTGCGATTTTGCAAGATCTGAAATCATGCTTTGCTTAGTTTCAGAATATGGAATACGATATAAAAAGAAATAAGGAACTACTTTGTTGAATACTACTTTGCCCACATGGGGAATCTGTTCATGGAAAGATTCCCTATTGCGGATCGATGTTTTGATATGTTTTAATAATTTTTCTTCCACTCGTGCTTACACTTGAATTTTTTGTAGGTACAAATTCATGGATTGCAAGACATTTTTCAAAAGTTGGTTGTAAACCTCAACTTTTCCTGGATAAACTTTTCCAGTCCACTCATCCATGAAATCTTTACGAAATTCAATTGAGATAACACATCCCAACTCGCCATATTGGTTGATGATGTGTTGAGCAAGATTACCTCCTTTGAATTTTACATTTTCACGCACATCAATTTTTTTATTATCAAGTTTCAATTTTTGGAAAGAAGCACTCATTTCGTCAATTAATCCTCTCCATTTTTCATGGTTGTAATAGGTGCCCAGATTAATTTGAGGATTCGCCTGTTCGTCGACTTCTTCTGAAGTACTTTTTCTTTTTGCATTGTAACTGTGAATATCAAAAATTATAAAATACCCGAATTTTTTAATCGTTGTCGATAAATGTCTTTCAATGATATAATAAATAGATTGATGCTCTCTGTATAATTCTAACAAATAATTAGAGGGAAGGTTTGCCCGAAATACATTTAATCCCCACGCTTGGTCAGGATGTAAATATACTGCATTTTCCAGATCACGGTTCAAATCTAATTGAAACCGTGAGGTGTCCACTATAAATTGATTGATAGGTAAATCTGCAATGGCGGCAGTATAAGGGTCTTCCTCGCGTAAACGCTCCGTATCCGTAAGAGCGATGTAGGGAATCAGTTCTTCGCAGATTTGGTGACCATCATGAATTGCAAATGCCCAAAATGGGCTTTCTTCATTTTTAATTTGATATAGAATTTCTAAAGACATTGGACCGTTAGTTGATTAATTTAAGAACAAACGACCAATGAAAAGGTTTGAAATAATCTGTATTTAAAATTAATTAATTATTTCAAAATGAAAGTTTTACACCAAAATACATATTTCGTGGAGAAGCGGCATTAAAATACCTTCCTCCGAATGCGTTTATATCATTTCCTAAACTGTATATTTGATTTAATAAATTGTCAACTCCCACGAAGAGTTTAAGCGTTGTGGCCAACTTAGAGAGTGGTGTTGTCCAATTTAATTTTGCTTGAACCAAATCATATTTATCCGCAAATACGATATTTGCATCATCTAAAGGAATTTCTGCTGTATGATTATGATATACGTTTAATTGAATCTGTTTGTCAAAATTGAAAATTAAGGAATTTGTAAGCGTCCAATCCGGAACCGAAGTTATTTTATTGTTGGAATAATCATTCGTTCCGTTACTATAGTTTCCAAATCTATAATGATTGTAGGAAAAGGCTGTATTGAACTGGATGGATTTCAGGAAATTATCACTTATATTCCAATATGACCAAAATGATAATTCTACGCCTTTTTGATGCATTTCACCAGCATTTGCATAATATTCTACACCAGTTTCATTCAATCTTCGTACAATACCATTATCCATATTATAGTTATAGATAGCCAAGTCGATTAGCCAACTTTTATTTGTAGGCGTTAATTTATAACCGAGTTCATAATTAATTCCACTTTCTGCTAGCAGGGATAGATTAATCATATTATCAGATGATCGCACTTCTGCTAGTGTAGGTGTGGAGTAGCCCTTGGATACAGACGCCCGAAAAGCCATTTGATTTCCGATTTGATAGGATGTGGCTACGCGAGGCATCCACACATCTTCAAAATCGATATCACCTTTACTGGCAGCATCTTCTGGAAATAGTGTTTCGAAGTGAATACTGTTTTTGTTCAAACCAAGAGAACCTTCCAGCAGCCAGTTTTTAGATAAATTAAGCTGAATACGAGAAAAGAAATTGAGTTGATCATTGTCTAGTAAATCATTAGCCTGCGGATCGCCAACTGTTCCCTTATTATTATCAAAATTGTCAATTTTATTCCAGCCTTTCGTTCCTTCTACGCCAACTTGTATTTGAAAAGGTATTATTGCATTTGATTCTTGATAAGATAAAAATGTTCTTAATCCAATATTCTTTTCTGTTCTGAACTCATAATTCGTAATAAAGGGATTTTCGAAATCCGTATACGAACCAAAAATGCCCAAGAAGTGAGAGAGTTTTTGTGAAATTTGATAGTCGTGTCCTATACCAGTGTAAAAAGTCTTGTTATAAATGGCTGCTTTTTGGTCTGTAGCACTCGAATTTGGTCCTGCGGCAGGTCGTGCGGATTGAGGATTTTCTTCATATTGTGCTAAGGTCAATCCTCCTGGTGTTTGATAGTCTAAATCAGTGTACAATACAAAAACTTTTAAGACGCCTTTCGAATTATAATTTATTTGATGAGCCGTTTGAAATGTTTTCCGATTAAAAGCAGAATTCTCACGGTATCCGTCCGAAGATAACAGCGATTGATTGAACGCAAATTGATATTTATCGGAAACCTTTCTTGTAATCCCTAAATTTTGATTAAACAAACCAAAAGAACCAGCTGTTATCTGTAATGAAATATCATTAGGTGCATTCGTAAGGCCTAATGGCTGAATACGGATCACCCCTCCTGAATTTGCCCCAAAAAGAGAACCATCTGGACCTTTTATTACTTGTACTTGCGAAATAGCTAGCGGATCCAAAATATTAAAATAGGTATTACCTCCTGCATCGGTAAAAAGTAATTCATCTATATAAACTTTTGTATTACGTATTCCGAAGGGAGAGCGAATTAAACTTCCACGCATAGCCAGTCTATAAGAGCCAGGCGAGCGTTCTTCCATACGAATTCCTGGAACACTATTCATAGCCGAAGTAAGTGTAGTGGGACTTTGTGATTGGATAATAGTGGAAGAAACAGTATGCGCGCTACTTGTTAATTCTAGAATAGATTGATTGGTAAAATATTGTTTAACCTCGACGGGTTGCAAACTAATTTGAGATGTAGAAGTGGTATCAGATTGTGCAAATAATCCATTTGAAAAGGAAATGAGTCCTAACAAAAAACAATATTTCATAAATAAATAAGAATTAAAAAGCTTCGTTTAAACCTAAAAATAAACCTCTTTGGCCAAATTTACCAAAGGCGTAATCCACACATAAATTTGTTCGTGTCAGTTTATTAAACAATATACGTAATCCAGCACCTCCAGCAGGCTGCCATTGCCTGAACATTTTACTTCCGATTTCGTCATCGATAGTTTGTAAATTTCCAAATACAACACCACTTAAAAATTGGTTGCGGAGAATAGGAAATCTATATTCTATCTCACCATAAGCATAGGACTTACCACGAAAATAACCATTCGTATAACCTCTTCCAGATCGCGCGTATGGATCTTTTCCTGTTCCAGGTAAATCTAAATATCCTAAATCACCGCCCACGTTATAAGAACCGTAATACCAAAAAGCAAGTACATGATTAGGCCTCATGGTTGATAACTGCCAGTATTTACGAAAGTCAGTAAGCAATTGAAAACCTTCTTGAGAACTTCCCAGCCAGGTTTGGTTAGCTCGTAGTACGATATCAGTGTAAGTTCCTTTGTATGCGCTATTTGGATTATCTCGTGTCATATATTGCACATTGAACATCAATCCATTATTGTTGTTCATGGTAGAACTGTAACCTTTTTGTTGGCTGTAGATTTCTAATGGATTATTTTCATCCGAACCAAGTGTGGTAATATTTCTTTTCAAATCAAAGTATACCCCAGCACCTAAAAATAAGTTTTCTGAAAGCTGGCGATAAATTCGTTCACTCAATCCATAGACGGTATAATTATTTACATATCTTATTCTGTCGGGATTATTCAAAATGTATTCTTCTGGAGAAGGATTTTCCAATGGAACACCGATTCCTAATCCATAATCCAAGCCGACCATTTTGGCAATATGAAGACTTCCTTTGAGATTCCAATTATTTTCTTTGGTATAAGTGTCGTGAAAAAGATAGCCTATAATAATTCCTTTAGTTGTATAATTTAGCGCTGTTGCAAACACAGACATGCTCGTGTTTTCTTTTTCTCCGAAGTGAACACCGCCTACAGCTTTAAGCCCAATCTGGAAACCTATGCTAGGATTATAATTAATATTTGGTAAATATGAAATTGGAGAACGTTTTTTTGCAAAATTTTCTTTACTTTTATTCTTAAACGGATTTATATCCTTTAAAAGATCGACTATATCATAAAGAGAGTCAGTGTGTTGTGAGGTTGATGATTTTGTGTCAGAAGTGTTTTTTAAGGAATCTAAATGATGATGAGTACCATTAATTTGCCCTACTGACGTATTAAAACCAATTAAAAAAAATATAAGTAAGCAGATAAAATATTTAAGTAGATTTTCCAAGTACATTAAATTATAAGCGTTGTGCATGTTTATTCAATCTGTAAAAATAGAATAAACAAATGATAATCACGATTATATAGTTTAATAAAACAATTCAAAATACTAAATTGTTACCTATCTATATTTAGGTAATAAGATATGATAGTAAAACATGAAGATAGTGGTTACAAAGGTGCATTTATTGCGTTGGAAGACGGAGTAAAGATAGGAGAGATGACCTATTCAAAGGCGGGAACAGATAAAATAATAATAGACCACACCGAAGTAGATGAGAATCAAAAAGGTAAGGGCGTAGGAAAAATACTTTTGTCGAAAGCGGTAGATTTCGCTCGAGAAGGTAATATTAAGATAGTTCCGTTATGTCCATTTGCAAAATCGGTATTCGATAAGGACATCGATATTCGTGATGTTAGGGCATAAAATTTATGTAATTTGGGGTTAGTGGAGTTCTTGAAAGAAATTTCAAGAACTCTTTTTATTTTCACCTTCTTACGCTTGAGACAGTTTACGAATCAAATCAATAAAATTGTTTGAGTTCGTTTTGTTCAAAATATTTTTTCTATGCGTATCCACTGTATACTTGCTTGTACAAAGTTTATTTGCAATTTCTGTACTGTTCAATCCTTCTTGTACCAATTTCAAAATTTCAAGCTCTCGCTTTGTTAGTTTATAACAGTTTTCCATATCTAAATAAATGTTACGCGTCTTATCGTATAATCGACGGTCATTTATAGGACGCTCCTGATAATCATTTATTCGTTGGTGAATGACTAAAGTCTTGGTTAAATCGCCTGTATTACTAACTTCTAAAGCCTGGCAAGTTTGTTTTATAGTAATATAATTTCCTTCTTTTGTTCTTATTTTATAAGTATAAGAGTAGAGATAATTAAAGTGTTCGTTGAATCTTAATTTGTTCTTAAATAGTAAATCTTTCTCTTCACATTCAAAGAAATAATCTTTGTCATCAGGGTGAATAATCTCAATAAGATCTTCCACGGTAAAAGTTTTCTCGTCGTAGCCAGTTATAGTATTAAATGCAGCATTCATAAATGAAATTACATTTAAATCGCAGTCGAATATAAAATAGTAGCTATCAACTAGGGATTTATTTTCTTGTTCTTTTGTTGTAATAGAATTCTGTTTATGGAATAAATCCTTCCATCTTTCATTTTTAATTTCAATAGACATATTTGGTAGTGTTTGGTACGCAAATATACCTAATGTTATCGCATTTTGTCCGAATTTGGAATTGATATTTGCTGGATAAAAATAAAATTAACATTAGGTAAATGTAATATTTTGATCATGTATAAAATATTTTATTAGGATAATAGTTTCATTGCTTTTTCATGTTTTTAAATAGTAATTTAGACTCTATAGTATTTTTAAAAATTATTTTACATCGGTTAGAAGTCGCTTTTGTAAAAATTTGCATACAATAGAAATTTGAATATATTCCTTAGATTTGCAGCATGAATAAATCGAGTAAGAAAAGCGTTAAAACTGAGCCGAAAAGACCAGTTGAAGTATATTTCGAAGAATTGGATAAGCAAATTTTAGGATCAAAGCTAGGCTATACCTTTTTTATGACGTTGGCATTTTTTGGAGTTATGGGATTGGTGTGGATGATACCGTTTCCACAGTTAGATTTCTTACAAAAGATGAATGCGCAAACATTTTTAAACTGGGGATCTTTTTATATTGCAATCATTATTTATCTCTATCTCAAATTGGCTCCAACCTTATCCTATGCCATGTTGTTTAGCATTGGAATTATGAGCTTTTTTATCGTACAGTTAGAATATGTAGAAAAAGATGGAGGTCCTGCGGTGTATTTGGTTAGCGCAATCATAGCTTTTGTAGGATTGTTAGGTTTGTGGTTTATGGGCAAAAAAGAAAAAGAATTTTCAGGGAAGATGTTTTGGCAACTTTTAACGCTCGGTCCGATTTGGTTATGGTCAAAAGTTTTTGATAAACTTAAGCTAAAATATTAATCTTTATATAAACATTGTAATCCCGAAAAGCAAAATATTCGGGATTTTTTATATTTTGTGATAAGTAAAACTAGAAAAATAATGAGTTTATATAATTATCCACTTCATTTTAAATTTAAAATCACCACCTTCTCGAACGATTTCGAAGCAACAGATGCTTTAGGAAATACTATTTTTTATGTTCGGGAAAAGATATTGACTTGGAGAGATCAAATGAAAGTGTATAGTGATTCTTCAAAATCAGAATTGCTCTATGAGATCAAGTCTAATAAACTTATTGATTTTCAGCAGACATTTACTATTACCAATCCACAAGGAAATATAATAGGAAAAGTAAGACGCAAAAGCATTCATTCTTTATGGAAATCCACGTTCAAATTAATGGATACTTACGACAACCATGATCATACTATACAAGAGAAGAATGCCTTCGTAAAACTATGGGATGGGATTTTTGGCGAAATTCCAATTATAGGAATGCTTTCTGGTTATGTCTTTAATCCATCCTATATACTTTCTGCAAACGAAGGGGAAGAGCTTTTTGAGTTAAACAAAGAACCTTCTTTTTTCGGGAGAAAGTTTACCGTACATAAGATCACAGAAAAAGAAGTCAACGAAGAAAGAATGGTATTAAGCTTAGCATTGATGGTATTAAATGAACGAAGTAGGGGATAGCGAATTATATAAATTGTTATTTCGACGATAGGAGGAATCAAAAAATTAGAGGTTAATAATTACGTCATTTCTAATGAAGAAGAACGAAATGAGAAATCTCATCTATTATGACTTCTTTCCGAAACAACGCATCACTGTTATTTACTTTAGTGAAATCTTCATTTCGTGAATAATACTAATTAGCACCTAAAGTGCGACTAGAAGAATATTATTTATGCGAATTAGGGAAGATTATTGGTTATTCCAATTTGTTATAGCTTGCTCTAATGCAGGGTGAGCTTTAATCAATAAGTCTGTCAAATCATCATCATTTAGCTTTTCATTTTGATTCATTAGTATATCCCACATTTTTTTCATCACATCTTTACCACCCAAATCATAAATTTCTGCTGCTAAAACATGGAAACAACACTGATACCAACCGTAATTGTCAGGATGTTTTGTGGCTATTTCGTTATAATACTTTTCAAAATCTTCGAGTGTGTTGTATTTTAGTCTTTCCGCAGGAAATGATTGTATCGCAACCTGTGGAAATACAGTGAGATATGGAAGTTGGGCGGGATTTTTCTCGGCAAAATAAGTGTGAAGCAAAACATTGCAGAAGGTTTCATAGAGCCAAGTACGTTGTTTGAGCATTCCTGCGGCATGTTGAAAAGCGTGGCCTAGCTCATGTACAGCAAGTAAATCAAAAAAATCGGTGAGCGCTATTTCTCCATTTTTATCTGTGTAAGTTTCTTTCAATATGGTCGCAAGTTCGTTCGGGATTTTATCAATAAAAGGAGTGTTCCTTTTCCAAAAGTCGTTATTTTCTGCAGCTACGACTAGTCTTCCATCGGGAAGAAAGTGTGGAATTCCATAAATAGCATTTGGATGAGCATATGTTTTCCAATCCGCAGGAGACAGAACTAATAACGTGTAATCGGCTTTCACGTTAAATTCGCTTTGAAAAAAATGTTCAGCTTTAGCGACATTATCTAAAATCTTAATAGCCCTTTCTTTGGCGTCGGAACTATAATATACTTTTGTATGATCTAGCTGATGAAGGTTCGCATAGGTTTGACCAAATGTTGTGTTGACAAGCAATAAAAGTATTAGGATTGAGAGATGCTGTTTAATAACCGTAAAGTTTTCGTCATGACTGAGGTCCAGCAGGATAAGCCAAAACTTGTGTAGGTTAAATTTAAAGAAAAAAATTGTTGTTTAGCTACAGTCTGATACAATTAGATGCTATTTCTTTTCATTTGTCCATAAGAAGCTTAGAGATAACATGAATCTTATACCTACTAATAGGCTCAGTTGATACAAGGATGCTTTTGTCTACAAAATATTTTCTCAGAATAGAGGTAAGAAGAATTTTATTAACGTATTAAAAAAGATAATAAAGCACCATCAATGCGGTCGATAAAATTAGAATCATCAAGTGAAGCATAAAATCAAAAGAGCGACTAATCGCTCTTTTGGTTATTTTATAATTCGTTTAATCTTATTGGATTTCTTGATGAGCTTATGCAAGCCTTCGTAATCTTCTTTTTCTAGTTTATTGTGCAGTTTTTGCAATTGTTTGATATGTTCTTCCAATACCTCCAATACATTTTCACGGTTTTGTTTAAAAATTGGTGTCCACATATCCGGAGAAGATTTCGCTAGACGAACCGTAGATTCAAAACCCGAACCCGCCAATTCGAAAATACGTCCTTGTGATTTTTCTTTTTCCAAAACTGTCAAAGCCAAAGCAAATGAAGTTAAGTGCGAGATATGCGACACATAAGCGGTATGCATATCGTGCTCTTCTGCATTCATAAACAAAGTCTTCATCTCTAGCGCATCAGTCAAGGCGTCAGCCAAATCAAATGCATCTTCGTCCGATTTGAAAGCTTCTACATAAACCATGTTCTTGTCTTTGAACAATCCTGCCACAGCTGCTTCAGGACCCGAATATTCAGTACCTGCCATCGGATGGGCTGCCACGTAGCGTCCACGTTTAGGATGTTCCGCAATTTTTTGTAAGATATTAATCTTCGTTGACCCCATGTCGATAACTACTTGGTCCGCGATTTTGTTCAAGATATATGGTGTCAATTGCATAATCGCATCTACCGGAACGGTTAACACAATGATTTTACAAGAAGCAATAGCTTCATCCAAATCTTGAATCTCATCCACCAATCCTAATTGAATAGCTTTCTTTTGGTTGGCTTCATTCTTATCTACGCCAATGATTTTATCAGCGAATTTAGTTTCTTTTAGTCGGATAGCTACAGAACCACCTATCAAACCTATTCCGACAATAGCTACGTTCATATATTGTATTTTACTATTTTCTACCTAAATATTTTCTTTAATGCGTATGATTGCTTTTTCTAGAGTATCCTTATTAGCACATAAACTGATACGGATAAACTGTTCGCCAGCAGAACCAAAAATCCCACCAGGAGTAATGAAAACTTTAGCATCGTACAAGATCTTATCACTTAGCTCGTACGAATCCTTATAATTTGATGGAACTTTTGCCCAAACGAATAAACCTACTTGATTTAAATCGTATTGGCAATTTAATAAATCCATGATTTCAAAAACCTTCTTGCGACGTTCAGTGTATGCTTCGTTCAATTGTGTGTACCAAGATTTATCCAAACTCAAAGCTTTTGCGGCAGCTAATTGCAAAGGTAAAAACATACCCGAGTCCATATTGCTTTTGAAACGCAAAATCTCACCAATACGTGTTTCATTAGCCACAAGCATCCCCACACGCCAACCTGCCATATTCGAAGATTTACTCAAAGAATTTAATTCTATCGCCACCTCTTTGGCACCTTCAACAGCCATAATACTTTCTGGCGAGTCATTCAGGATAAAGCTATACGGGTTATCGTGACAGATGAGGATATTGTGCTTTTTACCAAAAGCAATGACTTTCTCAAAAAATTCTTTATTTGCTAAAGCACCGGTAGGCATATGTGGGTAGTTAATCCACATCATTTTAACTTTGGATAAATCCGATTGGTCCAAAGCTTCAAAATCCACCAGCCAATTGCTTTCTTGTGTCAATGTATAAGGAACAGGAGTAGCTCCTGTGATGCGCACTGCACTCGTATAAGCTGGATAGCCTGGGTTTGGGATCAATACTTCATCGCCTTCTTGCAAATACGTCATGCAGATGTGTACAATTCCTTCTTTAGAACCTATTAATGGCAAAATTTCTGTATTTGCGTCTAGATTTACCGCGTAATATCGCGCATACCAATCTGCCATGGATTGTCGAAGGGCAGGAGCACCTTTGTAATTTTGGTAACCATGTGTATTACTAAGCGCAGCTTGCTCGCTCAAAACTTTTACTACTTCAGGGTGAGGTGGCAAATCAGGGCTTCCAATTCCCAGATTTATAACCTCAGCACCCGCTTTGTTCATCTCATCAATCTCTCTTAATTTCTTTGAAAAGTAGTATTCTTCGGTATGTTGTAATCTTTTCGCTACTTGAATTTCCATCAAAATAAATATTTGGTGCTAAATTTATAAAAACTTAATCGGTTTGTTGAACTATTAAAGCATAAAAGTCTATATTTTTTGTATACTTTCATTTTATCACTGCTATGCAACAATTTGAACGTAAATTCCGATATGCAATTAATTGACCGTCATTTTTACTACTTTTGCTTATTGAGAATTATTGAATGAAAACATATTTTAGATTATTATCCTTTGCAAAGCCTATTGAGAAATATGCTATACCTTATATTATTTGTACATTAATAACTGTTGTTTTCGGGACATTAAACTTAGCCTTATTAGTACCATTATTACAAGTCTTATTTAAAGGCACAGGGGATATAAACATCCAAGCACAAAGTATTGTAGAGAAACCAGGAAGTTGGTTAGATTTTGGGGATTGGTTTACCTATTATGCTGATAGATTGTATTACGATTTAGGACCTTACGAGGCGTTGAAATATGTCTGTGTAGTAATTATTGTTTCGGTTTTCATTAGTAATTTATTCCGTTACCTTTCGCAGCGTATCATGGAAAACTTACGCATTCATACTTTGCTGAATCTTCGCAAAGCAGTGTTTGATAATGTGATGAATCTGCATGTAGGTTATTTTTCTAATCAACGTAAGGGTGATATTATTTCCAAAATCGCATCAGATGTGCAGGTTGTACAATTCTCAGTTACAGGAACTTTGCAGGTTGTTTTTAAAGAGCCGCTTCAGTTAATTGCTTATGTTGTTGTTTTGTTTTCCTTATCGACAAAACTGACTTTATTCTCGATGTTAGTGATTCCGGTGTCGGCTTTTGTGATTTCAAGAATTGTGAAAAAACTAAAATCACAAGCTAAGGAAGGACAAGAATCTTACGGTAAAATGATATCAAATTTGGATGAAGCTTTATCTGGTGTCAAAATCATTAAGGCATTCAATGCATCCAATTTCATCAAAAATAGATTTAACAGAGAAAGTGAAAACTATTCTAAGATAATGCGAAGAATGGTTCGCCGTCAACAAATGGGCTCACCAGTTTCAGAGCTTTTGGGTGTTGTAATGGTCGCTATCATATTGTTGTACGGTGGTAGTTTGGTATTGAGTGGTGAAGGTGATTTGACAGCTTCACAATTTATCGGTTATATAGCGATATTCTCTCAGGTGATGCGTCCTGCAAAAGCATTGACAGATTCGTTTTCCAATGTCCATAATGGTATTGCAGCAGGTGAACGCGTGTTAGAGCTTATCGATGAACAAAATAAAGTGGAAGATGCTCCAAATGCAGCAGTGATTTCGTCGTTCGAATCAAGTGTGGTATTTGATGATGTACAATTCTCCTATGGCGAAAAAGAGATATTAAAGAATATTAATATAGAGATTAAAAAAGGTCAGACAGTAGCCCTAGTTGGTCCTTCAGGTGGTGGTAAATCTACTTTGGTGGATTTGATTCCGCGTTTTATGGACGTGACGGGAGGTGAGATTCTTTTTGATGGCAAGAATATTAAGACCTTGAATCAAGATTCTTTGCGTGCTTTGATTGGTACGGTTAATCAAGAATCTATTCTCTTTAACGATACTATTTTCAATAATATTGCTTTTGCAAATGTAGGTGCAACACAAGAAGAAGTAGAAGCGGCTGCAAAAATTGCAAATGCGCACGAATTTATCTTGCAAACTCCAGAAGGTTATCAAACTAATATTGGTGATCGCGGTGCCAAACTTTCGGGTGGTCAGCGTCAGCGTATTTGTATTGCACGTGCCGTATTGAAAAATCCTCCAATTATGTTGTTGGATGAAGCTACTTCGGCTTTAGATACGGAATCCGAAAGATTGGTTCAGGATGCGTTGTACAAGTTAATGGAGAATAGAACTACTGTAGTGATTGCACACCGTTTGAGTACGATTCAGAATGCAGATAAAATTGTGGTGTTGGAAGCAGGAAGAATTGTAGAAGTAGGTTCGCACGCTGAATTAGTTAATCAAAATGGACTATATAAACGATTAATCGACATGCAACAATTTGTTGAAGCTTAATAAAGCGTTTGGCAATAAAATTGTATTGTTTTTAATATATTTGAGTAAGAAGGGAGTAATATATGAATGCTGAGAAAAAGCTAACCTTTTTAATAAATAATCCGAATTTGGATGTTGATTTGAAAAGGATAGCTGAGAAGGTACTAGCAGAAGAGCGTATCACATTTGACGAAGGCGTAATTTTATACGAAAAGGGAGACCTGAATTACCTAGGTGTTCTCGCTAACTATATACGTGAGAAAAAGCACGGCGACTATACATATTTTAACCGCAATTTTCATATCGAACCTACTAACGTATGTGTATACGATTGTAAATTCTGTTCGTATTCGCGAATGATTAAGCAACGTGAAGAAGGATGGGAAATGGATGTAGACGCGATGTTGGATGTGGTTAAGAAGTATGATAATGAACCTGTAACGGAAGTTCATATCACGGGAGGTGTAGTACCTAAGCAAAACTTGGAGTTCTATGCAGAATTTTTCAAGCGTTGCAAGGAACACCGCTCTGATTTACATATCAAAGGATTAACACCTGTCGAATATTATTACATTTTCAAAAAAGCTAAACTTTCGCATTATGATGGTTTGAAATATTTGAAAGAATGTGGTTTGGATTCTATGCCAGGCGGTGGTGCAGAGATATTTCATCCCGAAATCCGTGAGCAGATAGCACATGATAAATGTACTGCGGAACAATGGTTGGATATTCATGAGCAAGCGCACAAATTGGGTATGCATACCAATGCAACCATGCTTTATGGCCATATTGAGCAATATTGGCATCGTGTAGATCATATGGAACGTTTGCGTCAATTACAGGACAAAACAGGAGGTTTTCAAACTTTTATTCCATTAAAATTCAGAAATAAAGACAATCAAATGGCACATGTGCCTGAGGTTACAGTTATAGAAGATTTAAGAAATTATGCTGTAGCTCGTATCTACATGGATAACTTCCCCCATATTAAAGCGTATTGGGCGATGATATCGCGCGATACCGCACAATTGTCTTTAGCGTATGGAGTGGATGATATTGACGGTACATTGGATGATACTACTAAGATTTATTCGATGGCTGGTGCAGAAGAACAAACTCCCGCAATGAGTACACAAGAATTGGTTGAATTAATTAAAAATGTAGGAAGACATCCTATTGAACGTGACACCTTGTATAATGTGGTTACGGATTATAAGGATGTTGTTTTTGAAGAAGACAAGTCAAAGAAATATTACGCTTTGCCTGTCGTAAACTAAACAAACTATTCTAGTGAAGAAGACTTTTTACTTTATAAGACACGGGCAGACAGATCTTAACCTCAAAGGGATTGTTCAGGGAAGAGGAGTTAATACTTCTTTAAATGAGAATGGCAGAAAGCAGGCGGATGCTTTTTTTAATGCTTACAAACACATTCCTTTTGATAAAATATATACTTCTACATTAGTTCGTACACATCAAACTATCGAACGTTTTGAATTGGAATTAGGCATTCCTAAGGAACAGTTGGCTGGTTTGGATGAGATAAGCTGGGGAATATATGAAGGGCAGGTGCAAGATGAAACAATCATGAAAGGTTTTGAGCAGCTTGTGAGCTCTTGGCGAAATAATGATTTGGATGTTCATATTGAAAACGGCGAATCACCAAATCAATTGGTGAAACGTCAAAAGGAAGCCGTTGATTATATGTTGAGTAAAAAGGAGGAAAGAACGGTATTGGTTTGTATGCATGGAAGAGCGTTGCGCATCATGTTATGTCATTTGACGGATACGCCAGTGACGATGATGGACGATTTTCCTCATACTAATACTTCTTTGTATGTACTAGAATACGAGAATAAAAAATTTAAAATCATAGATCACTATAATACAGCGCATTTAGAGGGGTTGGAATGGGAAAAATAAAAGTTTCAGCGGTAAGTTATACCAATACTTTACCGTTCTTACAAGGAATAAAAGCTTCTCAAAAGCTTTTAGAACAAATTGATTTAAGTGTAGATGTTCCTGCAGAATGTGCTAGAAAAGTAATACATCACGAAGCTGACTTAGGGATTATTCCGGTTGCTGCATTATCCAGAATGTCAGAATATCACATTGTAACAGATTTTTGTATAGGATCTGACGGTCCAGTGGATTCTGTATTTATCTTTTCTTGTAAGCCTATTGAAGAAATTGAAAGCTTACGATTAGACTATCAGTCAAGAACGTCTAATGGTTTAGCAAGGATTCTTTTAAAACATTATTGGAAGCGAGAAGTCTCAGTGACCATGGAAGGTGAGGCTGATGCCTATGTTTTAATAGGAGACCGTACGTTTGGACAAAAGGAAACTGTTCCTTATGTGTATGATTTAGGTGAAATTTGGAAACAATTTACGGGATTACCTTTTGCATATGCGGTTTGGGTTTCGAACAAAAAGCTTTCCGAAGACTTTGTTCATGATTTTAATGCCGCATTAAAAGATGGAGTTTCTCATCCTAAGGATGTAATTCCTGGCTTAAAAGTATATCCAAACTTTGACTATGAAGAATATCTTACGGCTTATTTGGATTTCAATTTGGATGATGACAAAAGAGAAGCAATTTCTAAATATTTGGAATTATATAAAGGCTTAGAAGAAATAGATTTTAAAGGTGTATAACCTTTAAAATCTTCTTGTATCTTATTTCGCTTGACCAATATCTAATCTAGAAATTTTACCTTCGCTATTTACTGTAAATTTGAAGAACACACGAAACGTTCCCCATTGACAAAAGCGTAATGGCTCCATTTATGATCACAGCGTTTTTGCTAAAATTCCATTTTTCAAACATGCTTAACATTTCTGGTTTTGCCATCAACATGTTCCAGCCATGTTTTATTCCGAGAAATACAGCAACGAGTATCAAAGCGGAATTTATTAATTTAAGTATCATTAGAATAATTGGCAATAATAGTTTAGTGTAAAAATAATAAATAAATTTACGCTAAACTAAAATTTGTTACACGCTATCTCGTCGTATATCCTCCGTTTGCGAAGATTGTCTGTCCAGTGATCCACCAACCATCTGTTACTAAGAATTCTACTAAAGGAGCAATGTCTTTAATGTCAGTCAATCCACCCAAAGCCGATGCTGATTTATGGTAAGCTACTGCCTCATCTGATTCTTGTCCATAAAAGAAGGGCGTATCCATTGGTCCCGGAGCTACGCCCGTAACTGAAATTCCTCTTTCCCCAAACTCTTTTGATGCCATTCGGGTAAAATGCTCTACTGGAGCTTTTGCTCCGGCATAAATAGAGTATAATCCAGTATAAGCTGCTAATAGTGAAGTAACTATGGTACAGATTTTACCGTTATCATTTAGATTTTTACCTGCTTCTTGAATGAAGAAGTACGCTACCTTAGAGTTAATATCAAACATTGTGTCATACTCTGCCTCAGTTGTATCTAAAAAAGGCTTTTTCAACACCATACCTACCGTATTAATTGCGATATCAATACCACCAAATTTCGCTTTCGTCTCAGCAAAAATTTTGGTGATGTTCACTACTTTAGTTAAATCAGCTTGGAACAAGAACGCTTCACCACCACTAGCTTGAATGTCAGCTAAAGTTTGTTCGGCATCCACTTTACTAGAATCGCTATTGTAGTGTATTGCAATTTTAGCTCCTTTTGCTGCTAAATTTCGACTTAATAAACCTCCTAAATTTTTAGCACCACCAGCTATTAATACTACTTTTCCTTTTAAAGCATTTCTTGCCATAATCTTTTATAATTTGATAAATATTATGACAAATATGACGCTCTAAAAGAAAAGAAATATGGTGAACTTTTAGGATTTTAAAGTTTATAGTAATTTTAGGTTATCTAAAATTGACTTCTGAATTGGCCGGGAGTTAACCCTGTAAATTTCTTGAAAATTTTGGAGAAATTGGAAGGATCATAAGTTAGCTTTCTAGCCACACCTGCGATGGTGTTGGACTGGTCTGAAAGAAGAGATTTAGCCACTTCAATTATTTTTAAATCATAGAAATGACAGGGATGATGTCCAGTTTCTTTTTGTACTGTATTTGTCAAATGAGTGTGAGAAATGTATAGTCTATCGGCTATTTGATTAATTTCTAAAAAATCTTCTTCCACATGGTTAACTACATTTTGAATATGCTCATCCAAAAAATCTAAATATCGATTTACTAATAATTTAGAAATTGATGTTGACATTAATAACTATTTTAGAATAATAATATCTTTATGTGCCAACAAATTCTTATAGGTTATTTTATCCTCATCCATCAAGAAATCTTTGTGTGTAGGAGCAGGAATCACCGCTTTGATTTCTTTATTACCGAGTGGTATGAAAAATAAAGCACCTTGCTCAATCATTTTTTCATCTATGAGGAGCGTGTATTTGGTGATGTTGTTGTCCAAAAGCTTTAGTGCTTTCAGTTTATCTTGTATAATCTGAATATTCATATCTCTACCTATTTCGCTTCATGAAAAACGAATATAGGTATTTCTGCGTGAAAAGTAAGTTTTGTAGATAAGCTGGTACTTATTAATCTATCGAAAAAGTTTCGGTTACGACGAACTATGGCTAATACATCAATATCGTTATTCAAAATAAACCGAGTTATGGTTTCCTCCACTGTATTTTCCTTTTCCAGGAAAACAAAATCCAATTCTTTGTCTTCAAAGATTTTGTTCCAATTTTCAGCATTCAATAATACATCAGAAGGATGATTAGAATCATTTTGTACGTTTACACAATAAACTTTAGCATTAACTAAAGAACTTATTTCTACAATTTGTGTCAATGCAGGTAAGTCTTTTTCTTTAAATAAAGTTGTAAATCCAATTTTCCGAATAGGATTGTATTTAGCTTGTAATGGTATAACTAAAACTGGTAATGTAACATTACGAATTACTGTAGTGGTATTGCTTCCCATAAATTCACCATTGAATCCCGAAACGCCGTGAACTCCCATTACAATAAGACTTATTTCAGTCTCGGAAATAACTTTTTTTACACTACCCAACACTGTTCCGTGCTCAAATATAAAGTGTACATTATCCGTATGAATGTTTTCGTTGGCAGCGAGCTGAAATAATTCTTTGTTTTTTCGTTGTCCATATTCATACCGTGACTTTTCTATTTCTTGGTATACGGTGCTCAGCATATCGGGTTGGCCAGCGTGTACAGAAGATAATACAGGGGGTATATAGGAAAATAAAACATAAAGTTTTACTCCAAATTTATTGGCGAGGTTCAATGCATAAAAGAAAGCATTGTTTGCATGTTCAGAATAATCTGTAGGCAATAGTATGTTTTTCATAACTCTTCCTTTCTATTAAATTTAAGCATTTATTGCCTTCAAATCAACTCCCAAAACTTTAAAAATTTATTTTTAAATAAGATGTAGCATATTCAATTTTTTAACCGTTATACCCACATAATGACATAGATTCGTGGTTATCAATAATAATTCTTTAACTTTAGAACTAGAAAATAGACCAAGTTCATATACAAGAGTGAGTATAGTTTCCAGATATTTCAAAAGAAATAGTCCACTGACCTTGAAGTCAGCTCTGGAGGATTGTCTCGCACACAAAACCGAACGCAGTCAATCATTTTTGTATAAACGTTTCTACGGATATATGATGGCTGTGTCTTTGCGCTATGTCAAAAATGAAATGGAAGCTGAAGATATCGTCAATGAGAGCTTCGTTAAAATTTTCAGAAAGTTATCTAATTTCGAAATTTTAGAAGATGAGAATGCCTTAGAGAAATCTTTTAAAGGTTGGATAGCGCGGATTACTGTGAATACATCTATCGATAAACTTCGTGCACAAAAAGTTACATTAGATATTGATGATATCAATGAACTAGAAATAGAAAATAATAGCGTCGCTATCTCAAGTAATTTGGAGGTTAATGATATTCTGAAGTTACTGAATAAATTACCTGAAATTCAACGGATGATTTTTAATCTGTATGAGATTGAAGGTTATTCACACGATGAAATCAGTAAGCAATTGAACATTCCTGATAGTACATGTAGAACTTATCTCACTCGTGCAAAGGCAAGATTGAGAATGTTGTATCAAGAACAATTTGAAATGTTGAACAAAATAAAAGTTGGTTAATATCTACATATAATGAATAATAAAGATTTAATAGAAGATATTAAGGCTAAATTGAAAGCTTCTCAAGAACTTCCTTATCGTGAGGGAGCATGGGAAAGATTTGCGGCGCAGCAAGGGAATGTTACGAATGCTTCAGGTGTCAAGGTTCTGCCTTTTAGAAGGCTTGCCTCTATAGCGGCCGCAGGTATTATGGTATTGGGTGTTTCTTTGTATTTGTATCAAACGCAAAATACTTCTTCGAATCCTTCGATTGAAACACAAATAGCTTCTTCGAATAGCTTGGATGTAAATTCGGATCCTAGAGAAGATGTACAAAATCAAAATGAGTTCGAAATACGATTAGCTGAGGCGTCTGCACACTTAGATAATAATCTTCTTACATCCATACCAAATTCAAATAATTCAACAGAAGCCAAACTAACCCACATTTCTACTATAGAGGGAATAAATGAATCTGATTTATTAGCTAATGACGTGAATGAAAATTCAATAGCTCAATTGAAGACTATCACAACAGAAGTATTACCTTATAAACCGTTTATTGAACAAACGCCATCTACCACAATTGTGAATCCATCTGTGTCTGCCATGGCTCATCAGACGGCAAATCTAGGCTTCAATTCAGATGGAGATAACTTAAAGCCATCAAGCAAAATGTCATTGGGGGATAAATTCCAACTAGGTTTATATGTATCTCCTCACCGTACTTCGGATAAATTTGATGTAGGTGCAGGCTTCTTAGTTTCTTATGCATTAACAAATAAAATAAGTTTACGTACTGGAACATCTTATAATTCATATTCTGTTGGCGTGATGAAAGATCCAATGGAAATGTCAAATGCGGAGATGATTAATATGGAAAGTGCTCCAAACAACTCTCTCATTACGGAGAATGCGTATGCAAGCAAACAACAAATGATCTTGCCGAATGTCAACGCGGTAATGGGAAAAGTTGAAGCTTTAGAGATTCCGTTAGATATTACGTATACTTTCAATAAAGGCTTTTATTCTTCTGCAGGAGTGTCATATTCTGCTATTATTAATCAACAACGAGAAGCACAATATATTGAAAATGCGGGTATAATATCTCTTCAAGATAAAGCTTCACTTATACCAGGCGCTGCTCAAAGTTTGAATAAAGCAGAAGTGAAGACGGTAAAATCAGTTCAAGACAATGTAAATCCAAATGGATTTAATGGTTTTGCTAATTTTTCAATAGGTAAAAAAGTGAATATCAACAATAAAATGTCTTTATCACTCGAACCGTTTGTGAAAGTACCATTAGGACAATTCCGTAAATCCGATTTAGATTATACCAATAGCGGTATAAAGATTATTACAACTTTTTAGCAGAGATAAACAATTAAATTTGATCAATACGAACCCAGCCCATACCTGCAGCAATAGCACCTTGGACACCTGGATCGCCATCTTCAAAAACTAAGCATTTTTTCGGATCTACACCTAATTGTTCAGCGCACAGAAGAAACGGTTCTGGTGAAGGTTTACCATTTTTGGTATCACCCGCACATACCATCGCTTCATATTTACCCGTGACATCGATAACCTGCAAAGTAATGTTTAGAGTAGAACGACTTCCTCCTGATACTATTCCAATTTTCTTTTTACCAACATTTTCAAAAAGAACTTGTCGTACGTATTCTACGGGTTCTGTTTGTTGAATAAATTCTTCTATAAAAATCTGAGATTTACGTTTCGAATAGGCTTCCACGTCAAATTCCACATTATATCTTTTGCACACCTCACGTGCAACTGCTACGGTAGGCCAGCCCGCTGTTTCATCAATTAAATCAGGATCTAGGTCTACACCATATTCTTTTGAAACCGCAACATAAGCGGCTTTGTGTGCATGTATATTGTCTGCTAATGTTCCATCTACATCAAATAATAAAGCTTCATAAGGTTCAGCAATAGTTTGTAGTTTATGGAATTTTTCTTGTATACTCATTTAATAGTTTAGGTAATAGCTGTAAACAAATAATGGCTGTAAATATACAGCCATTATTTTATTTTTTTAACAATTTACGTCGTTGTTTTTCCTTTATGATTAAGCTCAATTCTCTACCAGTTTGTCCTGCAGCTGAAGTGTTTTCTTGGGCTCTTCGGAATAAATAAGGCATAACAGCTTTTACAGGACCATATGGCATATATTTCGCCACATTGTATCCCGCTGCACCTAGATTGAAAGATAAATTATCAGACATACCTAACAATTGTGCAAAGAAGACGTGCGGATGATTGTGCGGAATACCTCGTTTGTCCATTTCTGTAGCCAATAGCATACTGCTTTGATCATTATGGGTGCCAGCCATAAAACCTATACGGTCAATATTTTCCAGACAGAATAAGATAGCTTCATTGTAATCTATATCAGCCGATTGTTTGTTCGGTTGAATAGGAGAAGGGTAGCCCATTTCAGCAGCTCTCTCGCGCTCGATTTCCATATAAGCTCCGCGTACGATTTTAGCCCCTAAATAGAAACCTTGTTGTTTAGCATATGCCAAATCCACTTTTAGCGAAGCTAATTTATCGTGTCTGTATAATTGATACGTGTTATATACTATAGGTCTTTCTTTGTTGTAGCGTTCCATTAATTCTCTTGCGATGTCATCAATGGTATCTTGTATCCAAGAATGTTCAGCATCTACCAGAACAGGAATTCCAGCTTCATAGCAAGCTTTACAAATCGCATCACAACGTTTTAACAATTTTGTAAATTCAGCTTTTTCCGCATCAGATAATGTTTCTTTAGCATCAATTTTAGCTAATAAATCGAATCTCCCTACACCTGTTGGTTTAAATACACAGAAAGAAATTAATTTATTTGTCTTAGCGTAAGCCACGCTTTCTAATACTTCTTGACAACACGCATCAAAACTTTCTTCTGATTCTTCGCCTTCAACAGAATAATCCAAAATAGTCGTGACATTACCTTTGCCTAGTTCGGCAATAGCAGGAGCACAGCCTTGAATCGTTTCGCCACCACAAAATTGTTTATAGATTGTATTTCTAATAATTCCCTGAATAGGAAGACCAATATTTAAGGAAAAATTAGTGATAGGTGTTCCGATTTTGATGAGTGTATTGGAAGCGACCATCTTAAAAAGCCAGTATGCTCTTTCAAGGTCTTTATCACTTTTATTTTTAAATGCTATCTCTGTATTTTCAAAATTCAATAAGGTATTTTGCAAGGCCATCTTCTATAATTCTTATACAAACAAAAGTAGACTATAATTAATATATTTTGAACTTTTTAAGTCGATATGGATAGAATTGGTATATTTTTGGTGTATTTTTGTTTATGCAAACATTCAATTTAGAAGGAGAATTTATTCCCATGATTCAATTGCTCAAAGCTTTGAATTGGGTAGAGCACGGCGGGATGGCTCAGCGTATGGTGGATGAAGGTTTAGTGAAATACAACGGTGAAGTAGATTATCGTAAAAGATTAAAAGTGCGCAAAGGTGATATCGTTGAATTTGAAGGTATGAGAGTCCAAATCATCTAATATTTTTCTATCTTTAACCCGTATAATATCAACTCATAAAATAAGATCATGCAACCAATCCAAAGTTTAGGATACAACGTATATTTCGAAGAAAATTTAGAATCACTTTTACCATTTATTGAAGCACGCGGATACTCGCAAATTTTGGTTTTGGTAGACAGAAATACCAATGATAATTGCTTACCTGTATTACAAAATGCTATTCCTGATTTAATCCATTATGATATTATAGAAGTCGATCCTGGAGAGGAAAACAAAAATATTGATTTCTGTATTGGAGTATGGAAAACAATGTTGGATTTTGGCGCTGATCGCAAAGCTCTGATGATTAATCTTGGAGGCGGCGTGGTAACTGATATGGGCGGGTTTGCTGCTTCAACATTCAAAAGAGGTATCGATTTTATTCAAATCCCAACTACGTTATTGTCTCAAGTTGATGCTTCTGTTGGAGGTAAGACGGGAATAGATTTAGATAACGTTAAAAATATCATCGGAACATTTACCCAACCCCAAGCTGTATTTATAAGTACGGAATTCTTAAAGACATTAGATGAAAGGCAGTTAGTTGCAGGTTTTGCAGAAATCATTAAACATGGATTGATTCAAGATAAAGATTTGTATGAAACTTGCAAATCTGTTGATATAAATAATGTACCAGCAGATTTGATCTATAAATCTGTTCAGATCAAGAATAATGTAATCACACAGGATCCTACAGAAAAAGGTTTACGTAAGATTTTGAACTTCGGTCATACTATTGGTCATGCCATTGAAGGTTACTCTTTGTACAACGATGCAAATCCCTTATTGCATGGTGAAGCAATTGCTATTGGAATGATCTGTGAGGCTTGGATGTCTTATAAATTCACAGGCTTATCGGAAGAATCATTAAATGATATAACGAATACATTTCTTTCTAAATATCCACAATACGTTTATTCAGCAGAGTTTTATGATTCATTCTTAGAACTGATGAAAAATGATAAAAAGAATGAAGACAATAAGATTGGTTTTGCTTTATTAAAAGAAATAGGTGACTGTACTTATAACGTATATATAGACGAACAAGATATTAAATCTGCTCTAGATTATTATATTGAGGCAGCCCAATTATATTATAAATTATAAACCATAAAAATGAGAAAACTGTATTCATTAGTGCTAATTATGATGGCAACTATGACATTTGCTTCCGCTCAAAAGAGCAAATCTGTATTAATCTTTTCAAAGACCACGGGTTTTAGACATGAAAGTATTCCAAAAGGAGTTAAAACCGTGTCCAAGTTATTAGCGGATAATAACATTAATTATCTGCATACTGAAGACGCTGTGCATTTTCATGCTGACAGTTTGAAAAAATATGATGCGGTTATCTTTTTGAATACGACTGGTGATGTTCTGGATGAAACACAAAAACAGAATTTTCAACGTTTTATTCAATCAGGCAAAGGCTATGTTGGCATTCATGCAGCGTCTGATACAGAATACAATTGGCCATGGTATGGCGCATTAGTTGGAGGCTATTTTGTAAGTCACCCAGCTGTTCAAGAAGCCCATATTCAGGTGGAAAATCGAAAACATATTTCTACAAAACATCTTCCAAAAACCTGGATTCATCGCGACGAATGGTATGATTTCAAGGATGTTAAACCTGGTCTTCATATATTAATGGCTTTGGATGAATCGTCTTATAAAGGTGGAAAAATGGGGAAATTCCATCCGATTGCTTGGTTTCAGGAGTATGATGGAGGAAGGGCTTTTTATACCGGTTTAGGCCATACAAATGAATCCTACGATTCTGAATTATTTCAAAAACATATAATAGGCGGAATCAAATACGCTTTGAAAATTAAATAACCACAGACTTATTGTAATGTCTACAAAAAAAATTATTATAGCTTCTGCTTTACTTTTAAATGCGAATAAAGAATTATTAGTAGTACGTAAACACAAATCAAAATTTTATATGTTGCCAGGAGGGAAGGTAGAGCATAATGAGACTTATATTCAGACCTTACTTCGTGAAATAAAAGAGGAGCTTAATTTGGAGTTTAAAGAAACAGACTTCAAGTATTTGGGGCAGCACGAAACGGAGGCTGTTAATGAAGAAAACACCATAGTACAAGGAAATATATTTTTATTGCAAACAGCATTAGAATCGCTTCCAATCGCACATGCAGAACTTGCTGAAGTAAGATTTGTTAAGAAAGAAGAATATAAAGAAATGCAATTGGCACATTTGCTGGAAGAATTTGCTTTACCAATCTGGTTGAAATTATAAATTTACATATACTTTAATAAATCTTGATAAGCATCACATTCTCATAATAGTAAGAATGTGATGTTTTTTTATTGGATAACATAAAACAAGAATTAAAAATACCTATATTTAGGTATTAGGCTAAGAAAAAAATATAACCATTTTTGTAGCTATATATCTACCAAGAATTATTACCATATATGTTATTAGCTAAACATTTAGTGAAATTTAGGCTGGGATTACTATGCTGTAGTTTAATTTGTGCTCATTTCCATTATTCTCATGCACAAGCATCGACTTCTACTAAACACATTTCTCAAATCATTGAACCTTCACATCGTGATTTTTCGAAATCAAATTTTTCGGAATATGCTTACGAAAGTAAACGATTTCCACTAAAGCCTTTTTTATATGGTAAAAAAGAAGGAAAAGTAACGCTTAGTTTTAACGTAACATCTGCTGGACTAGTAAAAGATGCGCAAGTTGTCTACAGTTCCGATAGATCATATACGAAAGAGGCTTTTAAAATTCTGAGAGAAGCTGGAATGTGGAATCCTGGGATGAGAGATGGTATAACTACTAATATGAAATGTAAGCTAACGGTAACTTTTAAAGCTCCTATTGCTACTAATGCTAATTTGAGACAAGCAAAAGTTATTCATGAAGGTAAGATTCTTCCTACAAATAAAATTTGGTATATAGCAGATGGAATTTATTTGGATCAAATCATGATTTTGGATCTTAAACAATCCCAAGCCTTATTAGGAAATGACACTAAACAACCCACGATTATTATAAAAGAGAATGAAGGTAATCGAATGTATTCCGAAGAAATTATATCAAAGCTAAATAATATTGACTCCAGCATCTTTAACCTATATATCAATGACCAAGAAGTTGATTTAAACACTTGGAAACAAGCTTTAAAATCTCATCAACATAAAAATTTTTATATGGACGCTTCTTATATAAAAGCATCTAAAATAAATGCCAAGTTGGAAATTCAAAATAAATAATTTTAAAAACTCAAATCTTATTTTCCAAATATGAACTTAAATTTCTTTGTAGTTCAAATTGTAGAATATTTTCTACATTAGTTAGTGAAATTTATTAAAATCAACCACAGGTGTCCTAAATAAAAATTTTAGACATATAATATACCTCCTTATCTAGCTTCTAGATAAGTTTTCTGTTTTAAAGTCAAATTATACCCTCTATATTACTTTTAGAATAGTTTAAATTGCCCAATTTTG
>NZ_JACOIJ010000039.1 GCF_014692495.1 Sphingobacterium litopenaei | reverse complement strand
AGTTCCTTTGAAGACCTTATTGGCTTTTATACGTTTGTTTTTGCAAACCCTTATTGGCGTAGAGTCCACAAATGATATTCCCGTACAAGAACCCGAACAACAGGTTTTCAGAAACATAGTTAAGGGCATAATCACAGTCTGGCTAAGTTCTACAAAACGATTGTAAGAAACTGTCTTAGGGAAATCTTTGTTCATGTGGCGCTGTACATAAAATATGTAATAATGCTTGAAACATTTAAAGCCACTAATCTGAAATAATAGTAGGATACTAATGATCTCACTATTTGACATGGTTGCTGGTCGTCTTGCAGCCTTCCCAATGATGAAGTTTTTAGTGTTTTTTTCAAAGTTCTTGCAAAACTCATCAACTATGCAGAAAATATCGGTAACTTTATCGTATGTAATCATGGTCTGGTGTATTGTTAAATATTTGAATTTCAGATACTTAAATACAAACATTTACCACCATGATTGCAATTTTAAATAGAATTAATAATCGAATTCAGGTTTATAATTAAGTGTAGTAAATTTTTTAACGCCTACTATATTGAAAAAATGTTAATCCAATTTCATCATAAAGTGTTATCTTACAGCTTCTTTTATTTACTAAATTTATGAGCATCTACAAGAATTCATGGGTGTATTTTATATGTCTTTTTATTACATTTTCATCCTGTTCTAAACCTCCAACCGATACAGATACTGTTGATGAAGAAGAAATAATTGAAATTTCTGAATTTTATTTTTCAGCAGATAAAAATCCTTCTTTGTCTGCAGACCTTATTCTTACTTTGCAAAACGATCTTTATTCAGGTAATGTTAAGAAATTATTTGCCAAAAATTTGATTCCAACCTTTAAAAGCAATGCTCAAAAGGTTTTGGTAGATGGAATAGAGCAGGTAAGTGGCGTAACTGTACGGGATTTTTCTCAACCTGTTAAATATAGCTTTGTAGGCGCGAAGGGTACTAAAAAGGAAATTACGGTACAGCTTACTTTAACAAATAATATCACAATACCACATATGTATGTGGAAATAGATAATCAGGAAGAAGTCGTGGAAAAGGAGAAATACCTGAATGGTACTGTTTCGATTTTGGGCAAAGACCTGTATTCTGATTTTTATGCTCCAACTGAAATTCGAGGACGAGGAAATTCGACTTGGCAACAACCAAAGAAACCTTACCGGTTACGTTTGAAGACGAAAGCATCTGTACTAGGATTGCCAGAGGCGAGAAACTGGGTGTTATTGGCCAATTTCTTAGATCCGAGTTTGATGTGTAACGCCGTCGCTATGCGTATTGGTCGTGATTTGAAAGTGCCTTTTACCAACGATATCATTCCGGTGGACTTGACAATAAATGGCAATTATAAAGGTAGTTATGTATTGACCCAACATTTGGAGGTGGCCGACAATAGAATCAATGTGACGAAGGAGGGATACTTGTTTGAATTAGATACCTATTATGATGAGGAATTTAAATTTAGAAGTACCAACTATAACCTTCCGGTGATGATTAAGTCTCCTGATCTGAAAGAACAGAGCGAAGTCGCACCAATTAAAGCCGATTTTGAAAAGTTAGAAAACTTGATTTCTTCTTCCAATTTTCCAGATAATGGTTACCGTGATAAATTAGATATAAATGTTTTTGCTAAGTATTTATTGGTGTATATTTTGACAGGTAATGAAGAGTTAAACCATCCTAAAAGTACTTATATCCACAAAGTTCCCAATGGTAAATATAGTTTCGGACCAATTTGGGATTTTGATTGGGCGTATGGTTTTGAAGGGGCTGGAAACCATTTCACAAATCCTGGACGCGCATTTTTTTGGTCAAACAACAATATTGGATCACGCTTTTTCCAACGATTATTGGAGGATACTGAAGTAAAAAAAGCCTTTAAAACACATTGGCAGAATTATAAAACAAATCATTTTGCGCAATTAATGACCTTCATAGATGAATATGCAGAGATGATTAATGAATCCAAAGCAAAAGACGAGCAAATTTGGAAAAAAGGGAAGGACTTTGCTCAAGAAGTAGGCAGACTAAAAGCTTATTTGAACGCCAGAAGTAGCTATATTGATAATATGGTCACTAGTTACTAGTAATAGGGAGATATAACAATAAAACCTCGACAAATAGTCGAGGTTTTATTGTTAGGGTTATGCTTAATTAATAAGCACCTAAGTAAAAGCTACCTGATTGGTTTTTCAATTTTGCACCTTTGGTAATAGCTTTTGTTTTGTAGTTGATTATATAAAGGTTACCATCTAAGCCATTTGGAGTCAATGGTACATAAAAATTGTCGCCGTATACACCAATGTTTTGGAACTGTCCAAACGTGCCCACCATAGCAGTTACACCAGTGCTTGTATTGGCAGATCGTCCACTAAATCCAATATTTGACTCTTGCTCAGTAGTCAATTTACTAGCTGTTTTAGCTTTCAAATCGACTAGCGCTAAATAACCTCCGTCTGTGCCAGTAATTGTATATAATACTAAGCCAACATCGTCTTTGATTAGTCTCCAAGCTCGGATTGCAATATTATCAGAAGAACCTAAGGCGGTCTTTAAATCAAAATTATAAGAATCATCATAGGTATTTGTGCTTGCTGAAATTTTCAATATTTGAGAACCTCCAGTTGCAGTTGCTTGGTAAATATCACCATTAGACCCTATCCATTGCGTCATCGTACGATACGAGTGATTGTTAGTTTTACTTACTCCAGAATATATTAACTTTGGATTGGCTAGGCTCGGGTAATCAACAACCAAAGTAGCTGTACCTAATTCTCTACCGGGGTTAGTTGTTGCCCAAGTTTGAACACCATTATTATTAACGGTAGATTTTTTAGTTATGTCAACCTTCGTTAAGTTACAACCAATAAAAACTTTGTTCTTAGCAGCATTTAAGATTGGTACGTCAATACGTCCAATTTGATAGCCCGCTTTAGTTTGAGCTTCAGTAAACGGAATAGTAAATTCTGTCTGACGTAAGATTGTCGGATTATCTAAGTCTAATGCCAAAATTTTTGCTGTACTTTTCACATCTACGAAGTCAGCGCCAGCACCTTCTGCAGTTCCTTGTACCTTTGCGGAAGCATATACACCAACACCGATGCCGTTCGCAGCAATTACCCAACGCGGAGCATTACCTAAAATAGGTTCAGTGTTTACCTCTTCGCGGGTATCAATAAAGTTTTTACCACCTTGTACGTGGTACTTGTTGAAGATACCACCATCATCACCAGTATACTGAATATTATATAAAAAGTTTCCATTTGGAGAACCTTGTACGCGTGCAGTACGTTGAGAGCGCAATGTATAACCATTTGCGAACACATTTGCTTCAAAATTTGGATTTTCGGCATCAGCTAGTGAGATCGCTAAAGCTCTTGTTCCACCATTACCTGCTTCACCTTCGGCATCAGGGAATGCGCCTGTTAGTGTAATAAATTGTCTTGTGCCAAGATCTGGTCCAGTCAAAAAATTAGGTCCTTCGTCATTTGTTTTCTCACAGCTTGATAATGTTCCTATAGCTATTGCGCTACTGAAAACTAGTGTTCTGAATATATTATTTCTCATATTTATATTATTTAAAATTATTTATAGTATAGTTTAATTTTACGTAAAAGGCTCTTCCTGGTTTTTGAACGCCAAAGTTGTCGTATACTTCAGAGTTAAAAATGTTTTTGCTATCCAAACTGATGACAATATTTGATTTTGGTACCCTGTAATTTATTCCGATATCATGTGTAAACTGTGTAGGTGTCGTAAACCAATCTGAATCGTACCAAATGGTTTTAAAAGGGGCCACATAACCCATGTTGTAGTACACATTTACAACGGACTTTTTTTGTATTAGATTGTTAATGCGGTACTGTACGTTCGCATTCATTGTGAAAAATGGCTCATTGGGAACTTGTAAATTATAAAGCGCATGTGGATTACCCCAGTCATCATTTTTTACTTTAAATAGGGAATTGAACTTCGATATGTTAAAAACGGCATTTAACTTATTATTGTATATATAATTTAGTTCTGCCTCAAATCCTATTGCCTGCGTTTTCTCTAAATTCACGAATTGGGTAACTTGAATATCTTCAATTTGATTTTCACGACCTGGTAACACTTCCTCTGTTCTTGTTTGTTGGATTATTTTGTCATATCCATTTCTCCAAAAGAAGTTGCCATAGATGGATAATTTGTGTTTATTCCAGTGAGATATAGTATATCTAGTTCCTAAGTTGTAATTTATTGCTAACTCAGGTAAGATATTTTCATTGGGCAATAAGTTTTCTTCTGGAGCTCCATATATGTGACGTTCTGTAGGCATGATAAATGATTTTTCGGCAGATACTATTAAATAAGCATTTTTAAATGCTTCATATGAAGCTGTTCCGCCAAAACCGCTATTATCACGTGTCGTCTTTTTATTTGTGTAAATCATTTCGCCATTCGTCTCGCTTACTGGAATGTTTTGAACCGTATTATAGATGCCATATTTTCCAAAGAAATTAGTTCTTAATCTTCCGTTGAATGTTTCAGCTTCATAGTTTACACCGAAAATATGGTTGTTTACATCGCTTTGGGTAATCCATTTACTTCGTTCTGGTATTAATAAATCCTTATCATCTCTGGTCGTGGATTCGTATTTGTGGTTAAGTGAAACACGATGTCCTGAAAATAGGCTATAAGCAAGATTCGATCGTATGTTGGTGATTGTACGGTCAATATCTGAAATTACAGCTTCGCCTTGTTGTCCTCGACCTAGTTCATGTGGATATGGAAGTACTTCGCCCTGACTGTTAGGGGGAGCAAGCATCAATTCTAATTCATAAGAATCACTCCCTTCACGTGCCCAATTATACTTTTGGCTAACGGTATCTTGTAGGTAGGTATTCCGATAGCTTCTTGCAGCATTTACATTCAATGATAAACCATCAACGAATAGATTCCTTTTATTATAGTTTAAATTCAGTACGTGCGCTTGATATTCGTTAAAGCGTCCTTTGTAAGCACGTGTCATAGTCAGTCCATGAGGTATATCTTTGTAAGAGTCCGAAATATTGTAACCAACAAAAAATTGATCTGCCCATTTGACATCCGTAAATCCAAATTCAAAGCGTCCACCTATTGTTTCAAATTTGTCATTTGGTCTACGTGTTTTATTGTATCTGATGGTATTACCCCCTGAAGTGGTGTATTTAGAAAATTTACCCCACATTTCATAATTATTGTCTGAATGACTGTAAAATCCAGATAACCGTGTTGTAAATCCAGATTTTTGATTACGATACATCCCTGATATATCAGCACGATAGGTGTTGAAGGAGCCATACGAAACCGCAGCGGTAATGTTGTTGGCAGAAGCGTCTTTTTTCATCACCACATTTATTGCTCCTCCGATATAATTACCCGATAGATGTGATGGCAACACACCTTTGTATACTTCAAGACGCTCAATCATCGCTGGAGGAATATTGTTAAGATTGAATGAAGAACCATAGGTTGAAATCTCCAACCCATCTAAAAATATACCTATTGTGCTACCGGACATACCATTTAAATTGTAATCAATCGGAGATCCTTCACCACCATTTTGACGAACACGCACACCTACAGCACGGTCCAATAATTCGTTTGTCGTTAAATTTCTTAATGAAGCTTCTTTTGTTTCGATAACAGCGACTGCAAAACCAGATGTTTCAATTTCTTTTTTGGCGGTTTTGCGTTCGATGCGAACTTCGTCGATTGAAAATCCTCCTTTTTCGTCGATATGAATATGTAGATCGGGATAATTTTTATTGACATTTAGCTGTAATACTTTGCTTTCTATCTCTAATGAAGAGATTAATAAGGTATATTTTCCGACAGGGACATTTTTGAATTCATAAAGACCGTTTTCGTCTGTAATTGCAGTAAAGTTTGTTCCCTCTAATTTTATAGTTACATGTGACACAACTTCACCATTTTCTTTATGCACTTTGCCTTTTACAGAAAAAGATTGTTGCGCAAATGCGGTTATATTAATTAAAGTAAAAACGATTAACAGATAAAAGATTTTCATTTATTCGGATTAATATATTAATTTTGATATTCTTTAGAACCAGTCTAAATAAATATTACGCTGCAAATCTAGAATTATTCTAAATACTAAAATGACGGAATCGGGAAAAAATGCTTCACAATCAGAAATAGTCGATCCATTAAATGGACTTGAGTTGGAGATTTCATTGAATTCTTTTCAGATTGAGTTACATTATGTCATTTTTGATGGATTATCCTCTTCGATAATTGCCAGTCCTGTAAATGGTTTTTTGAATATATTATTTCCTTCAAGTTCCTCTCCATGCATTTCTCCATATTTTGTTAAGGACAATTCGTATGTCATTAGGGGAGGAGAAAATATACTTCACCCTATACAAATGGGGGATTCGGTGGAGTGGAAAAATATGTACGGCAATAATGTGGCGATTGCTCTTTTTGTTCCGAAAGATCTGTTAAGAGATTTTCAGCAAAAGTTCGAAGCTGAAAAGCATAGATTTGAGAATGGACTTTTAACAAAAAGCGATAATCGAATTGCTTTGGCTATCAATCAAATTTTGGATTTGGCAAAAAGGAAGCATCAATTGAATAACCTACGAATACAAGCATTATTGATTGAGGCTTTGGTGCATCAAATAGAAGGTCTGTATGCGGAGAATGATAAGCGTGAGTTAATCTTAAATAAAAATCATTACGATAAAATAATTCAGGTCAAATCTATTATCGATAAGGATTTGTCAAAAAATCATACCATTCCGGAGTTAGCTCGATTGGTCGGAACGAATGAACAGTATTTGAAAAAATATTTTAAGCAACATTTTGGGAAGACCGTCATGAATTACATTACTGAGCGTAAGATGGAACACGCCAAGGAATTAATTATGACAGGAGAGTATAGAGTCGTGGATGTGGCGCGAATGACAGGATATAAGCATTCTACGCACTTTACCACAGCTTTCAAAAAATATTTTGGATTTATTCCAAATTCACTTCGTTATTCTTTTCTTGTTGCACAAGAAGGAGTACAACATGTCATATCAGAAATAGAGGGTTTTATAGGAATGTTATAAAGCAAGAAACTATTAAACGAACAAAGCCTTTCATTTTGAAAGGCTTTGTTCGTTTAATAAGGTGTTTTAAAATTTATACGATAATGTCGTTGTGAAGTTGCGTGGAGGAATTGGGTTTACTGAATAATTTTCGTGAATGTAATAACTCAATTCATCTGTAATATTAGCCATTTTGGCTAAAATGCTGAATCTTTTTGCTGTATATCCTACGGATAAATCGAACGTAGTAAATGGATCTACTGCTATTAAACGATTTACACCATCTCGAACATTGATTTTCGAGTTATTCCAACCTGCATTGCGCTTACCTGTATAAAATGCAGAAGCCCCGAATTTCAAACCTTTTAAAGAGCCATTTTGCAAGGTATAGAATAGCGTTGCATTACCTGTATGCGCGGTAGTTCCTACTAAACGGACGCCTTCTTCACTTCCCGAAGTTTCCGCATCTTGACCTTGCGCATTTTTGTATTTGTAGATGTCTAAAGTTTCAGTGTATCGCATGAAATTATATGCATACCCAGCAAGGATGTTTAATCCCGGAAGAATATTACCATTTAAATCCAATTCTATTCCTTCGGACGCAGTTTTTCCAGTAAATTCTTTCATATTGGTGTCACCATTTGCAGCTCCATCAGCTGTAACTAGTGCCATCTGCGTGAATTTATTATTGTTAATTCGGTAAGCTGTTAAGTTGGCTGAAAATCTTCCGTCAAAGAAATCATTTTTGATTCCCGCTTCATAGTGATCCACCAACGAAGGTGTCAACGGTTGATAATTTATATCATAACCAGAGTTTGAAATAAAGTTATTGGCATAGCTTAAATATATCGTAGAAGTAGTAATGGGTTGATAAATCAACGCGAATTTTGGAGACCATGCTTTGTCTACTTTTGCTCCTACTTCGTTTCCTTTCGCATCTTTATTGATTACAGTTTCAGTAACTCCTGTGTTATAGGTGAATTTTCCCGAATAAGGTGTTCTTTGGTAAGTATAGCGGATACCAGCAAGTACTTTGAATTTTTCTGTTAAGGAAATTAAATCCTGCGCAAAAGCACCATATCTGTATACATCTGTTTTTGTCCACGTATTTTTTGCAAACTCGGGAATATCTAATCTATTTTGTACTGGATTAAATACATTGATCTGATCATAAGCTGTCGAAGGCGTACTTGGTTTTGTAGGATCCGCAAATATATTATAAGCATAAGCTTTAGTCGCGGATTGATCTGCATCTCCACCAAATAGTAGTTGGTGTTTTACACCTCCTGTATTAAGATTTCCTGTTAAGTTTACTTGTTGGTTCTTGGTAAATTCTTCGGTAGCACTTCGGCTTAAAGCTCTAGAAGCTAATCCTTGTGCATTAGCCTGTAATCTGTCAGATCCATAATAATCGCGGTTGTAATTCTGAAGACCTGCGACTAAACTGATTTTCCAATCTTCATTAAAATTGTGGTCAAAAGATACATTTCCATTAGTAGAATTTGTATTATTAAAAGCCCCATTTACATTTAGGAATGTTCCTCTACCAACTTCATTATTGATTTTTCCTTCTACGGATCCAATACCAAAATCTGGAGTAAAGCTCGATCTCAAATAATCAAAATTGAAAGTAAGTTCTGAATTGTCCGAAATCTTATACAATACAGAAGGATTTACATATACTCTTTCTGTTTTTACTATATCTCTATAGCTGTCGGCAGATTGTCCTGTTCCTATAAAACGGAAAGCAACTTTATTTGACAGAGGACCATAAACATCTAAGGTAGGTTTGTAGCTGTCCCAAGAGCCATAACGGAAAGATACTTCACCTCCTGATTCAAATTTTGGTTTTTTAGTTACTAAATTCACTACGGCACCACCTGTTACCCCTCCGTACAATAATGCAGCAGAACCTTTTAATATTTCTACCGATTCTAAAGTGCTAGCTTCCATACGTCCACCATTATTTGTGCGCACGCCATTTTTGAAGATGTTATTGGAGCCTAAACTATAGCCACGAGCAAAGAAGTTTTCATTTACACCACCACGATCAGCACCTAATGCGATACCATTTGCATTTTTTAGCGCATCACCTAATGTATTTATCTGTTGATCGGCGATTACTTGGCTATTGATGATTTGTACAGATTGAGGTAAGTCTTTGTTGTCAATTCCAGATTTGGCTACTCCCACTTTTTTATTATTAATGGAATTATAGCCTATAATATCTACCTGATCTATTTCTTGATCTGCTTTTTGAAGAATGATATTATCTAATTCCGTTATTTTTCCTTCTGGATTTACTTGTAGCGTTTCTCTGCGATAGCCTATGCCGGATATGGAGATTTCAAAAGCACCATTTTGTGGAATATACAATTGGTAATACCCTTTATTATCCGATTGCGTTTGCTTATTACCACTTTTAATGGTAATATTTGAGAGTTCTTTTCCTTGACTATCTGTTAATTTTCCTTTTACAGTTGTTTGTCCATACGCCACTGATCCTACAGTCATAGAAGTTAACAACGCATAAAATATTTTTGATTTCATAATTTTATTTAAACTAATTCTAAATTGTGATCAAAAGTAAGGCAGAGGATGAGAGAATAAAATAAACATTCGGATAAAAAGCTTAACAATCCGAAATTTTTTAATTCGTCAGATTGAATATCAATAAAAAAGCCGCTCTTTGTGGAGCGGCTCTCTATAATATGCAAATTGTATTAATCAAATTTCCATTTAACAAAAGCTTCAATAGCTTCGTAATCAGCAAGACCTAACTTGCGGTACAAGCCTGCTGTATATGTAGTTCTATCTTCAGCTCTTACCCAGAACTCACGTGGATCATCACCTGGGAATACAGGAAGATCTTTTTGAGATTGGTGTTTGAAGATTGCCAAACGTTTACGTTTTACTTCTTGTGGTGAAAGTGGCACAGCCATTTCGATTTCGTGCATTGGGAATTCGTACCAAGCACCACGGTACAACCATAACCAACAATCTTTAGCCCACTCTTCAGTAGCACGCAATCTTGTCAATGCTTCTAAGATAATATCGAAACAAACCTTGTGTGTTCCGTGTGGATCGTGGAAGTCACCAGCAGCAAATACCTGATGCGGTTTTACTTGACGCAACAATTCCATTGTTTGTTGGATATCATCTTCAAAAGATACATCTTTCGAGAATTTTTGACGATCGTAGAAAGGAAGATCTTGGAAGTGAATATTTTCGTCAGGTAAACCTACGAAACGCGCTCCCGCGATAGCTTCACCTTTACGGATATACGCTTTCACTTTGCGGATGATCTCAGGATCGATTTCCTTAGGTTGTTTTTTAGCAAAGTAAGCATTAGACTCATTGTATAAGTTTTCTAACTTAGCAGCGTCATCACCTAACTCTTTAGTAATATCCGTTGCGAATTCTAAGAATCTTCTAGCGTCATCATCCCATACCGCATTATTACCAGAAGTTTGGTAAGCTACGTGTACATTGTGACCTTGATCCGCCAAACGGATGAAAGTACCACCCATAGAAATTACGTCATCATCAGGGTGTGGTGAGAACAAAATCGCATTTTTACGAGCTGGTTCAGCACGCTCAGGACGATTTGAATCATCTACGCCTGGTTTACCACCTGGCCAACCTGTGATCGTACGTTGTAATTCGTTGAAGATTTTGATGTTGATATTGTAAGCAGGACCTTTCGTTGTCGAAAGACTCGCCATGCCATTATTGTTGTAATCGTCGTCAGTTAATTTTAAAATTGCTTTGTTCAATTTCAATGACAACCATACTACTGCTTTTTTGATTAAGCTATCTGTCCATTCTACGTCATGAGCTAACCAAGGTGTGTCAAAACGAGTCAATAAACATGCAGCGCCTTCGTCTAAGATAAACTCAACGTGATCTGATAATTGTAGGAAAGTAGCAGGAATATCTGAAGAAATTTCACCTTCTACAGCTTTCTTAACGATCTCCGCTTTTTTCTCATTCCAAGCCATTAAGATGATCTCTCTAGCTTTGAAGATCGTACCCACACCCATTGTGATTGCTTTGGTAGGTACATTTTCTTTACCTCCAAAATCATGAGAGGCATCACGACGTGTCAAATCATCTAAAGTAACAAGACGTGTACCTGAGTTTGGAGCTGATCCTGGCTCATTGAAACCAATGTGACCTGTACGACCGATACCCAAAATCTGAATATCTAAACCGCCTAAGTTAGAAATCTTCTGCTCGTAAGCTTCACAGAAAGCTTGCACTTGGTCTTCTGCTAGTGTTCCATCAGGAATATTGATGTTTTCACGAGGAATATCTACGTGATCAAACAAGTTTTTATTCATGAAAGTAACATAGCTTTGCACTGCAGTAGGCTGCATTGGATAGTATTCGTCCAAATTGAATGTTACTACATTTTTGAAGCTTAAACCTTCTTCTTTGTGAAGACGTACTAATTCTTTGTACACTTTGATTGGAGTAGCACCTGTCGCTAAACCTAATACAGCTGTTTCGCCATTAGCTTGCTTCTCTTTGATGATAGAAGCAATACGATTTGCAACTTGAATCGAAGCAACGTCTTGATTTGGGTATACCGTTACAGGTACTTTCTCAAAACGTGTTTCCTCTAATAAATTTAATCTTGCCATTTATGAGGTATATATATGATAAATCGTGAATTGCAAATTTAACAATAAAATGCCCTTGTTAATAAATAAAAAACCAAATAGTTGTTATTTAATAAAAAATATATAAAGTCAAACCATTGCGGAAATTACATTTGTTGTAAATTTTGTAACGCTTTTCGGATGGTTTCTTCTTTTTTCGCAAAACAAATACGCAATAGATTCTGGTTCAATCCACTGGTATAAAAAGCGGATATCGGAATGGTCGCCACTTTCTTTTCCTGAGTTAATTTTTCAGCATACGCTAATTCCTCTGAATGTGTAATGTTGCTATAATCTACTAATAAGAAATACGTTCCTTCGCAAGGTAATATTTGGAGTGGTGTGGATTTTATACCCTCAATGAGATAATCTCTTTTTTGTTGAAAAAGCGGTGCCAAGGAATCATAATAGCTTATATCACTAAGATAATCAGCAATAGCAAATTGAATAGGTGTATTCACCGAGAAGACATTGAATTGATGTATTTTCCGAAATTCAGCAGTCAACATGGGATTAGTTACGACATAGCCTAACTTCCAGCCTGTAGCATGCAATACTTTTCCAAAGGAAGCAACAACAAATGATTTCTGTCTAAGAATGTCAGATTCTAAAACTGATATATGCTTTTTCCCATCAAAAACCAAATGCTCATACACCTCATCACTCAACACATAAATACCTGTTTCTTCGACAATTTTTTCGAGAGCGAGAATGTCTTGTTGGGATAATATTCTTCCTGTTGGATTATTCGGGTTATTGATAATAATAAGTTTTGTTCTATCAGTGATTTTAGAACGTACTACATTCCAATCAATAGCAAAATCTGACGCTAATAGTTCTATTGGAACGACTTTACCCCCAAAAGATTGTACACTTGGGCTGTAGGAATCATACGCTGGCTCAAAAGTTATAACCTCATCACCTGGATGAATCAAGGCTGCAATGGTGGAATACAATCCTTCAGTCCCGCCTGCAGTAATCGTTATTTCCTCATTCTGGTCGACATGAAGATTATAATACTGTTTATATTTATCTGCAATAACTTTTCTAAGCTCAATCGTTCCCTGCATGGGCGCATATTGATTAAACCCTTTTTGCATATAATGAGTCACAAGGGAGATAAGTTTTGGATCAATGTCGAAATCGGGGAATCCCTGCGATAAGTTTATTGCTTGTTGCTGTTGCGCCAACAAGGACATTCTTGAAAAAATACTTATAGCAGAGTTCGGAAGCTTAGATTTGAATGGGCTTAGATAACTTTGTGTCATTTTTATGTTTATTACTATACTAAAGTAGTAGATTGTTTTATATTTGAATAATAAATATCTATAGAATGAAAAAAATACTTTTTGCTATTGCATTTATATTGCCATTCTTTGTTTTTGCACAGACAAAAGAAGAGAAGATTAAACAGATTTTGGCAAATCCAAAAGATCCAGCGACATTGCAAATAATACAACGTTTGGAAACCTATAATCCAGATTATAAAGAAATGCGTACATATTTCAAAAAACTGGACAAATCTGTTCGCAAATCTACGCAAGGCAAGATATTTGACCGGTATCTAAAAGCATTGGAAAATTCATCTGTCGGAAAAAAAGCTCCTGGCATTACACAATTTGATGTAGCAGGTGAACCCTATTCTTTGCAAGATCTAAAAGGAAAATATGTTCTTGTTGACTTTTGGGCGTCCTGGTGTCCTCCATGTCGTGAAGAGAATCCAAAATTGGTAGCTATCTATCAAGATTTCAAAGATAAGAATTTTGAAATCTTAGGTGTTTCTTTTGATAAAGATATGAATGCGTGGAAAAAAGCCATTGCAGATGATAAATTGACATGGAAACATATTTCGGATTTGCAACATTGGAATAATGGTGCTGCAGGAGTTTACGGTATTAAAGCTATTCCACAAAATGTTCTTGTAAATCCTGAAGGAATTATCGTAGCGCGTAACCTGCACGGTGATGATTTAAGAAAAAAATTGGAAGAGATGTTGAAGTAAGACAAGCACTATTTAGTAGTGAAAAAGGCTTTGCTAGCGTTGTCTAGCAAAGCCTTTTTATGTGATAGTAAAATGACCTCTCTTAAAAGTGCCTTAAACTTGGCTAAATATTTTTGATTTTTACTTTTTAGGGAGTTGTGCAAAAGTTACCGATGTTGGTTGTAGTAATATTATTTAGTATTTAAATCAGATAATTCTAATTGGTTTTTAGAGTCGATATTAGCTAAAAGTGAAATATATTTTAATTGAATTCCACCATTTTTAGCATCGCTGGCCATCTTTAATATTTTTGTTTCTAAATTTTCAATATTAGATAGTAATGGTTTTGGATGTATTATTATTTGTCCATCAGCATCTTTAAGCATTTTTTTAGTTACACTCTTTGTGAAATCATCAGAATTTAGGTTACTTAATAACTTATGTAGCATTTTTTGTAACGTTGATGAAACAAAAATTCTACTGGTTATTGCAATTTTACTTTCAATACTATAAGCTTCAATTAATCCAGGTCCTATAATATTAAATTTTTCATCCCAATATATTTCATTTACAGTTATAGCACCACGAATAGTAAACCCAGCCTCAATTGAATCTTGCCAAATTGTTTTGAGACCTTCTAAAATTGAAGAAAAACCATTTACAAAATCTAAATATCTAATTTGATTAGCAGTTTTTTCTAAACCAAAAAGTAAAATAAATGAATCTGATATTGTAATAACTTTTACTCCGCCCTCTATTAGTTTTTTCTTAGTTTCTTGAACTAAAAGAGAGCTTAATGGATTGTCAGTAACTTTTTCGATGTTATTTCTTATTCCTAATAGCTTATTAACAGGGTCATTAATTTCTTTATTCCAGTTTGATTTAACCAGATTAGAAAAGCCTAATATATCAATAAAAGCTATAATTGCTGGACCTCGGAAATTATCGTGTTTACCTTTCATTCTTATTTATTTCACCTAACATTTAAATATACGAACCTATTTTAAAGTTGCTAGTTCAATATATTGATATACTGATATATATACCGAGTTGTTTGAAAAGGAAGGTGTGTTAGGAAAACTGTATCTGCGAATTAGCTATACAGCAATAGATTTTTTCGTCATTTCGACGAGTGAGGAGGAGAAATCTAAAATTATTATTGATTCACATTAAGGATTTAGATTTCTCTCTTTGTTCAAAATGACGGTTAATCTTAAACATTAATATTACTTCGTTCCTCGCAATGAAGGTTATTTTAAGAGGTCTTGCAACCTACCCAAATAATGCCCTAAAAATATCTTCTAATTTTGCTACAGGTCGAATAGCAATATTGTATTTCTTTGCGTCAAGTCCTTTGGTATTATGCTTTGGAATAAAAATTCCTTCAAAACCTAATTTTTCTGCTTCAGCAATACGTTGTTCGATTCGATTGACAGCACGTATTTCTCCGGATAAACCTACCTCTCCGGCAAAGGTAACGTTAGTGGGTAAAGCAATATCTTGTTGGGAGGATATAATTGCTGCGATTACAGCCAAATCAATTGCAGGATCTTCTACACGTAAACCTCCTGTAATGTTCAAAAACACATCTTGTGCGCTCAGACGAAAACCAAAACGTTTTTCTAATACAGCTAGGAGCATATTCAATCTTTTGGTGTCAAATCCCGTAGAACTACGCTGTGGCGTACCAAAGGCAGAATTTCCGACCAAAGCCTGTACTTCTATCATCAATGGACGAATGCCTTCAAGCATCGTAGCAATTGCTACACCGCTAGTTGGTTCGTCGCGTTGAGAAATCATGATTTCGGAAGGATTGGACACCTCACGCAATCCCGAACCTTGCATTTCATAGATTCCTAATTCGGATGACGAGCCAAAACGATTTTTAACCGCACGTAAGATGCGGTACACGTGGTGACGATCACCTTCAAATTGCAATACGGTATCGACCATATGTTCCAATACTTTTGGCCCAGCGATAGAACCATCTTTTGTGATGTGCCCTACAATAAATACAGGAACATTGCTCTCTTTTGCATAGCGTAATAATTCCGCAGTACATTCACGCACTTGCGAAACAGACCCTGGCGCAGATTCAATTTGTTGCGAATGTAGCGTCTGAATGGAATCAATAACGACCAAATTCGGTTCAACGGCTTCGGCTTGTTTAAAAATATTTTGTGTGGAAGTTTCTGTTAAGATATAGCAGTTAGCTTTCGAGTGTTGTGAAAGACGTTCTGCTCGCATCTTAATTTGTTGCTCGCTCTCTTCTCCAGAAATATACAGAACTTTGATTTGAGGAATAGAAAGTGCTAATTGCAACATCAAAGTGGATTTACCAATACCAGGTTCACCGCCAATTAATACCAACGATCCAGGAACAATTCCTCCACCCAGGACGCGGTTAAATTCGCGATCTGGAGTGACAATGCGTTGTTCTTCCGTATAAACTATCTCGTGGATTATTGCCGCTTTATTTTGTCTTTTTGGTGCTCCAATGCTTGTTGTGCTGCGCCATTCGGGCACCCGGGAAGATGCTGGAGCAACAACTTCTTCTACAAACGTATTCCATTGTTTGCAGGATGGACATTGACCAAGCCACTTTGGAGACTCATATCCGCAAGATTGACATAAATATGCTGATTTTGATTTTGCCATTAAGCGAAATTACTAAAAATAAGATGGAAAATTATTTTAGAAATTCATTGTAGCAAACAATAAATTTCCTTTACTTAGGTGAGAAATTTTCCAATTAACCCTGTTGGAAAATGAGATACATAGTAATAAACCATATCCTATGATACGATTACATACCAAATCAATCTACTTATTTTTACTGCTAACAGTTCATACCCTAGCATCTCTAGCACAAACAAAACAAGATTCCACGAGCGCAGCTCCTTTTTTCAAGGATGGTCAAGCGCAAATTGTTGAAGCTTTTAAAGATCCTGCTAAATGGATACGTCATGATTTGTGGGTCGAAACTTCTTTTGATACAGATGGGGATGGAAAACTTGACCGCATGCATGTAAGTGTTACGCGTCCTTATCAAACTGAACACGGAGAATTAAAGCTTCCGGTAATCTACGAAACTAGTCCTTATTATGCGGGAGTTGCTGGTGATTTACAAGGTGTCATGTGGGATGTAAAACATGAGCTCGGAGCAACACCTAAACCCCGGACACATCCAAATGTGGTTCGCACAGGTAAAAGACCAATAATTTCAAATTCATTAATCAGACAATGGGTTCCGCGCGGCTTCATCGTGGTACATTCTTCTTCCCCAGGTACAGGATTGTCTCAAGGTTCTCCCACCGTAGGAGGAATTAATGAATCTTTAGCTCCCAAAGCTGTCATCGAATGGCTGGCAGGAAAAGATAATGGTTATACCACTCCTGATGGTGAGGAAAAGGTAAAAGCTTTTTGGAGTACCGGCAATGTAGGGATGACGGGAACTTCGTACAATGGTACCTTACCGATAGCTGCAGCAACGACTGGTGTCGATGCTCTAAAGGCAATAATTCCTGTAGCGCCTAATACCTCATATTATCATTATTACCGTTCTAATGGTCTAGTGCGCAGTCCTGGGGGCTATTTAGGTGAAGATGTAGATGTACTTTTCGATTTCATCCATAGTGGCACAGAAGATAAGAGAGCCTATAACAATAAGACTTATCGCGATGGCGAAATTTTAAATGGTATAGATCGACAAAGCGGAGATTATAATGCGTTCTGGGCGGGTCGTGACTATTTGAATGCGATGAAAAACTTTAAGGCTGCTTTATTAATGGCTCATGGTTTTAATGATTGGAACGTAATGCCAGAGCATAGTTATCGTATCTACAATGCGGCTAGAGCAAAAGGATTACCCGTACAAATTTATTATCACCAGGCTGGACATGGTGGAGAACCTCCTCATGAAATGATGAACAAGTGGTTCACACGTTTTCTTTTCAATATTGAAAATGGGGTAGAGAAAGATCCCAAATCTTGGATTGTAAGAGAAAATGATAAACAAAATAATCCTACGCCTTATGCCGATTATCCGAATCCTGCAGCGACAGATGTTAAATTATATTTAGGCAAAGGAGGTAATTCCGCTGGTACACTTCAATTAGTAAAATCAGCATCTAAAATTAAAGAGGTATTGGTCGACGATGTTGCTTTTTCGGGAAAAGACTTGGCATCGGCAAAACAGTCAGATAATCGATTGTTGTATGTGAGCCCCGTGTTAAAACAAGACCTGCATATTTCTGGTATAGCGAATATTTCTGTCAAGCTCGCAGTAAACAAGCCTGCGGCGAACTTTTCTGTGTGGTTGGTGGCGCTGCCTTGGTCAGAAGATAAAAAAGCCAAAATAACTGATAATATTATTACACGTGGTTGGGCAGATCCGCAGAATTATAATTCAATTACTAAGGGTGTTCCTTTAAAACCTGGTAAATTCTATGACTTAAAATTTGATTTACAGCCGGATGATCAAGTTATACCCGCTGGTAAACAAATAGGATTAATGCTTTTCTCCAGTGATAAAGAATTTACTTTATGGCCTCAAGCTGGAACAGAAATTATAGTTGATTTAAATGGTACAAGTCTTACCTTGCCTATCGTTGGAGGTAAGGAATCTTTCGTGAAAGCTACGGAATAAGTTGTTTTTTACTTAGAAAAGAAGCGTTAACAATATCAAGTTAACGCTTCTTTTGTTAAATAGTGTTAATAACAACTAATTTTAAGATTTGAATGTAGCTGTTTGTACGCAACTATCGTCTTATATAAAAAATAGTATATATTATGATAAAAAGTAAAATGAAAGTTTTGGGGTTTATTCTCGCATTTGTTTCATTGTCTATTCAAGCAATAGCTCAGCAAATAATTACAAAACAGGATTTATCTATATTTCCAAAGCCAGAGCCTGGGTATAAAAAAGTAGTAATTGAAGTTCCACATTCGGATAAAGACGACCAGAAGAAAATCGAATTTTCAGTGGGTAAGTGGATGGAAGTGGATGGCTGTAATTATTTCAATTTACAAGGCACGTTAGAAACAAAAGATTTGCTAGGTTGGGGTTACAACTATTATGTGTTTAAAACCAATGGTCAAGTGACTTCTACTATGATGGGTTGTCCGGATGCAGCAAAGAGAAATCTTTTTGTAACGGCTCAGCCAGAAATGGTTCGTTATAATGGTAAGTTGCCAATTGTAATTTATGTGCCTGAAGAATATCAAGTAAAATTCAAAATATTCAAAGCTGAAGAGGAAACTTATTGGGCTGCAGAAGAAAGAATTAAATAAGGTGGCAATACGTCATATCGACCATAGGGAGATATCTATACCTCAGCCGTGAGACTTCTACTATGGTCGAAGTGACGATAGTTATGTAAAAGCGAAAGCCTCGAATCATTGATTCGAGGCTTTCGCTTTTATTTTGACACCAATATTATTGATATTTTTTAGCATTTACTTTACGCTCATTCTCTGTTAAGTGAATTTTACGTAAACGCATAGATTGAGGAGTAACCTCGATATATTCGTCAGCTTGGATGTATTCCATACATTCTTCTAAAGAGAATTTGATAGCAGGAGCGATACGTGTATTATCATCAGAACCTGAAGCACGCATGTTTGTTAATTGCTTACCTTTAGTAACGTTGATAGTTAAATCGTTGTCACGGATGTGTTCACCTAAGATTTGTCCTTCATAAACTTCTACACCTGGATCAACGAAGAAGCGACCACGATCTTGTAATTTATCAATAGAGTAAGCTGTTGTAGAACCAGTATCTAATGAAATCAATACACCTGCTAAACGTCCAGGGATAGTACCTTTCCAAGGCTCGTAACCTTTCAAACGGTGTGCCATTACAGCTTCACCAGCAGTAGCAGTCAATACGTTGTTACGTAAACCGATGATACCGCGTGAAGGGATAGAGAACTCTAAGTGTTGCATATCACCTTTAGCTTCCATAATCAACAACTCACCTTTACGTTGAGTTACTAATTCGATTACTTTACCAGATACATCTGAAGGAACATCAACTACTAATTCCTCGATAGGCTCACATTTCACACCATCGATTTCTTTAATGATTACTTGTGGTTGACCTACTTGCAATTCGTAACCTTCACGACGCATTGTTTCGATCAATACAGACAAGTGAAGGATACCACGACCATAAACTAACCAAGCATCAGGAGATTCTGTAGGCACTACACGTAATGCTAAGTTTTTCTCTAATTCTTTTTGTAGACGGTCATAAATATTACGAGATGTTACCAGTTTACCTTCTCTACCGAAGAAAGGAGAGTTGTTGATCGTGAACAACATGTTCATTGTTGGCTCATCGATGCTGATAACTTCTAATTGTTCTGGATTTTCAAAATCTGCAATAGTATCACCGATATCAAAACCTTCGATACCTACTACAGCACAGATATCACCTGCATGTACTTCGGATACTTTGATACGACCAAGACCTTCGAATACTTGTAATTCTTTAACACGAGATTTAACAATTTTACCATCACGTTTCATTAAAGAAACAGGTTGGTTTTCTTTGATAGTTCCACGTGCTACACGACCGATAGCGATACGACCTACGAAAGTAGAGTAGTCTAATGAAGTAACTTGCATTTGCAAAGTACCTTCAGACACTTTCGGAGCGGGGATGTGCTCGAGAATCGCTTCTAATAAATCTGTGAAGTCAGTCGTTGGTTTTTTCCAATCTGTAGACATCCATCCTTGTTTAGATGAACCGTACAATACTGGGAAGTCTAACTGCTCTTCTGTTGCGCCTAAGTTGAAGAATAAGTCGAATACATTTTCGTATACTTCTTCTGGGCGACAGTTTTCTTTATCTACTTTGTTTACTACTACGATAGGTTTGATACCCAATCCTAAAGCTTTACCTGTTACGAAACGTGTTTGAGGCATTGGACCTTCGAAAGCATCTACCAAAAGAACAACCCCGTCAGCCATTTTCAATACACGCTCTACCTCACCCCCGAAATCGGCGTGACCAGGAGTGTCGATGATATTGATTTTAACGTCTTTGTATTTAACGGAAACGTTTTTTGATACGATTGTAATACCACGCTCACGCTCCAAATCATTGTTGTCCAGGATTAATTCACCTGCATTTTCATTTTCTCTGAATTGGTTTGTGAAGTATAAGATTTTGTCCACTAAGGTAGTTTTACCGTGGTCAACGTGTGCGATAATCGCGATATTTCTGATATTTTGCATTGAGCGATAATGTATTATAAAAAATTTGAGGTGCAAAGATAATTATTTTGCACCTCAAATTTTAGAATTTTAACTATTATTTTTTCATCTTTTTAAATTCATTTTCAAACAGTTAAGCTAAAAATGTATAAAATAATAGTCTTATTTGATTTAAATGAAGATTATTCTTATTTAATCACGCCTAATTCTTTACCCACTTTTGTGAAGGCGGAAATAGCCTTATCCAAGTGCTCTGTATCATGACCAGCAGAGATTTGTACACGAATACGTGCTTTTCCTTGTGGAACCACAGGGTAATAGAAACCAATTACATAGATTCCTTCTTCGAGCATCTTCGCTGCGAACTCTTGTGCTAACTTAGCATCGTACAACATTACAGGAACGATAGGGTGGAAACCAGGTTTGATGTCAAAACCTGCTTCCGTCATTTTTTCACGGAAATATTTTGTATTTGCTTCTAATTTATCTCGCAATTCTGTTGTTTCGCTCAACATATCTAATACCGCTACTGAAGCACCGGCAATTGCAGGAGCTAAAGTATTGGAGAATAAATATGGACGAGATCGTTGACGCAACATATCGATTATTTCTTTCTTACCAGAAGTGAAACCTCCAGAAGCGCCTCCTAAAGCTTTACCCAATGTACCTGTGATGATATCCACACGGTCAATTACATTGAATAATTCGTGTGTACCACGACCAGTTTTTCCGATAAAACCTGAACAGTGCGATTCGTCAATCATCACTAGAGCTTCATATTTGTCTGCTAAGTCACATATTTTGTCCAAAGGAGCTACCGAGCCGTCCATAGAGAAGGCGCCGTCAGTCACGATGATACGATGTCTAGCGCCAGCTGCAGCTTTCAATTGTGCTTCTAAATCTTCCATATCGCAGTTTTTGTAACGGAAGCGTTGAGCCTTACACAAACGAACGCCATCGATGATAGAGGCGTGGTTTAATTCGTCAGAGATAATTGCATCTTCAGCACTTAATAATGGCTCAAAAACACCTCCATTAGCATCAAATGCTGCTGCATATAAAATGGTATCTTCTGTACCTAAGAATTTAGATATTTTAGCTTCTAACTCTTTGTGAATATCTTGTGTACCACAGATAAAACGTACGGAAGACATACCATATCCGTGCGAATCAATGGCTTTTTTAGCGGCTTCAATTACTTTTGGATGGGAGGATAGGCCCAAATAGTTGTTTGCACAAAAATTAATTACTTCCTGACCAGTACTAACTTTGATATCAGCACCTTGTGGGGTCGTAATAATGCGTTCTTCTTTATATAAACCTGCTTCTTTGATAGCGGCCAACTCTTTTTCTAGTGCCGGCTTTAATGTTTTATACATAGTATATGAAATTAAGTATGAACTACTAATACAAATATAGTATTATTCCTAACTTGAATTTTGTGAAATCGTTTGTGTGATTTTCAATAAAGAAGGCGACAATAAATTTTGTCGCCTTCACCCTATAATGAGTAGTGTTTTATTCTATTTGCTCAATGTCCAGGTTTGGGTTCTTCCTATTAATGAGAAACCTATATAACCGCGTACATTTAATTTTTCTCCATTTCGTGTAATGGTACATTTATACGTTTTTCCCGTTTTTGGATCTGTGATAGTGCCTCCTGTAAATTCATTCCCCTCTTTTTTAAGATCTCTAATGATTTCCAATCCAAGTAAGGGTTTATTTTTACGGTCGTCTTTACAGTTAACACAATTGTCGTTTTCTGGCTTTTGGAGCAATTTGAGGATTTTTCCGTAATATTTGCCATCGCTCTTCTTGAAGATTTCTACGATGGATTTTGCCTGTCCTGTTTCATCATCTATAGTAGTCCATTTGCCTACTATATCAGAAGTGGATTGCGCATGTGCTGCGATTGTTAACACCAAAACAAAGCAAGTGATGATAAACTTTTTCATAATGTTGGATTATATTTCAATTAAAGATAATAAATAATAATTATGCCAGCATAGTATTTTTGTAAAATCTTTATTATGCAGGGAAGAAGTGAAGCCTGTATTGGCATCACTTTTGACATGAAAATAATGGTATTTGATGTTTTTTAATTAATTTGGTGTTATGAGATTTATTATTTCTTTAATCTTAACGGGCGTTGTTGTAGCGGTAGCTACCTATTTTGTTCCGGGTGCGCAAGTTGCAGGATTTGGCTGGGCTATCATAACTGGTCTTGTCATCGGTTTGGTGAATGCTATCATTGGTGGATTATTACGTTTGTTCACATTTCCGTTGAATTGGTTGACTTTTGGGTTAATCTCTTTTATTATTACCGTATTGATGGTAATGTTAAGTGATTCACTTTTGGGAGCTAAATTTGATGTAGGGGGATTCTGGAATGCAACACTCTTTGCGATTATCGTAGCGGTATTGGAAATGATAATTGGTAAAGTGAGAGGCGACGATAAATAGAAATAACTATAAAACTACATTATATTCGTTATCCCCAAGCAGAAATGTTCGGGGATTTTTTATGTAAATAATTTTTTCATCCAACTTAGCATCTTGCGAGTTTTATTCGTGTAAGGATACCAAAAAAACTTACTCATTGGAAAGTAGTTCGCTTGTAAGGTTGCTCTTTCGTGCGAAAAGGACTTAAATCCATAATGCCCTAAGGATTGTCCAATTCCAGAATTGTTCACACCACCGAAAGGAAGATTAGGATGGATAATATGGATCATGGCATCATTGATCGTAGTTCCTCCAGCTGTGGTGTGATTTAAGATATGATTTATGTATTTTTTATCCTGACTAAAAATGTATAATGACAAAGGCTTTTCCTTTTCATTTACAATCTTTAACGCTTCATCTAGATTAGAATAATAATAAACGGGTAAAATGGGGCCGAATATTTCTTCTTGCATCAGCTTCGAATCCAAAGGAAAGTTTTTGACTACAGAAGGATGAATAAATAAGGAAGCTTTGTCGTGATATCCTTTTACAATCCATTCGGCAGGTGTGTGATCTAATTCTGCTAAATATCCCGATAATCTTTCAAATTGCTTTTCGTTGATGATCCGTGCTAAATCTTCGCTGTATTTGGGTTTTTTACCAAAAGCCGATTTAATCTGTGCTTGGATAGCTAAATCAAATTCTTTTTCAATGGATTTGTCAACCAAAAGGTAATCTGGTGCAATACAAGTCTGACCCATATTGACAAATTTTGCCCAGATGATGTTTCGAACTACTTCAGCTATATTGATGTTTTTGTCAATGAATACAGGGCTTTTTCCTCCCAATTCTAAAGTAACATCTGTAAGATTATTGGCCGCGGCAGACATAACTATTTTTCCGACAGCGGGAGAGCCTGTGAAATGAATATGATCAAATTTCAACGATAATAAAAAGGTTGTCTCGTCCACCGCGCCCTCCACTACTGCGACATGGTTTTCATCAAATACTTCAGCGATTATTTCCTTTAAGATTTGATTAATTTGCGGCGTGAATTCCGAAAGCTTCAGGATAACGGTATTTCCTGCGGCAACGCTGGCTACTAGATGTACGATAGGAAGTTGAAATGGATAATTCCAAGGTGTAATAATTAGCGTATTACCTTTTGGCTCGTAAATCAGCTTTGCAGATGTCGTAGCAAAAAGTAATGAAGAACGCACAGACTTAGGCTTAACCCATTTTTTGAGCTTTTTGATGAATAGATTGATCTCTAATATACTAGCAAGGATTTCCGTGGTTTCTGTTTCGATGGGGTTTTTACGAAAATCCTTGTAGATAGCTTCTTTTATTCGTTGCTCATTCTGGAGGATAGTTTCTTTTAATTTCTTAAGCCAATTAATGCGTGTGGAAGCCGTAGTTTTTCGGATTTCTATTTTATTAGAAACTTGTGCTTGGTAAATCTTAAGTAAGTAATCAAAGTTTCTATCCTGCATATGTTTTGTTTTAAAGAGGTTTTAATTTTTCAGGAGCTACCTTTTCTATTAAAGCTCGCGCTAATACTCGATTCGGATCAACCGTAGGAAGACCAAAATAAGAATTTTCTGTCAAAGCTAAAGGTAATTCTGTACAAGCTAAAACAATGATTTGAGCACCTTGGTTCTTCAATTCGGATAAAACATTTTTTAAATCTGCTTTTGCTTTCTCAGTCACAGGAGAAGAAAAAGCTTTGATACCATATTCTTCGCTGTATATCGCTTGATGAACCATATGCTGTAAATCGTCTTGTGGAGCAATACTTTCTATTCCATATTTAGCTAATATATCAGTATATAATCCTGTGTCTCGTGTGCCTGTTGTACTGAGCACGCCGACTTTTTGATTTGGATAATGCGTATGAATAAACTTAGCCGTTTCTTCTACTAAATGAAGAAGTTGAATTTTTAAAGCATCTTTAACTAGCGCTTCACTTATTTGGTCGAATATAGACGGAGCGTGCGCTGTATTACATGGAATTGCAGCTACCTCCGCTCCTGATTTTTCTAACTCTTGAATGATGTTAAAAAGGGCGTGAGCTGGATTTTCATCCGAATTTCCCAGTAAAAAAGCTGTTCGGTCAGCGATGCGATTTGGTTGTGATGAAAGCACCACAGGAATGTGTTCCTGATCTTTAATCGCGATTGTTTCTTCAATGATTTTTTTAAATATATCAAGTCCAGCTAATGGACCAACTCCTCCTACAATTCCTATCATAATCTATTAATCTAATTCTCCTTCACGCCAATCGTAAGCCCAAAAGGTTTGCTTGTTGTCTAAAAATAGCTGCATCAATTTCTTCATAGCGGGGAAACCTTCGTCCGTATTCATAAAGGCTACTAACGTTTCTTTGGTTTTTGGGTAAGTGATAAAGAAGCAGCGAAAACCTGGATTAGATCCTGTATGCCAATAGGCGGTTCCATTTTCATTGAGCTGCATACGGATTCCTAAAGCACAAGGAACAAATTTGTCTGTGGGATCAGCATCTTTACTTTTTTTAGCTTCTGCAGCTTTGGTAAGCATTAATTGATGTGTAGATTTTTTTAACCCCTCTCCTTCTATAATAGCTTTTTGGATGAATTTCGTATAATCTTCCGCTGTGGTATATAAAGTATATGCTGCGTTGGTTTTTGCGTATTTTCCCAATCTTCTTGGTTTTTCCAGAGAATAATGTCCGTATGCTGCATTTACTTCTAAGGAGTCATTCCATACGATGTTACTGTAGGAAAGGCCCAATGGCTGAAGAACTTCTTCTTCCACAAGCTTTTGAAAGGACTTTTTAGTAATGTGTTCTAACGTTTCTTGCAGAAAATAGAATCCCTCACCCGAATACATGTAATCTGTTCCTGGTTCAAACTGTAAAGTCAACGGGGTCGCACGCCATGAAGCCGAAGGAACATCACCTTGCCAATTTAATAGCCCCGTCCGATGTGTCAAGACCATGCGGGCAGTAATTTTATCCCCGCCAGCTGTATTTGACAGTCTGTCGTATTTGTAATAACTTGTTAGGGGCTTATCTAATTCAATAAGACCTTTGTCCATCAAACGAAAGAAAGCATAAGTAGCGACTACTTTAGTCAATGAAGCCGCTTGGAATCTGGTATTTTTATTTACTAGATCATTACTCTCAAATTTCTTTTCGCCCAAAACATACGACTGTTTTTTATTTCCTTTGGTATAAGCTACCTGCATTCCGGGAATGCCCACTTCTTTCGCTATTTTTTGAAGTTCTTTCTCTATGTTTTGTGCATAGACAAGGTTGCTAAAGAGAAGAATGAATATAGAAAAAGGCGCTATAAACTTATTTAGTGGTTGCTTTAGGCAATTTGTCATGGTTTAAGGCATTGTATTTTTTCAATATTTCCAACGTTTTATTAATCGGCAGGGCCTTCACTGTACGGTTGCTGATGCCGGTCATATCTTCTGCCATAAACATAGAGTTGATGATGGCTTCTTCCGTCGCTTCCCATACCGCCATAAATAGAGCCGAAAGTTCATCGTTGTGAATATCTTTTACGTCTAGTTCAATTTGATTTTTGTTGTTGTAAGGTACACGACAGGCAGGATTTGTCGAGAACGCAATGGAATAATCACCCGATCCGTTTGACGAGAATCCACCTACATTTCCGAAGGAGATATACGAGCGCTTAGCCAAACGTTCTAAATTGCGTGATGATAACGGCGCATCTGTGGCAATAACAATCATACAAGATCCGTCCGCTTTGTAAGGTTCTTTTTTCTCCATCATGTAGAAATTTTGCAATTCTCTTCCGACGGGAGCGCCGTTGATTTGCAATACACCACCGAAATTCGATTGTACCAGCACACCGATTGTGTACCCACCTTTGGATGCAGGAAGTTTGCGAGAAGCTGTACCAATCCCGCCTTTAAAACCTAAAGTTTCGGTGCCTACACCCGCACCAACATTTCCTTCGGCGACAGGACCTGATTTTGCTTGAGTTAGACTTTGTAAAACATGTTCTGCGTGTACATGGCGACCACGAATATCATTAAGTCCACCATCGTTGGTTTCACCGATGACAGAATTTACGGAACGTACATTTTCGTTGCCTGGCAATTTAATCATGTAATCGATTAAGGCATCAGCAACTTTAGGGGCATTAAGCGTATTGGTCAATAGGATAGGGGTTTCAATATTTCCCAACTCTTGGATTTGGGAAATACCCATCATCTTTCCGAATCCATTTCCTACATAGACTGCTGCAGCAACTTTATCCTGAAAAATATTTCCTTCATGGGGTAATATCGCTGTGACTCCTGTACGAACATTTTGACCGGAAATTACGGAAGTATGCCCCACTTTTACACCCGGAACATCCGTGATAGCATTCCATTTACCCGTAGGCAAAATACCAATGGTCACCCCTAATTCGCGAGCGCGACTTCTTTTTTCTTGTGCAAATATTTTTGATTCTAAAATTGTGCTACAGCCAATAGCTAGGCATATAGCATAGGTAAGTATTTTCATAGGTTGTGATAAAACGCTTGAAAATACTAAAAGAACTTAAGAAGGGGAAGATATATTTTAAAAGAATTGTGAAACCTCAGTGTTGGAGAAGAGGGTTTAAAACAACACACCTAGCTTAAACGAGATCAAATATTTTTGATTTTTAACTTTTAGAAGTAGTTGTGCAATAGTTACCGATGTTGTGTGGGAGGGTGTAAATTAAACTGTGTCATTAAATAAATACTTATTTTTAGACACAGTATAATGAACAACGAGAAATTTGATTTTGAGCGCTTCAAAGAAGAAGCTATGAAAGGCCTTTACGAAGGCAAAAA
>NZ_JACOIJ010000038.1 GCF_014692495.1 Sphingobacterium litopenaei | reverse complement strand
GTAGCATCCATGAGATATACTTTACGCTTGAGTCTGTTAAGCTCGGTGCGTCTTGGAGAATCTTTACGCCACAAATCATCCAAAAGTTTATAATACAAATCTCGAAATAGGCCATGATTACGATGTTGGTTGATGTATGAGAGGTTGGACTTGCTAGGTGTTCTGGAGATGCCCATATGGCTCATGTTTCCTGTAGTACTACGAAGCCCATTAGAAATATCACGAACGGAATCAGCTGAGGAAAGATGGTTGAACTAATTTGTTAAAAATATTGCGATCTACTAGTCCTAATATCTGAGAAAATACGTTTATATTTAACATGGCGGTGATGGAATTTTAGCGAATTAAATATAGCAATCCCTGCTATATAAATACACCGCCATTTTTTTCCTTATTTTGGACACTACTGTCATGTTGAAGTATTATTTTTGTGACAATTAAGTAGGGGCTGTATGGAATGCAGTATGCACGTTAATTAATTACAAAAAAATCAATTAAAACAAAAAAATCTACCTATAGGGATTGCAATTTTTATTGCGAATCGCTTACGCCTCATATCAATTCATTAACATAAGAAAATATGTGGTGTTATAAAACCAAACTAAGCCATGTCAAACAAAAAAAGTTACCAAGCACCTGAAATATCTGTTTTTGAAGTGTTTATTGAACAATCATTTGCCGCAGGATCTCAAGTGGCTCTGAATATTGAAAATTCAAATGATTAATAGAGTTAGAGTGGCAAAAAGAATCATTAGCAGTTGAGATAGATTGGTAAGGTTAATTGTTTTTCATATTATGAAGCCCATTTACTTATATATTATTATTAGTTTATTATTTATTTCCTGTGCTCAGGAAGTTAAACACTCTGCTATATCAGAATTCTTGACCTTAAGAGTCGATGAAGCAGAATATTTGGATGCGGTTACATTTAAATCTAATGAGGAAGGAGTTGTGCATAACAAAGTCTTCTTGGATGATGATTATTTTTTGGAAGTAAATATTTATTCTAATTCTAAGCCGAGTTTTAGGTCTTCGCATTTTAGAGAACCTTTAGGGAACAGCGTTAATTTTAGAATTTTAGTTTTTGATGAAAATCATAAATATTTATTAAGTAGAGATTACGTTTGTGGCACAACTATTACCACTGATATTCAACTACCAGCAAATAAGCACTATAGTTTTATAGTATATTCTTTTGGTAAAACGACAGCTATTCCCGCTATTAGTATAAATGTTGGAGATGACATTTCAGTTGCACAAATTGCCTTAAATTCATATGAGGATGTTATGTCGCACTCCTTACTACATCAATTAATAGATCAGGATAATAATATATTATCTTTTGTCCTAAAGCACATCTTTAGTAAAATCAAGACTACGATTGATGCGAGTAATGTGGGGTCTATTTGTATGTGTGTTGTTAGGCTTCAAGGAAACTCGAAGCCTTTCTTTATTCTTTCCTTGTGGAATTGACCATTAATTTTGCATATTCCGTTGGTCTAATCCCAGCTACTTTGTAAAAAATATTGCTGAATGCCGATAAAGAACTATATCCTACCATTAAGGTGATTTCGTAAATATTATGCTGCTTTTCAGCGAGGAGTTCGAAAGCTTTGGTAATACGTAATGAACGCAGAAAACGTACATAATTCATTCCTAAGTTTTCTTTGAATTTGCGTGATAAAGTACGCGTACTTAATCCAAATCTTTGTGCGATTTCTTCAATTGTATAATTCGTTTCGAGATTTGCATTTAGAAATTTTGCTATTTCCAAAAGCTTAGGATCTTTGGGAAATGGATGCTGCATCATGATTGGAAGTTTAGTAGATTCTATTTGCGGTAGATTTTCTTTTATGGCGCGTAGAAAGTAATATTTTGCAGGATCATTGCTGTTGATTTTGCCAAACCAATGTTGTGTGTACAAAATCATTTCACGCAGTAAATCATTTGCAAAATAGATGTTGGGCTTGCTGAAAAATTTACTTTCCTCTTCCGTGGTTTTAAAGTAGATATTATACAATTCTACTTTCTTGCTATAAGTCAGTATAGAGTGGGGAACATTCGCTGGAATCCACATAAAACACCGTGCAGGTAAATACCAGTGTTTTTCTTGGATAAAAATATGCACAATGCCACCTTCTGCATAAAGAAATTGACCTTTAGTATGGCTATGCATCGCCGTTTCAATAGTAGTCAACTGCATGTGATTGATATAATAATCGAACTCATCACTATCCAATTCCTTCAGTATGGCTTTGATATCTGCGCGCATAAAGACTTTTTTTTTATTAGCTTCCTTACAAAGTTATATATAGTTTGGCGTAAATGAGCAAATCATTTTCTTATTTTATTAAGCGTTCGATTTGGTGCTAACCTACCTTTGTGCCGTTATAATATTTAGATTAAAACAGCAATCAGAATTTATGAAATATAATACGATTAAGTATCCATTGCTTATTTGTATGATACTTTTGGGAAGTCGGACGTTTGCCCAGTCCACTCTAAACTTTGAGCATATGAAATTGCAAGATGCAATAGATGTAGCCTTGCAGCAAAACATAAAACTCAAAGTTCAATCACTTCAAATAGGAATATCCAAATTAAAAGCAGAAGATATCAAGAACGAAAAGTTGCCGGATATTGAATTTGTCAGTGCTTTTCAGGTATTGGACAATTTGCGTCAATACGAAAATGGTATTCTGCATCCGTCGACTTCGTACGAAACACCTAGAGTGAAATATAATTTTACGCTAGAAGCTTCTATTCCGATTTATACAGGCGGAAAATTGAAGTTCGAAGATGAAAAGGCAGAACTCGAAACAGAAATTCAAGCTTTAAAAACACAAAAAGAAATTCGCGAAGTCAAAATGCAGGTGATTACAGCTTACTTGCAAGGTCTTCACTTGAAAGAACAACAAAAGCTTATCCATGACAAAATGTGTGAAGACACACTTGTCATTGCGCAATCCGAAAAGCTTCGTAAAAATGGTCTAGTAACCAATAATGATGTACTACGAACAAAGTTGTTGTTGTCTAATCATCAAATGGCTTATTCGGATTTGGATAAAGACTTAGCCATTTTGGAGCATCAAATCAAAACTTTATTGTCTTTGCCAGAAGAATCGGAATTTCACATTAATACGGATGATTTAATTACAGAAACGAATAAAATCTTTGTGTTGGAAGATTTAATAGCCACAGCGAATGAGAATTCTGAAGTGTTGAAGATGTTGGAAAAAGATGTGGAATTAAAGGAATTAGATAAGAAAATTACAAAATCCAATGTGCTTCCGAAAGTTTCAGCAGGTGGTGAGTATGGGTACAATTATCCGAACTTCATGTTTTTCCCTCCAGTAGAGCATTTATATCGATTTGGTGCAATAGGAGTGAATTTAAAAATGCCGCTTTCTAATTTTTACAAAAACAAAGTGAAGATGAAAATGGCAAATGAGCAAATCAAAATTGCTCAATTGGAAGTCGAAGAGAAAGAAGAAAATATCCGTCATGATGTATTCGCGGCGCAAAAGAAATTAGAAGAAGCGAATAAAAAGATTGTGATTGCGAATCAAGCTATCGAGCAGGCGAAAGAAAACTACCGAATAGTACGCTTAAAATACAGTAACCAATTGAGTCTGATTACCGAATTAATTGATGCGGACAATGCTTATCTGGAAGCGCAAACGCATCTTATCTCATTGCAAATCAATAAACAATTAAAATACTATCAATTACAATACGTATTAGGAAATATATAATACTATGGCATCACAAATGACAACAAGCGAAAAACGCACTAATAAAATTTTAGGTATCATAGCATGGATATTTGTGGGAATCGGCGTCTTAGTTTTAGGCTGGTTTTACCTCTTTGCATCTTCGCATGTGAATACCAACAATGCGCAGGTGCGTCAATATATCACCCCCGTATCGAGTAAAGTGTCTGGCTTTATTCAGGAAGTTCGTTTCGAAGAAAATCAATTCGTACACAAAGGCGACACCTTGGTTGTGATTGATAACCGCGAATTTGCGAATCAGGTTCAAATGGCAGAAGCAACTTTAGAAAGTACTGCAGAATCGGTGGATTCGTACCAAAGTGCGGTATCCGTCAAATCCAGCGATTTGCAAACTATTCAAGCGAATATCGAAGCTTCTAAAATCGAGGTTTGGCGCACTGAACAAGAATACCAACGTTTCAAAAACTTGGTAGAAGAAGAGGCCGCTACTATTCAACAATTCGAAAATGTAGAAGCAAAATTCAAACAAGCGCAAGCACATTTGAAAGCTTTGCAAAATCAATATACTACCGCAAAAATCAATGCTGCAGCTGAACAGACAAAAGTAGCGCCAGTACGAAGTCAAGTAGCACAACAAAAAGCCCATTTGAATAATACGAAACTCATCTTGAGCTATACATATGTCGTTGCACCTTATGAAGGTTGGGTTGGTGTGAAAAACATTCAAGTCGGTCAATTAATCAAAGAAGGACAAGCTTTAGTACAAGTGGTTTCGAAAGAAAAATGGGTGGTCGCGAATTTCAAAGAAACTCAATTGGGTGAAATAGATACAACTAAAGAAATTGAAATTCATGCTGATGCTTTCCCAAATATTGTATTCAAAGGAAAAGTTCAATCTCTTTCTCCAGCTGCGGGTTCGGAGTTTTCATTAATCAAACCGGACAATGCGACAGGTAACTTTGTGAAAATAGAACAACGTTTCCCAGTGAAAATTGTGCTAGAAGAATCTACAGATTTGGATAAGTTGAGAACAGGTATGAGTGTGACTGTTTCTGCGCAAAAAATTGACTAAGATGGAAAAAGGTAATAGTTTAATCAAATCTTGGGTGCCAGGCAAACTTGCTGTACCGTTATTGGTATTTGCAATGTTTCCGCATTTGATGCTATTATCAATGTTCAATTTGAATAGCACCTTTACGGCTTCCTTTTTGGATATGGAAGTGGAGGACTTGCAGTTCATGTTTTCGATGGCTTATGCGATGATCGTGTGTGGACTATTTGTGCATAGTCGTTTGTTTGGTGCGATGAACGTACGCTTGTATTTATTGGTAACCACGATGCTTAATATTGTCATACTAGCAGCGATGACGTTTACACGCAATCCAGAGCTTATGATTGGTTTGCGTATCATTCAAGGACCATTGTCGCTTTTCGAGGGATGTATCATGATTCCTGTTCTCATAAACGCCATCAAAACGCCCAATGCAAAATTCATAGCCTACGCTGTTTTGTATTCTTTTATGCTCACAGGCGATAAATATTCTTTGTCGATTGTGAAATTTGCTATTGAAAATTATAGCCATAATGCTATTATTTATACTATTATAGGTTTTCACTTATTGGCATTGTTGATTTATTTGTTATTGCTCAATCCAAAACGAGTCTTTCCGAAGAAACAATTGTATCAATTGAGTTTAGGAGGTGTATTTCTGCTTGCCATTTCTTTGATGTCTGGAGCATTCTTTTTAGTTTATGGTAAGAAATACAATTGGTTTGAGTTCGAAAATATCATACTTTCCTTAGTCAGTTTCTTCGTGTTTGCTGCCTTATTTTTATTCTATCAGATTACGAATAAGCGACCCTTGTTTCACTTTGATGTGTTCAAATCAGAACGCGTAGTGCTAGGAGTTATCTTGTTCTTCTGTTTTTATGTGTTGCGGTCTTCGATGAGCAATATTTACCAAGTCATGTCTTCGGTCTGGAAATGGCCTTGGGAATATATATTGCAGGTACAGTATTTTAATGTGGTAGGGAGCTTAGTAGGGATAACGATTTCCTATTTTCTGTTTACCCGAAATGTTCCGTTCAAAACTATTTTTATCTTAGCATTCTCCATTCTTTCTGCATGTATGTTATGGTTTAGCTATTTGTTTTATCCTGAAACGGGAACATTTGATATCGGCATTGCTTTATTCACAGAAGGCGTAGGGCAGGGAATATTAATTACACCATTGGTATTTTCGATGATTGGATCGGTGCATCCTAGTATATCGGGAAGTGCTTCTCAAGCAGGTACAGCCACACGTTTTTGGACCAGTACATTTGGTTTTGCTTTGATGCAAAATTTGATTTGGCATTTGACAACAAAACATGAATTTTTACTCACTCAAAATTTAGATGTAACACATCCCATATTTCAACAAGCATGGTCCGAAGTCTTCGGGAAATCAAGTGCTAAATTCCTCCTTTATAATGATGCGATGCATATTTCTGTGTTGCAATTAAAAGCGCAGCTAGCACAACAAGCCTTATTGGTGGCGAATATGGAAATATTTCGAGGCTTATTCATCTTTGGGATTTTAATTGTACTCATCATTATTATTTACAGGCCGATTAAAAGTCTTTTGTTATCGTCTAAGGTGAAATAGTAAGCTGATAGTTAAAGTTTAACAAACTTATTTTCGCTTTTTTTGTTGAATCTATTGAAAACCGTTAAATTGTATTCACTAAAAGTCGAATTATTAGCTTTATGCAAAGATTTTTCTCACTACCATTTTATTTAAAACTAGCTACTGTTCTGATTAGTATACTAGCCATAGGTTATTTTATGCATATCGGACAGACGATTATTGTACCATTAATCTTAGGGACACTTTTTGCGCTGTTGTTGGTTCCAGCCTGTAATTGGTTGGAAAGAAAGTTGCGATTTCATCGAACCTTGGCGGCTTTGGTGGCTTTACTATTATTCTTCGGATTGATAATTGGGGTTTTCACCTTGATAGGTTCTCAAATGACAATGTTAAAGGATGATTGGCCTGCTTTCGAAACTCAAATATGGACAGGGATTAATTCCATACAGGCTTGGATCCATGAGACTTTCAACATTGGTTATAGCAAACAATCTGAATATCTTTCTCAAACGTTGAGTAAGTCCTTGAGTCAAGGAACTGCGATTGTAGGAATTGCGTTAATCTCTTTGTCTTCTTTGTTCATTCTGTTGGTATTTACATTTTTATATACCTTTTTTATCCTTATTTATCGTAGACATATATTGCGTTTTATGTTGTTGTTGAACAAAAGAGAACATCAATCTATTATTTTAGACATTGCAAGTGAAGTGCAATATGTGGTCAAGAAATATCTAATAGGTTTGATTTTGCAAATGCTTATTGTGGCAGTAATGACATTCATAGCCTTAAGTATTATAGGTGTAAAATATGGACTTATGCTTTCGATTATTACAGGTGTAATTAATGTGCTTCCTTATGTGGGGATTTTTGTGGCTTTACTTATTATCTCGTTGATTACTTTCGCGACATCCTCGTTGACAAAAGTGTTGTTTGTCGTAGTAGCACTAATTGTTGTGCACTTTATCGATAGTAACTTTGTAGTGCCAAAGATTGTTGGTTCTAAAGTAAAGATTAATTCGCTTTTTGCCATGTTAGCCATTATTATGGGGGAATTGATTTGGGGTATTTCAGGAATGTTTTTAGCCATACCAATATTAGCTATTCTCAAGATCGTATTTGATCGTATATATGATTTAAAACCTTGGGGATTTTTACTAGGAGAGGAAGATTCATCTGATCATTCATATAAGATACTTCATGATGAACTTTATCCAGAAGTTGTCGAAATCAAAGAGGTTAAAAATAAGAAAGACGGTATTTAACCGTCTTTCTTATTATGGGTTTGTGGACCACAAAGAAGCTGATTTCAACATGGCTCTTCTTGGTAATTTCAAGTTCGCAACAATTAGTTCAGCGAAATCTTCTGGTTGTAATACTTTATCAGGGTTACCGTCAGTTAATTTTAAATCAATTGACATATCTGAAGCAATAGTAGATGGCATCAATGTACATACGCGGATATTGTTTTTACGCACCTCACGCATTAATGAATCCGAGAAACCAATAACACCGAATTTGGATGCGCTATATGCTGAAGTTGTAGCCGCACCATTCAATCCTGCTGTAGATGAAACGTTAACAATATCACCTTGATTTTTAGCAATTAATTGAGGTAATACCGCTTTAGTTACATAGTATGTTCCTAAAAGGTTGGTATTGATAATGTCTGTCCATGTTTTAACATCCATATCCAATACTGATGCAAATGCACCAATACCAGCATTATTAATCAAAATATCAAAAGTGTCAAATTCAGCATTCAACTCTTGAACAGCTTTCTCAACAGCTTCGAAGTTGGTAATATCAAATACTTTATAAGCCGCTTTTACACCTAAAGCTTCTAGCTCTTTTACTGTCTCCACTAGTTTAGCTTCGTTACGACCAGTGATCGCCACGTTAATGCCTTCTTGAGCAAAAGCTAAAGCTGTAGCTTTACCTAAGCCACGACCTCCACCTGTAATAAGTGCAAATTTTCCTTGTAAATTTTCCATATTCAAAATTACCAAAACTCTAATTGTCTTGGTGCCAAAAAAGTTATTTAATACACTAATTTTACATAAATAAATCTGTTCTCTCTTCCAAATAGACGTATATTTATTTACAATATATAAGTAATAGAAGCTATGGCACAAACAACTCAAGTAAAAGCTTTCGGTACGGAAGCTGCGGATCAGGATTTAAGAGAAATGACTATTGTACGTCGCGAGGTTACGGCTTCAGATGTGGAAATTGATATCTTATATTGTGGTGTATGTCACTCCGATCTACATACAGCGCGAAATGATTGGGGAGGAAGTATGTATCCCGTGGTGCCAGGTCACGAGATCATAGGTCGTGTGACAAAGGTAGGTGATGCTGTAAGTAAATATAAGATAGGTGATTTAGTAGGTGTTGGATGTTTGGTGGATTCTTGTCGTACTTGTGAAAGTTGTCAAAAAGATTTAGAGCAATATTGTTTGAATGGTTCTGTAGGAACGTATAATGGTAAGGATAAATTTTTAGGAGGACATACTTTTGGTGGATATTCTGAGAAAGTTGTTGTCGACGAGAATTACGTATTGCGTGTGCCTGAAAATTTAGATATAAAAGCCGTTGCGCCTTTATTATGTGCAGGTATTACGACTTGGTCACCATTAAAACATTGGAATGCAGGTCCAGGTAGTAAGGTAGCCGTTATAGGTCTGGGTGGGTTAGGGCATATGGCTATTAAGTTAGCAAAAGGATTAGGGGCAGAGGTTACTTTGTTTTCTCGTTCCACGAACAAAATTGAAGATGCTAAAAAACTAGGAGCAGATACGGTTGTAATTTCAACTGACCCGGACCAGATGAAGTCAGTGGCGGGAAAATTTGATTTAATAATCGATACAGTACCTTATGATCACGATGTCAATCCGTATGTAACGACTTTGAGTGTTAGTGGAACTTTAGTGTTGGTGGGTTATATTGGAAAGATGGCTACCGCATTGAATACTGTTCCTATGATTATGGGGCGTAAAGCTGTGGCAGCTTCTGTGATTGGAGGTATTAAAGAAACACAAGAAATGTTAGATTTTTGTGGTGAGCATAATATTGTATCGGATGTAGAGATGATTACTATGCAGAATATTAATGAAGCCTACGAGCGTATGCTTAAGAGCGACGTTAAATATCGCTTTGTGATTGATATGGCTTCTTTAAAAAAATAAGACTTTATTCAAAAATATTTATTGAAAAATAAAATTATTTCTCAATAGTATGTTTACTTATAGATGTCTTTTTATACTAATAGGTATGAAAAGACATTTACTATTATTTGCAGTGGCAATAGGATTTGCTTCTGCTTCCTACGGACAGACCTCCTACGGCGTGAAAGCTGGAGTTAATTTACCTGCAATTAAATTTTCAGGACCAGGTCTAGATTATAAACCAAAAGCCTTACTGGATTTCATGTTACGGGTTATGCTGATATTAAATTAATACCAAACTTATCTATTCAGCCTGGTTTATCTTTACAAAATAAAGGTGGAAAGATAAATTTTTATGATTTGATTAATGCCATTGATTTTACCAAAGTAGAAGGAGATTTCGAAATCGCTGGTCAAGATATCAATTTAGAAGATGTGGAGGGAGCAGAGATTCTTAAGGATTTTGAGCCCACCGTAAGTACTCTATATATTGAGATTCCAATAAACTTTGTATATTATATACCTGCTGGAAATGGAACCGTATTGTTAGGGGCGGGGCCTTATGCTGCATATGGTGTTTCTACACGAACTAAATTCCAAGATTATAATGAAAGTCGAAGTTTTGATGAAGCGGGAATGAAAGCTTTTGATGTGGGACTAAATGTAATGGCTGGTTATAAACTTGCTAATGGATTTTTGGTAAATGCTGGATATGGTCTGGGGCTATTAAATACTTCTAAAGAAACAGGTTCTAAGTATTCAAATAAAAACCGAGTACTCTCTTTTGGAATTGGCTATCAATTTTAAAAAAATTAATTGATATTAAAAAGGAACTCCATTTCGAAATAAATGGAGTTCCTTTTTTTATACGTTCTTGTGACGAATAATTGTAGTGCTCTTTGTATTTTTAATTATAAATCATTCTGCTATGAATAAAATGAAGATAGAAATATGGAGCGATGTGATGTGTCCATTCTGTTATATTGGAAAACGTCGTTTTGAAAAATCATTAGAAAATTCGCCGATAAAAGATAAACTCGAAATCGAATGGAAAAGTTTTCAATTGAATCCCTATTTAGAAACAGATACATCTATTTCTATTGATGAATATTTAGCCCAGCACAAAGGGATGCCTTTGGCACAAGCGCAAGCTTTGAATGCGCAAGTTACGCAAATGGCTGCTCAAGAAGGTTTGGTTTATAACTTTGATAAGTCTGTTGTTGCTAATTCTTTTAAAGCACATGTATTGACACATTTTGCAAAGAAATTTCGAAAGCAAGATGAGGTAGAAGAATTGTTATTCCAAAGCTATTTTACCGAAGGTAAAAATATCGATGATATCGGGGTGTTAAAAGATATTGCTACACAACTGGGGCTAGACGCTGAAGCATATGAAAAAGCTGTACAAGAGAGATCTTTGGATGATGAGGTGAAAATGGATTTGCACGAAGCACGTCAAATCGGTGTACAAGGGGTTCCTTTCTTTGTATATGATCGTAAATACGCTGTATCAGGAGCGCAGCAATTAGAATTATTTGTTCAAACTTTAGAAAAAGCCTATTCAGAATGGCAACCAGAAGCTAATTCAATTCAGATTCAGGATACTTCTGATGGGCCTAGTTGTGGTCCTGACGGATGTGATTAAACAAAAAATCCTTCTCTTTATGGGAGAAGGATTTTCTTTTTCAGTACTGAAATCTATCACACTTTGATTTCCACTTCAACACCTGAAGGTAATTCAAGTTTCATCAATGCGTCAACAGTTTTAGCATTTGATGAGTAGATATCCAAAAGTCTTTTGTAAGAACATAATTGGAATTGCTCACGAGCTTTTTTGTTAACGTGTGGTGAACGTAAAACTGTATAGATTTTTTTCTCAGTAGGAAGAGGAATAGGACCTGAAACTACTGCACCTGTAGGTTTTACTGTTTTTACGATTTTCTCAGCTGATTTGTCAACTAAATTGTAATCGTAAGATTTCAATTTGATTCTGATTCTTTGGCTCATTTTGTATTTGTTTTTAAAATGATCTCCTATTAGAGCTATTCACAATAGGAGACCGGTTTATTTTTATAAAGTTCTATTATTCTACAGAACCTTTGATTCTACCTTTAGATTTTGCAATTACTTCGTCAGCTACGTTACGAGGAGCTTCTGCATAGTGATCAAACTCCATAGTAGAAGTTGCACGACCTGAAGTGATAGTACGTAATTGAGTTACATAACCAAACATCTCTGAAAGTGGTACTAACGCTTTGATTACTTGAGCGCCATTACGTGAGTCAAGACCTTGCATCTGACCACGACGACGGTTCAAGTCACCCATTACATCACCCATGTTTTCTTCTGGTGTCAATACCTCCACTTTCATGATAGGCTCCATCAACACAGGAGAACATTTAGGTAATGCTTCACGGTAAGCCATCTTAGCAGCTAATTCGAATGATAATGAATCTGAATCGACTGCGTGGAATGAACCATCAATCAAACGAACTTTCATACCTGATAGAGGGTAACCCGCTAATACACCATTATTCAATGAAGCTTCGAATCCTTTTTGAACTGAAGGAATGTATTCTTTAGGAATAGCACCACCTACGATTTCATTTACGAATTGTAAAGCTGATTTTGAAGTATCGTAATCTTCATCAACTGGAGAGATAACAACTTTGATATCCGCGAATTTACCACGACCACCTGATTGTTTTTTGTATACTTCACGGTGTTCAGTAGTACCATTGATAGACTCTTTGTAAGCTACTTGAGGAGCACCTTGGTTAACCTCAACTTTGAATTCACGTTTCAAACGGTCGATCAAGATTTCTAAGTGAAGCTCACCCATGCCTGAGATTACTGTTTGACCAGTTTCCTCGTCAGATTTAACTACGAATGTAGGATCCTCTTCAGCTAATTTACCAAGACCAATACCTAATTTATCTACGTCAGCTTGAGTTTTAGGCTCGATTGCTAAACCGATAACCGGCTCAGGGAATACCATTGACTCAAGAACGATAGGAGCTTTCTCATCACACAAAGTATCACCAGTTTTGATGTCTTTGAAACCAACAACAGCACCGATATCACCAGCCTCGATAAAAGGAATAGGATTTTGTTTGTTAGCATGCATTTGGAAGATACGAGAGATACGCTCTTTGTTACCTGAACGAGTGTTCAATACGTAAGAACCAGCCTCTAATTTACCAGAGTAAGCACGGATAAAACATAAACGACCTACGAATGGGTCAGTAGCAATTTTGAAACCTAATGCTGCGAAAGGCTCGTTAACCGAAGGTTTACGTTCGATTTCAGCACCAGTGTCAGGGTGAGTACCTTTTACGGCCTCTACATCAAGAGGTGAAGGCAATAACTCCATTACTAAATCCAACATAGTTTGTACACCTTTGTTTTTGAAAGATGAACCACAAACCATAGGAACGATAGAGTTATCTAATACAGCAGCACGTAAAGCGTTCAAGATTTCACGCTCAGTCAATGAATTAGGATCTTCGAAGAATTTCTCCATCAAAGACTCATCATAACCCGCTACTGCTTCTAATAATTTCTCACGGTATTCAGCTACTTCGTCAACCATATCATCAGGGATAGGCACTTCAGTAAAAGTCATACCTTTATCGTGTTCATTCCATACGATACCACGGTTGTTGATCAAGTCAACTACACCTTTGAAAGTGTCTTCAGCACCGATAGGTAATTGTAAAGCAACTGCTTCAGAACCTAACATTTCTTTTACTTGTTTAACAACTTTCAAGAAGTCAGCACCTGAACGGTCCATTTTGTTAACGAAACCAATACGAGGAACTTTGTAGTTATCAGCTAATCTCCAGTTAGTCTCAGATTGAGGCTCAACACCATCTACTGCTGAAAATAAGAATACTAATCCGTCTAATACACGTAATGAACGGTTTACCTCAACCGTGAAATCCACGTGTCCAGGAGTATCGATTACGTTTACTTGGTATTTGTTACCACGGTAGTTCCAGAATACTGTAGTTGCAGCAGAAGTAATTGTGATACCACGCTCAGCCTCTTGCTCCATCCAGTCCATAGTTGAAGCACCTTCGTGAACTTCACCTAATTTATGGTTTACACCTGAGTAGTAAAGGATACGCTCAGTTGTAGTAGTTTTACCAGCATCGATGTGAGCAGCGATACCGATATTTCTAGTGAATTTTAAATCTCTTGCCATATTATTTTTTAGTTTCCCTTACGGGGCTTTTGTTTTTAATGCAGATTGTGAAATAAGTACACCGACCTTGATAATATATAAGATGTATTACCAAAGGTCGGTGTAATCATATTTGAATCTTTGTGTTCAAAATTAGAATCTGAAGTGTGAGAACGCTTTGTTAGCTTCCGCCATTTTGTGCGTATCTTCTTTCTTCTTCACAGCAGCACCTTCACCTTTAGAAGCTGAAATGATTTCTCCTGCTAATTTCTCAAACATAGTTTTTTCACCACGTTTACGGGCGTAAGAAATTAACCATTTCATACCTAAAGCAATTTTACGCTCTGGACGAACTTCCATAGGAACTTGGAAGTTAGCACCACCTACACGGCGAGATTTAACTTCAACAGCAGGCATAACGTTGTTTAAAGCTTTTTTCCAAGTCTCTAAACCGTTTTCTTGTGTTTTTTGTTCTACTAATTCTACTGCATTGTAAAAAATAGAGTAAGCGATAGATTTTTTACCGTCTAACATCATATTATTTACGAAACGTGTTACCTGAACGTCATTAAACTTTGGATCAGGTAAAATGATTCTCTTTTTCGGTTTTGATTTTCTCATTTTTCTTTCCTCCGTTTAATTATTTCTTTTTACCTTTTGCTGGAGCTGCAGCTGCTTGTCCTGGTTTAGGACGCTTAGTTCCGTATTTCGAACGACGTTGGTTACGACCTGCTACACCTGAAGTATCTAATGCACCACGGATGATGTGGTAACGTACACCTGGTAAATCTTTCACACGACCACCACGGATCAATACGATCGAGTGTTCTTGTAAGTTGTGACCTTCTCCAGGGATGTAAGCGTTAACCTCTTTACCGTTTGTTAAACGTACACGAGCTACTTTACGCATTGCTGAGTTTGGTTTTTTAGGGGTAGTAGTATATACACGTGTACATACACCTCTTCGCTGTGGACATGAGTCCAACGCTGGTGACTTACTCTTATCAACCAGAGCTACTCTACCTTTTCTAACTAATTGTTGAATAGTAGGCATTTACCTGTTTCTGTTTTAAATTTTTGTTAAAAAATCTTTTTAAGTCCGCAAAGATAAATATAAGATTTGGAATTGTAAAGTGTTGTGTAGAAAAAAGTTTGAATTAACTTGAGGGACTTTTTAGTAAGTTTTGCTAATTATATATCTCACTAATTGATCAGCTCCAAAAATGCTTAGATGGTCATCGTCGTACATGTAGCATTCTCTATTCTGATATTTAATAAATGGATAATCCGCAACATTTAAATAATCGTTACCAGCGAAATCTTTTTTAAGAGCATTATTATAATCATTAGCCTGTTTTAAAATATACTTTTGTTCCAGTTTGGAGTTGAGTTTCTTTTCCAATGCTAAAATATCTCCATAAGTCATCGTATAAGCAGGAGTTTGACCGATGATAGTATATTCTAGCTTATGTTTTTTGAGATAGGCTATTAGACTCTCCATTTTCTTTTTCAGAGTGGGATAGTCGTATTGTCCCGATCCCCAAAATCCTGTAATATACACCTTATCTATATGCATAGCATTTTTAGGTAGAAAAGTTTTGTAGATGTAATCTATTACCTTAACAGAATTTTTTGGGCCTTTTGTTTCTAACAAAGGATATGTCGTAGAGACCGTTGCTTGCAAAAAATTAATATTTGAAGCTTGTAATTGTGTCTTGAAAGAATACGCAAGTGCTCCCGCGTGACTATCTCCGAGTAATAAAATATTCTTTTTATTAGAATGAATAAACAAACAGCCTTTTTTATTGAATTGCTCAAACGTATGTTCCACATCTATATGGCAAGTTCCTCTTCTAAACTGTTTGTTTAAAAATTTCTTGCGGTAATTTTCATTATAATGGGAAAAGTATTGGGTTTCGGACTCTTGGATATGCGTACTGGCATAGCTTATTCCTACACAGGTAAATAGACTTATAGATGCGCTAATCGCAACAAATTTTAGTGACGCAAGCCTTCTGTTGCTTTCAATTAAATAATAAGAGAGGATTGCCAATGTAAGTGAAGATAATATAAGGATTAGGGTAACTCCATGTCCTGTCAACGCAAAATAATAGGTAAAAACGAATATCGGCCAATGCCATAAATACCAAGGATATGAGATTTTCCCTATAAACTGTGCGATAGAGGATTGAAATAAATTATATTCCCAACGAACTAATATAATGCATGCCGTCGCAAAAACCGGAATAAGCGTATAGCAGGAGGGCCATGTCATATCCTTCTCTTGATAAGCGTAAATGCAGTAGCATAAAACTAGGTAGCATATGCTGCATATCATACCACGGGAAACTGTATTAATTTTTATTTCCTTTTGCAAAAAATATACTAATCCACCCAATAGCATTTCCCATGCGCGTGTAGGAAACATATAAAAAGCTAGGCTATTATCATTCTCATTGAAATAAAGCATTCCTAAGAAAGAAAACAGAATCAAAAAACTAAATAGAATAATACTTTGATACCTGTGCTCTATTAGTCGTTTCCGAAAAGGATATAACAATAAGGGATAAATCATATAAAACTGCCATTCCACCGATAGAGACCAGGTGTGCAACAAAAAATTTGATTGAGATGCATTATCAAAATATCCGCTTTTCAGATAATAGGAAATGTTGGACACGAAAAACAAACTGCTGATCGCATATTCGTTTATTGTTTTTATATCTTTTGGAAGCAAGGTGAAGGCTGATGCAATGGCTATTCCCACAAGCATAAATAATAATGCAGGAACAATCCGTTGAGCTCTTTTGCTATAAAATGTTCGGAAACTAAAATTATTGTGGTGAAAGCCTTTCAGAATATTGGAAGTCATCAAATATCCAGAAATAACAAAGAAGATATCTACACCTATAAATCCGCCTTGAAAATATGGAATCTGGAAATGAAAAAATACTACAGCAATCACAGCTATAGCACGTAAAATACCAATATCGTATCTGAAATTCATGAGTTTTTGTCTTACAAAACTCTATAAAATAGATTGTAAAATAAAATATGATTTTGATTAAACATCTATTTCTATGTGGAGGAGATATGGTAGCAGGGCAAAAAGCTTCCTTGTCAGCCGTGAGGTTGGATTCTCTGTGGGAAGTATTCGGTGAAATGGTATTAAGCCCCATCTTTTAGACTTATTTCCAGATTCTGTTGAAGATTTGATGGAAAGTATAAATGGCATGAAAAATAAAACAATAAGAGCGCTAAATATAAGCGCTCTTGTTGTTTTATGATAACAAAGTAAAGTCAATCTGTCTTTTCTCTAAATCGACTTTCTTCACTTTGATTTGAACTTCGTCGCCTAGTTGATATGTTTTCTTCTTGCGCTGACCGATGATAGCATAGTTCTTTTCGTCTAAAGTGTAGAAATCGTCCGTGATATCGCGTAAGCGTACCATACCTTCACATTTGTTTTCTTGAATTTCTACATACATTCCCCATTCTGTCACACCAGAAACAATACCAGTATATTCTACACCAACTTGGTCTTGTAAGAATTCAGCTTGTTTGTATTTAATAGAAGCGCGTTCCGCTTCAGCAGCTTTTTTCTCCATTTGCGAAGAATGTTCTGCAAGTTTCTCATAGTGTTCGGTATTTACTTTGGTACCACCATCCAAATAGTATTGCAATAAGCGATGTACCATTACGTCTGGATAACGACGAATAGGGGAGGTGAAGTGTGTATAGTAATCAAAAGCCAATCCGTAGTGGGAAGTACCTTTTGTCGTATAAATCGCTTTTGCCATAGAACGGATAGCTAAGGATGTTAAAAGGTTTTGCTCCTTGCTTCCTTCAATTTTCGTCATTAAAGCATTCAAAGACTTTGCGGCTTCTTTATCTGTTTTAGTATTTAGTTTGTAACCAAAGCGAGCAGCGAAATTGGAGAAGGTGTTCAATGTTTCAGTATTAGGCACATCGTGGAAACGGTAAATGAAGCCTAGTTTATTTTTACCTTTCCCTTGTTTACCTATATATTCAGCAACTTTTCTATTTGCCAAAAGCATAAAATCCTCAATCAACTTATGGGCGTCTTTACGCACTTTGGTGTATACACCCAATGGTTTTCCATTTTCGTCCAAATGGAATTTCACCTCTTCGCTCTCGAAACTAATTGCACCATTTTTGAATTTGCGCTCGCGTAAAATGTAAGCCAGTTCGTTTAATTTCAAAATAGCTTCGGAATGATCGCCTGCTTTATTCTCAATAATCTCTTGTGCTTCTTCATACGTGAATCTGCGGTCTGAGTGAATAATAGTTCTTCCAAACCACTGTTCAATCACATTTGCTTTCTCATTCATTACAAATACCGCTGAGAATGTCAACTTATCCTCGTTCGGTCTCAAAGAACATAGATTGTTTGAAAGTCTTTCAGGAAGCATTGGAATTACACGGTCTACTAAGTAAACCGAAGTGCCTCGTTGAAATGCTTCTTTATCTAAAATAGAATCTGGCGTCACATAATGCGAAACGTCCGCAATGTGTACGCCGATTTCATAATTTCCATTCTCTAGAATTTGGAAAGAAATGGCGTCATCAAAATCTTTTGCGTCGAAAGGATCGATCGTGAAAGTAAGCACATTTCTAAAATCACGACGTAATGAAATTTCCTCCTCACTGATTTTATCCGAAATATCTGCTGCAGCTTTTTCTACTTCTTTCGGGAATTCCAAAGGGAAGCCAAAGTCAGCGAGAATGGCATTCATCTCGGTATTGTTTTCTCCTTTTTTACCCAATACACTCTTTACTTTTCCTATGGGATTTTTGGCGTTCGCTGGCCACTCCATAATTGATACGACTACCTTTTCTCCGTCCTTGGCACCATTCAAATTGTCCAAAGGGATGAAGATATCGTGTAGCATTTTTCTATCGTCAGGAAGGAAGAATGCATAGCTCTTGGAGATGTCTATGGTTCCTGTAAAATCCGTCTTTGCACGTTGTAGAATTTCGATGATTTCACCTTCTCTCTTCTTACCTTTTTTACGTTCGTAGACGTGCACTTTTACGGTGTCTCCATCTAGTGCTTGTCTAAGTTTTCGAGGGGCTACGAAAATGTCATTTTCCAATTCATCTTCGGGTACGATATAGGCTGAACCATCTGCTGTCATATCGACAGTTCCGGTTACATATACTTTCAATTGGCGAAGTTTAAACTTGCCTCTTTCGGGTTGTTGGAAGTGACCTTGCTTGGACGCGTCACTTAGAATATCTGCAATAGTTATTTTGGAATCTGTATCGGTGATGTTAAGTTTTGAGGCTACTTGTTTGTAGTTCATCAGCTGGTTGCCGTTCTTTTCAAAAACATCTATGACGAGTTGCGTTAATACCTCTTTATACGGATTCTCTTTTTTGCTCTTCATATGAGTCGATTGTATTTTATGTGTTTTATAATATCTAATCAGGGCAGGGGAGAAGAGAAGTGCTTAGCACAACACTGCCTTGAAATCATATACTAATATACAACAATACTGCCAGAGTTAATGAATGATTACAAGGTATAGAGGTTAAGAAATCTTTAAATATATTTTAAGTTATTTTATGGTTTATTTTAGCAACAGTATGTTGCTGAATATTAGCCTTTAATTTGTTAATTTTACTAAAATCGTATTTCATAAACCTTTGTTTTTAAGTGGTTTGAGAAGGAAAGTTGGTTAAGGGTATAGTTTTATTTAAATTTTAATTTTATAAAATTGTTATTTTAGCATGTATAAGTTATTTTATTATAGATATTTATACCTTTAAAAGCTAAAATTTTTTATATAAAGATGAGGTTAAAAATTGTGCAAAAAATACCAAAAACAATCCTTCTTCTACATGTAAAATGCAAAGAAGATTATTTCAGATAATAGTGTGAAAGAGGTCGATTAATCCTGTTGAGCTTGGCATACCTCACAAATTCCGACTGCGTTGATAGCAATCGCATGCAAGGAAAAGTTTGTCGGAATATTGATCTTAGGTACGGAGATTTCATCTAGGCAATATACGCTATTGCAAACCGAGCAGATAAAGTGTACATGTTGGTCGTGGTGGTGGTCGGCACTACATTTGGTCGAACAAATTGCATAAGTAGCTGTTCCGTGTAAATCGAAAATCTTATGTAAAATTCCCTTGTCTTCAAAAGAAGCTAAGATTCTATACAGCGTCACTCGGTCAATTTCAGCACCGAAAACTCTCTCCAATTCCGGTTGGGTGATAGCTGTCTTTTTGTCAGAAATAACTTCCAATACACGAAGGCGCGGCTTAGTTACTTTAAGTCCATTAGACTTCAAAAGTTGATTAAAATCCGTAGTATGATCATGTGTATGCGCTTCGTGTTGTGTTGTTTTCATATAGGTAAAATTACGAATTTATGCTGGTAAAAGAAAGCCTCTCAGACGGGTGGTCTGAGAGGCTTTTGTATGCTGTATATAGAGCTTGATTATTTGCCTGCAGCTTTAGCGTGATCAGCCAAAAATTGAGCAAGACCGCTATCTGTTAATGGGTGTTTTAATAAGGCTGTGATAGCTGATAAAGGACCCGTCATTACATCTGCACCAATCTTAGCACAACCTAATAAGTGTGCGCTGTGACGTACAGAAGCAGCTAAGATTTGAGTCTTGAAACCGTAGTTATCATAGATCAAACGAATCTCCTCGATTAAGCCTAAACCGTCTACAGAAATGTCATCCAAACGACCTACGAAAGGTGATACATATGTAGCTCCAGCTTTAGCAGCTAATAAAGCTTGACCAGCTGAGAATACCAACGTGCAGTTCGTTTTGATTCCTTTTTGGCTAAAATATTTGATTGCTTTAACACCATCTTTGATCATTGGGATTTTAACGACGATCTTTGGATCTAATGCCGCTAGTGCTTCCCCTTCTTTGATCATGTTTTCATAGTCAGTAGCGATTACTTCAGCACTTACATCGCCATCCACGATAGAGCAGATTGCCTTGTAGTGATTGATTACGTTTTCTTCACCACTAATACCTTCTTTGGCCATTAAACTTGGGTTGGTAGTTACGCCGTCTAATACGCCTAAATCTTGAGCCTCTTTAATTTGATCTAAATTGGCTGTGTCAATAAAAAACTTCATGTTTAAGTTTGTTGTATTTTAATAATATTTAAAACTATCTATAATTTTAGCTGTTACAAAGGTAGTTATTTATTCATATTAAACGCTATATTGCCCACATGGAAATTTTCAGATCGTTGCACTACCGAAATTTTAGGTTGCACACGATAGGACAGTCCCTATCATTGCTGGGTACATGGATGCAACGCATAGCCATTAGTTGGCTTGTATATGAGTTAACAGACTCTGTATTTTGGTTGGGATTTGTATCCTTTATTTCGCTTTCTCCTTCATTATTTTTGGCACCCTTTATTGGTTCTTTCGTCGATGGAAGATCTAAATATAAGCTCGTTGTTTGGACGCAGATTTTGCTAATGATTCAGGCAGGTATTCTGACCTTGGTGGTTTTTCTAGGTTGGGAATCGGTTACATGGCTTTGTATTCTGGGGTTTGTGCAAGGTGTGATAAATGCTTTTGATGTGTTAGGAAGGCAAGCTTTATTGTCCTCATTGGTGGATAATCGAAAAGATTTACCCAATGCAATCGCGTTGAACTCTTCTGTTTTCAATGCGGCACGTATGGTCGGACCAGCTATTGGAGGGGTGTTACTTAGTACTTATGGAGAGTTTGTCTGTTTTCTGATGAACTTCCTAAGCTTTATTCCTGTGCTTACAACGCTATCTTTAATGAAAGTCATTGAAAAGCCAATTGCAACAGTCAAAGGACGTTCCACGTGGCAAGGTTTGGTTGATGGTTTTGATTATCTCAGAAGATCGCCACACTTGGCTTCCTTGATTGTAATTATGACGTTCTCTAGTTTGTTTGTGATACCCTATACATCGTTGTTACCCGCAGTAGCGCGAGATTTGTTTAATGGCGATGAAACAACCTTTTCCTGGTTTGAATCAGCAGCGGGGTTGGGAGCCATGATTGGCGCTATCCGTATGGCAAGTCTCAAAACGGGTGAGAATTTGCGTTATCGTGTCATGTTCTCAGCCCTGACAATGGGGATTTCTATATTGCTGTTGGCTTATGCACATTACCTACCTTCTGCGATTTTCTTTACAGTGGCTGTTTCCTTTGCTATGATGATGCAAAATTCAAGTATCAATACGTATATCCAAACCCATTCCATGTCTTCTTATAGAGCACGTATTATGTCGTACTACGTTATGTCCTTCCAAGGTATATTCCCTGTTGGTAGTTTGATTACTGGCACCCTAGCGGAAGCTGTAGGACTTAAAAATGCCTTGTATATTATGGGAAGTATTGGAGTGATAATTTCTCTTGGCTTTTATATCTATTTGCGTACCCACCTGCATCGAAGATTATTTAAAGTGGATTATTCGAGATGGAAGATATAGATTTATATTAAAAAAGGACTAGTAATTGGTTTACAAGTCCTTTTAGAAATAAAGGTGCAATCAAGAATTACAACATATTCGTAAATTTTAAAACCAGTAATTCTCCTGGGATTTCTCCGGGAATAAAGCCTGATAAATCGACTTCACAATTCTTTCCGACATTTTTAGCTTTTAAAACTTTTGATGAACCTAATATTGATACAGCTGTATTAGACTTGATATTATAATTTTTCAGAACAATCTTTGACTGGTACTTTGGTAGAAATGCATAAAAATCTTTATCTTTTTTGGTGAAAAATAGTTCCACATGCGCTACATCAGCTTTTGGTTCGACGAGTTTTGCAGCATTGTATCCCGCCATATAGCTTTTATCATCTTTCTTGGGAATGTTTGTCGAACTCCATTGGTACGGATTTTTAACAGCTTTAGTACCGTAAATTGCTTCTCCATTTACTTTAAGCCATTCACCCATTTCTGTAAGTCTCTCTTGCATAATAACTGGAATTCTTCCATCGGCAGTAGGACCAATGTCCAGTAGTAAATTTCCACCACGAGCGACGATATCGATAAGTAATAACAACAGTTCTTTTGAAGTTTTGTAGTCGTGGATATTTTCATTGCGATTATAACCGTAAGAGTGTCCTATACCTTGACTTTCTTCCCATACAATGTCGGCACTCATGCCGCTACCATATTCGGATGTCGTATAGGTGGCTCCATGATTAGTTTCCCGTGTATTTTTACCCCAACGATCATTTACAACTACATCTTTAGCTACGAGTGAATCATTAAAAAGCCAAGCCAAAAATTCTTTACTTTGCCATGTGGTATCGGATAAATCCCATTCACCATCCGAAAAAATAATTGAAGGTTTGTGTTTGTTTACCAAATCTTTCAATTGAGGAAGCATATGCTCGTTGATATATTTATTTTTATCGGACTGCCATAGCGGATTGTACCATTCATAAAGTGAATAATAGTAGCCCATCTTCAAGCCTGCATCTCGTACAGCAGTTGTTAAGTCACCAAGTAAATCACGTTTTGGGGTCCCAGAAACCGCATTCCATGGTCTTTCCCAGCTGCGATCAGCTTCTGGACTATCCCATAATGCATAACCATCATGATGCTTGGATGTCAATACCACATATTTTGCTCCTGAATTTTTGAATACTTCAGCCCATTGCGTTGGATTGTATAATTCTGCTTTGAATAACGGGTCGAATTGAAAATAAGAAAAGTTTTCACCGAAATTTTGGGTGTGAAATTCCCAAAAAGACTTCTCTTTGTAACTAATCCTATTCCAATACCATTCTGAATAACTCAGTCCATTATTAGGAATTACGGGCGCATATGCGGGTACCGCGTATACTCCCCAATGGATGAAAATTCCGAATTTATCTTGATTAAACCATTCTGGAATCCCTCTTTTATTCAGTGATTCCCAATTGGCTTCAAATTTCTGGGCATGTGAAAGACTGCTAACCAGCAAAGTGCATAGAAAGATAAGTTTTTTCATAAAGTTTATTTTGGTTACCTTAAACTTAAATATACAAATAAAAAAAACAAAAGCCTTAAGTATCAACACTAAAGGCTTTGAAATAAGTTTATGGAAATGAAGATTAACTTTCTTCTACCCAAAGTCCGTCTGATTTGATGATATTAATCAGTTCATCTAATGCGTGTGCTGAAGATACATTTCTTTTCACGACCTCTTGACCGCGGTATAAAGTGATTTTGTCTGGACCAGCACCTACATAACCGTAATCCGCATCAGCCATTTCTCCAGGACCATTTACAATACATCCCATTATACCGATTTTTAAACCTTTAAGATGGTTTGTACGCGAGCGAATCATTTGGGTCGTCTCCTGCAAGTCGAATAATGTACGACCGCAGCTAGGACAGGAGATATATTCTGTTTTGGAAATACGCGAACGAGTAGCCTGCAATATTCCAAAAGAAACCGATGCTAATTTATCTGTAGGAGTCGCAGGCGAATCAATCCAAATTCCTGACCCCAAACCATCAATCAATAAAGCCCCTAAATCTGTAGCGGCATACAATTGAATTTTAGAAATTGGCTCTTCAGGATTCATAATGTCTCCTACAGGGCCTGCAAAATCTTCAGGAGCATAGCTGCGACGAATAATTACCGGATTATCCAGTCCAATCTCTTGTATATTGGCAAAGAATTGGCGTTGATCCGCCATTCCATGGATATTTGTAGTTTCTAACAAAAAGACTACAGTGTGATCCAATTGTAGATTATTGAATTCTTCACTTGCTAAATCATCGTTCGAAATACGTACCAAATTCAATACTGGGTCTTTTGTTAGCGCCTGATTAAATTCCTCTAAGGAATATACGGGATGTATATTAGCTTTATTTGTCAGTCCAAGCCAAGTATTGTAATTGTACAGTTGTTTTAAATTGCCAGGCATCGTAAATGAAGGCAATTCATCAGCTAAGTACACAAAATCCACGGACTGATCACCCATATGATACTTGTCGTTGATCGCGTCATATTTGTAACCCACTTCAGAAAGAATAAAAGGATCTTTTAAGTTTTTTGCTGAAATATCGATGATTACACGTGGAACAAGTGATCCTCCTACGAATGTATTGACTTCTTTTGAATGGTAAGGTTGAGTTTTTGAAACTTCAGCCAGCGTCAAGATTTCACGTTGTGGGATATTTTCAAGTGCTGCTTTTCTTTTGCTGTAGCGATTTACTAAAGCTATAGCTACAGGAGCTTCTTTTTCGGGTTCTTCTGTCAAAGACACGCGAACAGTATCTCCTAAACCATCTTCTAGCAAGGTTCCGATACCCACAGCAGATTTGATACGACCATCTTCACCATCACCAGCTTCTGTAACACCAAGATGAAGTGGGTAATTCATGTTTTCTGCTACCATTCTTTCAACCAAAAGTCGGTAAGCTTGAACCATTACTTGTGGATTCGAGGATTTCATCGACACACACAAGTTGTAGAAGTTTAAATCCTCGCAAATACGGATAAATTCCATTGCAGATTCGACCATACCTTCAGGTGTATCGCCATAACGGCTCATGATGCGGTCTGAAAGAGAACCGTGGTTGGTACCAATACGCATAGCTGTGCCGTATTCTTTACAAATGCCAACCAGCGGAGCGAATTTTTTATAAATACGATCTAATTCGGCTTGATAAGCCGCATCGGTATAATCTATTTGGTCAAATTTCTTTTTATCGGCGTAATTACCTGGATTGACACGTACTTTTTCAACGATACGTGCAGCTACTTCTGCAGCATTAGGTGTGAAATGGATATCCGCCACCAATGGTACATCGTAACCTCTAGCACGAAGTTCTCTCTTAATATTTCCTAAGTTTTCGGCTTCTTTGATACTGGGCGCGGTAATGCGTACAATTTCGCAACCCGCATCTACCATGCGAATGGTCTGTTCGACAGAACCTAAAGTATCCATCGTATCGATAGTGGTCATGCTTTGAATGCGGATGGGATTATTTCCACCCATGGCAAGATGACCAATTTGAATTTCACGAGTTTTAAATCGAGAATATGTTAATTTGGAGTTGCAATAACTACCTGGTAATATCAAACTATGTTGTGTTTCCATTTCGGTACAAAGGTAGCTATTTATAGATTTAATATCTATCTATCTTAAGAGAATTCGCAGCACCATTCAAATTGATAACGTATTTTTTTGCAGCTGCTTCGTAATTGTCTGTTTGCCAAATACCATCTTTCTTCGTAAAACCCTCCAATTTATTGCTGGAGAAAATGGTGGTCATTTCAATAGCGCATGCAGCATCTTTTGGCAAGGTAATCTTACAAGAAGAAGCTGCCGTGTTAATTTCTATTTCAGTTTCTTCTACGGCGGGCTGTCCTAATTTGAAATTCACCGCGGCTGCACCTGAATTAATTTCTAATCTTGAAAACTTATGTGTTGAAAAATCCGCATCAAATCTCGCAGCACCGATATTGAATGTTAAATCCCAAGTCGGTGTGGTATTCAAAGCTAAGAATACCAAATGATCTTTTGCATTTTTATCACTAATAACAGCGTTTAGTTCAATGTCATTTTTTTGTGTTTCCAATTGGAAGCTCAAGTTTTTATTATCGGATTTTGCTTCCATCAAATGCGTTGTATTGCTGTCTACTTTTACTGTTGCAGCACCAATATTGAAAACAAATTCGGGATTGTTAAATGCATCTGAGAAAGGAACATGTACCACACTTTTGGCATTGGTGGTGTCTAGCTTAGTACTATTATAGACTACTTTTCCCATCCAATTGAATTTCTCTTGGGAAGTAAATCCTACAAAAGCTAAAAATACACATAGCGCCACATTTACTCCTATAATTACTGCTGTGCCATAATTTTTATATTGAAATATCAAATTGATACCTAGCGAGACAATAAGCAATGGCCAATATCTTGTGATTGCATAGAAATTGAAATCAATAATATTGAAATTATCCAATAAGGCGATCAACCCAAAAAATACAAGCCAAATACCTGTTGAAATTTTACTCTTCATATTCTTATAAATATATACATTCTCTGTAATATGTCACGAATGTAAGAAGGTAGTTTAATGTTTGGTAACTATTTTCGGTAAAGAAAGGAAAACTTTCGGTGAATTGGTAGATGTTTATTGAATTTTAAACAAAAGCAAATTTTATGGGTTATATGTATATAATATGTATTTTAGCATAAACCGTACAATACACATATGATATTCTATTATTTTGGTGAATATATACTCTTGCTGAAAAAGGTTTTCAAAAGACCTGAAAAATGGCGAGTATATTGGAAAGAGATGTTGCATGAAATGAGTGAGATAGGTGTGGGATCATTAGGATTAATCATAATCATTTCCACATTTATTGGGGCTGTAATGACGATGCAGATTGCCTTCCAATTAAATTCTGATTTTATCCCGCGTTCAGTTATTGGTCAAATCAACCGTGACTCTAATATTCTGGAATTAGGACCGACAATTTCTGCATTAGTATTAATGGGTAAGGTTGGATCTTCGATTTCATCGCAAATTGGTTCCATGCGTGTTACCGAACAGATTGACGCTTTAGAAATTATGGGAATCAATGCTGCAGGATACTTGATTTTACCAAAACTGTTGGCTGGTATTATTATGGTACCTGTTTTGGTTATTATTGCGATAGTATGCGCTTTAGTTGGAGGTTTGTTAGGCGGGGTATTGACTGGAGCTGTGACATCCAATGAATATGTACAAGGAATACAAGGTGGATTCAATGGACTGACTGTTGCGGTAGCCATGGTGAAAGCTTTTGTATATGGATTTATCATTACAACAGTGCCTGCTTACAAAGGATTTCATGTACGAGGTGGTGCGTTAGAAGTTGGTCAGGCTGGTACACGTGCAGTAGTGGTGGGTTGTATTACAATTTTGGCTAGTGATTATATCATTACGGCATTGATGTTATAAAAGATTACAATGATAGAAGTTCAAGACATACATAAATCTTTTGGGGATAAAAAAGTATTAACAGGAATTGATGCGATTTTTGAACCAGGGAAAGTCTCTCTGATAATCGGAGGTTCGGGGTCCGGAAAAAGTACCTTATTGAAATGCATTGTAGGATTGCATAGGCCCGAGCAAGGTCGTGTTTTTTTCAATAAACAGGAATTTACGGCTATGGATTTTGAAGAGAAAGTTCCTATTCGGAAAGAAATAGGAATGCTGTTTCAAAATTCTGCCTTATTCGATTCGATGACTGTCGAGCAGAATATCATATTCACCTTGGATATGTTTACTGAAATGAGCAAATCGGAGAAACGTGATCGCGCAAACTTCTGTTTGGAGCGTGTGAATTTGATGAATACCAATAAACTTTATCCTTCAGAACTCTCCGGGGGTATGAAAAAAAGAGTTGGTATAGCTCGCGCTATTGCGATGAGTCCTAAATATTTGTTTTGCGATGAACCAAACTCCGGTTTAGATCCTGCTACTTCCATTCTGATTGATGAATTGATTTTAGAATTGACACAAGAATACGAATGTACAACGGTGGTAGTAACACATGATATGAACTCGGTGATGGGAATTGGAGAGTATATTATGTTTTTGCATAAAGGTCAGAAATTTTGGGAAGGTTCAAATCAAGATATGCTGCATTCGGATGTACAAGAGTTAAATGATTTTGTATTTGCAAGTCCTTTGATGAAAGCAGCGAAAGCTACGATGAAATAATTTGCCTATTTTCCGTACCTTTGCAAAAAATTAAACGAATAGCACATTGTCTACTCCAACAAATATCCAACTACTTACACCGCAACATTGGAAAGATTACGAATTAATCGACTGTGGTGACTTCGAGAAATTAGAACGTTTTGGTGATTTAATCTTGATTCGTCCAGAGCCGCAGGCCGTATGGCCAAAAGCTTTAAGTGACGGAGAATGGAATAAACGTTATCATATTAAATTCAAAGGCCGTTCGGCTACAAGTGGCGAATGGATGAAGAAAAATCCGAAAACTGCGGATCGTTGGCATATTGAATATAAGAATAACGATGTAGCAATTAAATTTCGCTTGGGATTGACTTCATTTAAGCATGTGGGAATTTTCCCTGAGCAAGCTGTTAACTGGGATTATATCTCCGAGTCGGTTCGCTCGATGAAAACGCCTAATCCGAAGTTCTTAAACCTTTTCGCTTACACAGGTGGGGCGACAATGATTGCGCGTGCTGCGGGTGCTGATGCGACACACGTTGATTCTATCAAACAGGTTGTAACGTGGGCAAACGAAAATCAAGAGCTTTCTGGCTTAACGGATGTTCGTTGGGTAGTAGAAGATGCTTTGAAATTTGTGAAACGCGAATTGAAACGCGGGAATAAATATAACGGTATTATCTTGGATCCTCCAGCTTATGGGCACGGACCGAAAGGAGAGAAGTGGAAGTTGGAAGATCATATCATGGAAATGATGCAAGATGTAGTTCAGTTATTAGATCCAAAAGAACATTTCTTGATTTTAAATACCTATTCATTAGGTTTCTCATCAGTTATTGTAGAGAACTTGATAAAAACTTCATTCCCACAAGTTGAAAACTTAGAAATTGGAGAATTATATCTGCAAGCGACTGCAGGACCAAAATTGCCTCTGGGAGTTTTTGGTAAGTTTAGAAAATTTGCAAAGTAAAAATATTAAAAAAGCTGCCGTAAGGTAGTCATGGTCGGAAGAAATTCCGACCATTTTTCATGTTTTGAAAACTTTAGCTGGGTCTCCTCCTGCAAATATTATTAGAATAGCAGTTATCATATCTCTAAGCTCCATTGCTATTCTTCGTTTAG
>NZ_JACOIJ010000037.1 GCF_014692495.1 Sphingobacterium litopenaei | reverse complement strand
GGGCAATTTAAACTATTCTAAAAGTAATATAGAGGGTATAATTTGACTTTAAAACAGAAAACTTATCTAGAAGCTAGATAAGGAGGTATATTATATGTCTAAAATTTTTATTTAGGACACTTGTGATAATCAATATATTGTAATGGTTAAATATATTTTTATAATTCATTTTTTTTTCTTAGTAGGAAATATCATATATTTGTGTCGATTTTCGCTATCTACCTAAACAGTTAGCTACCTTATATAAAACAATATTAATCGATTGCAATGATTCAATTGAAAAAGAAATATTTTGCGCCTATTATTGAGATTCAAATGATTTATCATGAAGAGTCTTTTGCCGCAGCATCTGTAACTCCTCACATAAATTCAACTAATAATATATTGGAGGAATGGGAAGAGGCTGAAGTAGTTTTTAATAGAGTTCAATGGTAAAAGAAATTATGGATAGGAGAAAAACTAACATTACTAGATTAGTATTTATAATCTGTGCTATACTTTTTAATTCTTGTTCAAAAAATCAGAGTAATAGCTATGAGGTAAATGAAATTGTGAAAGTTAATATCTTGGGTATTGATGATTCTTTTGGTGAACTAGACAAATTAGGATCAGTCAATCCGAGCAGTTTAGACCAAAAAATTAGAATTCCGTATGGTGAAAATTTATCTGTTCTAGCAACATTAAGTCCCCTTTCAAAGAATAACACTTTAAAAGAAAAGACGGCTGCAACTACTACGAATAATTTACCCAAAAAGGAAATTCCATTGACTACTGGTACAAAATTTTTGTTGCTAGCGTATAATAGTCAAGGTGTCAAGGTGGCGGAGCGTGAATATTCCTATCAAGTATTTGATCCTAATGATAAAGGAGATTTAAATACAGGTTTTGAGAATCTTCAAATAGGGCAAACTTATACATTTATTGTATGTTCTAATAATACGACTACATCTGTTCCAACAGTTACGAATAAACAAAATTTGTCTACTGCAACGGTATCCAATGTTTCGGATAATACGCAATTATTGTATTTTAAAGATGTGATTAAAATAAATAATGGTGTAAATTATTTAAATGTTAAGCTGAAGCATCTTTTTAGCGAGGTCACTACGGAGATTATAATAGATCAGACTGGAAGTTCATTAGTGAATAATGTATCTTATTCACACGCAGGTAGTGTTTTAAAAGAAATTACTACGCCTTCAATATCACCAGCATTCGAATCTGCTACTGTGAAATTATCCGATGCATCTAGGACGTATTTGCAAAGAGGCCTATTGGGAAATTTTGCCTGTACCAACTATTGGAAGTTCCGGTGTTCAAATAATTTCTCTTCCTGCTACACGGATTATTACAAAAGATACAATTGCCACGTTTGAAATAGCCAATCTGTTAATCAACAGTACAAGAAAGCCGCTAACTCTTACGGGGTTTCATATCAAGCCCGGGGTTAGATATAAATTAAAAATAGAGATTGGATGTCCATGCACTCAGGAAGTAAAAAGTTCTGGATATATTGAAATATCTAGTTGGAATGGTACAAAACCTACCACTTATAATACTGTACATACATTTTCTAGTGCGGATTATGGTGCAGTGCTAGATATTTTTGAGATAGATAATTCATTTAGTTTACGTGTTGGAGTATCATCAACTGGAAATGGAGGTAACCATATTTACTCGGGTACGTATGTCGAAACATCTCCAAACTCTACGACAGTTACAACCAATGAGATCCAATTTCAGGGGTGGGCGGATAATTTAAGAGATGTAGTAAGCACGGGGCTTTTTCCGAATATTGAATTTAAAAATGGATGGAGATGGGGGGCTACAATACATAATCAATTTGTGCCCAATATATTTTCTTTAAAAGGACGTCATAAAGCTAATACTGTTGCTAATGGTGCTGACGTATTACTTACTGATAAGAGTGAGTGGAAACCAATAATACGTGTAATTATTAATAAAGATGGGAGTGTAGAAATGTTGGGTAGTATAAATGCATATGGAGGGCCTCCATACTATCCTTTAAAAACAACGAATAACGTTACATTAACTTTGTCGCATAATTCTGCTTCTCCAACCTCAAGAACTCGAAAGATAAATGGTAGTTTTAATAAAGTAACTTGGAGTAGAACGGGTGTAAATAGAGTAATGCTAGATCAAACTAAAATTGGAAGTACACTTTTTTATGGCAAATTTACTGGCTTAAAAACTATTGCTTGTAGTGGTAATCAGTAGTTGATGTATTAATTAGTAAACAAAAGGCTCAACATTTTTTAATGTTGAGCTTTTTTGTAAAATAGAATTACCGTATTCTTTCTCGTGATTATGATGAAACGTATACTCTTTCTTTATTCATCTAATGATTTTATTCTTATTGACTACGGTAGGATTATCTTATTTATAAACAACAAAAAAATCCCCAAGCTAAGCTTGAGGATTTTTAATATGATTGTGTATTCGAAAAAGGCTTATTTTTCTTTTTCTTCGTTGATGTCTGTAGAGACTGAATCATCGTTTGGGTTTTCACCTTTTACCACGATTTCATTTTTCTCAGTATCTAAATCAACTGTTAATAAAGCATTTGATTTTAGTTCACCTTTCAGAATTTCTTCTGCAATAGGATCTTCTAAATATTTCTGAATAGCACGTTTCAAAGGACGAGCACCGAAATTTGTATCATAACCTTTTTCTGCGATATATTCTTTTGCTTTATCTGTTAATTTAATAGTGTGACCCAAAGACTCGATGCGACCGAACAAAGATCTTAATTCAATATCAATAATTTTGAAGATATTTTCTTTAGTCAACGAGTTAAATACAATCACGTCATCTACACGGTTCAAGAACTCAGGTGCAAAAGCACGTTTCAAAGCTGTTTCGATTACACCTCTTGAATGTGCATCAGCTTGACTTTCCTTTGCGGTAGTAGTGAAACCAACGCCTTGACCAAATTCTTTCAACTGACGTACACCTATATTGGATGTCATAATGATAATCGTATTTCTAAAGTCCACTCGACGTCCTAAAGAGTCTGTTAATTGACCTTCATCCAACACTTGCAACAACAAGTTGAAGACATCTGGGTGCGCTTTCTCGATCTCATCCAATAAAACTACTGAATAAGGTTTGCGACGAACTTTCTCTGTCAACTGACCACCTTCTTCATAACCAACGTATCCTGGAGGCGCTCCAACCAAACGAGAAACGGCGAATTTTTCCATATATTCACTCATGTCAACTTGAATCAGCGAATCTTCTGAGTCAAACATGAAACGAGCCAATTCTTTTGCTAATTCTGTTTTACCAACACCAGTAGGACCTAAGAAGATAAAAGAACCAATTGGTTTTTTAGGATCCTTCAATCCAGCGCGCGTACGTTGAATAGCTTTAACCAATTTTTGAACAGCATCGTCTTGACCAATGATACGTCCTTTCATCGATTCACCCATATTCAATAGCTTTTGGCTATCTGTCTGGCTCACGCGTTGAACAGGTATACCTGTCATCATGGATACGACTTCAGCTACATTATCTTCGGTTACGGTATAGCGTTTTGTCTTTGTTTCCGCTTCCCAAGCAGCTTTTTCTTTTTCCAGTTCTTCTAAAAGCTTTTTCTCTGTATCACGAAGTTTAGCAGCTTCTTCGTATTTCTGAGAACGAACCACTCTGTTTTTCTCTACCTTAACTTCCTCGATTTTCTCTTCGATTTCAATAATCGATTGAGGTACGTGAATGTTTGTCAAGTGAACACGCGAACCCGCTTCATCCAATGCATCAATAGCTTTGTCTGGTAAGAAACGATCCGTGATATATCGTGTGGTCAACGTAACACAAGCCTCTAACGCTTCTGGCGTATAGTTTACATTGTGGTGTTCTTCGTATTTGTCTTTGATACGATTTAAGATTTCCAATGTCTCATCGTGCGATGCTGGTTCGATCATTACCTTTTGGAAACGACGGTCCAAAGCGCCATCTTTTTCGATGAACTGGCGATATTCGTCTAATGTAGTAGCACCTATACATTGAATTTCTCCACGAGCCAAAGCTGGTTTGAACATATTCGAAGCGTCCAATGAACCTGAAGCACCACCAGCACCCACAATCGTATGAATCTCATCAATAAATAAGATTACGTCAGGTGATTTTTCCAATTCGTTCATGACCGCTTTCATACGTTCTTCGAATTGACCACGGTATTTTGTACCCGCAACCAAAGAAGCTAAATCCAAAGTAACGACACGTTTGTTGAACAAAACACGTGAAACTTTACGTTGAACAATACGTAATGCCAAACCTTCTGCGATAGCAGATTTACCAACTCCTGGTTCTCCGATAAGAATAGGGTTGTTTTTCTTACGACGTGATAAGATTTGTGAAACGCGTTCGATTTCTTTTTCACGGCCTACGATGGGGTCCAATTTTCCTTCTTCTGCAGCGCGTGTCAAATCACGACCAAAGTTGTCCAATACTGGAGTTTTGGACTTAATGTCCGAAACTTTTTTAGGTGCAGAGAAGCTTTCTTGTTCTTCGTAATCATCATCTGGTGACGATGAACCAGGAGCTTCGTCCGTAATATTGGATTTATTTTGCTCTACTTCATTTTTGAATAAGTCGTATGAAACACCATATTGTTGTAGTATCTGCGACGCTATATTATCTTCATCCCGCAAAATAGCAAGAAGAAGATGTTCAGTGCCAATGATATCACTTTTGAAGATTTTAGCTTCTAAATATGTTATTTTAAGGACTTTTTCAGCTTGTTTTGTCAAAGGAACAGATCCTATAGGTGTTCTCGATACAGAAGATCCCTTCACAGCGTCCTCAACAGATTGTCTTATAGCAGCTGTATCAAGATTTAAGTTTTTAAGAATTTTGATAGCGATACCATCACCTTCTCGGATAAGTCCAAGTAAGAGATGCTCTGTACCAATATAGTCATGGCGAAGACGCAGCGCCTCTTCGCGGCTATATGATATGACATCTTTTACTCTTGGTGAAAATTTTGCTTCCATTTAATTACCTTTCTTTATTTTATAAGTGAGGATTTCTATAAAAGTATGAAATTATTAAGAAAAGCGCACTTATATTTACTAGAAATTATCAACAATTAAGCCATAAAATTAGTTCGTCAAAATGGCAGTATTTATGAATACAATTTATCTCTTTCTATTCTAGCTATATGTGTGTATTTTTATTTGGGGCTTTATTTAGCTATCTTTGACTTACGAAAAACAAGAGAAAAATTCAGTATAAAATATTCATATGTCTGACGAAAAAATTATCTTTTCGATGGCTGGTGTAAACAAGATTTACCCACCTCAAAAACAAGTATTAAAAAACATATATCTATCCTTTTTTTACGGCGCTAAAATTGGTGTTATTGGTCTTAATGGTTCTGGAAAATCTTCATTATTAAAAATTATTGCTGGATTAGACAAATCTTTCCAAGGAGAAGTTGTCTTTTCACCTGATTATTCTGTTGGTTATTTGGCTCAGGAACCAATTTTAGACCCAGAGAAAACGGTTCGTGAGATAGTGGAAGAAGGTGTTGCTGAGATTACTGCTGTCTTAAAAGAATACGAAGAAATCAACGAAAAATTTGGCTTGCCAGAAATTTATGAAGATGCTGATGCAATGGATAAATTATTAGCTCGTCAAGGTGAGTTACAAGACAAAATTGATGCTACAAATGCTTGGGAATTAGATTCTAAGCTGGAGCGTGCCATGGATGCTTTACGCTGTCCTGAGCCTGAAGCAAAGATTGCCAATCTGTCAGGAGGTGAGCGTCGTCGTGTAGCGATGTGTCGTTTATTATTACAAGAGCCTGACGTTTTATTGTTGGATGAGCCTACCAACCACTTGGATGCAGAGTCTATTGACTGGTTGGAACAACACTTACAACAATACAATGGAACAGTCATTGCAGTAACGCACGATAGATATTTCTTGGATAATGTTGCAGGATGGATTTTGGAATTGGATAGAGGTGAAGGTATTCCTTGGAAAGGAAATTATTCCTCTTGGTTAGACCAAAAAGCAAAACGTCTAGCTCAAGAAGAGAAACAAGAAACTAAACGTCAAAAAACGTTGGAGCGTGAGTTGGAATGGGTGAAGATGGCTCCTAAAGCGCGTCACGCGAAATCTAAAGCGCGTTTGCACAATTATGAGAAATTGGCTTCTGAGGAAACTAAGGAACGCGAAGAAAAATTGGAATTATTTATTCCTCCAGGACCTCGTTTGGGTAATGTGGTAATAGAAGCGAATAATATTTCTAAAACTTATGGCGACCGTATCTTATTCGAAAACTTGAGTTTCTCTTTGCCTCCTGCAGGTATTGTTGGGATTATTGGTCCAAATGGAGCTGGTAAAACTACGTTGTTTCGTTTGATTACAGGTCAAGAGCAGCCCGATACAGGTTCTTTCAAAGTAGGTGAAACCGTAGTGTTAGGTTATGTGGATCAAATGCACGATGATTTGGATCCCGAAAAATCGGTGTGGGAAAATATTACAGGAGGAAATGATAATATTCTTCTAGGTAGTAAAACACTGAATTCTCGAGCTTATGTTTCTAAATTTAACTTCAATGGTGCAGATCAACAAAAGAAAGTAGGCGTACTTTCTGGTGGTGAGCGTAACCGTGTCCACTTGGCGATTACGTTGAAAAAAGCTTCCAACGTATTATTGTTGGATGAGCCGACCAACGATATTGACGTGAATACTTTACGTGCTTTGGAAGAAGGGTTGGAGAATTTTGGTGGATGTGCGGTTATTATTTCACACGACAGATGGTTTTTAGATAGAATTTGTACGCATATTTTAGCATTCGAAGGGGATTCACAAGTATACTTCTTCGAGGGTAACTATACAGAATACGAAGAAAATCGTAAGAAACGTTTGGGTGATGTAGGTCCAAAACGTATTAAATATAAAAAATTAGTAAAGTAAGAGCGCATAATGAGTTTTGAATCAGCTAAACTACTTGAGGCAATAATAGAAACTGCAATTGACGGGATTATCACCATTGATAGTAAAGGACATGTAGAATCTATTAATCCTGCCGCACTGCAACTATTTGGGTATTCAGCCGAAGAAGTGATCGGAAATAATATTTCGATGCTCATGCCTGAACCCGATAAAAGTAGACATGATTCTTACATTGCAAATTATAAAAATACAGGTCACAGAAAAATTATAGGTATAGGTCGGGAAGTCTTGGGTCTTAAAAAAGACGGTACGACCTTTCCTTTTCGTCTCGCTGTGAGTGAGGTTTTCTATAAGGATAAAAGTATTTTTACAGGTTTTATTCACGACTTAACCAAAGAAAAGGCGGCAGAAGACAGACTTTTACAGCATACTTTGGAGCTGGAAGAAACGGTACGTCATCGTACGAAAGATTTAATTTCTTTGGTTTCGGAATTGGAAAGAGCTAAGGCGGATGTAAGTAACTCTTTGGAAAAAGAAAAAGAGTTAAATCAGTTGAAATCCCGTTTTGTCTCTATGGCTTCGCATGAATTTCGGACTCCATTAAGTTCTGTTAATTTATCCGCATCATTAATTGACAAATATGTGGAGCAAGAAAGATTGGATTCTGTTGCCAAACATACCAACCGTATCAAAGGTGCTGTTCAGCTTCTCAATAATATACTAAATGATTTCTTGTCTTTAGAAAAATTGGAAGCTGGCGTGGTAGTGGTGAATCAGCAGACAATAAATGTTGTTCATTTGGGTGAGGAAATCACGGGCGAGATGCAGATGATTTGTAAAAAGAATCAGCATATTGTCTACCAGCATACAGGTGCGCATGCTGAATTTGATTTGGATGCCCACTTGTTAAAAAGCAGTATAATTAATTTAATTTCTAATGCGATAAAGTATTCAGGGGAGGATACTTTTATTGAATTCACTACAGAAATTACAGATGATATCTGTACTATCGTAATCAAAGACAATGGTATTGGTATTCCTGAAGAAGATCAAAAAAATCTATTTGAACCTTTTTTTAGAGCGCATAATACAGGCAATATTCCTGGTACAGGTTTAGGTCTTAATATCGTAAAACGTTATGTAGCGTTGATGAATGGCGAATTAGAATATTGGTCGGCTCTCAATCAAGGAACTTCATTCAAAATGACTTTCCGAAAATAAAAATATACTACACTATGAACAAACGTACTATTTTGATTATCGAGGATAATCTGGAAATAAGGGAAGGCACGGCTGAAATTTTGGAATTGACAGGCCGTTATGATGTCCTCACAGCGGAAAATGGTAAAATCGGCGTAGACTTAGCGCTAAAAAATATTCCTGATCTGATCCTTTGTGACATCATGATGCCTGAGTTGGATGGTTATGGAGTTTTGTATATGCTGAGTAAACAAGATGCCACTATGCATATTCCTTTTATATTCCTGACAGCTAAGTCCGAGCGTGTAGATATGCGTAAAGCTATGGAAATGGGAGCCGACGACTACTTGGTAAAACCATTTGATGATATAGAGCTGCTGAATTCTATTGAAAGCCGTTTGCGAAAACGTGATTCTTTGCAATCCGTATTCGAAAAACCTGCTTCAGGTCTTAACTTGACCGAAGAAGATCAGACTGTTTTATTAAATGATTTGGTAAAAGAAGCCAGGGTAAAAGTTTATAAAAAGAAACAATTGATATATGAAGATGGAGATGCGCCTATCTATGTGTATTACTTGGTAAAAGGTAAGGTGCGTACTTACTTATATTACCAAGATGGTCGCGAATTGTCTACCAATATTCATACGGATGAACAATTTTTTGGTTATGAATCTATTTTACTGAATGAGCGCTATACAGAAAGTGCAAGTGCTTTGGAAGATACAGAAGTAGCCTTGATTCCGAAGGATAAATTTTTTGAATTAATGTTTAATAAGCCAGTTATTGCAACGAAGTTCATCAAACTGCTTTCTGGAAATGTGAAGGAAAAAGAAGAACAAATGTTGGGATTTGCGTATGATTCGGTTCGAAAGCGTGTAGCAAATACATTGGTTCATGTTGCGTCTAAAGCTATCACTACGTCTAATCAAGATGAGGTCGTAATACGTATCTCTCGTGATGATCTGGCTGCTCTGGCTGGAACAGCTAATGAAACAATTAGCCGAATGTTAGCTGATTTTAAAGATGAAAAACTTATTATCAAGGAAGGTAATGCGATACGAATTTATTCTATCGAAAAGCTAAAGAATATCAAACAGTAAAAATTTTTAAACTCTTAGAAACGGACAACTTAGGTTGTCCGTTTTTTTGTTTGTGATGAATATCACATATTAAGTTGACCACCTACATTCGTAACCTTACGACAGCATAGTACTTTTGAATAAAGAAAAGTACAATATTTGATGAGAGTAGTGGTCTATAACATCCAAGAATTTGAGAAGCAAACATTAGCTAAAGCTAATGCTAAGGTGCATGATTTGACCTTAATCTCAAATCCTTTGAATCTAGATACCATTCGTTACGCTGAAGGAAAAGAAGTCGTTATCGTATCTGAAAATGACAATTTGGAAAAGACTATTTTAGATGCGCTAAAAAGAATTGGTGTCAAAAAGATTATTACTCGTTCAGTTTCATTAAATCATATTGATTTGGCTTATGCTGGTCATTTAGGTCTGCATGTAGCTAATACTCCTGCAGAAGATGATTCTCCCAAAAGTATAGCTATGCAAACTATTCAAAACCTGAATAGTTGGGTCAATAATAAATGCTTAGGTGTGGCGTGTCATTGTGCTTTTGATTGTTCAAAGAAAAGTTCTGCCATTCTTTAAATCGTATATCATGGATTACAATACTTTAATAGCAAAATATAATGTGGCGGCACCACGTTATACCTCTTATCCTACAGTACCATTTTGGGAAAATGATGCATTCAATGAGAATGAATGGAAATCAAATGTAGTCGCTCGATACAATCAATTCAAAGCGCACGGAATTAGTATTTATATCCATTTACCATATTGTGAAAGTTTGTGTACTTATTGTGGTTGTAATACACGAATAACAAAAAACCACAAAGTCGAAGAGCCATATATAGATTCTTTGTTGAAAGAGTGGGAGATGTATCAGCACTTACTTGGGGAAGGAAGTGTATTGATTCATGAAATACATCTTGGTGGTGGTACGCCTACTTTTTTTCAAGCGGAGAATTTAGAAAGATTAATCAATGGAATTCTAAAAGGTAATCGTAAAACGAACGATGCCAGTTTCTCTTTTGAAGCACATCCAGCAAACTCAACACGCGAGCATTTACAAACCTTATATAATCTTGGATTTAAACGTTTGAGTTTGGGTATTCAGGATTTTGATGAACGAGTACAATTTGTGATAAATCGTCATCAGACGGTGGAAGATGTTTCACGTGTCATGACAGAAGCGCGAGAAATTGGATATGAATCTATCAATTTTGACTTGATTTATGGTTTGCCTTTGCAAACAAAAGAATCTGTGCAGATGACGATTGATGTCTCTTTAAAAATGTCTCCAGATCGCATTTCATTTTATAGTTATGCGCATGTGCCGTGGATCAAGCCTGGACAGCGCCGATTTACAGAGTTAGATTTACCTATGGGCAAAGAAAAATTAGATTTGTATAACCTAGGCAAAGCGATGATTCAGGAAGCAGGATATGAAGATGTAGGCATGGATCATTTTGCGAAGAAAGAAGACGCTTTATTCAAAGCAAATACCAACGGAACATTGCACCGCAATTTTATGGGCTATGCCGATCAATATATACCTTTAATGATAGGATTGGGAGTATCTTCGATATCAGATGCATGGACAGCTTTTGGACAAAATGTGAAAACTGTAGAAGAATATCATAAGTGTATTGAAGAAGGTAAATTACCTGTTTTTAAAGGTCATTTATTGAATGAAGAAGATGTGGTAGTTCGACAATATATATTGGATATGATGTGCAGAGGGGTGGTTAATCTTCTGCCAAATCACGAACTCAATGATCGTATTTTGGAAAGAATAGAACCATTAATACGCGATGGTCTTGTAATGGTAAATGGTTTGTGCATTTCCATTACGCAGATTGGAAAATCTTTTTTGCGTAACGTCTGTATGGCATTTGATGAACGTCTGCAACGTACTAAAGAGCGTGAAAATCTATTCAGTCAAGCAATTTAATATCATAAAATTATGGCAGTAGAAGGCAATATTAAATTGTCCACGATTTGTTATCATTGTGGTGATAAAGTGGAAGATACTCCTTATATTCTGGAAGAACATACTTTCTGCTGTCTTGGTTGTCAGACAGTATATCAGATTTTGCATGAAAACAACATGCAAAGTTACTACCGCTATAATACCCATCCTGGGAAATCTCAAAACTCCGACAAGCAAGATCTGAGCTATTTGGAAGAACCCAATATTATCTCCAAATTGGTGGATTATCAAGATGAGCAAATTGCCATAATTACATTCTACATTCCTGCAATTCAGTGTAGCTCCTGTATTTGGCTGTTAGAAAACTTGTATAAGCTCAATGCTGCGGTTAAATCATCTAAAGTTGATTTTATGAAAAAGCAAGCTAGCATTACCTTTAATAAGCAAGAACTTTCTTTGCGTGCATTAGTAGAGCTTTTACAAGATATTGGATACGAGCCAAAAATCACTTTGCAGGATGTCATCAAAGAAGGAAAGAAAATCAATCAAAATGGATTAATTGCTAAAATTACGGTAGCTGGTTTCTGTTTTGGTAATTCCATGATGATTAGTTTTCCGGACTATTTTGGTATGGGCGCTTTCGAACGAGAATATGCGAGTTTCTTTGGGTATATGAATCTCGCTTTTGGTATTCCAGTTTTGATTTACAGTGCTTCTGATTATTTCAAATCGGCTTGGAACAGTTTAAGGCAAAAGCGTTTGAATCTTGATGTTCCTTTGGCTTTAGGAGTTCTAGTGTTGTTTTTACGTTCGGCTATTGAAATTATTACCCAAACTGGTCCAGGATTCATGGATACGCTTTGTAGTTTAGTATTCTTCATCCTAATAGGAAAATGGGTGCAACAACGTACTTACTATCATATTTCATTCGAGAGAGATTATCGTTCGTATTTTCCTGTTGCGGTAACGGTTTTGGAAGAAGATAAAGAAATACCAAGACAGATTTCGGATTTGAACATTGGCGACCGTATTTTGATTCGCAATAATGAAATTATTCCAGCTGATGCAATTTTATTGAAAGGAACTGCTTCTGTGGACTTTAGTTTCGTAACTGGGGAAAGTAAGCCTGTAGAAAAAGTATTGGGCGAAGTTGTTTATGCTGGTGGACGACAAATCGGTGGGGCTATCGAATTGGAGGTTGTAAAAGCGGTTTCACAAAGTTATCTAACTCGTCTTTGGAACAATGAATCTTTCAAATCCTATGAGAAGAAATTCGATACGTTTGTGGGCTATATCAGTAAATATTTCACCATTGTATTGGTAAGTATTGCTGTATTGGCTTTGGGATTCTGGTTCTTTAATGGGCAAGCTGATAAAGCTTGGGGTGCTTTTACAGCTGTATTAATTATTGCATGTCCTTGTGCTTTGGCTTTGAGTTCGCCATTTACTTTGTCTGCTGCTTTGAGTATTTTCGACAAGAATAAACTTTATATCAAGAATACTTCAGCTATTGAGCAAATGGCGGCAATTGATACTGTTGTTTTCGATAAGACAGGTACAATCACTTCACCAACGGCTTCGGCGATGTATTTTGAAGGTGAATTAACTCCTATCGAAAAGAATATCTTATTTTCTATTTGTCGAAATTCGAACCATCCATTGAGTAGAGAGATTCTGAAATGGTTAGGTGATTGTCAATTGTTACCAATTTCGAATTACCAAGAAACTGTAGGGAAAGGGCAGTCTGCAGAATACGTAGATTATTCAGTGGCTTTAGGAAGTAGCTCTTTTGTCGGAGTTGCGAAGAAAGTTGAAGGTACAGCTGTTTATGTAAAGATTAATGAATATATAAAGGGTGTTTTCACTTTAGAACAATCATGGCGTCCGGGATTAAATGAAATTGTGCAATCACTGAAAAATGAAGATTATAAACTTCATTTGATTTCGGGAGATAATGAGCGTAGAGCGGAAGCCTTAAAATTAATCTTTCCTGCTGAGTCAAGTTTATTGTTTAATCAAGCTCCTGCAGATAAATTAGCGCGAATAGAACAATGGCAATCGGAAAAATACAAAGTTTGTATGCTTGGTGATGGCCTGAATGATGCTGGTGCATTGCGGAAAGCTGATTTGGGTATTGCTGTTTCTGATGATATCAATAATTTTTCTCCAGGTTGTGATGCTATTTTGGATGGCGAATCTTTTGAAAAACTTCCTGCTTTCTTTAATTTTAGTAAAGACGCAGTAAAAGTCATCAAAATGAGTTTTATGATTTCTTTGTTATACAATGTCATCGGTATAAGCTTCGCTGTACAAGGAACGATGTCTCCATTATTTGCAGCGATATTGATGCCAATAAGTACAGTGACCATTATATCGTTTACCAGTCTAATGACTCGTTGGTACGGAAAGAAGAGGGGATTGATTTAAATTTTAGATATCAGATGTTAGACAATAGACCTTAGATTTTTGTAAACTATACTGTGTTTCAGTTTTCTCAGATCTTATATCTCATATCTAACATTATAATTTTAACTTTTGACTTTGAAAAAATGAACATCATATTCTTATTAATCGGTTTCAGTGTTTTTATTGCTTTAATATTCTTAGTAGCTTTTTTCTGGGCAAATAAAACCAAGCAGTATGAAGATACCTATACACCTTCCGTTCGGATTCTATTTGATGATGAAGTGAAAGAAGGTGAGTCAATTAAATAAAGAGAAATAATGAATTATTTCTTTGTACCTTTGCATCAAATTAATAATTAAAATGCCAAGAGAAACAAAAGAGGGTTTATACCGTGGAATTATTGAGCAGGATGCAGATGGTAATTATTTCTGTGGTCCGTTAATATTGGATTATAAACTCGCTAAATATAATTTCAAATTAGGAGATTATATTAGTGTTAAAAAAGTCGTGAGTAATACAAGTGCCAAAAGCGCAGAAAAATATCCGCATAAGGGAGTGAAATTTTCACTTGCAGACAAAAGAAACGAAGACTAGAAGAGATTTAGGGATTACCTAAATCTCTTTCTTTTTAGAATTATCTGTTATAAGGATATTCTTGAATAAGATTAAAACCTCGTTTTATTAATTCCATATCTTCTTTATTCTGTTTAATCAATTTGATTTCTTCAGTTCCTTCTGTAAAAGATTTAGTCAAAATAATATCTCCATTTTTCTGTATGGAGTAATTTAATTTGAAATTATTGATAGTAATTTCTTTTGTTTTTTCATCTAAAAGAAATTGTTGATACCCTTTTTGGTAATTTGTGTCTCTAATTACTGCTGTTCCTTCAAATTCAAAAATAATATAATTCCATTCATTTGGTATTGATTTAAATGATTTACCCTGGCGATCAACCTTGAATATTCCATTGATAGTCGATTTCTTAAAATAATCCGCTATCATCTTTTGCGTATTAGTGAGAGAGAAGTACTGCGTAACGGCAAATACTATAATAACAATAACTTTCAAAGCTATTAGGCCTTTCTTAATCCAAGGCTTGCTATATTCGGTCTTATCAATTGTTCGAATTTCTGCGGGTTTTCCTAGAATAAAGAATGCATACAAAGTTTTAATATTAGGGAGAAGCAAGAACAAAGACAGTAAAAATAAAGCTGTTGAAACTAATTTAACGGGCACATCAAAAAAATAATTGACTGTCATAATATTGATGCTTGTTGCCATCGTGATGAGAGCTACAATAGTTACAGTTCTACGGAATAGGAGTAATAGGGCTGATATCTCCACTATTCCCATGAAAATATTGTAGCCTTTAGAAAAACCTAAATATGTCCAAGCTAATCCCATTGGAGAAAATTCATGAAGGGGTTGCATCAACCTGTTCAGGGATGGCGGAGGCATTTGTGCATGGAGTAATTTTATCGCTCCATAATTGAATAGCATAAATGCGATGTAATAACGTATTAAAACAGTGAGCCAATAATATAAGTGGTTATATTCTTTCCGATTTCTGTCTATTAAGCTCCAAAGAACAGAACCAAGGACTCCAAGGAGAATAAGAATAGATAATGTCACCCAATCATAAGAGGTGTCGCCACTTCCATTGGAGAATATAGTGTAGTCGTAGGTGTAGTGCAGTATGTTTTTAGCAAACCATGGAGTGAAATCATGGAATAAGGAAGTAATAGGTTTTGTAAGAACATTAAAACACGGATAAGCTTCATTATTAAATACAATAATGAAACATATTATGAATATAAAAGCAAAACGGAATAACACTTTATTGGTGGTGGTCCAGTATAATTGATTGTTCATATCTTTAAGATATGAATTTTTTATTATTTCTTAATAATCTTTCCCTTGTCGGTAATAAACAAAAAATTATACTTCGGATATTTCTTTGCTAATTTCTTACCTTCTTTTTCGCCTAATACCATAATGGAGGTGCTTAAAGCATTTGCAAATTCTGCTGATGGACCATAAATGGTTACACTGGTTAATCCTGTGGATGGATAGCCTGTTTTGGGATTGATAATGTGAGCGTAGCGCTTGCCATCGATTTCGACATACTTCTCATAACTACCCGAAGTTGCTACGGCGCTGTTTTTAAGTTTTAAGATTTTGGCGATGCTTTTTTTGCTGAATGGGTTATTGATGCCAATTCGCCAAGGTTTTCCATTTGGTTGTTTACCCCAGGTTGCAATATCTCCTGAAGCATTTACTATTCCGCTTTTGATTCCTAAAGTTTGCATGAGTTCTCTTCCTTTGTCAGCTGCATAACCTTTGCCGATAGAACCAAAACCTATTTTCATGCCTTCTTTAGCAAGAAAAATAGTGGATTGCACAGAATCTAAAATGATATGCTCATAACCGACTTTTTCAATGGATTTCTGGATGATTTCTTCGGAAGGCTTTTCGGTCATCGAGCCATCGAATTTCCAAACTTTGTCCATCGCTGCGGTACTAATATCGAAAGCACCATTCGATATTTTAGAATATTCCAATGCTCTGTGGGTCAAATCAAATAGTTCTTTATCGACTTTGACAGGTTTGATTCCTGCATTGCGGTTAACTTCCGAAACTTGTGTGTATGGTCGCCATTCTGAAATCAGATTTTCAATACGTTCTATTTCTGCAATGGTCAAATCAATATGTTGGTTTGCTGTTGAGCTGTCTTTGGCTACGATTGTAATTTGAAATTGTGAACCCATTAAAGTCACATTTCGCTCTACGAGCACATCGGATTGCGCAAGTAGCGTAAATGGAATAAACAAAAAAGACAGAATAGCCAAAGCTATTCTATCTCTGAAAATAGGATATGTCTGCATTAATAACAATCTGTTAAGATTTGATTATTTTCTTTGTAATAAGATAGGGGCTTGCCATTGTGTGCGGTCACAATCTTATCTAGCACGGTTTCTACATCTTTTTGCATTTGTAATGCACCACAAATCATAATAACTCCTTCATCATTCAGTAAATTGGCAAAATACACATAATCTCTACGGATTAAATCCATGACATATTGTTTATTTTCCTCTCTCGAAAAAGCAAAATACAATTGTTCCAATTGCCCTTTAGCAATTTCTTGATTCGCCCAATTTTGATATTCTTGCGTCAAGGAATTATTGTGTCTGAAACCTGCATAGAGCGAAACTTCTGTCTTTGCATAATTATTGCTTACCATTCCCAAGAAAGGAGCAATACCTGTTCCATTTGCAATTAATGCAACTTTTGAAGTTGTAGCTGGGAAGTGGAAAGAAGGATTTACCATAATGCGTCCTTCGATAGTATTTCCTTTTTGTAGATTATGCAGAAAACTTGAACCCAATCCATCTGGGAAGAGTTTTACAATAAGTTGAATGTAGTTATCCGATTTTCCGATAGAATAGAACCGCTCACGGTTGTCATTCGCTGGATAAATCGCTAATAAATCGCCCGATTCAAATTTCTGATTACATTTTAATAAGACTTTGAAGGTTGCATTATCTTCGGTAACGGTAGTTTTGTCAATAACTGTGAATTTCTTCAATCTAGGAACTTTGCTATTATAAACTGCTGGAGCAGTAGCCAAAGCGATAAGAGATTTTTCGCTCCACTGATGTGCCCAAGTCACAAATTCTGCTGTTGAACGGTCATTTACGGTATGTAAATCCACTAATTTTTTAGCCCAAGATTGTTGTTCAAGTAGCTGTTCCACATGAAGCGCATACGCACAGAAATCTGGATAGGCTTTTGAACCGAAGCCAACGATAGTAAATTTGATTTCTTGGTTTTGTGGATATTTAGTCAATAATTCTTCGAATTTGGTAGCATTCGATGGAGCATCTCCCAAACCATACGTCGATGTGAAAATCAACAAATGTTTAGCTTCTGGATAGGTTTTGTATTGATTCATTTCTGTCAAGAAAGAACGTTTACCATCCGAAAGCAATTGCTTGTGAATTTGATTTGCAAAGAATAGGGTAGAACCGTTTTCTGAACCAAACAGAATCACAATATTGGCATTCTCAGCTTTGTATTTATTTTTAATCTTGGTGCGTGTACGCTTGAACGTAATCGCAAATCCTGTGTACATGAAGAATACAATATTCAGCGAAGCTAATCCTAAAATGATAGCCCAAATAATATTCGTGCGACCGGTGTGTAAGTCAATATTTATCTTTTCTAGAACGGCAGTATACGGGAATTTGGTTTCCTGCATAATATCGCCATTCACTTGATTGATGGAGACGGTTCGGTCTTTTAACGTAATGATAAAAGGCTCTTCCGCATCGTCAGGAATAAAAGGAAATTCTATTTTCTCAACATCCGCCAATTTGGTGTTTTTGAAGAAATCAATATCCTTTAATTCTTTCGTAACAGATTCATCCGAAACAGCATCGTGTTGGATTTCTACATTATCTTTTTGGAAGAAATCCAACCGCACCATGAAGATTATTGTTCCAGTTAGCGCAATCATAAACACCGGAATCAGCAACCATCTTCCGGTTACGACATGGAAATATTGCTCAAAGAAGTCTTTATTGATTTTATCAAAGAAATGACGGATACCTTGTTGTCTTTTGATAATTAGAATTAATCCACTTATTGTAATCAGCAACAATAAGAATGAAACTACCCCCACAATGGTACGTCCTGTTTCCTTTAAAAATAGGGAACGATGTAATGCCGTTGTCCATTGAATAAATTGCGATTTAGGAATGACTTCGCCAATTTTTTCCCCTGTCAGTGGATTGATGTAGGCTTTTATAGGTTTTCCATCTTCGTCCATTGCTTCGATGGTAACGAAGTCGTTGTGGTCAACCGTGACTTGTAAGACCTCAACATATGCCTCGCGCAAAGCGGGAAGGCTTTGCGCGAGGGTAATATTTTCGAAATTGTCAACGCGATATGCGGGGGATTTCTCTTGTACAGCGTCAATGGCTAAAATCACGCCTGTAACGGAAAGTATTAGCAAAAAAGCAGAAGATAATAAGGCTAATGCATAATGCGCATATCTCCAAATCGATAAAGTCATTGAATATTATTGAACTTTGATAAATCTAATTTGACGGATGTATCCAGTGCCTTTCGCACCTTCTTTGTTGTCTAATGCTTCGGCAGTCAGAGCTACTTCCGCATCTTTTACATGGTATTTTTGGGTTTCTACTGCGGATTCGAAACGTAAATGATACCCTTTATTCAATTTTGCGGTTTCAAATTCGATTACGCGTGTAGAACGCGCACCACCAGCGATAGAAGCTCCTGTGATAGCGTTCAGTTTTTCTTTTTTCTTCACTCTGAACTTATCCCATTCCTTTAAGGTATTGTACCATTCTTCATCTGGACCTAATACACCTAAAGTTTTTTCGTATTGCCCTTTTGGATTTATCAACGAAATAATCACATACGCTTCTTTACCCGAATAGTTTTGCATTTGGATCATGCACTTATATTTAGTCGTCTGTGCGAATGTATTTTGAGAAAAGAATAGAGCAAATAATGCAAGTACGAAAAATTTGATTGTATATTTCATGCTATGTTTATATTATTTCAAAAAGTCGATAGATACGTTGTTGTTTGCTAAAAACTCATTTTCTTTAGCTAGGTCAAAAGCCGTTTCTTCAAATTCTGTCTTCAAGTCTTTTTTAGCACCTAATTCAATAAGCGTTTTTAGGATTTTGTCATCTTTAGCAATTAAAGCCGCTTTGTGTAGAGGTGAGTTACCTTCTTCATCTTGCGCATTGATGTTTGCACCTAATTCAGCTGCTTTCTTGATTAAATCGATATTTTGTTTTTCTACTGCAATATGGAATAACGAGCTACCATCCTGTTGTGGAGCTGTTACGTCAATTCCTGCAGCTTTCAATACATTTAATTTTTCAGCGAAATCATCTACAGCAGGGCCTTGTTGTGGAGCTCCAGGACGAACAGCAGGACGGAAAGAATTAAACCAATAATAAGCTAGGTTATTTCCATCTTTATCCAAAGCTTTTATATCTGCGCCTTTTTTGATTAATACCTCCGCAACTTCAGCAGATCCCGAAGCGATAGCTTTTGTTAAAGCTGTTTCGCCGTTTTCATTTTTAGCATTGATGTTATTGGCTTTTGCCAGTAGAATTTCAATCAATTTCACATCACGACCAGCTGCAGCATTAATTAATACAGTATTACCATCTTTATCCGCTTTTGCGACATCAATATTTTTTGTCAAGAAGTAATTGATGATTTCTGTATTCGGTCTGCGTGCTACGACATGTAGGATTGTTTCTCCATTTGGATTTAAAGCCGCAGGATTTAATTTATATTTCTCTACTAATTGTTGGAAAACCTCCACACCATTTTGTTTTTGACGAGAACCTTGTGTAGCGAAGAATAAAGCTTGGTCAGTTGGTTTTACACCTTTAGCAATTAACTTATCAATTAACTCGAGGTTTCCCAATTTAGCAGCGTAGTCTGCAGCTGTGCGACCGTGAGCATCTTTTGCTGTTAAAGAAACACCTTTAGAGATAAAATAATCGGTGATTTTTAAATCATTATCCGCAGCAATAGCGTACATAATCAAGTTAGCACCATCTTCGAAACTGGCTTTAGGGTCTACACCTGCTTTTATCAAAGCATCATATACTTCTAAATTTTTATTTCCTGTCGAAGCAGCGTATGCAATTACAGCATCGCCATGGCTGTCTTTATAGTGTACATCCGAACCTTTAGCAATTAGATAATTTACTAATTCTAAATTGCCGGCCGCAGCAGCCCATTGAAGGTATGTTCTACTGTGGTGAGTTTTTTTATGTACATCATTACCTTCTTGCTCGATTAAAAATTTAATTACATCGTTAGGAGCTTTCGCATTAATAGCCATCGTAACTGGATCATGAAATCCAGCATTTTGCTCTGAAGGATTGTTTCCTTTGGCAATTTCAGCCTTTACAAGTTCAACAGTTGGACTATTTCTCCAAAAATCTCCACTCATTAAGGTGTTTGAAGATTGTTGAGCTTTCCCGTATAATGAGGCCGCTAACAAAAGCGAGAATAGAAATGTTCTTTTCATTGTATATATCCTAGTATTTGTGTCTTACTTTTATTTAAATTAATTCTAAATAACAAAAGTATGAATTTTTCTAACTATTAAAAATTTTTAAGACTTTAAATCTGAGAAGTATTTGAAATTTTTCGGATTGCGTCACTTTTTGATATTATGATTTTGTTAATAACAGCATTTTTACATACGAATGGCATATAAAATGATGTAGTTCTTATCTTTGCCGCTGATGATGCGCGTCTTACATGTAATAGCTTTATTGAGCTACCTCAACATTTTATGTTTTGAGGTTAAATATTGTTATGCGCAGAATTTGGAGACTATTGCAGTAGGCGAAACTTTTATTGAAGTCGTACTTGAAGATGTACTAAATCTTCACCACAATGAAGAAGCAGAGAAAGTTCCCGAAATCATGTATGACGATTATCGGATTTTTGCTTTATCATTAGGGCTTCTTCCAATAGTATTATACTTCTCTTGGATATTACGTCGTATTTTTGCTTCAAATGAACAGATAAAGCATACCATTTATTATTTAAAAAGGTTAATTCTTCCCGGATATTATACCTTTCTATATCGGTATCGTCCTTTCTAACTACACTATTCTTATTTAAATACATCTAAACCGAGCTATTTACACCAAATGGTTTGGGTTTTCCTATATATTTTTTATTCAAAATCATTTTATTAACTATGAAAATCAAACGTCATTGGTACCCTATTTTGGGCTGTGCACTCGTTTTTACAGCGTGCACGAATGCAAAAGAAAAAGACACAAAAGAGGTCGCTAAAGAAGTTCCTGTTGCAAACTTAGTGCAAATGGATACTGTTATTTACAAAGAATATATTGCCGATATTCAATCGCAACGTAATGTAGAATTGCGTTCAAGATTAACAGGTTTTTTAAATAAAATATACGTCGATGAGGGTGCTCATGTTCGTAAGGGACAAGTGCTTTTCTCTTTGAACGATGAAGAATATAAAGCCGATTTAGCACAAGCGCAGGCAGCATTGAATAATGCTAAAGCTGAAGTGAAGAAAGTAGAACTGGAAATTGAAAGAACAAAAAAGCTTGTTGATAAGAAAATTGTAAGCATTACAGAAGCTGATTTGTTGGAGGTGCAGCTACGTGCAGCTTTATCAAAAGTAGAAGAGGGTGAAGCAATTCTCAATCAAGCGCGTACAAAATTAAGTCACACCCTCATCCGTGCACCTTTTGATGGTCGCATTGACCGTATTCAATTGAAAGAAGGTTCTTTATTGACAGAGGGAGCTTTAATTACGACGATTTCTGATTTGGACAGAGTTAATGTATACTACAATATTTCGGAGTCGGAATATTTGGCTTTAGCAACGGATTCTAGCTTCAAGAAAAATGCATTCAAACAAGAAGTAAAATTGATTCTAGCGAATGGCGAAATATATCCTTATCCAGGAATTGCCGAATTGGTGGAGAGTGAATTTGAAGCGAGCACAGGTTCTATTTCTTTGCGAGCACGTTTTGATAATCCAGCAGGATTATTGAAACATGGTGCTTCTGGAAGAATTGCTGTTCCTACAAATACAGGAGACCTGACTTTTGTTCACCAAAAATCTGTTTTGGAAATACAGGATAAAGCTTATGTGTATGTCGTGGGTTCGGATAATAAAATAAAAATGACCCCATTCCAGAATGGACAACGTGTCGGTCATTATTACATCGTCGAGAACGGTTTAGAACCCAATAGTAAAGTTGTTTTTGAAGGTGTACATGCCTTGCGCGATGGAATGTCTATCAAACCAAAAGAAGTTAACAATTCGCAAGGAGGGATGAAATAGATGTTCGAAACGTATATTAGGAGACCAATACTTTCTTTGGTTATCTCCATATTTATTACATTATTGGGATTGTTGGCGCTATTTACCTTGCCAATTACACAATTCCCAGATATTGTTCCACCATCTGTGGTCGTGACAGCAAATTACACGGGTGCCAATGCCGAGGTGAGTACCAATGCGGTAGCTATTCCGTTGGAAAGAGCGATCAATGGTGTGGCTGGTATGACCTCCATGAATACGGTATCAACGAATAATGGAACAACATTAATACAAGTATTCTTTAAAGTAGGTGTCGATCCGGATATTGCTGCGGTAAACGTGCAAAATAGGGTTACAACTGTTTTGGATGAACTTCCAGAAGAGGTTATCAAAGCAGGGGTGACTACCGAGAAAGAGGTGAATTCCATGTTGATGTACCTCAATCTTTTTACGGATGATGTAACCGCTGATGAGCGATTCATTTATAATTTCACGGATATTAATATCCTCAAAGAATTAAAACGTATCGAAGGTGTTGGTTTCGCACAGATTATGGGTGCAAAAGATTACGCGATGCGTATTTGGGTAAAACCAGATCGTTTGTCGTCATACTCGATTTCTACAGAAGAATTGGTAGAAGCATTGCGTCGTCAAAATATAGAAGCTGCTCCAGGACAAACGGGTATTTCGTCAGATAAGGCGCGTAACATGCAGCAATATGTATTGCGCTACCCAGGTAAATTTACGGAAGTAGCGGAATACGAAAATATTCCAATTCGTGCGAATGCGGATGGTTCTATTATTCGTGTGAAGGATATCGCCGATGTAGAATTCGGTTCTTTGGACTATGAGATGGTTTCGAAAACGGATGGGCAACCTTCTGCATCTATCATGTTGAAACAATTGCCAGGATCAAATGCGCAGGAGGTTATCCAACGCGTGAAAGATCGTATGGAAGAATTGAAAGGTTCAACTTTCCCTCCGGGAATGACCTATACAATGGGCTATGATGTTTCACGTTTCTTGGATGCATCTATTTCGAAAGTTATTTGGACTTTGATTGAAGCATTTATCTTGGTATTCATCGTGGTATTTGTGTTTCTTCAAAACTTCCGCGCTACTGTGATTCCAATTCTAGCAGTTCCTGTGTGTTTGATTGGTGCACTATTTTTCATGCAAATGATGGGATTCTCTATTAACTTATTGACATTATTTGCATTGGTATTGGCTATTGGTATTGTGGTCGATAATGGTATTGTAGTGGTAGAGGCGGTTTATGCCAAAATGGAAGAAGAGCATATGCAACCCATGGAAGCTACATTGGCGGCGATGAAAGAAGTAGGTACAGCTGTAATTGCGATTACGTTGGTTATGTCAGCGGTATTTGTTCCGGTAGCATTCCTTTCTGGACCTGTTGGTGTTTTCTATCGTCAGTTCTCCTTGACTTTGGCTGCATCTATTGTTATTTCGGGTATTAATGCATTGACATTGACACCAGCATTGTGTGCCTTGATTTTAAAATCACCACATGACGCCAAAGAAAGCAATGGTTTAATGGATCGATTCTTTAAAGGGTTTAATCACTATTACGAGAAAATTGCTGGAGGATATAAAGGTTTATTAAATAAAATCGCAGGACGTCGCACAATCACATTGGCCACATTAGTTGGAATGTTTGTGTTGACTTATGGTACGATGTCTATTGTTCCTTCTGGATTTATCCCAACAGAAGACCAAGGTATGGTTTACGTTGCGGTGACAACTCCTCCAGGCGCTACTGTGGATCGTACAGAAGCTGTATTGGATGAAGTAGACCGAATTGCACGTGAGATGGATGTAGTAGAAACTGTGTCTACGTTAGCCGGATATAGTATCGTAACGGAAGTATCTGGCGCATCCTATGGTATGGGGATGATTAACTTAAAAGCTTGGGATGATCGTAAGGAAACTGTCGATGATGTTATGGCGATATTGCGAGAGAAAACAGCACATATTGCGGACGCTACAATAGAATTTTTCCCTCCACCTACAGTTCCCGGATTTGGTAACTCTTCAGGTTTTGAAATGCGTCTTTTGGATCGAAGCGGAAATGAAGATTTAAATCAGACCGCTGTTGTGGTGAATGATTTTATTAGAGCATTGGAAGAAGATGAAGTTATCGAATCTGCAAGTACAACTTTTGACGTGGGTTTCCCGCAATATATGTTGGAAATAGATTATGATTTGGCAGCCAAAAAGGGTATTTCGGTAGAGAATGCAATGAATACATTGCAAACTTTATTGGGAAGTCAGTACGCAACCAACTTTATCCGTTATGGACAGATGTACAAAGTAATGGTGCAGTCCGATGCATTTACACGTCAAAAGCCAGAAGATGTTTTAGCACTTTATGTCAAAACTGCTGATGGCGAAATGGTTCCTTACTCATCATTCTTAACGATGAAACGTGTGTATGGGCCGGAACAAATTACACGCTATAACATGTTCAACTCGGCGATGATTACTGGACAGGCAGCAGCAGGATTTAGTTCGGGCCAAGCGATTGAAGCGGTAGAACGAATTGCAGAAACTTTACCACAAGGTTTTGAGATTGAATGGTCGGGTATGACGCGTGAGCAGAAAATTTCGGGTAATCAAGCTGCATATATTTTCTTATTGTGTCTAGTTTTCGTGTATTTATTATTAGCTGCACAATACGAAAGTTTCTTATTACCGATGCCGGTTATTTTGTGTCTTCCAGCAGGTTTGTTTGGTGCGTTCTTGTTCTTGAAAGTTTTGGGATTAGAAAACAACATCTATGCACAGGTGGCATTAGTCATGCTAATTGGATTGTTGGGTAAGAACGCGATTCTAATTGTAGAATACGCGAATCTAAAACGTAAACAAGGGATGGATGTATTGACCGCTTCTATAGAAGGTGCGGTAGCGCGTTTGCGTCCAATTTTGATGACTTCATTTGCATTCGCTGCGGGTTTGATTCCATTAATGTTGGCTACAGGTGCTGGAGCCTTAGGAAACCGAACAATCGGTACGGCTTCAGTAGGAGGAATGGTGATCGGTACTATTATCGGTGTGATTGTAATTCCTGGTTTGGTGGTTTTATTTTCTAAAAGAAAGAAAGCTAAAATAACTAAAGCAGCTACAGTGATTGCAATTTTCAGCTTATTATTTTCAGCGTGTTCTGTTCCGAAGAAAATGAATGAACAAGAGCTGAAAGCAGAACTTCAAACTGATGCAACTCAAATGTTGACTGATTCTATTAGTTTAGCTGACATAAAATGGAATTCCTTTTTCAAAGATCAATACTTAGTTGATTTAATCAACATAGGATTAGAAAATAATCAAGATTTAAGACAAGCAATTCACCGAATAGAAATCGCACAAGCGAATTTCAGACAGCGTAAGTCGGCATTATTGCCGACATTGGATGCGGCGGTCGAAGGTGGAATTCGTAAGTATGGGCATTATACTGAGTCCGGTATAGGTAACTATGATTCTAACTTTTCTGAAAACCTGACGGCTGATGAAAAATTGCCAGAGCCATTTATTCCAGATTATTTTGTAGGTGTTAGGTCTTCGTGGGAAATAGATATTTGGGGCAAACTTCGTCAACGTCGTGAAGCTGCTTATTTGGGCTATTTGGCGGAAAATGAAGCTACACGTCTCGTTGAAACTGAACTTATAACCAGTATTTCATCCGCATATTTTGAATTGATTGCTTGGGATAGAAAAGTAAAAGTTTACGACCGTAATATTGTCTTGCACGAGCGTGCTTTGGAAATCATCGAGGCACAAAAGGAAGCTGGACGATCGGATGAGTTGGCTGTACAACAGTTCAAATCAATTTTGGCAGAATCTCGCGCAAATAGAGCTTTGGCATTGCAAGAGATTATTAAGAATGAGCACCAAATCAATCAATTGTTGGGTAGGGTGTATCAACCCATTAAAAGGTCGGAAGATGCTGTGTTAGAAAATAGTTTGTTTGCAGAAATGACGTTAGGGTCTTTTGATCAATTAATTTCCAATCGGTTGGACATTCGTCAAGCAGCATTTGATTTGAAGCGTGAATACCGGGAGCTGGATGCTGCAAGATTATCATTTTTGCCATCCGTAGCGATTAGTCCTTATTTGGGATTACAATCGTTCAGCTTTGATAAATTATTCAACTTAGATAAATCTGTGGCTTATGGTCTATTTGGCGGAGTAACTATGCCGATTTTGCGTCAGCGTGAATTGAAATCGCAATATGAAGTGATGAAAGCACAGTACGGCATTGCTTTTTTGGAGTATGAGAAAAAAGTATTGAATGCTGTAAATGAAGTGTCACTTGCGGTGGAGACACAAAAGCTTCTCGCCAATCGAGAGCAATTGGTAGATGATCAAGTTAACGCTTTAGTAGCTTCTACAGAAGCGGCAGAAGAATTGTTCATTGCTGGGCGCGTAAGCTATTTGGATATTATCTCCGCTCAAAAAGGAGTTGTCCAAGCACAAATTACAAAAGTGGACATTCAACGTGAAGATTTATTAAATCAAATCGTATTGTATAAGGCGCTTGGTGGGGGTTGGAAATAATTAGTTAATAATTAACAGTTTCTGTGAAAAGTCTCTCTTTATCGAGAGACTTTTTTATTTAAAACCATTCCATTGATGATTTTGGCGTGTTCTTTGTTAAAGACTGTTAAACTATTACTTAAAAACAATCCTAATTTTTATTATTGTAACAGGTTAGTTACATTAATAATAAGAAATAGGAAGAAATATGAATACAAGCCAGAGACCGACATTACATTTTATCAGCGTATTAATACTAATAATAACAACTACCATCTTTTATAGTTGTAATAAAGGAAAAGCAAAAGAAAAGCAAGATGAAAATTCGGAAAAGCCATTAGCACTCCCGGTGCATGTGGTGGATACGAGTGATGCAGAAACCATCAAAAACTATATTGGAACTATCGAAGGTAAGGTCAATGTAGAAGTTAGACCTCAAGTAGAAGGTATTTTGGAAGAAATTTATGTTGACGAAGGTACTTTCGTTACAAAAGGCCAAAAATTATTTAAAATAGATGCTTCTGCTTATCAAGAAGTATTAAACAATTCTATTGCAAATCAGAATGTAGCGAAGGCGAAGTTAGAAAATGCTAAATTGGAAATTGATCGTTTGAAGCCCTTGGTTTCGAACGAAGTTATTTCGGAAGTACGTTTAAAATCAGCCAAATCCGATTACGATGTTGCGAAAGCGTCGCTTGATCAAGCTACAGCAGCAGTGCGAAGTGCTCAAATTAATCAAGGCTTTACTATTATCACCGCTCCAGTAAGCGGATATATTGGTCGTATTCCTAAACGAATTGGAAATTTAGTTTCAAAAGGAGATAAAGAACCTTTGACAGTACTTTCAGACGTACAAGATGTATATGTTTATTTCTCGATGAATGAATCTGATTTTCTTTATTTTTCAAAGCTGAAAATTAAAGAAGATAGCTTGAATGGTATCAAGAGAAATAATAATGCGCTGAATTTTCCGGATGCTACCTTAATCTTAGCGGATGGGGAAGAATATACGTCTAAAGGAGTAGTGGATGCGATTAATGGTCAGGTAGACCGTACAACAGGGGCTATGTAAGATCGGAGCGAAGTACGAACAACCAAATTTGAAACTTCCTTCCGAATACCGTGGAGGCTTTGAATCCAATGGTGATAGTGCTTTATTCTCCGTAAAATGGAGAGAATTCTTTAATGACCCCTATTTAGTGGGGTTAATTGATTCGGCGTTAGCAAATAATTTTGATATGCGTATTGCATTGAAGAATATTGAAATCGCTAATAGGAACCTCCGGATAAATAAATCGGAATACCTTCCTTCAGTGGATGCGAATATAGGTACTGTCAATAAGCAATACCGTTCTAAGGATTTTTATTCGTCGGCATCTTCCAAGTGGTATGACCAAAAGGGAGAGAAAGCACCAGAATCTTTGTTTACTTATCAATCACAGTTCTCATCAGGACTATCGTTTAGTTGGGAATTGGATGTTTGGGGCAGGATTGCAAATGAAGGGGATATTTTAAAAGCGGATTGGCTCAATACGCAGGAAACTCGTAATGCTGTTCAGACAAAATTGATAGCAGATATTGCATCGGGATATTTTAACTTATTAAAACTGGATGCACAAATCGAAGTAGCCAAGCGTAATCTATCTTTAAATGATAGCACTTTGCGTATGATAAAGTTGCAATTCGATGCTGGTGAAATTACAGCTTTAGCTTTACAACAAACAGAATCCCAACGTTTATTAGCGGCCTCCATGATTCCAGAATTGGAAAAGGATATCGTCATTCAAGAGAATGCGTTGAGGATATTGATAGGAGAGATGCCTAACGCTATAGAACGAGCTGATTCTCTGTCTAACACCTTAGTGAATTTTGATGAACAAAATATTTCTTTAGGAAGTCCATTAGAAATAATTCGAAGACGTCCTGATATTAAAGCAGCGGAATATGATGTTATAGCAGCAAATGCTGATATGAATATTCAACAAATCATGCGTTATCCGCAATTAAGTTTGAGTGGTGTATTTGGCGTGAATTCTATGCTACCTAAAAATTGGTTTAATATTCCAGGGGCACTACTGGGAGGGATTGCAGGCGAATTAACTACTCCAATTTTTAAAAATAAAAAACTTAAAAATATATATGAGGTAGCTAAAATAGACCGGGAAAAAGAAGAGTTAAATTTTCAACGTACAGTCATGGAGGCTGTTTCGGAAGTTTCTAATACTATTACTACAGTAGATAAGCAAAAAGAACAACTAGATTTATCCAATCAGCGTGTTGCTAATTCGCAATTAGCAGTGAAAAATGCTTTATTATTATTTAAAAGCGGCTATGCGACCTATCTTGAGGTAATTACTGCTCAAAGTAATGCGTTGAAAAGTGAATTGGATTTATTAGAGATTAAACAAAAACAATTAAATAGTTATGTGTCTCTTTATCGCGCCTTGGGTGGAGGATGGGATTAGGTTTTATTTTGAAACGAAAAATAAAACTCAGATTCACAATTATTTATAGTTTCTATAAAAAAAATTCCTTTCAAACCCTTGGAGTCAATGCCTAAAAGTTTCTATCTTTGCACCACTCCGCAAGGGAGGAACGGTTAGAAGTAACCATGAAATAGGAGGATAGAGACGGTTTAAACTGAGAAATCAGTGGAAACAAAAAGCCATCCCTGACGGGAGGTAAACAAAAAAAAAACTTCAAATAAAATTTGCGGTTTAAAATAAAGTTTCTACCTTTGCAGTCCCGACGGAAACGAAGGGAAAACAAAAAAAAGATAAGTACAGCAGTAATGCTCGGAATGTAAGTCAAAGCGCGATGCGGCGACGAATGAAGTTCTTTAAGAAAATGATCATGTAGCGTAACGAGTAGTTTGAGAAACAACGAAAGTTAAAAAAATCAAACCTTAGTCAATAACGGAAATAGATATT
>NZ_JACOIJ010000036.1 GCF_014692495.1 Sphingobacterium litopenaei | reverse complement strand
CCCTCGTGTTTCAATTACTTCTATTGTTCGCAAGTTAAAACAAGAATCTACTTATTACATTTGGCGTTCACCACACAGGTCATTCTTATTTAAACATTTTTGGAAAGAACATACTTTCTGCTCTGATGGTTATTTTGTTTGTTCAATAGGTGAAGCATCTCCTGATACTATTCGTGAGTATATTCTCAATCAGGGTTAGTCGCTTACATCCCACAGGCTAAAGACCTATGGGTTTTACGCTCTGTTTTATAAAATAATTGTAGCTTCTCTAATTTTGGTCATAGGATTGGTATTCACATTGACTCATTTTTGAGAAGCTGTAATTTTTATTAGGAATTACTCCTATTTTCGCTTTCCTCCTCTTTCCCCTCTTCGATTAACTCCTCAACTTCTTCTTTTTCCTCTTGGTCTAACGTTTTTACATCTTCTATCTGCTCGTCATTGTGTTTATCAATGTAGAATGTACAACACATCGGAAAGTGATCGGAACATATTGAAGGAAGAATCTTTAAGTCATCAATAAAAACATCAGCACTGTGGTATAACAAGTCCAATGGAATACGGAAAAACCAATACTTCGCATGAAATGTAGCTAAGTATCCACGACCGTATCGCGCATCTATTAAGCCACTAGCTTTCTTAAATAATACAGAAACTCTTGACCAAGCAACGGTATTAAAATCTCCTGTGATTACCACAGGCAATTTTTGCTTTTTTGCTCTTTTAGCTACACATAATAAATCGCCATCCCGTTCTTTGGAAGTTTCTTCTTCCGTTGGACTCGGTGGAGGTGGGTGTACACCAAAGAAAATAAACCGATAACCATCCTCTGTTTCTAATTCTGCTTCTATACTTGGTAAATCATCGGCAACAAAATAATGAACCTGTATATCATGCACTTTCAACTTAGTATAGAAGTGCATGCCATAGGTATTTTCTAAAGCTATTTCCTTAAAATTTGGGTATTCATTCTTGAGTTCTTGCAAAGCATTTTCCCAATCTTGATTACTTTCCATCGTCATAAAAATATCAGGCTTCTCTTTACGAATCATATCGACTAAGCGGTGATATTCAGTGTTAAATTGATAGACATTTACAGAAATTATCTTTACATTTTTTGAGTGCTGGACTGATATTTCGTACTTATTGCTACGCCAAAATTTAGTGAATCGTATAAAAATATAGCAATTGTATCCTATACATATTAGCAACGCGAATAGAATTAAAATGGGGTAAGAAACATCCTTCCACCAAATAATAGTTGCTATCAAAGTGAGTAACTGTAAAAACAACAATTGTGGACGTACAAAATCAGGCACACGAAATACCCAATGCTGATTTCGAATAAATGGTAAAATACTAAGTAAAACTATTATTGATGTAGCAACCCAAATTGTAGAATTCATATAGGAATCTTAAAAATGTTTTATTTGTTGATTTGATACAATGTATCTTATTCTTCGAAACACTCCTTTTTATGCAAAGATTAATCCAAACATTTTTCAAAAGCTATTCGCGCTGAATCTCTAATTATCACGTCACCACAATATTTATAACCTAACTTCTCTAAAATTCGCAACATGGCCATATTATCAAAATTGGTATCCACTTTAATACTATAAATATTTCTTGATTTTGCTAAAGTCTCTATATATTGGAATAGTTGAGTAGCAATGCCCATCCCTTTTGCGCGTGGTGCAGCCGCAACCCGATGAACGACCACATAATCTCGCTCCGTAATCCATTTTCCAGTAATGGTTGCATAATCTGGATCAGCTTCAAAAATCACCGCTCCATATGCCAATATCCCCTTTTCATCAGCTAACACATAAGCCCAATCCTTAGCAATATCATGACGAATGGTATCAGGATTAGGGTATCCATCTTGCCATTGTTTACTGCCATCTTGTTTTCGTCGCTCTATCGCGTATTGAAGAATTGTCCAAATTTCAGCCACTTCAGATTCTAATGCTTTCCTAAATGTCATGGTAGATTTTTCTAAATTAGTTATTCCCGTTTCTCCTGCTTTGAAGTTAATTAAAACTTATTTGAGAACAACGAAAAATAACCTTTTATAACACGATAGAATAGCGTATTTTTGTACTCTTACAAAAAGAACATTATAAATTTCCTAATACATAAAAATGGAACATACACGAATTAAAGAATTATTAAAATCCGAAGAATTTGGAAAAGAGGTTATCGTAAAAGGCTGGGTTAGAACTTTTCGTAATAATCAATTTATAGCAATTAATGATGGTTCTTCAATTAATAATATCCAGGCTGTAGTAGATTTTGAAAATACACCAGAAGAGATTTTGAAAAGAATCACTACAGGTGCAGCAGTTCGTGTAAAAGGTAATTTGGTAGAGTCCTTGGGTAAAGGTCAACGTGTAGAAGTAAAAGCTACCGAAGTATCGATTATCGGTGATTCGGATCCAGAGAAATATCCATTACAACCTAAGAAACACAGCTTAGAGTTCTTACGCGAGATCGCACACTTACGTGTTCGTACAGGAACTTTTAATGCCATTTTCAAAGTGCGTAATGCGTTGTCTTTTGCTATACATAAGTTTTTCCAAGAAAGAGATTTCGTATACTTCCACTCACCTATTATCACAGGTTCGGATGCCGAAGGTGCTGGTGAAATGTTTAGAGTAACAACGCTGGACCCTATCAACCCACCTTTGACAGAAGATGGAAAAGTAGATTTCAAAGAAGATTTCTTTGGAAAATCAACAAACTTAACAGTTTCTGGTCAGTTAGAAGGTGAATTAGCAGCTTTAGCTTTTGGTAATATCTATACTTTCGGTCCTACTTTCCGTGCAGAAAACTCAAATACGACTCGTCACTTAGCTGAATTCTGGATGATCGAACCAGAAATGGCTTTTTATGAGTTAGAAGACAACATGGACTTGGCAGAAGATTTATTGAAATACGTAATCAAATACGCTTTAGATACTTGTCCTGAAGAAATTGAATTCTTGAAAAACCGTTTGTTAGATGAAGAGAAATCAAAGCCACAAGCTGAACGTTCGGAATTGAACTTAGTAGAGAAATTAAACTTCGTATTGGAAAATAACTTTGAACGTTTGACTTATACAGAAGCTATTGATATTTTGAAATCTTCAAAACCAAATCAAAAGAAACAATTCAAATATTTGATTGAAGGTTGGGGAGCTGACTTACAATCGGAGCACGAAAGATATTTGGTAGAGAAACACTTCAAAAAACCAGTAATCTTAACTGATTATCCGCGTGAGATTAAGTCATTCTACATGAAACAAAATGAAGTAGATGCACAAGGTCGTCACACCGTACGTGCGATGGACATTTTGTTCCCAGGTATCGGTGAGATGGTTGGTGGTTCTCAACGTGAGGAGAACTTAGACAAATTATTGGCTCGCATGGCAGAAGTAGGTATTCCAGAAGAAGAAATGGAATGGTTCTTAGATACACGTCGTTTCGGTTCTGTACCTCACTCAGGTTTTGGTGTTGGATTCGAGCGTTTGGTATTGTTCACCACAGGTATGACGAATATTAGAGACGTGATCCCTTTCCCACGTACACCGAAAAACGCAGAGTTTTAATAAACGAACATATTACAAAGAGAGTTGTTATTATAGCAACTCTTTTTTTGTAGTACTAAATAGTTTTTAATTTTGACTTTTTACTTTAGGCTATGCTTATAAAAATATATAACGATAATCCGAATCCAAAGGCTATAGACCAAGCCGTTGATATTTTGAAAAAAGGTGGAGTAATCATCTACCCTACCGATACGGTATACGGTATTGGCTGTGACATAACCAATCAAAAAGCTATCGAGAAAGTTTGTCAAATTAGAGGGTTGAAACCAGACAAAGCGAATTTATCTTTTATCTGTTATGACCTAACCGATATTTCCCAATATACAAAACCATTTGACACTACCGTTTTCCGTGTATTGAAAAAAGCATTGCCTGGACCGTTTACCTTTATTTTCAATGCAAGCGGACAAGTTCCCAAATTGTTAAGTTCAAAAAAGAAAACAGTCGGTATTCGTGTACCCGACAATAATATTGTTCGAGAAATTGTAAAACAATTAGGAAATCCAATTGTGACAACCTCTATTCACGATGAAGATGAAATCATAGAATATTCGACAGACCCCGAATTGATTTACGAAAAATACCAAGAAAGCGTAGATTTAGTGATTGACGGTGGCTACGGTGACAATGTCGCTTCTACCGTAGTCGATGTTACAAACGGTGACTTTGAGGTTATCCGCGAAGGTAAAGGAGATTTAGAGCAATATTTATAAAATTTAACAGGCTAACAATGTGCTAGCCTGTTAATTATAAATGGTAACGCTGATTTTGGAATTCCATCGCAGAATAAAACTCATACTTATGCTTATCCAAAGGATAGTCCCAACAGCCCATTCTATGAAATATTTCACCGCCAAAACCAGTTTTAAAACGGTATAAGCCATACATCGGGTGTGCAGGATCTGCATCTGGTGAAATACCAAAAAAATCATATTCTGTACAACCTTTTTCACGAGCTATCTGCATGGCTCTCCATTGCAAGGCATACGTCCCCATATAATTTCGATTTTCTGTAGAAGAAGCTCCGTATAAATAAGTTGCGCGATTAGCTGAAACAACCAAAAACATCGCCGCTAAAGGCTCATCATCTATATATGCCACCAACATATACACATCAGCAGGAGACTCGGAATTATTCGCACGAGCAGATAGTACAATTCTGAAATAATTGATATCGTGTAAAAAGAAATTGTTTCGCTTTGCTGTCTGCCTATACAGTTCATACCAAATTTCTAAACTCTCCAAACCCAACGATTCTATACGAACACCTTTACGCTTAGCCAAATTAATATTATAGCGCGTTTTAGGTTTCATCTTGCCTAATAATACATCATCAGACTGTGTTAAATTCATGAATATCGTATTCGTTGGCAAAATATCGGTATTTGCTTTACGTAGATTCCCATATTCTGTATTGAAATTTACACGCATCTCTTGCACTCTTTTGGATGGAAAACCTATCCAATTACCATGCAAATCATAACAATCGTCCTCATTTGCCCATTGCGACTGCCAAGACAAATCATAGCGGATTAGGATACAGCTGGGTGGTAAATACCGGCGTAAAGCTTCTGAGAGCTGCTCTAAAAAATAACCTTGTTGTTCTTCTGATGGCTCAGTTTCCGGACCATAGGGTACATAAGCTATACAATGGTCTATATCCAGATTTTGCAGCATAATCAAGAAATCGCCCACCACAAACGCTTCCTCAGAAGGCTGGCAAAATAAATCTTCTGCTTTAGTTCTGAAATTATATGCTAATGAATCTATTCCTTGAAGTTTTTTTACGGTAGACCAATAGGCAGTTTGTTGGATTATACCTGTTTTATATAGATGACTGTTATCTTTTTGTTCTAAATCCGCTATCATGATAAACCATTTATTTTCAATAATTTCTTAAAAACACAAATGGTACAAACATAGCCATTAAAGTCATACTTAAACAGATGGATTTGTCAAAATGCAGTAACAAGAGTTTATTGGAAACATTCTAAACAACAGCGTCTTGGTGTTTTCGTAAATAAGAAACATTAAAGACAACAACTGCCATAAAGATTAGTCCATATGCAAACCCCTGTAGCAAGGTAATGCTTTCATCAAAATAAAATATAGCCAGCAGAAAAGAAATAATGGGATTGATATATAATAACACGCCTACAACCGAAGAATCCAACCCCTTCAGCGCATACATATTGAGGAATAAAGGAATAATTGTAAAGAGGACAGCGATTAATAATACCAACTGAAAAAACAATGCAGAATGAGTCACAGTTTCTCCGGTACTCATTCCCATTGGAATTAAGAAAAAAGAGCTTATCAGAATATGCAGTGTAAGCGTAAAAAATTTATCTAATTTTGTGCTTGCTTTTTGAACCACCAAATATATGGCATAAGATAAGGCAATCACCACACTATACAACATATCCATAAAATGTCCATAAGACAGCATTATGCAACTGAGAACAGCCATACCCACAGCTATCCACTGCCCAATATTTAATTTTTCTTTCAGAAATATGCCTGCTAATACTGTTGTCAGAATTGGACAAATCAAATAAGCCAGAGAGGTCGCATTGACACTCACGGCATTCATCACATAGATGTATAAATACCAGTTTAGCGCAAGCATTATTGCACTAAAGATCGTTGCAGAAATAATTTTGAACCGCTCCTTCGGAATTAATGATTTTATTATAGAAATATTTTCCTTGGTAATTTTGTATCGAAAGGTTAAACTTATAAAAGCAATTATTATGGCTGCAAATGCCACACGATAGGTCAAAATATCTAAAGCCGCATAATTGCTCAAGGGTTTTAAAACCAAACTGAAAACGCCCCAAACTACAAAAGAAAATAAGGCAGCAGCATAATATTTAAACGCCATGAAGGTAGATTAATGTGACTGATTATTTGATTTTAAGCCCTCTTGCCGGGCAGGCAATTACTTTTTTCCGAAAAAAGTAATCAAAAACTCGTCGCTTGAAAATTTTGCACAACTTATATCCATACCTGCAAATGCAAAATTTTGTTAGGCGACATTTATGAATAACAATGTGAGTGCATTCATTTATTTTTATTTGGGAATAGTCTTGTTATAATATTAAAGAATAACAAACTCTTCCACTATCACATTCCCCACATGTTCATTCACACGTCCAATAATCTGTCTACGGTTAATAGCTAGTTCATGCTTCACCACAGCCGATTCGACTTTGACATAGAGTTTTTTATCCTTGATATAGATATGTTGTGTTCTTTTAGCTATGTAAGGACCAATAATCTCTTCCCAAAACGTGACTACGGAGGAATCCTCATATTTGCGGCGCAAGCGGTACACCTCCAACCATTTCTCCACAGCCTGTTTCATGCTGATATCATCACGGGTTGGTATTTCATCCACTTTCTTCTTATATAGCATGCGCATGTCCTCCTTCGACATCAAATATACGTATAGGATGCTGGATTTCGTCAAATATTTTCTGAATTCTGTTAGCGTCTGTATCCGTGATAAATATCTGTCCAAACTCGTCATCCGATACCATCTGCATCAGCTTTTTGGTACGCTTATCGTCCAGTTTATCAAAAATATCATCCAATAACAGCAAAGGCTTGAACTTATTTTGCTCTTGCAAATAAGTATATTGCGCCAGTTTCAATGCAATCAAAAAAGATTTTTGTTGACCTTGAGAACCGAATTTTTTCAACGGCATTTCACCATGAATCGTGAATAACAAATCATCTTTGTGGATACCTTTTGTGGTACGCTCGAGGATTCTGTCTTTTTCTAAAGAAGATTCTAATAGCACCATAAAATCAGCACCATGTAACTGTGAATCGTATACTAAAGTAACTTCCTCTGCGCTCTCTGTCAAATATTGATAATGACGCTGAAAAGAAGGCGTGAAATTCTCCATAAACGTTTTACGCTTTTGGTAAATCACCTCTCCTACCTCCACCAACTGCATATTCAACACTTCCAAAAGCCCAACATCAAAAACACCTTTTTCTTTGATATTCTTTAATAAAGTATTACGTTGCAACAGAATCTTATTGTAGGAAATCAACGTATCCAAATAGCGATTATCCGTTTGTGAAATCACATTATCCACAAATTTGCGACGCTCTTCCGAACCTTCGAGAATAATCAATGTATCATTTGGCGATATCATCACCAATGGAAACTGACCAATATGGTCAGCCAATCTGGGATAGTCCTTTTTATTGCGTTTGAATTGCTTCTTTTGGTTCTTCTTTAAACTACAAGATATTACATCTGGTCGATCATCCCGATCAAATTCTCCCTGTACCATAAAGAACTCCTCTCCCTTTTTGATATGTTGAGAATCTATAGGGTTAAAATAGGATTTGCATAAGGACAGGTAGTGAATTGCATCCAATAAATTCGTCTTACCAGCTCCATTAGCGCCAGTAAAGGCATTGACCTCTGGCAAAAAGGATAAACTAGATTCGGCGTAATTCTTAAAATTTAATACGGAAAGCTGTTTCAACCACATAATACAAAGTAAAACTTAAAAAAGTACAACTCAAAAAAATAGGTTGATTAGTTTTAGACACTAATCAACCTATTCTCATTTGCTAATATGAAAATCTACTTTACTTCTTCGAAATCTATAAATTCACCTGCATTAGGCGCTACTGTACGCTTTTCTTCACGAGGCGGCACATAATCCACCTGTACCTGTCCATTTGATTTATTTTGTTGTTGATTATTGTCTTGATATGTTGATTGTGGACCAAATGGATTTCCGGAAGTATAGGTATAGGTAAAACCTCCTCTACCTTGCTGTGCCTTATTCATCATACGCTCTGTCAACTTTTTCATAGCGTATGGTAATAATAAACGCATAGAAAATTTGAAGACATAATAAAAAGTAATAACTCCTAAAATAAAATATAAAGCTGTCATCTGTATTATCTATTTACCCAAATATATCAAAAACGTAAAAAACTTAAGTCAATGTAATGTCAGACTCAATTCTCTTAACACTATTTAAGATTTTGATTTTAGGATTGCATTATATAATTCTTCTTGACGATGCGTACCTATAATATAAATCAAGCCATCCTTATCTGTCAACCAAACCGCATCTTTTCCACCCGAATAGAAACGTATTTTACCGTTTTTATGTAGATTATAAACTGGATTATTGAAGATGTACGTACTGTAAGGTTTTTTCTCCACCTTCGTAATAGACGGCAAATCAATTTTCACCAATCTTGTCGACCATAAACCGCTCAAAACCACGTTCCCATTATATACATCTGTTTTATAATGTACCAAATACATCATCACTATGGATACTACAATGATACAGCTACCAACTATAAAAAACAATTGTCTTGATGGTAAATGATCCACATTAAGGTAGTATACGATAAAACAAAATAAAGCCAAAGTCATGCGGACGCTAATCCAAGTCATGTCTCTCCCTAAAAATTGTCTTTCAACAAAATGTTTTTCTTGACTCATATCGTTTGTAAATTGCAAACTAATTTAAGGACTTTTTGTGTATTATCCCTAATCTTAAATCTTTCGTCCAAGTGGTGATTAACTACCCAGATAATTCGACCATCTCCATTTACCAAAATTGGAACGCGCCTTTTTTCTAAAATATTTATCTTCTTTTGGATAAAATAATCACTCAACTTTTTCTTCCCCTGCATTCCAAGCGGTTGAAAAACATCTCCTTCCTGCCAAGAACGAATAACAAGAGGGAAAACTAATTTTCCAAAATCTATCTTAGCTATATTCTTTTCTTTCAGGACAGAAATATTCTCGCTTAGCTCTGCAGAAAATTCATAATTTACCCAAACAAATTTTTTATCCTCTGAATGGATTAAGATTTCTTCATAATCCTCTAATATGTGTGAAAGCACAACTTCTTCTCTATCTGTAATGAGCTGGTAACTTTCGGCTTCGAACTTTTTTCCAGATTCTTTATATAGATTATCTAGCAAATCTTGCAGAACATTTTTCTTAAAACCATAGGGTTCGAAGAAGAAATACAATTCATTCAACGAAAGATTGGAAAGGTTTCCTTTACTAATCAACCACGAATCATGACCTCTAGGCAATAACATTTCGTTACGCAGTCGCACCATACTTGAAGACAATACTTCTTGCGAATCGCGCATGCGTTGAATATTCTCATTCATTATAGAAATAAATTCTGGATTGAGTTTTTCCAACTCTGGAATGATATCTAAACGTATTTTATTACGCGCATATTTATTCGAGAAATTAGAAGAATCATCACGAAATGGAATATTTTGTTCTTGAACAAACGCTGTAATTTCTCTGCTTTGAAGAAACAACAATGGTCTCACCACCTTTGAATAGTCTCGCTTTGGTAGAATTCCTTGGAGTCCCTGAAGTCCCGTTCCACGTGACAAGTTAAATAATACAGTTTCTACAGAATCGTTCATATGCTGCGCTACAGCTATTACCGTACAATTCTCCTGATGACGCAACTCTTCGAACCACGTATATCGAAGTTCTCGAGCAGCCATTTGAATCGACACTTTAGTGGATTCTGAATAGCCTTGCGTATCAAATCTTTTTACATGAATTGGAACAGAATTCTTAGCAGAAAATTCCCGAACCAATGCCTCATCTCCGTCGGATTCTTCTCCTCGTAACTGAAAATTACAATGTGCGACTTCGATGGAATAATTGCAGTGATGAAGTAGCCACAATAATAACATGGAATCGCGCCCTCCACTCACCGCTACAAGGATTTTATCAGCCTTGCTAAACAGCTTATTTTCTTCCACATAACACTCAAATCGGTTGAGAATATCCATATATCAAAAATAGGGATTAAAAATTGATTTTATTTAACAGGAAAAATGATTGTATTAACATTTTTTTGCTATTTAATTATCTATTTTTGCCTTCGTGAAGAAGTATATATCCTTACTCTTATTTATCTTTTCCGTACAAGTTTTGTTCGGACAAATTCCTACACAAGTTAGCGAAGCTAACCGTATGAATTTGGTATCCTCAAGTTCAGGCCGAATCAATGCAAAAACTGGTCACATGACCTTTTATAATCCTGTCTATGAACACAAAGGAAACACCCTTTCTGCTGACAGTGGTTATATCTACGAAAATGAAATTAAACAACAGTTTTTCGAAGCTTTTGGGAATGTAGTCATTACTCAGCCTTCGGGTACCGTTATTTATTCGGACTATTTACATTATGACGCCGCCGCACAACATGCTAAACTTACAGGCAATGTCAAGATGGTAGATAGAAATTCGGTATTAACCACGAATTATCTGACGTATAATATGCGCTCAAAAATCGGAACGTATACGGGAGGGGGTCGGATTATCACGCAAACTGACACCATCACTTCACGGAATGCTTATTATTTCGAAAATTCTGGAGATGCTTATTTCCGTTATAAAGTAATTGTGAGAAATCCTTCGGTTAAGGTTTACACCGATACTATGCGGTATAACAGCATGACTAAGGACACCTACTTTTTTGGACCAACAAATATCAAAGGCAATAAACAAGAAAACTTATATACAGAGAAAGGTGTATACAATACGGCTACAGGTATCGCTAATTTCAATAAGAAAAATTTATATACCGAAGGCAGCCGATTTCTAAAGGGTGATAGTCTTCATTATGAACGTGCTACAGGTATAGGTAAAGCCTTTCGGAATGTGGTGTTCGTGGATACCTTGGACAAGTTTTATGCTTATGGAGGGAAGGGAGAATATAAGCAAGACGAAGAATCTATTTTGATGACTGAAAAGCCGTATATCATTACGGTGGTTAAAAATGATTCGGATAGTACAGCATCAGATTCTACGAAAGTTGAACCTCCTTTAATGGCTAGTACGGAAAGCAAGAAACCAAACAAAAAAGAAGTTCAGACGAATAAAGAGAAAAAGTCAACTGAAACTAAAACTTCGGAAAATGAAGTTACAAATTATATTGAAAAGCCCACTGTAGATCCTAAACCAGAACCTAAAATAGATTCGGTCTACATGACTGCAGACACCTTATATTCGCGAATGATTCTTGCTAAAGAATACATTCCATTGGACTTAAAATTAGATCGAAATGGTGGCGAGATGTTGGATGAAGACGAAGAAGATTATGGAGATGACGATGATACGGGTGAAAACACATTAACTGATTCTACGCAAGTGCAAGGAGCTGATCCATTAGCCAAAGTAGAAAAAACAGAAGGAAGAACATTGCAAAAAGCTACCAATGCTGTTAAAAAAGCTGCTCCTAAGGTTACTAGTAAAACTACAGCAAACAATAATCATGGTGAAGGAAGGAAAGAAATTGAGCACACTTTGAAAGCTGATTCTATTCTTCGTCAAAAAGCTGTTGTTCCCATAGCAGGACATGCAGACACTGCCATCAATCAAGCATTGAAAATTGCGCAACAGGCTGATACAAATTTGACTAAAAAAGAAATTTCAGATACGTCTCGTACCCGTATAGTAAAAGCTTATTATAATGTGCGATTGTTCAAATCCGACCTGCAGGCAGTAGCGGATTCTGTATATTATGGCATGCAGGATTCTATGTTTCGCTTTATGGGAAGACCAATGATTTGGGCTCAAGATTCTCAAATATCGGCAGACACTATATACATGCAGATTGTGAATCAAAAAATGGATAATGCGCTTTTGAAAGAAAATGCTTTTATGGTGAACGCATTGTCCGATTCCACAAAATTCAACCAGCTTAAGGGACGTAAGATTACGGCTTTCTTTGCTAATAATAATATTGAAAGACTATTTGTAGATGGTAATGCTGAGAATCTGGTGTTCTCTCAAAATGATAAAACAAAAATTATCACGGAGATGTTTCATGATCGTGGTGGACGAATTAAAGTGTACATGGAAGATAAGAAAATTATTGACTATGTGACCATTAAGAAGGTAGATCAAAAGGTGTATCCTTTTAGCTTGGTAACGCAAGAAAATGAAATTTTACCTGGATTTGTTTGGCGACCGCAAGATAGACCAAAATCGAAAGAAGATCTATTAAACCGAAAACGAGAGCTTCCAAAAGACAATGATACAACGGATGCTAAAGGTGATAAAAGTGAGAAAGAAGAAGTCGAAGTAAAAGGTAAACCAATCGAAAAGAAAAAACAGATTGAAGAAATTTCAGAAGAAATCGAACCATAAAAACAAGAAGCTCATCAATTTGATGAGCTTCTTGTTTTTATAAACTTTCTTATCATCCCTACTTAGACAAGGAGATAAGTTTTAATTTTTATTTATACACTAATAGTTTTTTAAAAACTCTGCTAGTTTAGAGACAGCAATTGCGCGGTGGCTAATCGCATTTTTCTCTTCAGAGGACATTTCAGCGAAGGTCTTATCATAGCCATTCGGAATAAAAATAGGATCGTAACCGAAGCCCTTCTCACCTTTTCTTTCCTTTATAATCTTACCTTCAATAGCTCCTTCAAAGAAATGTTGTTGCTCATTAAAATACAAAGAAATCACTGTTTTGAAACGTGCTGTTCTATTTGGATTATCACCTAATTTCTCTAATACGAATTCAATGTTCTTTTCCATATCGCGTGTTCCTGAATAACGTGCTGAATATACACCAGGCTCTCCATTCAAAGCATCTATCTCTAGTCCTGAGTCATCACCAAAACAGTATAAACCATATTTGTCCACTAAATAATCAGTTTTCTGTTTTGCATTTTCTTTAAAAGTTACTCCTGTCTCTGGAATATCGTCTTGACAACCTATATCACTTAAAGATTTCAATACAAACTTATCTCCTACAATAGCTTGCACTTCTTCAAGCTTATGGGCGTTATTCGTCGCAAATACTAGTTCTAACATGCTGTAAAAGTATAAAGTAAAAAGGTAGAAGTCAAAAAAGAAATAAGAAGAAGTGATAAATCAAAAGTAAGAAATAAGAAAAATCTCAATTCTCATATCTCACTACTCAATTACCAATAAATGTCTTAAATTCTCCCCAGAAAAGTTTCTTTTTATTGACATCGGCAAACATCTCTTCAAATGAAAAAGTATTAAACACAGTAGCAATACGACCTTTCATATATGAATTGTGTGTGATTTCTGGAAGTTTTAAGGAAGCGGGTTCGACGCCTAACAATGTGATTTTCTTAGGCTCGAAGAAAGCCATAATACGTTTAAAGTCATTTGGATTTTGAGGATTCGCCAAATTGACTATAGCTACATTTTCTGGAGTAAGCTGCAATGCTCCTATGGTTTTGATAAAAGCTTTTTCTGCCGCAGGCGAGAAATATGGATAAGAAGGATACCTCAGAATAAACAATACTCCTGTACTTTTATCCCCCTGAAAAACAAACTCTTCCGAAGACGAATCCCAATTTACAACAGCAACAGATGATGAAGATGCTACTCCAGAATTTTCATCCACAGTAAAACCAGTAGAAAACAAGGTTTCATTCATCAAAGCTTGCAAAGCAATAGGGTTATCAGTAAGAAGGTTGCTCATTGTCATTAGATTAACAGATATTAGATAATAGATGTTAGACAATAGATATTAGATTGAATATACTTCTTTTTTTGAACTCCTAGAAGTAAAGATATGAGATACAAGAAAAAATCTCATATCTCATATTCTAAATACTAATATCTAAACTATTGTCCCAAGATCCAAGCGAACACCAATGGCGCTACGATAGTAGCATCGGATTCAATCATGAATTTTGGCGTATCAATATCTAATTTACCCCAAGTTATTTTCTCATTAGGAACAGCACCTGAGTACGAACCATAAGAAGTTGTAGAGTCAGAAATCTGACAGAAGTAAGACCAGAAAGGAACATCTTCCCATTCTAAATCTTGGTACATCATAGGTACTACACAGATAGGGAAGTCACCAGAGATACCACCAGCAATTTGGAAGAAACCAACACCTTTACCTTCTGAATTAGCACGGTACCATTCTGTCAAGTAAATCATGTATTCAATACCTGATTTCACAGTAGAAGCTTTCAAGTTACCTTTGATCACGTTTGCCGCGAAGATATTACCTGTAGTAGAATCTTCCCATCCCGGACATACGATTGGTAAATTTTTCTCAGCAGCCGCTACGATCCAAGAATCTTTAGGATCGATTTCATAGTATTGCTCCAATACGCCAGAATTAACTACTTGATATAAAAATTCATGTGGTAAGTAACGTTCACCTTTAGCTTCAGCAGCGTGCCATACATCTTCCAAGTGTTGTTGAAGACGACGAAATGCCTCTTCTTCAGGGATACAAGTATCTGTAACACGGTTGAAGTGTGTATCTAATAATTCGCGCTCTTGCTCTGGTGTCAAATCACGGTAGTTAGGAATACGTTTGTAGTGCGAGTGCGCTACCAAATTCATCACATCCTCCTCTAAGTTTGCACCTGTACACGAGATAATATGTACTTTATCTTGACGGATCATCTCCGCTAAAGAAACACCTAATTCAGCAGTTGACATAGCACCACCTAATGAGATCAACATTTTACCACCTTCTAGTAAATGTTGTTCATATCCTTTAGCTGCATCTACTAATGCGGCAGCATTAAAGTGACGGTAATTGTGCTCAATAAATTGACTAATTGGACCTTTTTGTGTACTCATCTTTTTCTATTTTTAATAAGTAGCACAAAGGTACTGATTTAAATTTATTTAAAGCCCTTAAGCCTGGGAAAGCATTCCCTCGCAGCAATTTTTTAACAAATGATAAAAAGACTATTTACGTTGGTACGTTACTTTCTCTGTTCTTGCTGTTCTCGTTTCAACATTAAAGGTATTACCAGCATTTGGATTCGAAGGTCTAGACGGAATATTCGTATAAACTATATTGCCTTTACGGTCATAATCTTGTTGGAAAATCTCTAATTTATCATTTTGAAGACTAAATTTAAATTTGAAAGATCTACCTCGTAAATGATCAAAAGGTAATGTATTCGTCAATTCAGGATCTATATACAGATTATTTGAAATGGTCTGTTTCATTCCATCAAAATAAACTTCTTTGACATTGAAAAATATACTGTCATTTTTCAACATATAAGTTCCTCTATTTTCTTCTTCTTTAGCTGTATAATGAGGATAATTCAACAACAACCTAACTTCCTTATTTTCTAAAAAGATTATCTTTTTATAGATTGCTCCTGACATAGTTACATCAGTTCGGTTTATAGTAGTTTCTTGTGGATCTGGGCAATTAGAGCAATAATTATATTCATAATAATTATTGAAGTTCCACTCACCTACAAATGAATCTTCAATAGTTTCATCTTTTTTACAAGAAGAGAAAACAAGTAATGCGAAAAACAATAAAAAATAGTGGTTCATATAACCGACAGACTATTATTTAGATTAACATATTCAAATATAAAGAAAAATCACTAAATGTGTTATATATTTTTAAAGGGATTTCGCGGAGTATAAGAAAATAAATTTAATTTTGATTCCTAATAAAACTAACCGAAAAAAAATGAACACACCCTTGCTAATTGATAAAATCAAAATAGGAAATATTGAATTTGAGGCTTATATCATTAAAGATGAAAATAACTTAGAGGCCTTTGTTATTTATTTTCAAGGTGAAAAAGAACCGTTAATAATGTTCCAACAAGTGGCAAGTAATTATAAAGTTGAATTAAAAATTAACGAAGATTTGGTCGATAAACTTCAACAATTCAAATCAAAAGACCCTCAACAAAGAAAAGAGCATTTCAAAATATTCCAAGAATTTGCATTAAATGCTGAGCAGAAAGCTAAGGAAATAGCTTTTCAAGATGCACGATTAATTTATTTTTCGGATATCCAATTAATCAAAAGTATCGAACAAGCCTTTTTAGTAGACTAATTATTTACGTTTCAGCAATTTTGAGAAGAAAAAGTAAGCAGCAGTCAAAAATACTGCAATCACAATAAGTACGATAACTTCTTCTTTTCCAATTCCCCAAGACATTGTATTCATAGTTCAAAACTATATAAAATGGGTGATTAAATCACCCATTTTTAGTTTATTATTTTTTCTCAATTTTTGCGGTGTACGCTCCCGGAGTAAGATCTAATGTTAAATCATACAAACCAGCTGAAGCAACCTCTATATCCGCTCCACCTTGTGTAATTTCATTTGGAGTTCCTCCGAAATTTATTGCCCAATCATCGTTGGCTCTAAATTTTATTTTTCCAACTTTTAAGTTTAGAGACACTTTCCATACATAAGTTCCTTTTCCACCTTCGAAAGTCATATCCGTATCGCTGTCCCATCCACCTGGCGTAGCATCACCGATCACTCCCATTGATAGTTTTGATGTTTCATAGGTTAGATTTTCAGCATCCATACGGATTCGATAGAAACCATTGATAGGGACAGTCAAGTTACCCGCTTCTTCATCTTGTGAAATAGTTCCAGGAGTATCTCCTAAACCATATCCGCCTGTCCAATCTACATTTGTTGGTAAGAATTTAAAGCCTCCATCAGCAGTCAAGTATTCAAATGTTTCAAATGTAGTTTTACTATCTTCACCATATAATGTCATAGCTACCGCATTGGTAGGTTCCCAACCTGCTCCAGTAGACCCACCTACGACAAACATTTGTGGATTACTTTCTTCGAAGGTTATTGGATGCGTTTTAGTCACTGTTTGTCCCCCCGATTGATAGGTTATTTTAAGGTTTGCTTCTCCTATATAGCTTTCATCCAAAGGAATATTAAATTCTTTTTCTGTAATATTTTGATTAGGCTCAACCGCAATTTGTTCTGTAAGCAATACTGTTCCATCTTTCTCAATACTAAATTCAAAGGTATTCACATTCATTGCTATGAAACCTACTTTCAGCTTCTTACCTATCTGGATAGTTGATACTGTACTTTCATTTATTGAAACAATTTGATCGTCAATGCTATGTTCTACCTTTTTACAGGCATTAATACCTAAGAGAAGTAGACCACATAAACCAATTGCTAAAAATTTATATATTGTTTTCATAACATTCATAATTAGTAACCTGGATTAGGTGTTAGATTTGTGTTATTTGCCAACGCTGTCGCTGGTATTGGAAATAGGCGCTTATATGTCTCTGCTGTGTTTGCTGGCTTAAACAACATGGCATCTTCCCATTTGCCGAAGCGAATCATATCTGTTCGACGCGTTACTTCAAATGTAAATTCCAACCCACGTTCTTTATATATGGCATCTAAATTCAATGTTGCAGTTGTAAAATGTTTCTCTGGATTAACTGGGAAAGCACGTTTGCGCACTTGATTAGCTGCTTCTACAGCTTGTGCAGCAGTGCCATTTGTTGCACCTCGCAAGATAGCTTCAGCTTTCATCAATAAAACATCGGCTAATCGGAAAACCACTACATCATTACCTGCATCACTGCCAATGTGATTTTTATCTGGTTGGTATTTCACACAGCGTGCACCCGCCAAACGACCACCATCATCTGCGCCACCAATATCAAAATCAGAACCTGGCAATAGATTATAGCCATTAGGATTTATCACTATATTGATCCCATTGTAGATTAATGGTTGACCTGTGGAATTATATTGCTGCCCATATAACCATTGTTGCTTACGATTGTCTAAATCTTCAAATAAATTGAAATATGCGGGCTGCGCACTCCATCCATTCCATGGATTACCATTCAACTCAAATGTTTGGCGATGCGCATAATGCAATACTTTGTTGAATAAGGCATTACCTTTTGCTCTTGATGCATCAAATGGAATTGAAAAAATTGGTTCTGGACTGTCCGCACCATTATCTGCTTTAAATTGAGCTAAGAAATCATTTTCTAGGGAATATTTCTCTGACGCAATTACAGCATTCGCATTTTCTACAACTTTGTTCCATTGCGCTGTACCTGTGTATACTTGCGCATTGAGATAGGTTTTTGCTAATAATGCGTGCGCAAACCATTTTGTAGGTCTTCCATAAGTTGCTAAAGATTTTTCTTCACTCAATAACGGTAGATTTTCCTCCAATTCTGAAACAACAAATTCAAATATTTGCGCACGAGGCGTTGTACTTGGCAACTCCGTACCTGTATCAAAAGACGTTACCAACGGAATATTTCCATACGCATCCATCATCAAATAATAGTACCAAGCACGCATAGTTTTAATTTCTGCTAATGTTTGGTTCTTTTGTTCTGAATCTTCAGATTTTTCCAACACACTCAACACTCGATTACATGTACCGATAGCATTGAAGCCCCAATTCCAAGCATTACGAACGACTTCGTGCGACGGCGACCACGTATGAAAATGCATATCACGCCATTTACCACCATCAAACCAGTCACCACCACGTGTCGGAATAATCACTTCATCCGAGCCTGCGGTCTGTAAATCAAAGTAATCCCCAAAATATCCCCTAGCCGAAGTATATACAGGCCCCGTAACCGCAACAAACTGCTCAGGCGTTTTTGGAAAAGTATCTTCTGTGTAAGATGAATAAACTTTATCATCGAATTTGGTACACGAGGCGCCAAAAAATGTAAGTCCAGCCAACAGAAATATATGTAGTTTATTATTTTTCGCTTTCATATTATTTACGTATTAAAATGTAAAATTGACACCAAAAATGAACGAACGAGTTTTTGGATAATAGCTTCTATTATCAATACCTGGAGATAATCCACCTAAGCTCAACTCTGGATCTACGCCCGTGTAGTCAGTCAATGTAAATAAGTTTTGTGCAGTCAAATACAATCGCGCTTGTTTGAAATATTTAGCTTGGCTTGTGTTGAATCTATAACCTAAAGTCATATTATCTAGGCGCAAAAACGAACCATCTTCTAGAAATCTGCTCGACGCGATCAATGGTGTTTCAAAAATCCCTTCTTCTAACGCGTCTTTTGAAATGTTAGTCACATTCGCCTGTTGCAATCTTGATAAATCTGCACGTGTAGCATTGAAAATTTGATTGCCGTATACACCTCTTAAGAAAATATTTAAATCCCAACTTTTGTATCTGAAATTGTTGTTCCAGCCATAAGTAAATTTAGGAAGCGCATATCCCATAATTTGGTAATCGTCTGGTGCCGAAATTTGGTCCTGCGTTACCAATTCGCCTGAAGGTTTTTGGTAAATAGTACGTTTCGCAACTTCGTCGTAACCGACATATTTAGCCACATAGAAAGTTCCTAAAGGTTGACCTGGCAATACAATCGATGCCGTTTGCCCAGTCCACCCTTCTAAGCCGATACCTCCTTCATAACGTTGTGACACACCGATATTCTCAATATTAGAGGAAAGCGAGCCAACTTCGTTTACATTTCTAGCAAAATTCACGGTAGTGGAATAGCGGAAATTTTCATTGGAATATACATTCGCATTCAATACCACTTCTATTCCTTTATTACTCATACTTGCACCATTTGCCAATAATCTATTGAATTGATAAGGAGGAGACGGCACATCGTATTCATACAATAAGTCTTTGGTTTCTTTATTATAATACTCAATTGTACCACCAATACGACCTTTCCACAATTCGAAATCCAAACCTACATTAAACATGGAAGTGCTTTCCCATTTTAAATCAGGATTTTCATTTTGGCTTACACCATACGCATTTACCCATTTACCATTGTAGAAAAATTGTCCATCACGTGGTCCAAACAAAATAATACTACGGTAAGGATCGATATTTTGATTACCCGATACCCCATAACCCGCTCTTATTTTCAATTCAGAAAATAATTGTTGATTTTGCATGAAATCTTCACGTGTCAATCGCCATGCCGCAGAAATGGATGGGAATGTTGCCCATCTGTTATTCACACCAAATTTGGATGAACCATCACGACGAATAGAAGCACTTAACAGGTATTTCTCGTCGTAATTATACCCCAAACGACCGTAACCAGAGATTAATAATGATTCTTTGATGTGTGGAAAATCACTGTATGGATTGTACCCTTCGGGCAAAGAACCCAAATTCAAATTATTATCCAACAAATCATCTGACATAAAGCCTACAGATGTACCGCGAAGACCATCATCATTCTTAGTCTTTTGATAAGAATAACCTGCCATCGCCTCAAATGTGTGCAAATCAGCAGTGAAGGAATAATTCAGATAAGATTCTAGAATCTTGTCAATATGTTTTAAGGCTGTTCGATCTGCAAATCCTCTTCCTAAAGCGAAAGAATCAAAATCAGTACGTGCCATATAATAATTCTTATCCCAATGCGTACGTTGGTAAGACAAGACATTCGACCAAACCAATCCATCAACAAGCTTTAAATCTGCTTTGAAGTTTCCAAGCAACGTGTTATTACTTCTGTTTTCATCACGTAGGTTTAACATCGAAACTGGATTCATATAGCCTGTACGACCTACGACCTGAAAATAGCCACCATATTGTGCATATTCTGGATCATCCGTCATAATTGGTGAAGTCGGGACAAAACGCGCTGCGCCATTAAAAATACCATAATCGATATGCGTAGATGTATTGATGCTATTTGCTAAATTAAATGAAAGTTTCAATCGGTCTTCAAAAGCGTTTTGATCGACGCCTACACGCGCAACAATTTTTTCTACACCACTACGTTTCACAATACCTTGATTGTTAAAGTAATTCACAGAAGCATTGTATCGTGTGCCTTCACTTCCACCTGTCAGCGATAAATTGTGGTTGTGTGACACACCATTTCTGGTGATAGCATCTTGCCAATCCGTTTCGAAGCCTGTTTCAGTCGGCGCTACCGCAAGACCATTTGCTTCGACAAAAGCCTTATGCTCTGCAGCACTTAATACATTCACACGGTTAGAAACTGATTCTGATGCGGCATACCCGCTGTATGAAAGAACAGGCGCGCCTGCTTTACCTCTTTTGGTCGTCACAAAAATAACTCCGTTAGCTGCACGCGAACCGTAAATTGCTGTTGATGAAGCGTCTTTCATCACGTCCATCGATACAATATCATCTGGCGCAATCAATTCGATATTAGCGCCGACTATTCCATCAATGACATATAAGGGCGAAGAGCTCGCTGTCAAGGAAGAAGGTCCACGCAATTGCATCGTCGATCCAGCAGTTGGATCTCCACCAGATCTATTCACCGTTAGACCTGCTACCTTACCTGCCAACAATTGATCAGGAGAACTCACCACACCTCTATTGAATTCCTCAGGCGTAACACTGGAAATTGAGCCCGTAACTTGTTTACGTCTCGCTGTACCGTATCCTATGACTACGACTTCTTCCAATTCATCAGAAGCTGATATTAAGGCAATATCCAACTTATTTGCTCCCGCGACGATATTGATATTAGTTTCTGATTTCTCATAGCCAATCATATTCACGATAACTACTTGACTCCCCAGCGGTACATTAGTCAACAAATAATTACCATTCGCATCTGTAGAAGTTGCGGTAGCCGAATTTTTAATACTTACAGTTGCTCCTACTACCGCTCCTCCATTCCCATCTGTTATTTTCCCAGCAATAGAATTCGCCTGTATATACGACGAAGCATAACTAGAAAATGAAAACAGGTTGAGAAGCAAAAACAAATAGAAAAGCAACGAATTACGAAATGTAAAGTTTTGCATAATTTGAGTTTTTGGTTTATAAAATAGATGTATTTAGGTAAACATTCTACAATAAATAGAACATATACATAATAACTTTTGTTTTCCTTTTGGTTATCACAATCTTTGGGAACGTTCCCAAAGAGGTTGCATAAAGATAGAAATTTAATTTATTTAAACCAAAATTTATTCAAAAAAAGTATTTCGAAATTTTCAAAATAAGTTTCTATATTACTAGCTCCAAACCAATTTTATGCAAGAAAAAACTACCAAGTCCACTCTACAAATCTCTTCATTATGTATAGGCTTTTTAGGTATACAAATTGGTTTTGCATTACAAGCGGGAAATGTAACACGCATACTACAAAATTATGGCGCTGATCTTACCCAAGTCTCACTTTTTTGGCTTATAGCTCCGCTTTCAGGTACTGTCATCCAACCCTTAATCGGGTATTGGAGTGATAGAAATATAAATTCGAGAAGTACAAGAGTTCCTTATCTTCTGACAGGTGGAATTTTGTGTGCTTTATCGTTATATGCATTGCCAAACTCGAATTTACTTATCGCATTATGGTCGCCACTATTTATAGGTGCGTTTCTGATAATAATCATAGATTTATCCTTTAATGTCAGCATGCATCCACTCCGTGCGGCTGTCACAGACTATCTCCCTACTTTTCAGCAACCTAAAGGATTTGCGATTCAAACTTTTTTAATAAGTATAGGAGCCATTATTGGATCAACGTTGCCTTATATATTACACAAATTTCTATCCTTTAGTTCTACTTCAGAATCACAGCAGATTGCCGACAATGTAAAATGGTCCTTTTATATCGGAGCAACTTTATTGTTAATTACGGTTTTAATCACCGCGAAAGCCATTACCTCAAATAATATAAATCCATTATCCGCTGCTCAACCTAAAGCGAGCAATACTTATACTCTTCCGAAGATTCCTAAAAAAATGTGGCAATTGGGATTAATACAATTCTTCAGCTGGGCTGCATTTTTTTTAGTTTGGATTTATATGACACCAGCCATCGCCCAACATATTTATGCTGAGTTTGATTATTCTTCCCAATCAAAATTGTATGCTGATGCTGCCAACTATACAGGAATATTATTTGGATGCTACCATTTGGCTGCAAGTCTATTTTCCCTTGCTTTACCCTATTTATATAAAAAAACAAATGTTATCACGACTCACATAATTGCATTATTTATCGGTGGAATAGGTTTGTTAGTTGTATTTAATTGCCATAATGTTAATTTACTATATATCCCCATGATCTGTATTGGAATAGCTTGGTCAAGTATATTGGCATCACCATTTGCATTATTAAGTCGACTGATTCCGCATCAAAAAATTGGATTGTACTTCGGAATATTCAACTTATTCATAACAGTACCACAAATATTAGTCGGATTGTGCAGTGGTATTCTTATACAAGATTACTTGGAGGGAAAGGCAATATTTGCGATCATAATTGCCGGAATGTCATTATTGTTAGCTGGATCCACTGCATTGTTATTTCGAAAGTCTCTAAAATTGTGACGATTTGCGAATACGCAATTCTGACTTCAAAATTATTGTTTTGGCATCCACATCTTGAGGCTCTCCCTTTAATGTATTAAGTAATAATTTAGCAGCCTTTTGTCCAATTTGTTCTGCTGGCTGAGTGACTGTAGAAAGAGGAGGTGATAAAAGTTCTGCAATCTGAAGGCTAGAAAAAGCTACAACTTTCAAATCTTTTGGAATTTTTAATCCTAAATCATTACACACAAAATACGTAGAAAAGGCCAAGCGTTCGACTGAAGAAAATACTGCATCAGGTTTATGATTAATTAGAAGTTCCTTTAAGATTTTGAAATTTTCATCGTAAGAATTCGAACAATCTACTATTAAATCTTCTTGAATCGCGATTTTATGCTTCTTAAGTGCATCCTTGTACCCTAAGGCCCTTTCTTTACCAATAGAGTGATCTTTATCAACAACTAAATACGCTATGGATTTGCAGCCTCCTAGTATTAAATGTTCTGTCGCATCAAAACTACTCTGGTAATCGTCGGTCACGATTTTTGTAATATCTATATCATCATATACCCGATCAAAAAAAACAATAGGCATTTTTTTTAAATCTATATTATGTAGATAACTGTGGTTATCACGTTCGCCCACCACCGACATTAACACACCATCCACTTTACCATTCGAAATACTGGTAATAAACTCGCGTTCTTTATTTATATCATCATCGGTAGCATAAATCAAGATATGATAGCCCTCCTGCTTAGCAATCTTTTCAGCCCCTTTAATGATTTGCGTAAAATAATTATTCTCCAATTCGGGAACCACAACCGCTATGGTTTTACTCTTTTGTTCACGCAAATTACTTGCATAATGGTTTGGACGGTAATTAACTTCATTGGCATACGCCAAAATACGATTTCGAGTATTAGGATTTATATCGCTTTTCTCTTGAAAAGCACGAGAAACAGTAGACTTTGATAAGTTCAAAGCTTTAGCTATGGAAATTATATCTACTTTACTCATAATAATTGGCTAATTCAGGAATTATAAAAATACAAATTAAAGAAAATGGGTGATTAAATCACCCATTTTTCACATTTGTCTAAAAATGATTGGCTCATATCAGCGCCAATCCCAATATCTTCTGCTATATGAATTTCATAACCATTGTATTGAATACCCCCGATTACTGGATCTTCTAAATGTCCAACCATACATGTGTCTAAATCGTAGAATTTCACATTAGGCGATGCGTAAGCAAAATGTACTTTAGCCGCTAATGCCAAACGAGATTCCAACATGCCACCAATCATGCAAGGGATATTATATTCTGCAGCTACAGCCTGAATTTTCAAAGCTTCATGAATACCAGAAGATTTTGAAAATTTGATATTGATATAATCACTAGCATCAGCTTTGCACAACCTTTCCGCATCATGATGCGAATATACCGATTCATCCGCCATTATTGGAACGATTGTTTGTGTTCGCAATTCAGGAAGCAAATGATCATTATAGGTACGCATAGGTTGCTCGCAAAATTGAATTTTGTAAGGTTCTAAGCCTTGAAGAGCTTCGATAGCTCCTTCATAAGACCAACCTTGATTAGCATCTATACGAATAGGAATATCAAAACCTACAGCTTGACGAATCGCTCGGATACGTGCAATATCATCTTGAGGCTTCTTACCCAATTTCACCTTTAATGCAAAAGCTCCACTATCCTTTAATTTCAACGCTTTTTGCGCCATTTCTTCTGGAGAAGCTATACCTAAGGTAATATCTGTTATGATATCTTTTTTCTCTCCACCTAAGAATTTATATAAGGGCATTCCTGCAACTTTAGCCGCAAGATCATAAATAGCCATATCAAATGCTGATTTTACAGTCGCATTCCCAGCTATATACAAATGTAATTCTGCTATACGCGCTTCAATATCTAATGGATCTTTACCTTTCCAAATTTTAGCAAAGTCTTGCGCTACCGCCAAGCACGTGTTTTGCGTCTCTCCTACGATCATTGGGAAAGCCGAACATTCGCCCACCCCATAGTAATCTGTATCCGTAATAATTTTGATAAAAGTATTCTGCGCGTAATCCATCGTCCCTGTTGCTATAACAAAAGGTTCCATAGGTATGCTTAAGCGGTAGATTTCGATTTCTTTAATAATCATAACTCGTTTGTATAGAAGCACAAAAAAACGAATGAAATTCCATATTACCAATCAAACTACGAAATAAATACGAAATGAGTCTGAAATCTACTACAGTATTAAAAATAAATCAAAGTATTATAATTTTCATTGAAAATATTTCAATTATTTTAGTAGAAATTTTTTATATTAGCAAACTCTAATTAGGTAAACATAATTTATATAAGAATGCAGCAAGAAGGACTTTACAACCCAGAATTTGAACACGACGCTTGTGGTGTTGGTTTTGTAGCACATATAAAAGGTAAAAAATCCCACGATCAAGTGCGTGATGCCTTAGTTATGCTAGAAAACATGGAACATCGCGGAGCATGCGGATGTGATCCTGAAAGTGGTGATGGTGCGGGAATTATGATTCAAGTACCACATGAATTTTTGTGGGAAGAATGTATTGATTTAGGCATACAACTTCAAGAACCTGGCTACTATGGCGTAGGTATGGTATTTTTACCAAAGGAAAAATCTTTAAACGACCTGTGTCGTCAAGTTATAAAGGAAGCAGCTGAAGAAAGAAACATGGATTTGTTGGGATTCAGAGCTGTTCCAGTCAATAAAGAAGGAATCGGACCTACAGCGTTGAGTGCAGAACCTGAAATCGTTCAATTCTTCGTATCAAGGCCAGTAGGTGTTACTAACACAGAAGATTTTGATCGCAAATTATACGTTTTAAGAAGACTTATAATTCAGAAAATCAAATCAACCCAAGAATACCCACTTCCTCTTTATATTGCCTCACTTTCTTGCAAAACTATTATTTACAAAGGTCAATTAACGACCTATCAAGTTGGCACTTATTATAAAGACTTAAAAGATCCTCGTGTAGTATCAGCATTTGGTTTGGTACACTCACGTTTCTCGACAAATACATTTCCATCATGGTCCTTGGCGCAACCTTTCCGCATGATGGCACACAATGGTGAGATCAACACCTTAACAGGTAACTTGAACTGGTTCTATGCTGCAGTTCGCTCTCTTTCTTCTCCTTATTTTACCAAAGAAGAAATGGAAATCTTGTTGCCTGTGGTAGACAAAGGTCAATCCGATTCAGCTTGTCTGGACAATGTAGTGGAATTATTATTACACAGCGGACGTAGCTTACCACATGTCATGTTGATGTTGGTACCAGAAGCTTGGGATGGTAACACACAAATGGATCCGTTGAAAAAAGCATTCTACGAATACCACGCGACATTGATGGAGCCATGGGATGGCCCTGCTGCATTATGTTTCACGGACGGAAAAATCATCGGTGCTACCTTAGACAGAAATGGTTTACGTCCATTGCGTTTTGCTGTAACATCAGATGACCGTGTTATCGTTGCTTCAGAAGCTGGAGCATTGCCTATTGATGAGTCTACTATCATCAAAAAAGGTCGTCAACAACCAGGTAAAATCTTCGTGGTGGATATGGAAGAAGGAAAAATCCGTACCGACGAAGAAGTGAAAGGTGAATTGGTTCGTCAACAACCTTACGGTGAATGGATCAACAACTATAAAATCAAATTAGAAGAATTAGCAGAACCTCGCGTAACGTTTACCTACTTATCAAAAGATTCTGTTTTCAAATACCAACAAGCTTTCGGTTATTCGAGAGAAGATATCGAAACAATTTTGACGCCCATGGCGACTACAGGTTACGAGCCTATTGGTTCAATGGGTACAGATGTTCCTTTGGCTGTATTGTCTGATCAACCGCAACATATTTCTAGCTATTTCAAACAGTTCTTTGCGCAAGTAACTAATCCTCCTATCGACCCAATCCGTGAGCGTTTGGTAATGAGTTTGGCTACTTTTATTGGTAATTCAGGAAACATTCTTGTCGAAGACAAAAAATCGTGTCACTGTGTTACGTTAGAGCACCCAATCTTAACTTCTAGCGAATTAGAGAAATTACGTTCTATCGATACAGGTGTTTTCCAAGCGAAAACATTGCAAGCATATTTTAGAGCAGATGGCAAACCAGGTTCATTAGAAGCAGGTATCGAAAGATTATGCCGCTATGCAGATGATGCGGTACGTGATGGATTTGAGGTCATCATCTTATCTGACCGTGCGATCGATTCTCAACATGCAGCTATCCCTTCTATTTTAGCTGTATCTGCAGTACACCACCACTTAATCAAAACAGGTAATCGTGGTGCTGTAGGTTTAGTAGTAGAAGCAGGTGATGCTTGGGAAGTACACCACTTCGCTTGTTTGTTAGCTTTCGGCGCAACAGCAATCAATCCTTATTTGGCATTAGCTAGTATCCGTACATTGAAAGCTGAAGGTCAATTAGACACAGAGTTAGAATGGGAACAATTACGTAAAAACTACGTAAAAGCAGTTTGTAATGGTTTGTTGAAAATATTCTCTAAAATGGGTATTTCAACATTACAATCGTATCACGGTGCTCAAATCTTTGAGGTATTAGGTATTGATAAATCTGTTGTAGACAAATATTTCTGTGGTGCAGTATCCCGTATCGGCGGTTTGAATTTGGATGATATTGCTCGTGAAGCATTAACTAAACACTGGCGCTCATTCGAAGCTCCACGCAATGTGAAGCCTTTATTGCCTGAAGGTGGTATTTACCAATGGAAACGTCGTGGCGAAGGTCACTTGTGGAATCCACAAACTGTTCACTTATTGCAACAAGCTTGTCGTAACAACGACTTTGAAACATTCAAAAAATATTCCGCATTAATCAATAATCAAAAAGAAGCGATGTTTACGCTTCGTGGCTTATTGGATTTTGCAAAACATAGAAATGCTATTCCTGTAGAGGAAGTAGAACCAGCAAGCGAAATCATGAAACGTTTCGCTACTGGAGCAATGTCTTTCGGTTCTATCTCTCACGAAGCGCACAGCACATTAGCTATCGCAATGAACCGTATTGGCGCTAAGTCGAATACTGGTGAAGGTGGTGAAGATGAAATCCGTTATGTAAAATTACCTAATGGAGACTCTATGCGTTCGGCAATCAAACAAGTTGCATCAGCACGTTTTGGTGTTACATCAAACTACTTAACTCAAGCCGATGAGATCCAAATTAAGATGGCTCAAGGTGCAAAACCAGGTGAAGGTGGTCAATTGCCAGGACACAAAGTAGATGATTGGATTGCAAAAACTCGTCACTCTACTCCTGGCGTAGGTTTGATTTCTCCTCCTCCACACCACGATATTTACTCAATTGAGGATTTGGCTCAATTAATTTTCGATTTAAAAAATGCCAATCGCAATGCACGTATCAACGTGAAGTTGGTATCTAAAGCAGGTGTTGGAACTATTGCTGCCGGTGTAGCCAAAGCGCACTCAGACGTCATCTTAATTGCGGGATACGATGGTGGTACTGGAGCCTCTCCTATCAGCTCTATCAAGCACGCAGGTCTTCCTTGGGAACTTGGTTTAGCTGAAGCGCATCAAACTTTGGTACAAAATAAATTGCGTAGCCGCGTCGTGTTACAAGCAGATGGTCAAATGAAAACAGGCCGTGACTTAGTTATTGCTACTTTATTAGGCGCGGAAGAATGGGGTGTAGCAACAGCTGCATTAGTAGCTGGCGGATGTATCATGATGCGTAAATGTCATTTGAATACTTGTCCTGTTGGTGTGGCGACTCAAGATCCTGAATTGCGCAAGTTATTCTCTGGTAAACCAGAAGATATAGTTCATCTATTCCAATTTTTAGCGGAAGAAATGCGTGAGATTATGGCTCAATTAGGTTTCCGTTCGATCAATGAAATGGTGGGCCGCGCACAATTCTTGAAAAAACGCGAAGATGTAGGCCATTGGAAAGCTTCTAAAGTTGATTTCTCTGGAATCCTACACGTAGCACGTAACGAAGTAGGTCAATCTCTTTATAATACCGAAGAGCAAGATCATGGCATGAGTATGATTTTGGACTGGGGATTATTGAAACAAGCAAAAGAAGCTTTAGAAAATAAAACTCCTGTATTTGGCACATTTAAAGTGAAAAATACAGACCGCACAATCGGAACTTTACTTTCTAACGAAATATCAAAAATCTATGGTTCTGAAGGATTGCCAGACAACACGATCAACTTCAAATTTGAAGGTTCAGCAGGTCAATCATTCGGTGCATTCAACACAAAAGGTATTTCGTTCGAATTAGAAGGCGAAGCAAATGACTATGTAGGTAAAGGTCTTTCAGGAGCACAATTAGCCATTTATCCGGCAAAAGAAAGCTCATTAACACCACACGAAAACATCATTATTGGTAACGTTGCACTTTATGGCGCGACTTCAGGCCACTTGTTTATCAATGGTATGGCAGGTGAGCGTTTTGCGGTACGTAACTCAGGAGCTACAGCAGTTGTTGAAGGTATCGGAGATCACGGATGTGAATATATGACAGGCGGTCGTGCCCTGATTTTAGGGGACACAGGTCGAAACTTCGCAGCAGGTATGAGTGGCGGTATTGCATGGATTTACGATATCAATGGCAACTTCAAAGACAACTGCAACCAAGAAATGGTAGATCTTGACCCACTTGATACACAAGATGAAAATGAAATTATCTCGTTATTGAAACGTCATGTCAACTTGACTAAGAGTGCGAGAGCATCTTATATCTTGGAAAATTGGGCTACCGAAAAGAACAAATTCATCAAGGTATTCCCTCGTGAATATAAAAATGTATTATTGAAAAAAATGGTTGTAGCTTAATTAAAGAGGAAATAAAATCATGGGAAAAGCAACTGGATTTTTAGAATTTGATAGAGTACTTCCTCAAAAAGAGGCTGTAGAAAATAGAAAACAAAATTACCAAGAGTTTGTAAAATTATACTCGGACGAGCAATTGAACAATCAAGCTGCACGTTGTATGAATTGTGGTATTCCATTCTGTCACTCAGGATGTCCACTTGGAAATGTTATTCCTGAATTTAACGATGCCGTATATGATGGCAAATGGGAAGAAGCATATAATATATTATCGTCAACAAACAATTTTCCTGAATTCACAGGTCGTATTTGTCCTGCGCCATGCGAATCGGCATGTGTATTGGGCATCAACAAAAATCCTGTAGCTATTGAGGAAATTGAAAAACATATCATCGAGATTGCCTACAAAAAAGGTTATGTACAACCTAATAAGTCTGCTATCAAGACGGGTAAAAAAGTTGCTGTTGTTGGTGGCGGTCCTGCTGGACTTGCTGCTGCAGCACAGTTAAACAAAGCTGGTCATGACGTAGTTGTTTACGAACGTGATGATAAAGTGGGTGGACTTTTACGCTACGGCATTCCAGACTTCAAATTGGATAAATCTGTTATCGACAGACGTATCGAAGTGATGAAAGAATCAGGTATTGAATTCCGCACTAACGCTGAAGTGGGTAAAAATGTCCCAGCTTCAGAATTGGATCAATATGATGCAGTTGTGTTATCAGGAGGCTCTACTATTCCACGTAATCTGAATATTCCAGGACGTGAACTAAAAGGCGTATACTATGCGATGGAGTTTTTGAAACAACAGAACAAACGTGTAGGTAACTCTCCTATCGAAACAGAAGAAATCTTGGCTACAGGCAAAAATGTATTGGTAATCGGTGGCGGTGATACAGGATCTGACTGTGTAGGTACTTCAAACAGACACGGTGCAAAATCTGTAACTCAATTTGAATTAATGCCTCAACCTCCGCAAACACGTACTTCGGCAATGCCTTGGCCTACTTACCCCATGTTGTTAAAAACAACAACTTCTCACGAGGAAGGATGTCAAAGACACTGGAGTATCAGTACCAAAGAATTCTTAGGTGACGAAAACGGTAACTTACGTGCTGCAGTTGTAGTAGATTTAGAATGGGAAACTGACGCTTTGGGAAGACCAACTAAATTTAAAGAAGTAGAAGGTTCTCAACGTGAAATCCCTTGCGAATTGGTAACACTCGCTATGGGTTTCTTACACCCTCAGCATGAAGGTTTATTACAACAATTGGGTATCGCATTAGACGAACGTGGCAATGTAAAAGCTGCTGAAGGTTCTTACCAAACTAACGCAAGTAAATATTTCGCTGCAGGAGATATGCGACGTGGTCAATCCTTAGTGGTTTGGGCGATTTCAGAAGGACGTGAATGTGCGCGCAAAGTGGATGAATTCTTAATGGGCTCGACAGTATTAGAAAGCAAAGAAGCTGTCTATAATTATGCATAGCAACTAATCATCATCTATATTTTTCAATCTAGCCTTCTTGCAGAAATGTAAGAAGGTTTTTTTTATTCTCAGCGAATAAGCTGACTTGCAAAATTTAAAAATGCTTTTTTGTACCGCATTAAAAATGTAATTTTAAAACAAACTACTATCTACTTATGAACCCAAGTCTTAATTATTGGAATAAAATTAGGAACATAGGATATCATACAGATTTATCTTTATATGATATGAAGGTGCTTAATAATATCAATTCAGCATCCTTTATATTTATACTTGTTTCATTCCTATATGCGGTTCTTAATTTTTTTCAAGGAAGAGCATTACTGACTGGAGTGAACTACCCATTTGCTAAAGACAAATGAGCTTCGGGCTTCACAGACTTGTGCTTTGTTGCCAAAGTCTTATTTGAGTCTCCGCCCGTGTAATCGCCAGTTCCTGACGATATTATTTTTAATCCTTCTTTCAGAATGTTTTTTGCAGCGTTTAAAT
>NZ_JACOIJ010000035.1 GCF_014692495.1 Sphingobacterium litopenaei | reverse complement strand
GTGTTCACCTCTTCCCATTCCGAACAGAGCAGTTAAGCCCGCCCGAGCCGATGGTATTGCCGTAACAGGTGGGAGAGTAGGTCGGTGCCTTCTTTTATTAAACAACAAAGCAAAGCCTTATCACATAGCGTGGTAAGGCTTTTTTTGTGTTTTTTTTTTATGCTTGTTTATGCGGTTTTGGAGTTTTTAGTATTAGATAAGCTTACTATAATTTCTTTTCTAACTCATTTATTTTTAGTTAATTATACATCATTTATTAATAACAGATTCAATAGTATAAATTTTTCATATTTTAAACTATTTTTACTAAAAATTTTAAATAAGATACATATTGTTACAAATAAAATTACGAAATCGGTTGCGCAAAAATGCGCAACCGATTTCGTTAATCAAGCTTTTGCATGCATGGAATTATGCCTGTATTTTACAGCATTGAAGTACCAATTATTTTTTAACACTACTATGGTAAAGCAGTTACTAAAAGGAGATTTGTACGAAAGTGTAAATCATTGTTTCAGACCGACTAAATTAAAAACAGCTTGTGTGGCTGTATTGGCATTAGTGGCTGTAAACAATGTTTCTGCGTATACAATTTCAGAAAGAGCGCATGTTGAATTTGTCGCGCAACAGAATTTGATAACGGGGAAAGTTACGGATGCTGAGAACAAAGCGTTACAAGGTGTAACGGTGTCGGTGCTTAACAAAAACATCCGTACGAGTACAGACGCGAATGGTCGATTTGTGATTAACGTCCAAAAAGGTGAAACGCTAGTTTTATCTTTAATCGGATATTTGGAAGAAAGAGTTGTTATCGATTCTAAAGGTAATATTGAAATAACATTAGAAAAAGATGTAACAGGTCTAGAAGAAGTGACTGTTACGGGTTTGGCTGGACAACAAAAAAAGTCAACATTAGTAGGATCGATCACTAGTGTTAAACCTGAAGAATTAAAAATTCCAACTGCTAATTTGTCTAACGCTATTGCAGGTAAATTGGCGGGAGTTGTCGCTTTTCAACGTTCGGGAGAGCCAGGAGCTGATGGATCTACTTTTTACATAAGAGGAATATCTACTTTCAGCGGTATCAATTCACCTTTGATTATTATTGATGGTGTGCCCGCTTCGACTGGAGATTTAAATGCTATCGCCCCAGAAGCTATTGAAAGTTTTTCTATTTTGAAAGATGCCAACGCTACAGCGATGTATGGTACTAAAGGAGCGAATGGCGTAATGATCGTAACTACAAAACGAGGTAAAAATTTAGATAAAGCCCGAATAAATATCCGCCTTGAAAATGCAATCAACACGCCAATTCGTGTGCCTAAATTTGTAGATGGTACTCGTTTCATGGAATTGTATAATGAGGCTGTAAATGCGAGAGGTACTGGCGAAATCTTGTATACTAAAGACAAAATAGAAGGTACTCGTAATGGACTAGATCCTTTAGTATTCCCAGATGTAAATTGGTATGCAGAAATGTTTAAAAAGAATGCGCAAGGAAGAGCTTTGAATGCTAACGTGCAGGGTGGTGGTGCCAAAGTGGATTACTTTATGAGTGCAACTTTAAACATGGATGATGGTATGTTGCGTTCATCAGATGTAAATAGTTATAGCAATAACATCAAAGTTAATCGTTATACTTTTCAAAATAACTTGTTTGCACAACTAACGCCTACTACAAAAGCTTCATTGAAGTTAAATACGCAATTAAGAGATTATAAAGGACCAAATAGAAGTGTTAGTGATATATTCTCCAATGCGATTAATGCCAATCCAGTTGATTTTCCAGTGTTTTTTCCAAATAATGAACAATTCCCAGAAGGATTTTTGTTTGGTGGTAAAACAGGTGGACGTTATAATAATGGATTTATAAACCCTTATGCTTGGATGGTAGATGGTTATTCATCTAACTTTCAAAGTACAGTAATGGCAACTTTAGATTTGACTCAAAGTTTGGACTTCTTGACAAAAGGTTTGAGTGCAAATGGATTGATGTCTTTCAAAAACTGGTCGTCAACAACGACATCAAGAAGCCGTGGTGTCAACAATTATGAAATCTTAAATTATAGTGTTGATGCAGATGGAAAATATATTTATTCATTAGGTCGTGTAGGATCTGTACAATCTGAAACTCTGGGTACAGGAACAGGTACAGAAGGTGATAGATCATTATATTTTCAGGCGGGTTTAAATTACCAACGAACTTTTGATTTGCATGATGTGAGTGGTGTGTTGGTATACTACCAAACAGATTACAACGTAAACAATGCGGGTGGTAGTTTGATAAATTCATTGCCAAAAAGATCTATGTCGTATTCAGGAAGATTATCTTATAGCTATGATAATAGATATTTATTCCAAGGTACATTCGGATACAACGGTTCGGAAAATTTTGCAAAAGGAAGTAAGTTCGGCTTCTTCCCATCATTCGGTGTAGGTTACAATATTAGCAACGAAAATTTCTTTGAGCCTTTAAAAGATAAGATTCATCATTTGAAATTAAGAGGTTCTTGGGGATTAGCAGGTAATGATCAGATTGGTTCAGAGCGTTTTGTTTATTTGTCTGATATCAACTTGACATCTCAATCTTTTACGACAGGTATTACGCAAGATTATACGCGTAGTGGACCTAGTTATAATCGTTTCTCCAACCCAAATATTACATGGGAAATTTCAGAACAATACAATGCAGCTATTGAGTTAGGATTATTTAACTCTTTGAACTTTGTATTTGATGTGTACAAAGAGGATCGTCGTAATATCTTCTTATCTCGTCAAACAATTCCAGATTATTTAGGAACGAGTGGTACGACTATCTATGGAAACTTGGGTCGTGTGTCAGCAAAGGGTATCGATATATCAGCTGATTATTTCAAACAGATCACTTCTGATTTATCCATGGCCTTGAAAGGTACGTTTACATATGCGCACAATGTGATTACTGATTATGACGAACCGGCTTTTGCGGTAAATAAAAATTTGAACTATACAGGTTATCCTATCAACACACAATTGGGGTATCTTGCAGAACGTTTATTTATTGATGATGCCGAAGTAGCGAATAGCCCTATTCAACAATTAGGTGGTTTTGTTTCAGGCGGTGACATTAAGTATACCGATTACAATAATGACGGTTTGGTAAACAGTGATGACCGTGTTAGAATGGGATATCCTACTACGCCAGAAATTGTATATGGTTTTGGTCCTTCATTCAAATTTAAAAAGTTTGATTTCTCTTTATTCTTCCAAGGTGCTGCTCATACGTCATTGTTTATGTCAGGATTCCATCCATTTGGTACATCTGACCAGCGCAATGTGTTGACATTCATTGCGGATGATCACTTTAGCGAGTCAAATCCTAATATTTACGCAGCTTATCCAAAATTAAGCAAGCTTGATAATCCAAATAATACAGCTGTTTCTTCATACTATATGAGAGATGGAGCATTCTTAAAGCTTAAAAATGCGGAGATAGGATACTCTTATAAATTCGCTCGTTTTTATTGTAGTGGGTTAAATCTAGCTACATTCTCAAAATTCAAATATTGGGACCCAGAGCAAGGTGGAGGAGCTGGATTAAGCTATCCTACACAAAGAACAATGAATATTGGGGTTCAAATGACATTTAATTAATTGAAGAGATTATTATGATTAAGAGAAATTATATATACGTAATATTAGTGCTTTTTCTTGCATTAAATTACAGTTGTTCTAGCTTTTTGGATGTCGTTCCAGATGAAAGACCAACAGAAGAGGATGCTTTCGTGGATGAATTTGCGGCAGAAAGATTTTTATATTCATGTTATAACTATTTGCCTGCTGTCAGAGTGGGACAATCATCTATAGACTTAATGACTACGGATGAGGTGATCACATCTTTTGAACATGAGACTTTTGCTCAATTTCCTAAAGGAACTTTTACAGCTTCTAACCCGGTGATATCATATTGGGGAACGTTGTACAAAGGAATTCGTCAAACATATATTTTGGTGGATAATATTGATAAAGTTCCTGGCTTATCAGAAGACAAAAAAGCAGATTACAAAGCACAAGCAAACTTCTTGATTGGATACTACCACTTCTTATTAGTGAGAATGTATGGTCCAGTAATCTTGATTAATGGAGTAGAGGATGTTAACCAAGCTTCGGATACGTATAAAGCGAGAAGCACTTATGAGGAGTCTGTAGATTTTGTAGTTACAAAATTAGACGAAGCAGCTGCAAGCTTACCTGCCAAAAGAGTGGGTAATGAATACGGTTTAGCGACAAGTTTAGCTGCAAAAGCTATCAAAGCACGTATGTTGTTGTATGCTGCATCACCTTTGTTCAACGGTGGTGGAGGCTTAAAAACAAGTTTCTATGCGGACTTCGTAGATAAATCAGGCAACAATTTGATTCCAACGAACTATGATAGAGAAAAATGGAAAAAAGCGATTGATGCGTACAAAGAAGTAATTGACTTGGCAGAGGGTCAAGGATATGGCTTATATGCAAATTCTACAATGACTGGCTTACCAGCAAAACAAGTTGAAAAAGACTTGCGCTATACTTTTGTTGATAAAGAATCTAATGAACTTATCTGGACAGATACACGCAGAGAAGGTATTTATGATTTCCAAAATAAGAGTACTCCATTCTATAGCCCAGGAGCTTACAATGGTGTTTCGCCAACATTATCTATGGTAGAATTATTCTATACAGAAAATGGTCTTCCAATCGACAAAGATCCAGCGTATAATTATAGCAATCGCTACGGTGTAGGAACATCTCCATTAGGAGGAAATACGCTAAACCTTAACTTGCACCGCGAGCCTCGCTTCAATGCGTGGATTGCCTACCACAATGGTAATTATGAAATATTGAGACCAGGTGGTATTCAAGAGGTGAAAACAATGTTTAGAAAAAATGATGATCATGGTATCAAAGGTCGTTCTAACAACTATTCACCAACAGGATATTTAAATAAAAAAGGTGTTAGTCCTAAATTTGGTGCAAACCAAAATATTGAAGCACAACCAACGATTGCAGAATCTTATCCTTGGCCTTTGGTGCGTTTAGCTGAGTTATATTTATCCTATGCTGAAGCATTAATCGAATATGATGCTAGCAACATTACATTGGCGAAAACTTATATTGATAAAGTACGTAAACGTGCTGGAATACCTACAATAGATGAAGCATGGGGACCAATTGGTGGTGCTACTACTCAAGCCCAATTGCGTAGTATCGTAAGACAAGAACGTTCGATTGAATTCTATTTGGAGAATCATAGATTCTGGGATTTGAGAAGATGGATGGAAGCAGAACAACCTCTAGGTACGCAAGCTAAAGGGATGAACATCCAAGGTACTACAGATGCGGAATTCTTTAATGTTACAACAGTTCAATTTGTAAGAAATTTCAGAACCCCAGCTTTCTATCTAATGCCAATTCCAACAGCTGATATTAACAAGAATCCAAATATTGTTCAAAATATTGGTTACTAATCAAAATAAGATACTAATGAAAAGATTATTATATACAGGATTATTGATAGCTGCTTTGACAAGCTGTTCTAAAGAAGATGGAGCAGAAGGTTTATCAATACCTTCAGAAGTAAGCAATGTTACCGCAAAACCTATTGTAGGTGGTGCAGTTATCAAATGGACTTTGCCTTCAGATAGTGGTTTTAATTATGTGGAGGTTAGTTATGAGAAAAAAGGTGAAATTATTAGTGTACCAGTTTCTAAATACACAGACTCGTTAGTTGTAGAAGGACTTTTAAATAAATTGGAGTACACGTTCAAAGTGAAAACAGTTAACTTAAATAGTTCTGGTAAAATATACGGTCCAAGTGAATTAGTAACAGAGGCTGTAAGACCTATCCGAAGACCTAATAAAGTAGTTTACTATTCGGATCAGTTGACGAAGGTAGAAGGAGTTAATGCTGATATGCTAGACACCTATACCCAAGAGACTACGGAAGGACCTAAAGTGAATTTGGTGGATGGTAATAAAAATACCTTTTGGCACACCGCATGGTCTTCAGGCGTTGCTAATTTACCTCACTGGATTACTTTAAAATCCGAAACTCCTAAGAAAATTGGAGCTGTGAAATACTTTTTCCGACAATCCACGAATGCCTCAGGAAGACCAACACAATTTGCTCTCGAAATTTCAAATGATGGAGCTACATGGGAACGTGTATGGACTTCACGTGACGGCCTACCTATTGAGCCTTATACGGAGGAAAAAATGGTTGATTTTGGTGCGAATTACGAAGCTAAATTTCATCGTTTGATGATTTTGAAAGCTAACGGTACGACTACATACACGCACTTAGGTGAAATAGCTTATTATACCATGCATGAAGAAGTTACCGATGCGGAATTATTAGCGGAGAATAATTATTAAAAATAATTTTACAAATAGATTTTTACGCAAAGCCCTCTGTCGATTTGATAGAGGGCTTTTTTTTTGTTGATATTTTTTGGAGGATTTTAGTATTTAGATTAAAATTTTAAACCCTAATTAATAGTGTAAATAATGAATCTTGAAAGGCAAATCTTATTTATATCCAGATTTTTACATGTTCTTTGCTTAAATAGCTTTATCTTGTATTTCCATTTTTTAGGGCTAAATATATCTAAACTTATGAGCAAAAAAGCCATTATATTTCTAAGCATAGGACTATTAATTATTATTGGATTAGTGACGTATCGTATTATTACGAACACAAAAAAAGAAGAAGCAAATAAATCTGCTGGAGGTGGCGGAAGCCGTGGTGGAGGCAATAAAGTATACGGTAGGGTGGTACAAGGGCAACCTTTTGCGGATTACCTTTCATTAAGTGGTTCTATAGAAGCGAATGAAGTGGTGGAATTGCATTCTGAAGTTTCGGGTATTGTGGAGTCTTTAAACTTCCAGGAAGGAAGCTCCGTTTCTGCAGGTCAAGTATTGATAAAAATCAATGATGCAGAACTAAGAGCGCAGTTAGCACAAGCTCGTACGCGTTCAGAGCTTGCAGGTGAAAATGCGCGCCGAGCAAAATTATTATTAGAAAAAGAAGCTATTAGCCAAGAAGAATATGATATTGCTTCAGCAGATTTTCGTACAGCTGAATCTCAAATTCAACTGATCAATGCGCAGTTGAGTAAAACTTTGGTGCGCGCTCCTTTTTCAGGTAAAATAGGTCTTCGTAATATTTCTAAAGGCAGTTATATTACACCTGCTACCGTGATAGCAAATCTTGCCAATACAGCACAAGTAAAATTACTTTTCTCCATACCTGAACGTTATGCTTATATGGTAAATAAAGGTAGTCGTGTAGAGTTTTCCATTCAAGGAGACGAACAGAAATTCTCTGCATCGGTGTATGCTATTGAGCCAGTAATAGAAGCGAATACACGTACATTGTTGGTAAAAGCAATTGCTCAAGGAGGTAGCAATAAATTAATTCCTGGAGCTTTTGCGAATGTGACTTTCCCGCTGGAAACTGTTGAGAATGGTTTATTAGTTCCAGCAGAATCATTAATTCCGATTCAAAATGGTAAAAAGATATTTGTTTTGCGCGATGGTAAAGCCAAAGAGGTAATCGTGGAAACAGGAGGACGTACAGATGCAGATGTATTGATTACAAAAGGATTGGTGGAAGGAGATACGATTTTAACGTCAGGCGTGATGTCGTTGCGTGATGGTTCTCCAGTTCAGGTTATTTTACGTTAAGCGAAGAAAAGATGAGTTTATCCACACTAAGTATAAAACGTCCGGTTCTGACTATTGTCATGAACCTGATGTTGATATTATTTGGAATAATCGGCTATACTTTTTTAGGTGTACGTGAATTTCCATCCATTGACCCAGCGCAAATTTCGGTTCGAACAAGCTATGCTGGAGCCAATCCAGATATTATTGAATCCCAAATCACCGAACCATTAGAAAAGGCTATCAATTCCATTGATGGTATTCGTAACATCACTTCGACAAGTTCGCAGGGGTCAAGTAATATCAACATTGAATTTAATTTAGATAAAGATTTGGAAGCGGCAGCGAATGATGTTCGTGATAAAGTTTCCCAAGCTATGCGTAGCTTACCACAAGATATTGATGCCGCTCCGGTAGTTTCCAAAGCAGATGCAGATTCGGAACCGATTATATCCATGACATTACAAAGTCGTACGCATAATGTGTTGGAGCTTTCGGATTACGCCGAAAATGTGGTTTCACAGCGTTTACAAACTATTCCGGGCGTAAGTTCAGTTCAAATTTGGGGACAAAAAAAGTTCGCTATGCGTCTTTGGATCGATCCAACCAAATTAGCTTCTTACGGAATAACGGTAATGGATGTGCGCAATGCGCTGAACAGCCAAAATGTGGAATTACCCTCTGGTAAACTGACGGGAGCTAATACCGAATTGACAGTAAAGACTATTGGTAATCTTTCTACGGAGGAACAATTCAATAACATTATTATCCGCGCTGATCAGACTAAAGTCGTTAGATTGGGTGATATTGGTAAAGCCGCTTTAGAGGCCGAAAATTTTGAGACAAAAATGTCTGATTCGGGATTCCCAATGGTGAGTTTGGCGGTTATTCCTCAACCAGGAACTAATTACCTTGAAATTGCCAATAGCTTCTACAAAGAATTTGACAAATTGCAGAATGACTTGCCCGAAGGCTATGAAATGAATATTGCGATTGATAACACGCAATTTGTTAAAAAGTCCGTATTAGAAGTATTAGAAACACTTATTATTGCAGTTGTACTCGTCGTAATTATTATTTATATCTTCTTCCGAAATTGGTCCATCGCCTTCCGTCCACTTATCGATATTCCAGTATCTTTAATTGCTACATTTTTCATCATGTATTTGTGTGGCTTCTCTATCAATGTATTGACTTTGTTAGCTATTGTACTGGCTACCGGTTTGGTGGTGGATGATGGTATTGTAGTAACGGAAAATATCTTTAAGAAAGTAGAAGAGGGGATGTCGCCCATAGAAGCTGCTATAAAAGGTTCGAATGAAATTTTCTTTGCGGTCATATCGATCTCCATTACACTAGCTGCTGTTTTCTTACCCGTAATATTCTTAGAAGGATTCGTAGGACGATTATTCCGCGAGTTTGGTGTCGTAATCGGGGCAGCGGTACTGATTTCAGCTTTCGTTTCCCTGACATTAACCCCAATGCTAAATGCATATTTAATGAAAGGTGGTGAACAGAAGAAAAGTAAATTCTATGAGCGTACCGAAAAATATTTTGTGGCATTGAATACAGAATATGCGAATTCATTAAAAGGATTTCTTCGGTTCAAATGGTTAAGCTTTGCTATTCTGATTGGCTGTTTTGGGTTAATTTATTTATTCTTTCAACTTTTGCCAAAAGAAACAGCTCCTTATGACGATCGTAGTTATTTGAATGTTCGTGTCACAGCTCCGGAGGGTGTATCCTATGATTACATGGATAAATTTATGACGGATCTAACAATGCTAATTAATGATTCAGTACCAGAGAAAAAAGTCAGTTTAGTAATTACTTCTCCAGGATTTGGTTCTGCATCGGTAAATAGTGGTATGGTGCGTTTGGGATTAGTAAATCCTGACGAACGTGATCGCACTCAGGAAGAAATTGCCAATGATTTGACTAAATTGTCTCGTAGATTCTCGGAAGCACGTGTGGCTGTATCCCAACAGCCAACCATTTCTGTAAACAGACGTGGTGGTATGCCTATTCAATACATTATTCAGGCACAAAATTTTCAACAATTGGAAGAGAAAATTCCACTTTTTATGGAAGAATTGTCGCAAGACCCAACTTTCTCTATTACGGATGTGAATTTGAAATTCAACAAGCCTGAAATTTATGTAACGATTGATAGAGAAAAAGCACAAGCTTTAGGAGTCTCAGTATTGGATGTAGCGCAGACATTGCAAATGTCTCTTTCAGGTCAACGCTTTGGCTATTTCATGATGAATGGAAAGCAATATCAAGTGATGGGACAATTTGATCGTAAAGATAGAGCGACTCCAAATAATTTAGCAGCTATTTATGTGAAAAATAATAGAGGTGAACTCATTCAACTGAGCAATATTGTAGAATTAGAAGAGCGAAGCAGTCCTCCGCAATTGTATCACAATAATCGTTATATGTCGGCGACAGTTTCAGCTGGTTTGGCACCGGGACGTAGTATGGGAGATGGAATACAGGCGATGGAACGTATTCGCTCCAAAGTATTGGATGAAACATTTACAACAGATTTGGGTGGTGAATCGCGCGATTTTGTAGAAAGTGGTTCGAATACCATGTTTGCTTTTGGCTTAGCGGTATTATTAATATTCTTGATATTGGCAGCACAGTTCGAAAGTTTTACAGATCCTATTATTATAATTATTACCGTGCCTTTAGCGGTAGCGGGAGCGTTATTTTCGCTGTGGCTATTTGGTCAGACTTGGAATATATTCAGTCAGATTGGTACCATTATGCTGATTGGTTTGGTAACCAAAAACGGTATTTTGATTGTGGAGTTTGCAAACCATTTGCGTGAACAAGGAATGGACAAATATAACGCTGTAGTAGAAGCTGCAGAATCTCGTTTAAGACCTATTCTAATGACTTCCTTGGCTATTGCGTTCGGTGCTTTGCCTATCGCCTTATCATTGGGAGCCGCTTCTACGAGTAGAATAGGGATGGGGGTTGTAATTGTAGGCGGAACGATGTTTTCACTGATATTGACATTATTTGTGATTCCAGGATTCTATCTGATGATGTCGCGTCCAAGAAAACATAGACCTGAGTTTGATAATATTGAAGATTAGTATGAGAAGAAGGGTATATAAAATAATAGCTTGTCTATTGTTATGTGCAAATATGAGTAAGGCACAAGAGCTACTTACCGTCAGAGATGCCATAGCTATAGCTTTAGAAAATAATTATGATATCAAATTATTTCAAAATAATTTAAAAGTAGCGCAAGAGAATGTGACACCTGGAAATGCGGGCATGCTGCCGACGGTGACAGGTAATTTTACACAAAGCAATAGTGTTTCAAATTCTAACCAGACACAGATTTCGGGTGAGGTACGCGCTTTGGATAATGCCAAGAACAATAGTTTGAATTACGGTGTTAGTGTGGGATGGACTGTATTTGATGGACTGGGAATGTTTTCGCGCTATGAAACTTTGAAGGAATTACAAAAGCAAGGCGAAGCAGAATTGCAGCGTTCTGTAGTAACACGAATTTCGGATGTGATATCTACTTATTATACAATCGTAGAGCAACAAAATCTGCTTTCCGCAATGGATTCGAGTATCGTGATTTCGCAAGAAAGATTGCGTACAGCCGAAAATAGATTTTCTATTGGTAAGGCATCACGATTAGAAGTATTGAATGTTCAGGTCAATCTGAATACCGATGAATCGAATCGCATCAAGCAGGCAAACGTAGTTAAGAATTTAAAAATCGCGCTGAATAATCTTTTAGCTCGCGATTTGCAACAAGAGTTTCAAGTGGTACGAGAAGTGCATATTGATCAATCACTGACGCTTGGTAACTTATTAGAACAAGCGAAGTCCAGCAATCCAGATTTGATATTAATTAGTATCAATAGAAGATTAGCCGAGTTGGAAGAGAAAACAATAAGAGCCAACCGTTATCCTACAGTTCGATTGAATGGTGGATATAATTTTTCTGAATCGGAATCTAGCTTGGGTTTCGTAGCTCAATCCAAATCGCGTGGCTTGACCTATGGTGTTACTGCTTCGGTTAATATCTTTGATGGTTTTAACCAACGAAGAAACGAACGTATTGCAAAGCTGCGTATTGAAAACGCTGATTTGCAAATCAACCAAACAAATCTGCAGATTGAAACCGAAATTTCTCAAGCTTACAATCTTTATATAACGAATCTTGCTCTGGTAGAGTTGGAAGAGAAGAATGAGCAGATTGCCCGACAAAATATGAACATTACTTTAGAAAAATATAAAATAGGTACGGTGAGTGCTGTTGAATTTCGTGATGCGCAGGAGAACTTTATAAATGCAGTATCTAGATTTAATTCTGCCCAAACGCAAGCTAAATTATCCGAAACTTTACTGATGGAATTGATTGGGAAAATCGAATTGTAACAAACGAAATAGACAATCGAATTCGTAAAATTGGACAAACGTTTGCGTTTATGAATGATTTTATAATCTGATAATTATGAATTATACTTGTTAAAGATAATAAGAAGAACATTATCGATAATCCTTGAAAACCTAAGAAAAGATAAGCATTGGTTTTCTTGAATATTGACTGTTTAGTTTGTTTTAATATAGGTGATTTTTAGGGGGGCTTCGTGCCCCCTTAATTTAAGACAAAGATTTATAAATCAAATTTTTATGAGTACAAATAGAAGAGATTTTCTCAAAAAGGCATCATTACTTTCAGCTACAGCGATTACTTTGCCTTCATTACATGTGAAAGCGGCTGAAGCGCCTAGATTCAATATGTCAGGATACGCAGCACCAAAATTGGATAAAGTACGTGTCGCATTTGTGGGTTTGGGTAATAGAGGTACAGGTGCAGTAGATAGATATACATTCATTGAAGGCGCTGAGATTGTTGCGGTATGTGATAAACATGCGGATAGAGTTACGAAGCACCAAAATGCGGTAGTAAGTAAAGGTTTGAAAAAACCAGCTGGTTTTTCTGGAGAAGATGGTTGGAGAGAGATGTTGAAATCAGTGAAAATTGATTTATTATATATCTGTACACCTTGGGATTACCATACAGAGATGAGTATCGAAGGTATGAAATCAGGTGCGCACGTAGCTTGTGAAGTGCCTATTGGTTTGACGGTAGAAGATTGTTGGAAAGTAGTTCGTACATCCGAAGAAACTAGAAAACACTGTATGATGTTGGAGAACTGTTGTTATGACTTCTTCGAATTGCAAACATTGAACATGGCTCGTGCAGGTGTATTTGGAGAAATTATCCATGCTGAAGGTGCTTATATCCACGACCTATTGGATTTGAATTTCAGCAAAACATATTACGATGATTTCTGGAGATTGAAAGAAAATATCCGTTTCCACGGTAACTTATACCCTACGCATGGTATAGGTCCAGTAGCACAATGTATGAATATCAACCGTGGTGACGTAATGACTTCATTAGTAAACGTTGCTTCAAACGATTTCCATATGGGCGAAGAAGCTAAACGTTTAGCGGAGAAAGATCCTGCAACTTACGGTCAATTCGTAGGTGCTGAATATAGAGGTAATATGAATACTACATTGATTCGTACGCAAAAAGGAAAAACGATCATGATTCAACATGATGTAACTTCTCCTCGTCCGTATTCTCGTATTCACATGTTGAGCGGTACTAAAGGTTTTTGTGAGAAATACCCTAAAATTGGTGTCAGCTTAAAATCTCATCATAATGGTCATGATTTTCTTCCTGAAGAGGAATTAAACAAATTGCGTGATCAATATACGCCTGAAATCGTAAAATATATCGGTGAACAAGCTAAGAAAGTTGGTGGTCACGGTGGTATGGACTTTATGATGGATTGGAGACTAATCGACTGTTTGCGTAATGGATTGGCGTTGGATCAAGATGTTTATGATGCAGCAGCGTGGAGTGCTATTGTTCCTTTGAGTGTAGAATCTACGAAAAAAGGTAAAACAGTAGAATTCCCAGACTTTACTCAAGGTGCATGGATTTCAAACAAACCGCTTGAATTAACATTGAAGGGTGGTGGAAATACAGGTATTCGTGCGAAGAAAGATGCGAAAAGCAATCAGTTAAGTGTGTAATTGGTAGATGTAATTAATATTTTGGCTTCAGGATAGTTTTCTTGGAGCCTTTTTTTATTTTAGTACTTTAGTGATATTAATATGAAATTCAGCTATTTGTTACTGGTTCTAATTGTGCTTTCTTGTCAGCAAAAGGAAAATAAAAATTCTACTAAAATGGATGAAGGTGCTTCTTGTGCAATGGAAAATGTACCAAGTCGATCAGTAGCAAAAGCACAACAAGATATTATTTCAGGTAAGGATTCGGTTCTGATGGTATTGGTTCAAGGGGCTAAATTCACAATAGGTTCGGATTATTTTCAAGACGCGCAGCCAAAACAAGAAGTAGAGGTCAGTTCCTTTTATATTGATGAACATGAAGTCACCAATGCGCAATTTGCGCAATTTGTTTCAGAGACTAATTACGTAACTGTAGCAGAAAGACCATTAGATCCCAAAGAATTTCCAGGAGTAGATCCTGCGATGCTGGTAGCTGGATCAGCAGTTTTTGTTGGTAATCTAAAAGCTCGTGATTTAAACGATCCTTTGTCATGGTGGGAATATATTCCTGGAGCTTGTTGGAAACATCCAGAAGGTCCTAAAAGCGATATAAAGGGAAGAGAGAATCATCCTGTAGTTCATATCGCTTATGAAGATGCCGAAGCGTATGCCAAATGGGCTGGTAAGCGTCTCCCTACAGAGGCGGAATGGGAATTAGCAGCCAAAGCAGGAAATCATAATGATGAAACTTTCTACTGGGGTAATGAAATCAAAAAAGACGGCAAGTGGATGGCAAATACCTATCAAGGTTCATTTCCGAAGAAGAATGCTAAATTAGATGGTTTTGATGGTACGGCGCCAGTTAAATCTTTTCCTGCAAATGCCATAGGTTTATACGATATGGTCGGAAATGTCTGGGAATGGTGTTCGGATTATTATAGATCTGGCTATGCTACGAATGCTTCCAAAGTAAATCCTAAAGGACCATCGGATTCACACGATCCGCAAGAATCCGGCTTAGTCAAACGCGTACAGCGTGGCGGTTCATTTCTTTGTGTAGATAATTATTGCGAACGCTACAAAGCAGGAGGACGTGGCAAAGGCGAAATCAATAGCCCAACCAATAATGTAGGTTTCCGATGTGTGAAGGATATTTAGCAAAATCGTCATTTCGACGAAGGAGAAATCTATACATATGTATTATATATTTGCATATAAATCAAATAAATCACAATGGATAGGGAGATAAATTAATAAAGTTATGTAATTAAAAATGTAGAATCCTTGTTGTTTTTTTATGAACTCCACATCTACTATTAAACACTTTATAGAATGTAATAGAGCTTATGAAAAATCAATCCTAGTTATGACTAATTTAAATTCATTTTAGTAGGATTAGTATTTTCGTTAAAGGAGACATTAATTTCTCCAATATCCCATTTGTCCAAAACTTTTAAATTGCATATATAATTTTCCTCGTTTTTAATATCTAACGAATCAATTTCAATAATTTTTAAAATGGAATTCCATTCATTTCCTAAATATCCTGCAATTGAATCTATAGAAATAATCGATTTAGATGAGATTCCTTTTTGAATTTTATATACTATGTCCGAAACATACGATTGGATTTGAAGTCTGTAATCTATTTGTTTTATTGCAGGAAATTCATTGGATAAAACATACAAATCAGTATATCTATTAGCTAACTCTTCTTCGGTTAAATTTTGCATAATATCTATTTCAGACTCAACAGTTTTCCTCTTTAATTCTTCAGAAACTCTAAATTTATTTCCTGTATATTCAGGTAAATAGTTTTCTAATGCTCCATTATTTAGCAAAAAAACTCTATTAGTTTTTAAGGCATCTGATATATTTTGTAATTTTTGTTTTATTAACGTAATAGAGTTTTTAGTTAATATTTTTTCCAAATTTTCCCTATTAGTTTGAATTTCGATCAATAATGAAGTTCTGAGTTTTTTCCACTTATCTTTATCTTAAGATGAGTTTAATGTAATTAAATACTTTTGAAATTCATAGAATTCTGACGCTATATCTGTAATATTTATAATTTTATCAATTTGTGTTTTAATTGTTTTTTCAAGATCCGAGCAAGCATCTTGAAATGTCTCACTTGCTCCGATTGAAGCTAAATATTCTTTTGCTAAATCTGAAGAATCAGCACTTTGTCTTAATTTTTTGAGTAAAGAGGCTATCTAAGTCATAAACGAAATATGCTTTTTTACCTAGTGATTGAGTCAAATAAAAATATTGAGCGATTTTATCATTACCACCTACATCAATTAAACAACTTCCGGCACCTTCTAAAGATATTCCTCGTTTATTTTGCAAGGCTTGGAAAAACATTGAGTCAAAAATACCTTCAACAAATATTGGAAAGTCAGCAAAGAATAATTGTTTGTGATGAACATTTAAGTTAGCTACTAAACCTCCAAATATTTTTAATTTTTCTTCTGCTATATTTCCAATATGTGCAGGAGTATCAAAAGTTGAATTAAAGGAAATCACGGATTTTAAATCATCTGTAGATTTTAAATCAAGTATGAATGGTTAATGAGTAATTAGTACAATATTCTTTTTCCTAAATCTTGGATTGTGCAAGACCTTTTTAATTTCATTAATTAGGAATGATTGATATTGAGGATGTAAGTTTAATTCAGGTTCATCTATAATTAGAGATTCATTCTCATCATTATACAAATGAGTAAGTAGTATTAATAGTTCTTTAATTCCGTGACATTCATCTTTATGTAACTTATACGATTTTTCAGAAATTTTATTATACGCAACAGGATTTAATCTTCCTGAATCCCACTCCATTTTAATATCTCCATTTAAAAGTTGAGATAATGTAGCCTCAATTTGTATTCTTAGATCATATCGTTCTTCTAATAGAATAAAAGCATCAAAACCGTAACCAAGTTTTTTGCTAGACAGTCCATAATGTTCAAACTGGTCTTTGTTAAATCCTGTATGAAACATTGGATTTCCCATTACATTATCAAAACCATTATGCTTTGCAGACAATCCATAATCGGTCTGCTGACAATGTTCTGCAGTTTTCTAAATGAGGTTGTAGAGCTTCAGAAAATCTACTTTTCCCTGAGCCATTCGGACCAACTAAATAAATTAATTCTGGTAAAGTATCAATTTCAAATTCTTTATTAGTCCAAGGAGTGGGAAGATTAAATTTCATATTTTCTATTAGTGTCTATTTTTTTAATAAGTCATTTTATATCCACAATCAAACATATTACAATAATTACATTGTAATAGAGTATAACAATTAGACCATTGATTAGTGCTTTTAGAGTAATTTATAAAGATAACAAATTGACTAATATCTTTTTAATAACTCTTTAAACAAAAACTCCCTAACAATTGCTTGCGAGGGAGTTCCTTTTTATAATATTTCTTGTATGCTTATTGTGCGTTCAAGAACATTGATTTTTTAGATACTAATTCTCTAAAGTAAGGGTCTTGAAGATCTTTGATAAAGCGGATTGCTTCACCAGTAGATTTCATTTCAGGACCTAATTGTTTGTCTACTTCAGGGAATTTAGAGAATGAGAATACCGGTTCTTTGATAGCCCATCCTGTTAATTTGCGCTCGATAGTGAAATCTTTCAATTTGTTAGCACCTAACATTACTTTTGTAGCGATATTGATGTAAGGAACATCGTATGCTTTAGCGATGAAAGGAACTGTACGAGATGCACGAGGGTTAGCCTCGATTACGTATACGTTTTCACCTTTGATAGCAAACTGAATATTTAATAATCCTCTTACATTTAAAGCTTTCGCTAATTTGATAGAGTATTCTTCCATTTTGTCTTGTACGGCTTGAGACAAGCTGAATGGAGGCAATACTGCTGAAGAGTCACCCGAGTGGATACCTGCAGGCTCAATGTGCTCCATCATACCGATGATGTGAACATCTTCACCGTCACAGATTGAATCTGATTCAGCTTCTTCGGCTCTATCTAAGAAGTGGTCAATCAAGATATGGTTACCTGGAAGGTTTTTAAGCAAGTTCACCACTGCTTTTTCCAAGTCTTCATCGTTGATCACGATGCTCATACCTTGACCACCCAAAACGTATGAAGGACGTACCAACACTGGGTAACCTACTTCATTCGCTACTTGAATAGCTTCTTCTGCTGAAGTCGCTACGCCATATTTTGGATAAGGAATATCTAAATCTTTCAATAAGTCAGAGAAACGACCACGGTCTTCTGCTAAGTCCATGTTTTCGAAAGATGTACCGATGATTTTCACACCTAATTTCTCTAGACGATCAGCCATTTTTAATGCTGTCTGACCACCTAATTGAACGATAACACCTTCAGGTTTCTCTAATTCGATGATCTCACGTACGTGCTCCCAGAATACAGGCTCGAAGTATAATTTATCAGCCATGTTGAAGTCTGTAGAAACTGTCTCAGGGTTACAGTTAACCATGATCGCTTCGTAACCACATTCTTTAGCTGCTAATAAACCGTGTACACAAGAGTAATCGAATTCGATACCTTGACCGATACGGTTAGGACCAGAACCTAATACAATGATTTTCTTTTTATCTGATACGATAGACTCGTTTTCAGTTTCGAAAGTAGAGTAGTAGTAAGGAGTTTGTGCTTGGAACTCAGCAGCACATGTGTCCACCATTTTGTACACACGGTTGATGCCTAATTCTTTACGACGATCGTAAACTTCATCCTCAGTGACGTTACCTAATAACCAAGCGATTTGTTGATCCGAATATCCTTTTTGTTTCAATGTCATGAAGAAATCGCGAGGAATATTCGATAATTGGTAACGACGTAATTCAGTTTCTAATTGAACCAATTCTTGGATCTGAACTAAGAACCATTTGTCGATTAAAGTTGCTTTACGGATAGATTCCAAAGGAACACCTAATTCGAAAGCATCTTTGATATGGAAAAGACGGTCAGAGCTTGGATGCTCTAAACTGTGCATAATCTCTTCTAAGTTGCGTAATTGACGACCATCAGCACCTAGACCCGCACGGCCAGTTTCTAATGATTGCGCCGCTTTTTGCAATGCTTCGATGAATGTACGGCCGATTGCCATTACTTCACCTACAGCCTTCATCTGAAGACCTAATTCTTTGTTGGCACCTTTGAATTTATCAAAGTTGAAACGAGGAACTTTTACGATAACGTAGTCTAAAGTAGGCTCGAAGTATGCAGATGTTGTTTTAGTGATTTGGTTTTGTAACTCATCCAAGTTGTAACCGATAGCCAATTTAGCTGCGATTTTAGCAATTGGGTAACCCGTTGCTTTTGATGCTAAAGCAGAAGAACGCGATACACGAGGGTTGATTTCGATAGCAATGATTTCTTCGTTTTCTGGATTTACAGAGAATTGAACGTTACAACCACCTGCGAAGTTACCGATAGAACGCATCATCTTGATAGCTTGATTACGCATATCTTGGTAACACTTATCCGATAAAGTCATACCTGGAGCTACTGTGATGGAGTCACCTGTATGAATACCCATTGGGTCAAAGTTCTCGATCGTACAGATAATGATTACGTTATCATTTTTATCACGTAACAATTCCAACTCAAACTCTTTCCAACCCAAAACAGCTTGCTCTACCAATACCTCATGTGTAGGAGATGCGTGTAAACCTCTATTTAAAGCAGCATCGAATTCTTCTTTCTTGTGTACGAAACCACCACCAGTACCTGCTAATGTGTACGAAGGACGAATTACCAATGGATATCCGATTTCTTGCGCAGCTTCTTTACCTTCTAAGAATGAGTTAGCAATTTTTGATTTAGCTACACCCACACCGATATCTACCATTAATTGACGGAATTCTTCACGGTTTTCAGTCTTTTCGATAGCGGCAACATCAACACCGATTACTTGAACGTTGTATTTTTCCCAAAGTCCGCGATTGGAAGCTTCAATACATAAGTTCAACGCAGTTTGACCACCCATTGTAGGCAATACCGCGTCAATTTTTTGTTCTTGAAGAATTTGCTCAATACTTTCGCATGTAAGTGGTAATAAATAAACATGGTCTGCAACAACTGGGTCAGTCATAATAGTTGCAGGGTTTGAGTTGATTATCGAAACTTCGATACCTTCTTCTTTCAAAGATAGGGCAGCTTGAGATCCAGAGTAATCAAATTCACACGCTTGTCCGATAACAATAGGACCAGAACCTATGATTAAAACGGAGTTAATGGAGGTGTTTCTTGGCATTATTTATTAAATCAAAAAGTTTAAATATACTATTTGTTGCTGTTTACAAAGCGGAAGAAATGCCTTTATAGAGAAGTGTATTCCGACTGCTTTGTCGGAGTGCAAAGTTATATATTTATTTTTTAAAATCATGAATAAATTAGGATTATTTATTGTCAAAACAATGTCCTTAAATGAAGAAACCTTACAAATTTTGTAAGGTTTCTGAATTCTTATTTCTTTAAATGCAAATCAAAGTATTTTGCAATCTTATCATACATATGCACTCGGTCTTTTCCGCGTACATTATGTTCGTGCGATGGATATAAGAAATAATCCACTTGAATGCCTTTTTTGATACATTGTTCAATGAAATCCATGCTATGCTGTTGCACAACGACAGGATCTTGAGCACCATGAATAACCAATAGATTTCCTTTCAGTCTATCCACTTTGTCCAATAGAGAAGTCTTTTTGTAACCCTCTGGATTTTCTTGAGGCGTATCCATATAACGTTCGCCGTACATGACTTCGTAATATTTCCAATCGATAACTGGACCACCTGCGACAGCAGCTTTGAATGTAGCATTGTGTTTGGTCATCAATGATGTAGTCATATATCCACCATAACTCCAGCCAAAGATTCCCATATTTTCCTTATCTACATACGGTAAAGATTTCAGGTAGTCAAAACCTACGAGCTGGTCCGCCATTTCGGCTTCACCCAAATTTCTATGTGTTACTCTGGTAAAGTCGCGTCCTCTTGCATCTGACCCACGATTGTCTAAAGTAAAGACCAAATAACCATTTTGAGCCATGTACAAATCAAAATAGCCTACACCGCCCAACCATCTGTCGGTAACTAATTGCGCATGCGATCCACCGTATAGATATACCATTACAGGGTATTTTTGTGTTGGATCAAAATTAGCAGGGTAGGTGATACGTGCATTCAAAGGCGTTTTTCCGTCAGGTGACAAAAATTCTTTGAACTCTATCTTCGGTAAATTAATCTGTCCTGCAAATGGGTTCTCTGCTTCGAAAATGGATTTGCTTTGACTATTTTTAGTTTCAAGCACCTGAATTTTATTAGGAGTAGTCAAATTACTGTATTGGTCCAACACATATTTGCCGGTTGGACTTACAGTTGCGTTATGCACCCCGTTTGTTTTGGTCAATTGTGTAGTTTTACCAGATTTAATTTCTACTTCATAGAGGTGACGTTCTAATCCTTTGTTGGTCGCACCTACATAATATGCTTTTGTACCTGCTCCATTAAATCCTTTGAAATCTTCTACTATTACTTCTTGATAACCCAAATGTTTTATCAATTTACCATCTGTATTGTATAAGTACAATTGATTGAAACCATCCTTGTCTGTTTGGTAAAGGAATTGGTTTTTGGCATTTGGTAAAAAGATTAATTCGTGTTGCGGTTCTACCCAAGTTGAGGATTTTTCTTCAAAAAGAGTTTTTACAAAATCACCAGTTTTGGCGTTGTACTGGTTTAATTTGAGATGATCTTGACCACGGTTCAATACACCTACATATACAAATTCATTATTTGGATCCCAGGTAACTGAAGTTAGATACTGTTCTTTCGGCTCACCCGTTTTTAAAGTAGTGTAGGATTGAGTTTCTGTATTGAAAACGACTAAAGTCACTTCTTCGGATTTCATGCCCGCCATTGGGTAGCGGATGTAATTGACAGTAGCCACACGCGCATCCCATTGCGGTAAAGGATATTTAGTTACCATCGTTTCATCCTTTCGGTAATACAACAACTGCTTTCCGTTTGGAGACCACCACATGCCTTTATGAATACCAAATTCCTGACGATGTGTATAATCGCTGCCGTTTACAATGCCATCCATCGTGTCCTTAGTAACTTGAATTTTTTGTCCTTCAGCGGTTAATATTTCAATATTACTACCTACTAAATAAGCTGTATGGGTGTTTAATTCAGCGTTTGTTAATCCATTAGGAATTGACTTAGTTACCATAGCAGATTTAGTTTTTGTATTGTAGGTAATATCAAAAAGTGTCTTTTCCGTAGGTAACTGAAATTTGATATGGTCTGTATCTACCCATTTGTATGAAGAGGGAAATCCTCTCAAAGTGAATTTTTCTGTTGTGATTACTTTATTTAAAGCAGCTTTTAGGTCATCTGCGTTCGCAATAACCTTTTCCGACCAATTTTCTTTAGCACTTCTGGCAATAAGTTGTTGGTAGCTTTGGTCAAGGTGCGTGAAAACATCCATATTTTTAGCCCATTGAATACCATAAATAGTCTTTGGTGCAAATTTACTTGGTCCAAAAACTGTTTCATCAATAGTAAAATTGCGCTGCGCATATGCGGTGGAGCTACTTAAAAGAAAAAGTAATAAGAGTTTTTTCATGTTTTAGAAAATGTTTCACTGCGAAAATATAGAATTCTACACACTTTGCGGTTTAATTACACTATTGTTTAATTTATTTTACAAAGGTCGAATCCAAATATTTCTAAAACTCACTAAATCACCGTGGTCTTGCAGAATAAGTGGGCCAGCGCCATGAGGAATAACCTGAGGCATTCCAATATATTCTGTTGTTCCTTCGATTTGTGTATTATATTGCACCACTACACCATTATGAAGTACGGTCACAGTACCTTTCTTGATTAAAATATTGTCCTTGTTAAAACGTGGAGCAGTGTATAGAATGTCGTACGTATGCCACTCACCAGCTGGTTTTACAGCGGATACTAGGGGTTGTCTTTGCTTATAAATTGAACCAGCTTGTCCATTGACATAAGTTGGATTGTTGTCATTGTCCAAAACCTGCAATTCATATTTTCCTTGTAAAAATATACCACTATTTCCGCGACCTTGTCCTTGTCCTTTTATTATATCTGGACTTTTCCATTCGATATGTAATTGAAAATCTTCAAATTCTTGTTTGGTTTGAATATCTCCGCTACCGGGTTTTACGGTTAATATACCATCTTTAATGGTCCATGGAGCATCGGTATTTGAATTCTTAGTGCTAACCCATTGTTTCAAATCCGTGCCATCAAATAGCACAATAGCATCGCTGGGTGCTTTGTTTGGCGTAGTATGTACTACTTTGGATTTAGGTTCATAAAATTCCGTGTCCTGAGGTTGAAATTTTGTTTGAGCAGAAAGAAATGGCGTGCAGGCCAAATTGAAAAGAATAAATAAAGTAAGTTTAGAATGATGTTTCATAAGTTTTAAGTTTATGTAATAAATATAAGGAAAAACCCCAAAATTGCTTATTTTTAGATTATGATTACACAAAAAGTAGCCCTGAAGGATGTGCGTTTTTATTCGCCTATTGGGTTTTATGAGGAGGAGCAGGTTTTAGGAAATGAGTTTTACATAAATTTGGAAGTATTATTTCCTTTCGAAAATTCGGATGCCGAGGATTTAAAGAATACAATTAATTATGAAGAGCTATATCAAATTCTGTTGGATGTAATGCGACCAAAACGTAAGTTATTGGAATCCGCTTTAGAGGATATTTTGGATATTGTTCTAAAAAAATATGCTTTTGCTCAAGAAGTAAATGTTTCTATTCGCAAAGTTAACCCTCCTTTTGGCGGAGATTTAGCCAATTCTGAAGTTTCGTTGGCTTACAAAAGAGATTAATCAAACATTACATACATTTTCAAAATGCCTTTTATGCTGTAAAAGGCATTTTTTATTTCTTTTAAGTGTCATTTTGTCTTCTTTAAATAATTATTTGTGACTTTTTGTCTTGAATTGTGCAATGGTACAGAAGTTGAATAATCCTTTGTGTAAATAATTATAAAAGATTAAAAATAGTATAAGCATAAAATTTAAATTGGAGGATTATACAATGGCATTACTTAAATTCCCTACTAAAGCAGTAAATACAGACGTGGTTAACCCATTCGTAAATAGTGTATTTGATAACTTATTTAACGATTCATTTATCACTGACCGTTTAGTAACTCGTATTCCAGCAGTTAATATTACGGAATTAGAAAAATCATTTGAAGTTGAATTAGCTGCTCCAGGTTTGGAAAAAGCTGATTTTAAAATCAATGTAGATAAAAATATTATTTCTATCTCGGTTGAAAAATCAGAAGAAAACATCACGGAAGAGAAATTATATAGCAAAAAAGAATTTAGCTACAACTCTTTCACAAGATCTTTCACTTTGCCTGATACCGTTGATTATAGTAATATCGACGCTTCTTACGAAAATGGTATTTTGAAAGTGAAAATCGGAAAAAAAGAAGATGCAATAATTGCAAAAAGATTAATAGAAGTAAAGTAGTTTAATATTTAGGTTTTGGTTAGTTTATGAAAATCCCCTCGCTAGAGGGGGTTTTTGTTTTATGAATTTGCAAGTATATTCAGGAAAATATTGGCTTTTTCTTTATAAGAATCTAACACTTTTTTCTCCTCTTTTATAAAAGAATTGTCTTCTAAACGGCCGATGACGACGTTCATTTCTTCTTCATTTTCGTATACCATGCTACGGAATGGATTGTCATAATCTTTTTTGCGGGATTTGTAGATTTCATCATAAATCCACTGCTGCGTAGCAATGCTTTCTTCTATCAATTTTTGTAGAAAAGTAATATCCCATTGCTCGATTGGATTTTGTGTTAATTCTGCCAAAGAAGATAGCGCATGTGCAAATTTTTCTTCTTTGTAATCTGCGCTCCATTGATGGTATTGATGATGTATTTCTTGCCAATTGCTGAATTTATCGGCTTTGATATCTTCCAATAATTGCTGAAGGTCTTCCTTTGCTACAATTTGTCCTCCTAAATTTTCAAAATCTTTTCTCTTCGAATTTTTATAGCTATGAATCTTGCTTAGAATATCATCAGCCAAGGAATTTTCCAAATCAAGATGTTCCAAAATTTGTGTAGCGGCATAATGATGTATCAGCTTTTTAAAAAGATTATAGCTTTCGCGAGCCTTTAGCAATACCACTTTGCGCTTCGAATTTTCTACATTTTCCAAATAGATATCTTGACTAATTTTAATTTGATTGTCTAATAAAATCTTTTTCCCTTCAGCTTTCGAACTCGCCCAATTTGGATAAATAGATTTGCCAACCGCTTCTTCAATGATGTCTAAAGACTCAAAAATTTCATTTATCGTATCAGGCGCCAATACATCGTATTCTAAATATTGATTTTTCATCGTGCGACGATCGCGTGCAACGAATTTTTTTGAATTTCGAATTACCGCGTACATATTGTACAAAAACCAATATCCTGGTACGATAATCAGCCTATCGTTTTGAACATCTGTACTGATTAAGGAAAAAGGAATTTTAATGTTTAATTCATACAAGAAATCACCTTTCACGATAAGTGAGTAAGAAGCAAATTTCGAGTTGTGTTTTAAACTTACGCATAGCCCAGGCCAAAAACCTCGTTTCGCAATAATTTCTCCATCGGCCGAACGGGAATTATGATTAGAGCCAATAGTTGCTCCCGCCGCCATATTGCTTTGTCCCATAACGAGTGCGGCACAAAGAAAAGAATTGTTATGGTGCTGCTCATGTGCAGGAAACAACAGGGAATTTAATACTTCGCAACATGAAATCGTGGAATTGTCACCCAAAAACGAGTTGATCAAGCGCGCGCCATACTTCAGTTGGGAAAATGATGATAAAATAAAACGTACAGCTTTGACACCATAGAAAATTCGACAGCCATAGCCCACGATTCCATTGACAATTTCACAACCTTCACCGATTTGGGTGAAAGCCGTTTCAGTGGAATGAATAGTAACGTTTTTAAGTTTATTTACGCCTTTGATATACGCATAGTCTCCTATTATTACATCGTTAATCATGTTGCTGTTTTTGATCACAACTTGATTACCGATTTCGCTATAATAACCTCCTTTTGTAGAAAAAGCCGAGGACGTTATTTCCTTAAACTTATTTTGCAGAGCTATGTCGTGACGATTACGTGTCCAAATGTACGCATCCGTGGCTTGCATTCCATCAAAAGGTAGAATAGGGCGGGCGCCATTTTCATTACACAGCTCTATCCAAATTCTTTTGTCTTCGGATTCATCTTCTTTTATTATTCCATTCCCAAACTTAGCGTTCTTACTGGTTTCCATGTCATTTATATTCAGAAGAATAACTTCATCTCCTGTAATGTAATTTGACATATAACGCACATGGTGAATAGCATTGTCGTCACCAATTTCGCAATTGATGATTTGACTATTGTATATACCTGCTGGTAATTTTAGATCCTTGTAGTCCAAATAAAATGGCGAGATATTCCCAATTCTCACATTGCCATAAAACTTAGAATTCTTTATTTGATTGGGATTAAAAGTATCAGTAACCAAAATATTCTCCCAGTTGGGAGAATAATTCTGGTTTTGGAGTAAGGTTGATACCTCGGTATCCGATAAATTACGATATAACTTATTTAGTTTTTTTTTATTGGACTCTAGATGATATTTGTTATTAAAGTTTCCCTCATTAACCCAATCATGGCCCAGTTTTTCTAATGGCAGTTTGTTTACTTTCCCCATTTCTTATTCTACTGTTACTGATTTTGCTAAATTTCTAGGTCTATCTACATCTATTTGACGTTCGATACCCACGTAATAGGAAAGTACTTGTAATGGAATAACCGCCAAAATTGGGGCAATCATTTCATGGCTAGCTGGGATTTTAATATGTTCGTCCGAAAGACTGATTGCTAATTGGTCATCTTCTGTCACCACAGAAATTAGTTTTCCCGAACGCGCTTTGATTTCCTGCATATTGCTAACGATTTTTTCATGGACTCTGTCTTTTGTTGCTATAAAAACAACAGGTAGCGTTTCGTCAACCAAAGCAATTGGTCCGTGTTTCATCTCAGCTGCTGGATAACCTTCTGCATGGATATAAGAAATTTCTTTCAGCTTCAAGGCACCTTCTAAAGCGATAGGGAAGTTATAACCTCTTCCAAGGAACAAGAAATCCGTCGCGTTCTGATATTTTTTAGCAATAACTTTAATGTCTTCAACTGTGGAATCCAGAATATATTTTACTTTATCTGGAACCTCGCTAAGTTCTTTAGACAATTGTTTTCTTAATTCTTCAGAAGCTGATTGTTTAAATTCAGCCAATTTTATAGCGAACAATAACAGTACAGTCAATTGTGCTGAAAAAGCTTTGGTACTGGCTACACCGATTTCAGGTCCAGCATGCGTGTATATTCCTGCATCTGAAACACGCGCAATTGACGAACCCACCACATTCACTATACCAAAAATTGTCGCTCCTTGCGCTTTAGCATTCTCTAAAGCCACCAAGGTGTCTGCTGTCTCACCACTTTGCGAAATAGCAATGATAATATCTTCCGGAGTAATAATTGGATTTCGGTATCGGAACTCTGAAGCGTATTCTACTTCGACATTCACACGACACAATTCCTCAATCCAGTACTCAGCCAATAATCCGGCATGCCAACTCGTACCGCATGCAACAATAATGACTCTTTTAGCGGCGATTAATTTTTCCTTGATAGTGTCTAATCCACTCAATGTAATATTTAAGCTCTCTGGATCCAATCTTCCACGTAATGAATCAAAAATTGCTTGTGGTTGTTCATGAATTTCTTTGATCATGAAATGCTCGTATCCGCCTTTTTCGATAGCTGCTAATTCCAAATCCAGCTTTTGCACATAAGGCGTGAGCGTTTCATTGCCTAGATTCTTAAGGATAAGTTGATCAGGATTGATTATAGCAAGTTCATAATCGTTGATATAAACGACCTCTTTGGTATATTCCAGCATTGGCGATGCATCAGAACCAAGAAAATGTTCTCCCTTACCAATTCCGACTACCAAAGGACTTCCTTTGCGAGCAGCAAATAAGGTATCAGGATGTTCTTTTGAAAGGATAAGAATCACATAAGCACCAGTAACTCTTTTTAAGGCAATACGTATAGCTTCTTCCAGTGAACAATTATTGTTGATATAAATATCTTCAATGAAGTTCAATAAGACTTCCGAATCTGTTTCACTATTGAAATGGTAGCCTTTTTGTAATAATTCTTCCTTAAGAGAAGCATAGTTTTCAATGATACCATTGTGAACTAAAGCAAGATTGCCAGAATTTGAATAATGAGGATGCGCATTTGCATCTGAAGGAACTCCGTGAGTGGCCCATCTAGTGTGCCCAATTCCCAAAGTCGAGTGTGTATTTTGAGTTCTGAAAGCTTCTTCTAAAGCTGCTACTTTTCCAGTTTTTTTTACGATTTGAAGTTCGTTAGTCTTGTGAAGTGCAATTCCGGCACTATCATATCCACGATATTCTAGTTTTTTTAAACCTCCAATAAGATATGGATATGCTTGATTGTGCCCTACATAGCCAACAATTCCGCACATATTTTTTTAGTTAAGTCTTAGTTAATAGGTAAAGCAAATATATGCAAACGCAACCGATTGTTTAAGGTGTTTTTCCCGTTTTTAATTAATAAAATTTTTATTAAGATTTTAAATTTATTGAAAAATACTCAATGAAGGTTCTTGACTACAATCTGAATTATTTACCTCCCTTCTTCAGAACTTTTTGGAGTTTCAATAGTTATACCCAAGTAGACTTAAATATTTACATCATATCAATGAAATATTTTCGAAAAAGAATCGGTAAAGGCTTTTCTTATACAGATGAGGAAGGGAATAAGATAACGGATGAAAAACTTCTTTCGTTCTTCCAGTCCTTGGTAATTCCCCCAGCATGGACTAAGGTAGAAATCAATGCTTCGCCTCGTGCTAAAGTAAGAGCTACAGGATTTGATGCCAAAGGCCGAAAACAATATATCTACAATAGCAATTTTAGGCTTCGACAGGAACAAAAGAAGTTTGACCGTATCCTACAATTTGCAAATCAATTGCCTCATATGCGTGCGGTGACGGGTCAGCATCTTCGTAAGCGCAAATTAGATCGCAATAAGGTATTGGCTTGTATGGTGAGGTTGTTGGATGTTGCTTTTTTTAGACCGGGTAGCGATGTGTATGCCAAGCAAAATAAAAGTTATGGACTGACGACTTTACGATCCAAGCATCTGAAAATCGAAGCGGATAAACTTTATTTTAATTATATAGGTAAGGCTGCACAAAAGCAGGAAAAATTAATTGTTGACGCGCAATTGGCAAAAATTGTTCGAGATATTGACGATTTACCTGGGTATGAGATTTTCAAATTTATTGATGAAGAGGGACAGATTCAGGATGTTAAAAGCCAGCATCTCAATGAATATATCCGAGAGGTGATGGGACCTGAATTTTCAGCTAAAGACTTTCGGACTTGGGCAGGCACAGTGATTGCAGCTATGAGTTTAGATGAATTGGGTGCTACCGAAAAAGCGGATCAACGCAAACTAAGCAAAAATATTAAGCAGGCTGTAGTAGCAGTAAGTGAGCGATTGGGAAATACACCAGCCATAGCGCGTAAATCGTATATCGATCCGCGCATTATTGATAATTATACGAAGGGTAAAACTTTGTGCTACTTCAAAAAAGAAGTGGATAGATTGCTAAAGAAAAGTGAGAATCTATCCGTAGAGGAGTTGGGTGTGCTGTGTCTGCTTAAACGACGATTAAATTAATAGAAAATAGTATGAGAGCAATTTGGAATGGGGCTATAGGTTTTGGATTGGTAAATATTCCAATCAAGATATATTCGGCTACGGAGTCAAGTACGCTGGATCTGGATATGCTGGACAAGAAAGATTTACACAATATTCGTTACAAACGTGTCAATGAAGAGACAGGGAAGGAAGTGGCTTGGGAAAATATTGTGAAAGGGTATAAAATCGAGGATAAATATATTGTGTTGGAAGATGAGGATTTTGAGGCTGCTAGCCCTGAAAAGTCGAAAATTATTTCCATCACCCAATTTGTGAAAGAAGCTGATATTGATTCCGCATTATTCGAAACACCTTATTTTTTGGAGCCTCAAAAAAATGGTGAAGCTGCTTATAATTTATTGCTAAGAGCTTTATTAAAAACCAAAATGGGAGGCATAGGTTCTTTCGTGATGCGGGAACGGGAAATTTTGGCCTTAATTCGTCCATATGACGATAAGATTTTAATGTTGAATCGTATGCGTTATCCGGAGGAAATGCGAAGCTATGATGATTTGAATATTCCAACGCGTAAGGCTGCTCCTAAAGCAGCAGAGTTGAAATTAGCTGAATCGCTAATTAAATCTTTGGCCAAACCTTTTGAGCCTAAGGATTATACGGATACCTATAATGAAAAGTTGCTGAAGATCATTAAACAAAAAGCAAAAGGTAAAAAAGTAAAAGTTTCGGCTGTAAAAGAACCAGATGCAAAAGCATCAGATTTGATGGCGATGCTGAAAGCCAGTTTGGACAAAGGAAAGAAAAACGCAGGTTAGTAAAGGAGATTAACATGGGGTTAGAGGTTTATAATCAAAAGCGAAATTTCAAGGAGACGGCGGAACCGGAAGGCAAGAAGTCTCGTAAAAGCAAAAAACTGCAGTTTGTGGTACAGCGCCATGCGGCTTCGCGTTTGCACTATGATTTTCGGTTGGAGGTAGATGGTGTGCTCAAAAGTTGGGCTGTGCCCAAAGGTCCTTCACTCAATCCCAATGACAAGCGACTAGCGATGATGGTCGAGGATCATCCCTATGCGTACCGAACTTTTGAAGGAACTATTCCAAAAGGAAATTATGGTGCGGGAGAAGTGGAAATTTGGGATAAAGGCTATTATGAACCATTAAATAAATCCAAGGGGACATCTGCAGATAAGTTAATGCAGCAGGAAATAGAAGATGGTTCGGTGAAAGTCGTACTTTATGGGGATAAATTACAGGGGGAATTTGCCTTGGTCAAAATAAAAAATGGCGATCAGGACAATGCGTGGTTGCTTATCAAACACAAAGATGAGCATGCTGTTACCAAAAAATATGATGCTGAAAAGAATATCGATCCTGACTCTAAAGTAACTGCCTATTTGGAGAGTAAAAAAAAAAGTAAGTCCAAAGGAAAAGAAAAAGTAATCTCTATATCAAGCAAACCAAGCGCTACTGCTAAAGAAAGAAAGCTTCCTGAAACTATTGTACCGATGCTATGTAAAGTGGCAGATAAACCATTTGATAGTGAGGAATGGGCTTTTGAAATAAAATGGGATGGTTATCGCGCCATTGCGGATTTACGCGGTGACAAAGTCAAATTATATTCCCGCAACGGCTTAGACTTTGCGCGTAAATTTCCCAAAATAGCCAATGCCCTAAAACTACAATCTTACGAGATGGTTTTAGATGGTGAGGTGGTCGCTTATGATTCGCAAGGAAAGCCCAGTTTTCAGCGTATTCAGCATCTTGAAGAAGACGATCAAAAGGCTGTTATTTATCAGGTTTTTGATTTACTCTGGCTCAATGGACATTCTACGCAAGAGCTGACTTATTTGCAACGCAAAGAATTGTTAAGCGAAGCTTTGGTTGCCAATGAGGTCGTGCAATACCATGATTTTGTATTAGAAAATGGTAAAGCTTTCTTTAAAGAAGCCAAAAATCTAGGTTTAGAAGGAATTATTGCCAAAAAGGTGGATTCTTACTACGCTCCGAATGTCCGAAGTTCGGAATGGTTGAAAATTAAAGTACAGCAAACCGAAGAAGCACTAATTTGTGGCTTCACCGAAGCGAAAGGTTCGCGAAGTAAGTTTGGATCGTTAATCTTGGGGAAATATTTAGATAATGAACTTGTGTTTTGTGGACATGTTGGAACGGGTTTCACCGAAAAGAAATTAAAAGATTTGCACAGTCTTATGCTGCCTTTAGTTCGTAAAACGTCGCCTTTTAAAAAGGTTCCAAAAACCAACGGAAAAACGACTTGGATAAAGCCCGAACTTATTGCTGAAATAAAATTTACGGAACTCACCCGAGACTTGGTATATAGACATCCGGTATTCTTACATCTAAGAGAGGATAAAGGTGTGGAGGAAATCTATTTTTCACCTGAAGACAAAAAGGAAGCCGCTAAAAATACATCACCTATGCATACAGCAACAGCTACATCTTCGATTGGCAAAAAGGATTTGACTAAAACTATCGGCGGTCAAAAGCTCAAATTGACCAATCAGGATAAAATTTACTTTCCAGAACTGGAAATCACCAAAGGTATGGTCATTGACTATTACCAAAGTATGGCTAAATATATACTGCCTCATCTAAAAGATCGTCCACAATCTTTAAATCGCTTTCCGAATGGGATTAATGGCATGAGTTTTTATCAAAAAGATGCGGCTGAAGAGACGCCGAGTTGGATACCCACACAAGAAGTCTTTTCAGAAAGTACGGATAAGTATATTGATTACATTGTCTGCAACGATAAGGCTGCTTTGGCTTACCTCAATAATCTAGGCTGCATAGAAATGAATCCTTGGATAAGTAAAATATCCAATATGGATAAGCCCTCTTATCTCGTACTGGATTTAGATCCTTTGGATAATAATACGTTTGATGACGTGATAGAAACGGCACAGGCTGTAAAATATATTTTGGATCAAGGTAAAATCGAAGGATATCCAAAGACCTCAGGCAGTACGGGAATGCATATTTACATTCCAATGAATGGAAAGTATACGTATGATCAGGTTAAAGATTTTGGGCATGTATTGATGCAGATGGTGCAAATAAAATTACCTAAACTGACCACACTGGAAAGAAGTTTGCAAAAGCGGGATAAAAACAAAATATACCTCGATTATTTACAGAATCGCCGTGGCCAAACCTTGGCTAGTGTATATAGCCTTCGTCCGAAAAAGGATGCTACAGTTTCGATGCCTTTGGCTTGGGAAGAAGTAAAGCTGGGTATGAGACCCGCTGATTTTAATCTCTTCAATGCGTTGGAACGGGTTGAAGAAAAAGGAGATTTATTTAAGCCTGTTTTGGGAAAAGGAGTCGATATTTTGAAAGCGATTAAACTGCTGGAATATTCCGAATAAAATGTGATTATGGAACCGAAGTTTTTATTGGAAATTTTGTACCGCACTGGTATTATGTTTCTGGTTATTTTGCTGGTGCTTCGCTTATCCGGAAGGCGAGGGGTTCGGCAATTAACTTTATTTGAAGTCGCTATTATTTTGGGAATGGGTTCAGCTGCAGGTGACCCCATGTTTCAGGAAGAGGTTCCGCTATTGTACGGTATCACTGTATTATTTACCATAGTCCTACTTTATAAAGGGATAACTTGGATTAGTTCGCATTGGAAATTTCTGCACGAACTATTGGAAGGTAAATCCATGGTTATTGTTAAGGATGGGGAGTTTGATATCAAGCATGAAACCGATGCGGACTTTTCCCAAATGGAATTTTTCGCTGAACTACGTAATCAATCCGTCGAACATTTAGGACAAGTTCGTTACGCCTTATTAGAAACCGATGCTACCTTAAGTATTCTGTACTATTCGGATTATGAAGTAAAATATGGTCTGCCTTTATTTCCGGATAAATATAAAGCCATCAAAGCTTTACCTGTGGACCAACCCTGCGCTTGCATGTTTTGTGGTAGAGTAGAAGAAGAGCTTGCCTCTGTTGATTCGGTATGTCCCCGCTGTCACCACAAAGAATGGGCTTTAGCGCTGAATACAAAACGAATCTCCTAGATTTAAAAATTCTTATATACTGACCTATTTAGCCCTTCATCTCGACGAAAGGGGAGATGTCTAGGTTATATACATTTTAAGAGTACAATTTTTAGATTTCTCTCTTCGCTGCGCTACGTTCGAAATGAACTGTGTTTAAATCCAAATAAAAATTTAAAATTCACTAAAATAATATTCTGTATATTTTAGCCATAGCCAAATTGAGCTTTATAAGGTTCACCTGATTTAGCTATTGCAAATACTTGTTTAATAAGCTTATTTACCGCCGCTATTAGAGCTACGCGATAAGGTTATAGTTTTCAAACATCCCAAATCCATCTGTAGCAATAATCAACATAGAAACACTTCGTGGACCTATACCTGGCACACTCCTGATATTACCAGCCATTTTTGCGTAGTGCTGCTTTATCAAACCTT
>NZ_JACOIJ010000034.1 GCF_014692495.1 Sphingobacterium litopenaei | reverse complement strand
TTATTTTGTTTGTTCAATAGGTGAAGCATCTCCTGATACTATTCGTGAGTATATTCTCAATCAGGGTTAGTCGCTTACATCCCACAGGCTAAAGACCTGTGGGGTTTACGCTCCGTTTTATAAAACCAATGGAAAGCCAACCATTTCTTTTCATGGCGCTTTGGATCCAGTTGTACCCAAAGACCATTCTAAAGATTTGGACGCAAAATTAAAACAATTAAATATACCGTCAGCGTACCTTGAATACCCTACTTCATTTCATGTTTTATTTGATAATGACTTGAATGATTCGTATCCAAAGCTCTTGGCTTTTATAAATAAATATTGGTAATTAAACTACAGAAATTTGAAAACTCATAATTTATACCTTCAAAAACCGTCCATTTTTACTATTTTTATGAAATCCGTAAATCCATAATAAAGATTAAATGCTATTAACTGTATTATCAGGATTAATATTTTCTATAGTTCTCATATTTTTCGGCAGGCAATTTAAAGCCAAATGGAGTATTTTACTCCCCATACTGCCTACCCTATTATTTTTATATTTTTCTACTCAAATTCCAATTATTTCAACTGGAAAATCCTTAGTCCAACATATAGACTGGGTGCCGACATTAGGTGTCAATTTTGATTTCCATTTGGATGGTCTATCCCTTTTGTTTTCCTTACTAATAACAGGAATTGGAGCTTGTATATTTTTTTACGGGAGAGCATATCTCAAAGGACATCCATATTTTGACCGCTTTTTCGGGTATTTGCTGCTTTTCATGTCAGCTATGCTCGGAGTGGTGCTATCGGATAATTTACTGTTGTTATTCGTTTTTTGGGAATTGACAAGTATTAGTTCCTTCTTTTTAATTGGCTTTAATAATGATAATGCGGATTCTAGAAAAAGTGCACTAACAGCGCTTAGCATAACAGGGTTTGGTGGATTCTTTCTTCTTTTAGCTTTAGTATTGGTAGGAAATATTGCTGGTACATACACCATTTCAGAATTAATAGATCAGCGCAATCTAATTCTCAATCACCAACAATACCCTTTAATTATTGGGTTACTTTTTGTGGGCGCTTTTACTAAATCAGCACAGTTCCCTTTTCATTTTTGGCTACCAGGAGCCATGAAAGCACCTACTCCTGTATCGGCATACTTACACTCCGCTACGATGGTCAAAGCAGGAATATATCTGTTAGCAAGATTCACTCCAGTATTAGGAGGTCATGAATATTGGAACACGACCTTATTATTTGTAGGAGGAATTACCATGTTGTACGCCTCTATACATTCGTTGTTTCGTATAGATATGAAAGCTATTCTGGCATATTCGACCATTTCGGCTTTAGGTGTTTTAACATTCTTGCTGGGTGTCGGCACACTGGAAGCGATGATAGCTGCCGCAGTATTTATTTTAGTTCATGCGCTGTACAAAGCTACATTATTCATGGTCACGGGTATTGTGGATCATGAGACGCATACTCGTGATATCACCGTTTTATCTGGATTAAGGAAAGTATTAGGCCCTGTTGCTGTTGCAGGTATTTTAGCAGCATTATCCAGCGCAGGTTTTCCTTTCTTAACATTTGGGTTTATTGGAAAGGATCTAATCTATGAAGCTACTTTAAATTACAATTTACCAGAATGGGTTTGGATACTGACAGGAGCAGCAGTTATGACTAATGTTGGCTTAGTAGCTGCAGGTTTCATGGCAGGTATTAAACCCTTTATTGGAGAATTACCTCAAGCGTTTGAAAAAGTTCATTTGCCGTACAAATCGATGTGGATTCCTCCGCTTTTACTGGCTTTATTAGGTATTGTTTTCGGTCTTCTTCCGGCCGTTGCAGGAGATTTTATCACCAATGCAGCTTCCAATGCAATTTGGGGAAATGAAACTTCCGCTCACCTTAAAATATGGCATGGGTTTAATACGGTCTTTATTTTAAGTTTGGTAACACTGGTACTCGGAACAATTGTTTTCCTAATCAATAAGCCAAGTCAAGCTAAATTACAAGCCGTAGAAAAATTAAATTCTATCTCTCCACAACGTATAATCACAGGTTATGCTAACGATATTATTCGTTTTGGACAGTGGTACACTAATATTTTCCACAACGGATATTTACGATCGTATCATCTTAAAATTATTCTTTTCGCAGAAGCCCTTCTTGCTTATAGGTTATGGCTGAGCGGACCAAGTAAATTGGATGTTTGGAGTTTGACTTATCCCGACATGTATGAAGTAGCGATTGTACTCATATTAATTGGAGCTGTTTATATTGTAGTAACAGCAGCTTCTAGACTAACAGCTGTAGTGGCTATGAGTGTTATCGGCTATTGTATCTGTTTGATTTTTGTAATCTACAGTGCTCCAGATTTGGCAATGACTCAATTTACTATTGATACATTGACAACCGTATTATTCGTGTTAGTACTTTATAAATTACCACCATTTGTCAACTTGACAAGTAATACTGTTTTGGTTCGTGACGCTTTAGTAGCAGCTGGATTTGGTATAATACTATCCTTGGTAGCGTTCAAAGTATGGTCCGAACCTATTTCCACAGAAATTTCGGATTTCTATGGGGAAAATGCTTATTTATTAGCAAAAGGTAAGAACGTAGTGAATGTCATATTGGTTGACTTTAGAGGTATCGATACGATGTTTGAGACAGTCGTATTAAGTATTGCTGCATTAGGTGTGTATAGTTTGATTCGTTTACGTTTAAAATCGTCGGAGAAAGAATAATGAAAAGTCCCATATTACAATCTGCAACTAAATATTTGTTGCCAATACTGTTACTGTTTTCTTTCTTCCTATTACTTCGTGGACATTATTACCCGGGAGGAGGATTTGTTGGAGGATTGGTGGCATCCATTGCATTTGTATTGCATAGTTTCGCTAATGGACCAGAGGAAACTATGAAGATTTTGAAAAGAAAGCCTCTATCCCTTATTCCTACAGGATTGGCTATTTCAGCTTTGAGCGTTACACTACCTTTATTATTGGGGTATCCCCCTATGACTGGCTTATGGTTTGAAGAACCTATTCCTTTCATCGGAATGATTGGGTCTTCTTTATTTTTTGACTTGGGTGTATATTTGGTAGTTATTGGGGTGGTGTTAACGATTCTTTTCACTATTTCATTAAATAATTTAGAAGAAAAACGTTAATGGAGTTATTACTTATCATATTAATTGGATTACTATATGGTGCTGGTGTGTACCTGATACTAAGGAGGAGTATGGTGAAACTTCTCTTAGGTATTATGTTTTTGGGCACTGGCGCAAACATTTTGATTTTCTTGTTAGGAGGAATTACAAAAGGGAAACCTCCTGTTATCGATGAAGCCCTAAAAATGTTTCAAGATAGCTATGCCGATCCTATTCCTCAAGCCTTAATATTGACCGCTATCGTAATCAGTTTCGCCTTGACGGCATTCGCTATTGTGTTATTGAAGCGTGTATATGCGCTGGTTGATTCGGATGATTTGGACGATTTAAATACACCGGAGGAGGAAGATATATGATTGACAATCACATTTTAGGTCCGGTATTTATACATTTATTTACTGCTATACTACAATTAATAGCTTGGCGTAAAACAGTCACACAACGGTACATTAGCGGTATTGGTTCATTTCTTGGTGTTTTAGTGGCTATTCGATTACTGTCAAAAGTACAAGACCAAGGAATTTTGACGATGAATGCTTCCAATTGGGAATCTCCATTTGGGATTGTTTTTGTAGCCGACCTGTTGAGTAGTACGCTGGTATTGATTACCTCTTTGGCGGGTTTAGCCGTTTCATTATTTTCCTCAACTGGAATTAATAGACAGCGAATGCTATATGGGTACTTTCCGATTTTCCACTTTTTGGTCATGGGATTGAATGGTGCTTTTCTGACGGGTGATATCTTCAACCTTTATGTTTGGTTTGAGGTGATTATCATTTCTTCTTTTGTACTCATGACTTTAGGAGGAAGAAAAACACAGCTTGAAGGAGCCGTTAAATATATGGCATTAAACATCTTAGCCTCTACTTTTTTCCTAACGGGAATAGGAATCCTATATGGAATAACAGGTTCTTTGAATATGGCCGATCTTTCCCAAAAGATAAAATTGGTAAATAATCAGTTTTTGATTGGTATCACTTCAATGTTCTTTTTATTAGGATTTGGTATCAAATCAGCGGTTTTTCCATTATACTATTGGTTGCCATCCTCTTACCACACCCCACCTTCGGCTGTTGCCGCTACGTTTGGCGGACTTTTAACCAAAGTAGGTATTTATGCCATGTTGCGTGTATTTAGTTTGATATTTATTCCTGATGAATTCACACGTAATCTTTTAATGATATTAGCTGTTCTCACTATTGTTACAGGAAGCTTAGGTGCATTAATAAAATTAAACATTAGAAGATTGTTCTCTTATCTAATTGTTTGCCATATAGGCTTTATGATTGGTGGTATTGGAATGTTCACTAAAGTAGCTTTGATGGGAACTGTATTCTATTTATTCCATGATATTTTGGTGAAAACCAATATGTTTTTGATTGCTGGCCTCATTCGCCAAATGCGTGGAACGATGGATATGAAATCCTTGGGTGGAATCTATGCGCAGTATCCTAAAATATCATTATTAATTGCATTGGTATTATTTTCATTAGTAGGAATTCCACCTTTATCAGGTTTTTGGCCTAAAGTATTTCTATTCAAAGAGGCATTTAATATTAGCGAATATGCTTTTGTCGCAGCATTAGTTTTAGGAAGTTTCGTAACCCTATTCGTCATCGCTCGAATGTGGTCAGAAGTATTTTGGAAAGATGTTCCTTCAGATGTAAATATAGAAGACAAATACAACCCTATGCCTTTGGCAAGAAGAATATTATTGGTAATGCCCATTGCATTATTGGCAATAGCAACCGTATTCATAGGGATAAATGCAGAAGTTGTAGTCAAATTGGTGGATCAAATTGCCAGTCAATTGGTCGACACCTCGAGTTATGTAGAAGCGGTTTTGGGAAAACAAAATTAGTAGTATGATTAAACAGTTTTTGATGAACTTACTGCTATCGTTTATCTGGGTAGCACTAACAGGTTCCATGTATTATACGAATTTTGTATTTGGGTTTATGCTTGGATTCGGAATTCTATGGGTCATGAACCGCACGGATGGTGACCGAAGTTACTTTTCTAAAGTGCCGCGTATAATAAGTTTTATATTCTATTTCATCTGGGAAATGATAAAAGCAAATGTGCAAGTCGCATATGATGTAATGACTCCCAAGTACTTTATGAAACCTGGAATAGTAAAATTCCCTTTGAATGCTAGAACTGATACAGAAATAAACTTGCTGTCTACAATGATTTCGCTAACACCGGGAACGTTGATAATTGACATCAGTGAAGACAAAAAAACGATGTACATCCATGTGATGTATCTCAATAATCCAGAGAAATTTGTGCGTGATATGAAGACTGGGTTAGAAAGAAGATTATTGGAGGCTATACGATGACATTAGAAAAGTATTTTGATTATTTCATCCTACCGATATTAACGATATCCGTTATTTTGGTATTTATTCGTTTGATTAAAGGTCCAAAGGTCGTTGACCGCGTAATTGCCTTGGATCTCATCATCACCATTGGTATTGGGATCATTACGATTTTTACCATCCGTTCTAACCAAAAAGTATTATTGGATGTGGCGATAATGTTGGCACTGATCGCCTTTTTGGGCACGGTTGCCTTTTCATTTTACATAGAAAAAAGAGAAGATGATTAATATTATAATAGGAATATTAAGCACGGTAGGTGCTTTTGCGATATTTTTTGCTTCGTTGGGAATATTAAGAATGCCCGATTTTTATCTGCGACTTTCGGTTACGGTAAAAGCCGCGACATTGGGTGTGGGTTTATTGTTATTTTGTGCAGCTATTATCTTCCCTGATATTTCGGTAAGTACCAAAGCTCTCGCCATTACCTTTTTCTTAATAATAACCTCTCCTATTGCTGCACACATGATTGGACGTGCTGCTTACTTTACGGGAACACCACTTTGGAAAGATACCATTGTCGATGAACTTAACGGTATGTATGATAAAGAAACACACGAATTAAAAAACGAGAAGCAAGTCGATCTGTCTGTCATATGTGGAGATGAACCTGATCAAATCGCCGACACGGAAGAAGAAACGAAATAAACAAATAAGTCCGATGATGAATCAGACTTATTTGTTTTATTAAGCAGCTTTTAATTGCTGAAGTTTTGTTTTCAATGTAGGATAAATAAATACCGCACCCAATATAATAATTGCTCCAGCATAAAAGCCGGCACTCATTTTCTCTGTACTTCCCAAAAAGAAGAAAGCCAACATAATCCCATATACAGGTTCTAAATTCGTCACCAACGCCACCGTAAAAGCGGACAACTCTTTCATCACAGCAACACCCAGTACATAAGCTAACGCTGTACAAACAGAGCCTAAAAGAAATAAATACACGAAATCAGAAGTAGACAATAGCATATGTTGATCAAACTGCCCTGTAGCTAGCAGCACAACAGACACACCTAAAAACGCACCAATCATTTCATATTGAGTAATAATGCTCGGTTTGGTTTTCTGAACCATCTTTCCATTCAGGATAGAAAACACACTTGCACACAATGCTGCAGCTAAACCTAATGATATCCCTAACCAATATTTAAACTCAAATTTGAAAATCAAGTATATTCCTAAGATGATAACTAATCCTACCACAATATCGCCTACGGATAATTTGCGTTTATAGAACAACGGTTCCAAGATGGATGTAAATAACGTCAAGGATGATAGGGACACTAATGTCACCGAAACGGTGGAAACTTTTATTGCTTGGAAAAATAATACCCAGTGTAACCCCACCAATAAGCCTACCCCCATAAACTTAAGAATATCTCGCGTTGGGACTAGGATTTTTTCCCGAATAATTAAATGATAACCGATTAAGGTGACCGCTGCAATCAACACACGATACCAAACCAATTGAAGAGCGGGTGTAGAAATTAGAGAACCAAGGACTCCTGTGAAGCCCCAGATAAGCACCGTAAAATGTAATATTAACAAATTACGATTGCGAGTAAAAAAATTCATAGATAAATTATTTTGGCGCCTTTTTGAGCAAAATAAGTGTTAAGATTAAAAACATAATGCTTGGTGTAAGCACGGCTAACAAAGGAGGAAAACCGCCCTTTAAGGCAAACATCGTCGTAAACTGATTCAGTACTAAGAAAGTAAAACTCAAACCAATACCAATACCCAAACTTAAACCGATACCACCGCGGACTTTCTTTGAAGATAACGCTACACCCATCATGGTCAATATAAATGCCGCAAAAGGACTGATCCAACGTTTATACTTTTCTAAAAGCAAATCCGTCATCATGCCTGTACCTCGGGTTTCTTCCTTGGTGATACGCTCATTCAACTCTTTGGTAGTCATCGCTGTAAAGACATTCTCATACGTTTCGAAATCTCTGGGCAACATATCCAGTGTGGTGTCGCGTTTATCACCTTTATCCATTTTCTCTTTGAGCCCTGTGATAATACGATTGGTATAATTTTCAATGCGCCATTTGTTCTGCGTCGAATCCCAAACTACACGATCAGCCATCAGCTTCTCCGTCATTTCAATTCCATCAAATTTTTCCAACACAAAATTATAGCCTGTAGCTGCTTTGGTATCAAAATTTTCAATGAACACATAGGTATTGCTGTCAATTTGCATGTGGGTAGAAGTCGTGTTGGTACTCACCTTATGTGGCTTGACATAGACATTTTCAAAATTTACTTTAATGCGATTCGTCGCTGGAAGAATCCAAAGATTGGAAATAAGTGTAAATGCAAAGATAATTCCTGCACCAAATAGATAAGGTCGCAACATTCTGTTGAAACTCATACCGCCATTCAGAATAGGAACAATTTCCGTTTGATCTGCCATCTTAGAAGTGAAGAAAATCACCGCAATGAAGTTGATCAATGGCGTCAGCATATTCAAGAAAAATGGCACCGATCCTAATGCGTAATATTTAAGCAACACATCAACAAATGAAGCCTTATTTTTCAGGAAGTCGTCCAGTTTCTCCGAAATATCAAAAATCACAATGACAACAATGAAAATGGCTACCGTAAAAACGAAGGTAGTCATGTATTTCTTGAAGATATAGCGATCGATGATATTCATTGCCTCAAATTAAATAGTAATATTTGAAAAGTAAAAATGTTTACAGACGTTGTCCTAATATTTTAACCATTTTTTCTTTCCAATCGTAGAATGTACCTTCTACAATTTTCTCTCGAGCTGATTTTACCAACCACAAATAAAAATGCAAGTTGTGCAAAGAAGCAATTTGTGCCCCTAATATTTCTTGGGATTTAATCAAATGTCTTAAATATGCTTTTGTATACACCTGATCCATCATCAAATCACTTTCAGCCTCGATTGGAGAGAAATCATCTTTCCATTTTTCATTTTTAATATTGATAATACCATTACGAGTGAAAAGCATACCATTGCGCGCATTACGTGTCGGCATCACACAGTCAAACATATCAATACCAAGAGCAATATTTTCCAAAATATTGATTGGCGTACCCACACCCATCAAATATCTTGGTTTATCTTTCGGAAGAATATTGGTTACCACTTCGGTCATAGCATACATTTCTTCAGCTGGTTCACCGACCGAAAGACCACCAATAGCATTACCTTCGCGCTCAAATGAAGCGATTACTTCTGCTGATTTCGCACGCAAGTCCTTATATACCGAACCTTGAACAATCGGAAACAATGTCTGATCGTAACCATATAAAGGTTCTGTACTATCAAAACGATCACAACAACGCTTCAACCAACGGTGTGTCATATCCAATGAACGACGAGCATAGTTATAATCACAAGGATATGGCGTACACTCATCAAATGCCATAATAATATCGGCACCGATTATACGTTGGGTATCCATTACATTCTCAGGTGTAAATAAATGTTTTGATCCATCCACATGGGAACGGAAAGTAACGCCTTCTTCACGGATTTTGCGTACTTCAGTTAAAGAATAAACTTGGTAACCTCCCGAATCCGTCAAAATAGGTTTATCCCAACCATTGAATTTGTGCAATCCTCCTGCTTTATTCAACACATCCAATCCTGGTCTCAGGTACAAATGATAGGTGTTTCCTAAAATAATTTGAGCCTGGATATCATTCACTAATTCATGTTGATGTACAGCCTTCACTGTTCCTGCAGTTCCTACAGGCATAAAAATCGGAGTTTCAATTTTCCCGTGAGCTGTCTCTAATACCCCCGCACGTGCTTTGGAAAGTTTATCTTGAGCTTGAAGCGTAAATTTCATATACTTATTAAAAATCAGGTGCAAAAATACTATAAAAATCTGAGCCTACGGCATCTGCTCTATTTTATTAGCAATTCTTAACTGTTTGATGATAATTTTAGAAAATATCATTCTATCTTTGAACCTTCATATGAATATTGATTTAGACATTGTTATAAAAATTCCTTACCTGCTTTACGGCATTTTAGGCATATTTCTGCTTATACAACTGTATTACATCTTATTTGTCTACAGCAAACTGTCTTCTTACAAAGTCAAAAGTTATCAAGATTCTACTAACCTACAGCCTGTTTCTGTTTTAATTTGTGCGCACAACGAAGAAGAAAACTTAAAGCAATTTTTACCCGGTGTGCTAGTGCAGGATTACCCCAATTTTGAAGTCATTGTGGTAAATGATTTTTCGACAGATGAGACAAAATGGGTATTAGAAGATTTCAAACGTCAATATCCGCACCTGCGAATTGTGGACATCAAAGAGCATATCAAATTAAAGAATTCAAAAAAATTCGCATTGACATTAGGGATAAAAGCTGCTCAGCATGATGTGCTGATTATGACAGATGCCGATTGTCAACCTCAAAGTAATCAATGGCTCAAAGAAATCGCTGGAGCCTATTCTGAAGGTAAAGAAATTGTTTTAGGTTATTCACCCTATTTCAAAAAGTCTGGTTTTTTAAATAAACTAATTCGTTTTGAAACGGCGCATACAGCTATGAGTTATTTATCATATGTCTTAAAACGCAACCCCTATATGGGCGTCGGCCGTAATCTTTCTTATCTAAAGGCATTATTTTTCAAAGGCAAAGGTTTTAATGCACACATGCATATCAAATCGGGTGATGATGATTTATTTGTCAACCATAATGCTACTCGACATAACGTGAATATAGCAATTCATCCCGATGCTCATGTCTACTCAAATCCTAAAGAAACTTGGAAAAGCTATTATAAACAAAAAGCAAGACATGCAGGAGCTTCCGTACTTTACAAAAAATCGCATCAACGAATGCTGGGCACACAATTAGTTACTGCTTTTTTATTTTATGTAATGCTAATTGTATGTATAGCCTGCTATCCATCACTATGGTTTGTTGGCGTAGGAATATTCTTTCTTCGTTATATCTGCCAGTTGATTGTATTTTCATCCATTTATAAAAAACTAGCAGTCAAAGACTTATTAGCTTGGTTATTCATTTTGGATGTCTTTTACTATTTTTACATCTGTTTGAACGGTTTATTTAACCGAAAAAAGAAACAAAAATCTTGGAAATAGCTTTAAAATCTAAGCTATTTTCTATCACTATTTAAAATACAAGGAATCGTGAATCCAACAGTAGATATTATTTACAACTATTTTCCACGTCTTACGGAAAAACAAAAAGAGCAGTTCGCTAAATTAGCGGAGGTATATCCTTTTTGGAACGACCAGATCAATGTCATCTCCCGTAAGGATATCGAAAGTTTATACTTGAAGCATGTATTGCATTCTTTGGGCATTGCAAAATTCGTAACGGAGTTTACTCCTGGCACTCGCATTTTGGATGTTGGAACCGGTGGGGGTTTCCCAGGTATTCCGTTAGCAATTATGTTTCCAGAAGTGCAATTTCATTTGGTGGATTCGATTGGAAAAAAAATTAAAGTTGTTCGCGAAGTGGCAGCAGCAATTGGTTTAACTAATGTAGAAGCTGACCATATGCGCGTAGAACAATTGGATTACAAATATGACTTTGTGGTATCCAGAGCGGTAACTCGCTTAGCAGAATTTACACCTTGGATCCGAAATAAATTCGAGAAAAAAGACAAAAATGGAATTCCTAACGGCATCCTTTACCTTAAAGGAGGCGACCTTAAAGAAGAGATTAAAGAATCGAAGTTGAAAGCAGAATTGCATCCTTTGTCTTCTTATTTCAAGGAAGATTTCTTCGATACAAAATATGTGGTCTATGTACCTATGTAATAAAAACAATAGCTTCTCTGATTGGAGAAGCTATTGTTCTTTTAGCGAATTCCATCTCGGTAATTTCATTCTCTCATGAATTATTGCTGCTGAATCCCTATATATCCGCATACTCTTTACCACATATTCTACTTTTTCATAATAGCTTGCATTTTCCAGAAAACCTGGTTGTGGCAGGAAATACATTTGAAAATAAAAAAGAGAATCTCCTTTCAAATTCGTCAAATCTAAGGTCAAAGGCTTCCAAAGAGCCTCTGTTCTTTCTATATTATATTCGTTTTCAAATACGCGTTGCAAGCGTCTAGAATTCTTTCCAATTTTACTGAAATGACTATATATTTTATTTATATTGATTGCTATACCACCTAAAGGATTTATTTGTACAGGTTTTTTATTATCACCCCACATATAAATAGTGCGATATTGCTTTTTTCGGGCTTCATATCTTTGTTCTGCTGAAAGAGCTTTACTAATTCCCACAGTATCAATATTTAGGGTATCCTTTTTAAGTGTATCCAAAAAGGTACAGGAAATATATGATTTCTTCTCAAATGAGCTCAAAAGAAAAGTAGTGGATATAAAGAAAACACAAACAAAAAGGCGCATAAAAAAAGGTTATACCTTAAAGATACAACCCTTTGATTCTGGATATTAATATTTTAACCAAAATTAACTTCCTAATTCTTTCGTAATCTCTGCTCCTATCCTATTTATTTCTTCATCCATTCCAAACATAGGCAAACCTGTTTCAGGATGAAGTTTTAACCAACTTGTTTCCGTATCTTTTATGATCTGAACATATTCTTTTCCTTCTTTAAAGATGGTATAAGTGTCTTTTTCGTCCGGAAAAACCGAATAGACTACATTATTAATTTCTATATCAAAAGGTTCTTGCATTTCCATAGCTCATCAATTTTTAATACACAAAGGTAACACTCCTAACAAGAAAAAGGGTTAAAGGTTTGGAATAAAAACAAAGTATTCCTTATATTTAAAGCACCAGTTATGAACATTCTCGAGAAAATTGCATTGACCAAAATCAAAGGTATTGGCCCAAAATTGAGCCGTACGTTATTGGCATACAATGGTTCCGTAGAAGAAATTTTCCGTAGTTCGAAGAAGCAGCTGTTAGCCATTCCCACTATTGGAGAAGTGCTAGCTGAAAATATAGCCTCCAAATCCTATCTCAAAGAAGCCGAAGAAGAGTACAATTTTATTCAAAAACATGGTATTGAAATCGCGTGGATAGAAGATAAAATCTATCCCAAGAGACTCAAAAATTGTGAAGATGCACCTATCCTATTATACTACAAAGGAACTGCATCGCTCAATCCATCACGTGTCATTAGCATAGTGGGTGCACGGAATGCTACAAATTATGGCAAACGTATTTGTGAAGATTTTATTCAACAGCTCAGCGATTTTGATGTTCAAATTATAAGTGGTCTTGCCTATGGCATAGACAGTTTAGCACATCGACAATCGTTGAAAAACAATATTCCTACAATCGGCATATTAGGACATGGATTGGACAGAATCTATCCCGCTACACATCGAGAATTAGCATCTCGCATGCTAGAGAATGGAGGTCTCCTGACGGAGTTTCCTTCTGGCACAAACCCAGATCGACAGAATTTCCCGATGCGTAATCGTATTATAGCTGGACTATCAGATGTTACGATAGTAGTAGAAGCAGCCATTAAAGGCGGAGCTTTAATCACGGCAGAAATTGCAAATACATACAATCGCGATGTTTGTGCTTTTCCGGGCGGAATTGATCAAGATTATTCTGCAGGTTGTAATTATTTGATTAAAACCAATCGTGCACATCTCATTCGCAATGCGGAGGATTTATCTTATCTGATGAATTGGAGCAAAGAAGATAAGAAAGCTCATGCAAAACAATTAAATCTTATCCCGCCTGACATGAGTAAGGATGAGAAAAAAGTTTATGAATACATCAAAGAACATGAAAAAGCGAGTATTGACGACATAGCCTTATTTTGTGACTGGCCACAAAGTAAATTGGCTATTATTTTACTCGAAATGGAGATGAAATCCCTTATCGTCTCCTTACCTGGAAAAACATATAAATTAATCTAACCTTGTATAAACATTTATGACAACAGAAACGCAATCCACTAAAGGTATTTGGAAAGTTATTGGGGCCTCCTCCCTTGGGACGCTCATTGAATGGTACGACTTTTTTATCTTCGGAAGTTTATCGATCGTAATATCGACAAAATTCTTCCCAACTGATAATCCTACAGCAGCCTTCTTGTCCACTTTAGCCACTTTTGCGGCAGGCTTCGTGGTAAGACCTTTTGGAGCATTATTTTTTGGACGATTAGGCGACCTTATTGGACGGAAATACACGTTTATGGTTACCTTGATGTTAATGGGCGGTGCAACATTCCTAATTGGTTGTATTCCCAGCTACGAAACCATAGGATTTTGGGCTCCTTTTTTAGTTTTGATCTTGCGTTTACTGCAAGGGCTAGCTTTAGGGGGAGAATATGGCGGGGCAGCTACGTATGTTGCGGAACACAGTCCTAAAGGACAACGCGGCTATTGGACCTCATGGATACAAACTACGGCTACTTTCGGCCTTTTTATATCCTTAATCGTGATTTTAGTGACGCGCACTTTGATGGATGAAGAGCAATTTGATAGTTGGGGATGGCGTGTACCTTTCTTATTGTCACTTTTCATGGTGTATGTATCCTATCTGATTCGTAAAAATATGGATGAGTCTCCTGAATTTAAGCAAGCGAAATCTGAAGGTAAAACCTCCAAAAACCCTTTAAAAGAAAGTTTTGGTAATAAATATAATCTAAAATTTGTATTACTTGCCTTGTTTGGAGCGGCAATGGGACAAGGCGTGGTTTGGTATACCGGACAGTTCTATTCCATGAGCTTTATGAAAACGGTCATGCATTTGCATACTGATCAAGCAGACATGATCTTAGGAATAGCCTTACTGTGTGGAACACCATTTTTTATCATTTTTGGATGGCTATCCGACAAAGTAGGACGCAAATGGGTAATGCTTACCGGTATGGCTTTAGCTTTACTAACTTATCGTCCTATTTACGAACAGATGTATCAAATCACCAATGTGGCTAACAAAGAAGAAATAGTAGCTCAGAAAGAAGAATTTTTTGAAGAAGTAAAAACCGAAAGTGGAAAGGACGAAATCATTACGCATAAATCACATTATACAGATGGAACTATTCTGACTACTACAACCACCAAACACATTTCTAACAGTATAAAGAATTCCATATCTACAAAACAAAATATTACCATATCAGGCAGTAATTATGTGTTCCTTATATTGCTCATTTTTATCCAGATTATTTATATCACATTAGTATATGGCCCAATCGCAGCCTTCTTGGTTGAAATATTCCCTGTAAAGATTCGCTATACATCCATGTCTTTACCATACCACATCGGAAATGGCGTATTTGGAGGGTTGTTACCTGCTGTTTCCACGTATTTGGCAACAAATGCACAGACCCAAAATGATGCAGAATACTATTTAGCTGGATTGTGGTATCCTATTATTATTTCGGCCGTATGTTTTATCATCGGTTCATTGTATATCAATAAAAGTATTTACGCTAAAAATCAATAGAATGGAATTTTTGAAAAAAATATTAGGCATAGTTTGGATCATATTAGCATTAGCTACTGCATATTTCTGTATTGTACAATTTGGCTTTCCAAAATTACAAACCGGACACCAAGAAGATTTAGTTTTTGGGCTAATTATTGTGTTTATTCTAACACCCATTGTGTCCATAGGGCTAGGTATCTTCGGTTATTTTGCGCTTAAAGGTGAATACGATGAAAGCAAAATGTAATTTTTCCAACTGAACATCAGTACGATAGGAAGATTAGTGTGATTTACTTTTGAAAATCTCAAAATTTTCCTACTTTTGTGGTGGGTAAGTCCTTTACGACCAGCTCCCTTTGACTCCCCCAGGATGGGAACATAGCAAGGGTATTAGGTTGAGCGGTGCGATAAAGGGAGCTTGCCCATTTTTTGTGTCTATACTTTTCTGTTCCAGCCTGAATTCCTTTATCACTTTTAGCCTTTTAGTTTTACTTTTAGCATATCTTTTTGTTTATTTGTAGTTCGAATAAACACTATTGTATGAGTTGGTTTAAAAGAAGTACTGCAGGTATTAGAACTGCAACAGCAAACAAAAAAGAGGCTCCTGATGGGATGTGGGATAAGTGTCCCAATTGTAAAAAACCTCTTTTGAATATTGAACAAATCGAGAACAAATACGTGTGTCAGTATTGTGATTACCACATCCGTATTGGTTCTGCAGCATATTTTTCTATTTTATTTGACGACAATCAGTTTACAGAATTATTTCCTAATCTAACTGCGGGTGATCCTTTAAATTTCGTTGACAGCAAACCTTATCACGAACGTTTGGTTGAAAGCCAAAAGAAAACAGGCCTTAAGGATGCTCTACGTTCTGGTCATGGTAAATTAAACGGGCAAGACATCGTTATCGCGTGTATGGACTTTAACTTTATTGGTGGTTCTATGGGTTCGGTAGTTGGTGAAAAAATTGCGCGTTCTATTGACTACTGTTTAGAACATAAATTACCATTTATGTTGATTTCAAAATCAGGTGGTGCGCGTATGATGGAAGCTGCATTCTCATTGATGCAAATGGCTAAAACTTCAGCAAAATTGGCTTTATTAAGTAAAGCGCAATTGCCTTATATCTGTTTGTTGACTGACCCTACTACAGGTGGTGTGACAGCTTCATACGCAATGTTGGGTGACATTAATATTGCAGAACCTGGTGCTTTAATCGGTTTCGCTGGTCCTCGCGTTATCAAAGAAACAATCAAAAAAGACCTTCCTAAAGGTTTCCAAACTTCGGAATTCGTTTTAGAACACGGTTTCTTAGATTTTATAGTAGATAGAAGACAACTGAAAGACAAAGTTTCTACTTTCTTGAAGTTGGTAAAATAACAACTTACAACAAAGGTCATTTTATTCAGAATGACCTTTGTCTTTTATATATATTTCCAAAAATTCCAAATCCTACGTTTCTTCAGATAATTTTCGTTTTCTTGATTTGCGTATGCTTCCCTTTCAAAACAAATATTGCGATAAGCTTTATCAAAGTTTCGATACTGAATAAATCGGATTAAAAACTCACTCAAATACCAAATATAGAATGGGAAAACAAGCAACTCTAAAGCTTGGAAAAGATGAATACTTTCGTGGTTTAGAAGGATTCTATTCGATTTTAATCCTCTTTGCCGCAAAAATATAAATGGAAAAATAGTAATTGCATCAGCCTTCCCAAAAGAAAAGACTTTAGTCCAAAACTTACTCACGAATATTTTCCCTTTCATCTTGATAAGTATCCTCCTTAATTTACAACAATTATTCCTAACTTTAATATTTGAATCATAGATTGTATATTTGTTATCTTTAAGAAAAACAAGTCACGGGTATGCCTTACAAAGAACGAGAAATAAATAAATTGTACTATACAATGGGAGAAGTCACTGAAATGTTTGGTGTCAATGCTTCTCAGATTCGTTTTTATGAGCGTGAATTTGATATTCTTCAACCAAAGAAGAATAAAAAAGGTAATCGTCTATTCACTCAAGAAGATATTGCTAACTTGAAAATCATCTTCAACCTCGTAAAAGACAAGGGATATACGCTACAGGGTGCTCGTGAGTATTTGAAAGCAAATAAATCAGAAGCAAAAGAGAACCAACGTGTTGTCGATTCTCTTGAGCGTTTGAAAACTTTCTTACTAGAAGTTCGAGATAGCTTAGGTTAATTCAAAAATTCCAGCACTTTATCCACCATCTTTGTGCTACCGATTATGGCAGGAACGCGTTGATGTAATTCTGTAGGTTTTAATTCTAAGATACGTTCGCCCCCTGTTGAAGCCTTTCCTCCTGCTTGCTCGATAATAAAAGAAATAGGATTACATTCGTACATCAATCTTAGTTTTCCGTTTGGCTGCGCAGCTGTTTGCGGATAAATAAATACTCCTCCCATTAACAAATTGCGGTGAATATCAGCTACCATTGAACCAATATAACGGGATGTATACGGTCTATAAGTTTCTTTATCTTCTTCTTGGCAATATTTAATGTAGTTTTTAATTCCTTGTGGAAATTTTATATAGTTTCCTTCATTAATAGAATAGATTTTTCCTGTCTCAGGAATTTTCATATTCGGATGCGAAAGACAAAATTCACCTATTGATGGATCTAAAGTAAAACCATTGACGCCTTTCCCTGTAGTATACACCAACATCGTCGATGATCCGTAGATAATATAACCAGCCGCTACTTGTTCTAAACCAGTTTGTAAGTAATCATCCTCCGTAATATCTTCACCAACTGCACTTTTTCGCCGATAGATAGAAAAAATTGTTCCTACAGAAACATTCACTTCAATATTCGAGCTGCCATCCAAAGGATCTATACAAACGATATATTTAGCATTTTTAGAAATACCAGCGTCAGTTAATACTACACCTTCTTCTTGTTCTTCGGATGCCACAAAACAGCATTCACCACCACTTTTTAATGCGGAGATAAACTGCTCATCAGCGTAAACATCCAATTTCTTTTGATTTTCCCCAAATACATTGATACTATCACCATTTGTACCCAGAATATCCACTAATCCTGCTTTGTTAACCTCCCTATTTACAATTTTGGCTGCGATGCCGATATCACGTAATAAACGGGAAAGTTCGCCTTTGGCGTAAGGAAAGTCAGCTTGTTTTTCAATAATGAACTGACCTAGCGTTTTTATTGATATCATAATTTTGAGTTTCTAAAAGTAAAAATATGAAATTTTTCACCTTACATTCAACTCAATTATTTCCAAATTTTCAATTTTTCCATTATTTAAATCAAAACGCATGAGGGTGCGGACTTTGTGCCATCCATGCTTTCCTGCTGCACCAGGATTTAAATGCAATAGCTGCAATTTTTGGTCATATTGCACTTTCAAAATATGCGAATGGCCGCAGATAAAAAGTTTAGGTGGATTATGCGTAATTTCTGCTTTCACAAGAGAAGAATAACGTCCTGGATATCCACCAATATGTGTCATCCACACATCCACACCTTCACATTCAAAACGCAAATGTTCAGGGCAACGTAGTTGAATGGTCTTATCATCAATATTCCCATACACCCCGCGAAAAGGTTTAAAAGCTTCAAGTCTCTCTACTACCTCCAGCGAACCAAAATCTCCTGCATGCCATACTTCATCACAATTTTCAAAATGTTTGAAAACCGCATCATCCAAGTAACTATGGGTATCTGATAATAAGCCTATTTTTTTCATAATTCTAAAATGCTAAAAAGAACGGTTTTAATACAGTACGATAATCAGCTGAATACACACCTTTCTCTTCATAAATAATGAAATCATCCTTAATTGTACTTTCGACAGAATTCTTTCCTAAGGAAACCAAATTTCTTATCACTTCAGAATCAGCAAAAGAGCGGATAGAAATAGTTTTCCGAAGATGAAGTCCCATCGCGTGCCCATGTTCTATGACATACTCTGCTAATTCACCTGGTAATATCAACTCCAACTGCCCATTATGGGTAAGTTTCTCCTGTGCAAAAACTAAAAGTTTATTAAAAAAATCAAAATCAGTATGTCTTGCTAATTTTTTTCTGGAATCAGGATTGTGCAAAGAATTTGTATAAAAAGGCGGATTGCTGACAATAATATCATATGGAAGGGAAGATTGCATTTCTTCAAAAGACCCAAAATAGCCTTGAATACGAGCTTGAAAAGGAGAGTTTTGAAAATTTTTTAAGGAGGTTTTATATGCTTCTTCATCAATTTCGACCGCATCCACCTGAGCGTCTGGAAATCGTTGTGCCAGCATCATAGCAATTACTCCTGTGCCTGTTCCAATATCCAATATCCGCGTAGGATTATTTGCATCTACTGTTGCGCCTAACAATACCCCATCCGTATTAATTTTCATGGCGCAGCCTTGTTGATTGACTTCAAATTCTTTAAATTGAAAAATTGATCCCATTGCAGCAAAGGTATACATTTTTGCGTTTTAAGAATTTGAATATTATACATACTTTAGTATTAAACTAACCACTATGAAGATTATAAAACCTGTTATAACTTTTCTTTTTTTATTTATCAGCACTTTTTCCCTGTTTGCCCAAAACCAATGCGAAACGGTTACGGCTATTGCAATTGAAAAACTCCTCACTCAGTTACAGCGTAATGATTACGAAGGAATTGCACAGACTTTGAATACTATGGAAGCAAGCTGTGGAGAATCTGAATTCACATTGCGTACGCGATTAATCTATCAGATTATAAACAAGACTAATACCGATCAGCTACGTTCAAAATATTTTAAAAATAAATTTGACAGCAAATTAATTACTCGGTGGGATGATTCGTATGAAAATAGAACTGTTTATCAGCAAAATAAGAAGAAATATGATTACGTTCCGCTTGGCCATTCAACAGATTCTTTATTAAAAATCAAAGCGACTGCTCTTTTGAACTCTCCTACATATAATAACATAAACAAGGAAGAAGAAGCATTATTGCATCTTTTTAAAGATGATATCGATTCCTACTTAAATATTATGCAGCCTGAATCAGCACCTGACAAGAAGATGAAAGAGCGTATAGAAGTGGATCAACACAAGCAAAAGAATACTTTTGGCGTACACATCGGCTCTTTCCAACCTATTGGGGAGAATTACTATTTTGGAAAGTTGGTTACAGGAGGTTTGTCTTATATGACTCCTTTTATCAATGATTTTGTATTGGACATTCATTACAAATTTCGCGCACATTCTAAAGCTCCGGCATTCGACTTTGTCTATAAAGAGGAAATTCGTGAGGTAGAATCAAAATCAAGTCATGTAATCGCCTTAGGTGTAGGGTATAAATTATTGGATAAAAGTCGATTTATCATCTTACCTAAAATCAATTTGGGCTATGGTTTTATTTGGACTGGATTATCCGAAACTGTTTACGGAGAAGACGATGATGGCAATGAAACCGAAACGATGCGATTCAGAAATGTGCAAACCTTGCATTCAAGCTTAGGTATTTCAATTATGCGACACATCGCAAAGAAAACCTACATCGGTATCGAAAGTAATGTACATTTAGTGCCGTATAAATGGGATAGCCGATTGAAATCAGACATCCCATCCAAATACGCATCTTTCGAGTTTTTTGTACGTTTTTAACTTTTTAAAACGCGTTGAATTTCGTCTAATTTCATTAATGCCTCCACTGGAGTCAGCGAGTTGACATCCAAATGGTTCAGCATATCACGGATTTTTTCTAAGACAGGATCATCAATGGCAAACATTTGTAATTGATGCGCTTGTTTTTGGATTTTGCGCATACTGTCTTTGATTTTCTCTCCACCAGTACGCTCTTGCTCTAAACGTTTAAGGATTTCCGAAGCACGACCAATTAATTTTGGAGGCATACCCGCCAATTTAGCGACGTGAATACCAAAACTATGCTCAGAGCCACCTGGCATTAACTTACGTAAGAATATAACTTTATTATTTACTTCTTTCACCGTCACATTATAATTTTTAATGCGCGGCATAGAGTTATTCAGTTCATTTAGTTCGTGATAGTGCGTGGCAAATAACGTCTTCGCTCGTGCTGAAGGATGATTGTGCAAGAATTCGGCAATAGCCCACGCAATAGAAATCCCATCGTATGTACTTGTGCCCCGACCAATTTCATCTAATAAGATCAACGAACGATCCGACAGGTTATTCATAATACTTGCGGTCTCATTCATTTCCACCATAAAGGTTGATTCACCAGATGATAAATTATCAGAAGCTCCTACCCGGGTGAAAATCTTATCCACCAAACCTATATGCGCTTCTTTTGCAGGAATAAAAGATCCTATCTGTGCCATCAACACGATCAAACCAGTCTGACGCAATAGCGCCGATTTACCCGCCATATTAGGACCGGTGATAATAATAATTTGTTGTGTTTCTGGATCGAGATACGTGTCGTTTGTGATATAATCCTCCCCAATCGGAAGATTCTTTTCAATCACAGGATGACGACCTCCTTTGATATCTAAAATTTTGGAATCCGAAATTTCAGGTTTTGAGTAATAATTCTTCTCTGCTATTGTCGCAAAATTGAGCAATACATCCAATTTAGCAATCAATTGTGCATTCAATTGAATAGGCTTGATGTATTCGGCAATAGAAACCAGCAACTCGCCGTAAATTCTATTTTCAATAACCTGAATTTTCTCTTCCGCACCTAAAATTTGTTCTTCGTATTCTTTCAGCTCTTCCGTGATGTAACGCTCTGCATTCACCAAGGTTTGTTTACGAATCCAGCTTTCTGGCACTTTATCTTTGTGTGTATTGGTCACTTCGAGATAATAGCCAAACACATTATTGAAAGCAATTTTTAAAGATGGAATACCCGTTGCTTCTGCTTCACGACGTTGGATTTCAACTAAATAATCTTTTCCTCCAAAAGCAATCTTACGTAATTTGTCCAAATCTTCATCAACGCCATCCGCTATAACATTACCTTTGTTGAGCAAAACAGGTGGTTCTGCTTGAATAGTTTGCTCAATCTTTTCACGAATGATTGTGCAAGCATTTAGCTGCTCCGAAATCATTCGCAAAGCTTCCGACTCTGAGACATTTGTCAGTTCTTTTAGCTTTTCAGTAGCATATAACGAACGTTTTAATTGAATAATTTCACGCGGATTGGCTTTAAGCAAACCTATTTTGGAAATCAATCGTTCTAAATCCCCTACTTGCTTGATTTCACGAATCAATTCATCTCGCAAATCACGATGCTGGTAGAAATAATCCACCACATTCAAACGTTCCTGAATGGATTTACGATCTTTCAGTGGCATCACAATCCAACGCTTCAATAGACGCGCACCCATTGGGGAAGCCGTTTCGTCCAACACATCCGAAAGCGTAGTTGCATTTTCATTAGCAGAGCCAATTAATTCCAGATTGCGAATCGTAAAACGATCCAACCACATAAAGCGATCTTCCTCGATACGTGCAATATTTGAAATATGCTGCAGATTTCGGTGTTCGGTTTCATTCAGATAATGCAAAGCAACACCAGCAGACACAATTCCAACAGTCATTCGGTCAATACCAAAACCTTTCAAAGAATTAACCTCAAAATGCTTTAGTAAAGTTTCATTGGCGTAATCACCCGAATAAGGCCATTCGTCCAAAAAATATGTATAATACGACGCTCCAAACTGTTCTAAAAATTCTTTGGATTGTTTGCGAGGCATTATCACTTCCGTCGGTTTGAACCCTTGAAGTAATTTATCAATATAGTTTACATTACCTTGCGCAACTAAAAATTCACCTGTCGAAATATCTAAGAAAGAAATTCCGACTGTGCTTTTTTCAAAATAGACAGAAGCAAGGTAATTGTTGGATTTTTGCTGTACGATATTGTCATTGTACGAGACTCCTGGTGTAACCAATTCTGTAACGCCACGTTTGACAATAGTTTTCGTTTGTTTTGGATCTTCTAATTGGTCACAGATAGCGACACGACATCCAGCGCGCACCAACTTTGGCAAATAGGTTTCGAGCGAATGATGTGGAAAACCGGCTAAAGCCGTTTCGGATTCCGTCCCATTACCTCTTTTGGTTTGAACAATACCCAAAATTCCAGCAGCTTTAATCGCATCTTCACCAAACGTCTCATAAAAATCACCTACCCGAAATAACAGTAATGCACCTGGATATTTAGCTTTGATGCTATTATATTGCTGCATTAGAGGAGTTTCTTTCTTTGCCTTTGCCAATGGAAAATAAATTTTAGTTGAAGCGTAAAAATAAGATAAAAGCCGTGATTTGACAAGGGCAAAAAAGGCTTAATTTTTGCACAAAATCAATTGATAATCGATTGATTTTTCTTATTTTCTTAAGATTTTTTCCATTTTCTTGCCTTTTGCCAGTTCATCTACCAGCTTGTCTAAGTATCGCGCTTTCTGGGTCAACGGATTCTCGATTTCTTCTATACGGTACCCACAAATCACCCCTGTAATCAAATATGCATTTTCATTTAATTTTGCCGCATCGAAAAATTCCTTGAAAGTAGATTTATTGTTGATATGTTGGTGAATTTCTTCTTCTGAAAAACCTGTTAACCAAGAAATAACCTCATGTAATTCTTCTTTGGTTCGTTCCTTTTTCTCGACTTTAGTCACATAATGTGGATAAACCGACGCAAATATCATTTTCGCGATTTTTTGATCGTGTTTACTTGTATCTTTCATCTGTAGAATTATTATAATTTAACCGTTCTCCATTTCTCACTACTAAGAAATATATTACCATACAAGTTACAAATCCTCGTGCATATTGTCCATTTTTTCGTTAGGTTTGCATCAAAATACCGTATCGAATAGTCATGGCTATCAAAAGAACAAATTCAAATTCATCTTCTCCTCGCAAAAAAACTAATACGCGAAAATCAACCTCCAGAAATTGGATTCAAATTACAAAAAAGTGGACTATTCGTATCGTACTTGGATTTTTTGCTGTCACCATATTTTGGGTTTTAGCCTTACGCTTTATTAATCCTCCTGTTACTTTTTTAATGATAAAACGAGGTTTCGAATGGAAAGCAGCGGGCAAAGGTTTCAAGATTGAAAAGGAATGGTTGAATTATGAGGAGTTATCAACGAATCTTAAAAAAGCTGCTATTGCAGGTGAAGACGCACATTTCATGACGCATAATGGATTTGATACAAAAGCCATTATGGAAGCTTTTGAGAAAAATAAGGATGGTAAACCTCTTCGCGGGGGATCTACAATTTCTCAACAAACAGCAAAAAATGTATTCTTATGGCCACAACGTTCTTGGGTACGTAAAGGGTTAGAAACGTATTTTACTTTTTTGATTGAATTATTCTGGCCCAAAAAGAGAATTTTGGAAGTATATCTCAATGTTATTGAAATGGGTCAGGGCGTATATGGAGCTGAAGCTGCTGCGCAATACTATTTTGATAAATCGGGTAAAAGTTTAACCAAAAAAGAAGCCGCATTGATCATCGCGATACTTCCCAATCCCCGTAAATGGGATGCTCGCAGACCTTCGCGCTATGTCAACACTCGAGCTAACAGCATCGTCCGATATTTAAATCATTATACCGTACCAGAATAGAAATAAAAGGGAGCTAAATAGCTCCCTTTTATTTCTTAATTTTTTTCTAATTTTCCATAGAAAAATGAGCTAGGATTATTTACTTTATACAATCCACCTATATTTACAACATCTGGATTTGTACTTACTGCATAATCAATTTTGAACTCTCCTGCACTAAAATAATTTTTAATATCAGTAGTTACCCAACCGTTATTATAATTGCCATTTGTAGATATAGGCGCTGACAGCTTCAATATTCCTTCAACAAGTGTATAATTATAATCAGATTGTGCTAAATAAACAGTTCCTCCAATATTAAACCTTACTAATAATGAAGCTGTGGTGGAGTTATTTAATTTGAAAATACAGGATACCATTGTTGCATTATTATTAGCATAAAGATTTAATTGTCCTTGCCATAAAGTATTAAATTGCGATGTAATTCCTACGGGCATATTTGGACCATTGATTACAATAGCATTAAAAGCGGCGTTTGATCCAAATAAGGAAGTTATAGGAAGAATCGGCGTTGGATTATTTTTTATTATAAAGGAACTTGAAGTTGATTTTGCTTCGGCATTATTATTATTTATAACAATTTTGCTAATAATATTTCCTTTAACATTAATTGGTTTGAATATATCAATCCCTTCTAAGCTATATGCAAATGATGATATAACTGATTCAACTTTGTCATTCTCCATCCAATTCAAAATGATCTGCCTACCAATTCTATCAATCGAAACTGCATATTTTATGTCACTATTATCGATTTGAAAGTAACTATTAAGATTATTAGCAAAAAAAGCAGTTACTTGGTCAATTTTTGACTTTAATTCCTTATTATCTAAAGCCTGTTTATCGCTCGTGGAAATTTTTGTTAACAAAAAATCATGTTGATATTTTTTTCCCTTCAAAAACACACTATCTTCTGATGATCTTATATACTCAAATTCTATATCACTTCTATATCCATGTGGCGCCGTACCTCCGTAGGAGGATGATGGCTCTTGTAGATAGGTTAAATAGGAAAAAGTATCGAAAACTAAGGAGGCATTCATAGCCCAAATTATTCTATATGTAGCAATCTGCCACTCTGTAGAACTTGTCTCATTTAAATCACCTTGTATAGAATAATTATTTACATCTTCAAAATTAATATAAAAATTATATGCACCCTTAGTAGTAGTAGTACCAGTATTAAGTGTTGCTTTCCAGCCACTTGGTGACTCCAGCAATTTTGATCTCAACTCGTTTAATTTTTCATTAATCCTTTCCTCTGGTAAAGCATCGAATAAATTCTCTGCCTCATGCTTGTGGCACCCCGTAAATAAAAGAAATGAGGTTATAAATAAAATAATATTTTTCATGATTATTTCAATACTATAGGTCCATAAATATAATTAGTTGGGGTTCCCTTCACATAAAAACCTCCAAAAGTACGATATAACGGACTTGTGGATGGTATTGATGTTGGTAACCATGATGCTACAAAGGTTCTTGCGGATAAATATGGTAAGATATATTTCTCAAATCCAGGATTAGTATATTGTGCATTCGTTCCACTATTATGTGCTCCAGATGCATTCACAGATTTTATAAAATTTATATCACCATTTAATGGATTTATATTCATTTTGAAGAAATAATCACATGAATAAATAGTTCCTCCTGCAGCAGTTCGAAATGCTACACGCAATGTCATTTCTTCTTGATTTGTAAATCTAAATTCAATATGATCGATTAAACCGTTTGCTGTTACAGAGCCTACTGCACGTAATTCAATTTGAGCATTTTGTAGCAGAGTCTTAATAATTGAAGGGTCTCCATGAGTAGTCAAATATTCCGCTCCAACAGTGTATCTTATTGTACTAACTTTATTTTGAAGAAGAGAAAAATGTAATTCTTTGGTTTTATCTTCAGGAAAACTCACTAGATAATCATTTGTTAGAACTCTTTTCATTTCATCTTGCAATTCGACAAAATCAATCCCAAAATAAGATTTAAAATATTCCTTCACAACGGATTCCTTTAACCTAATTCGGTCTCTATACTTTGCATCAGGAATTTCTGCTACATAGTTATCAAACCAAGTCTGTCCCTCAATCAATAAATGAGCTACCATTTCTGCAAAATCTTCCCCAAAAGAACTTCTAGAATATCGAGACACAAACCCTAATCTTTTTGCTTCTGCATCAGTATTTTCTGCAGCTAACCAATTGTCAACATGATCTGCTGTTATGGTTCTAAAAGATGGAGGAATTGCAACCATTTGATTCAAAATATGTGTAAACTCATGATGTATTGTGCGCAATCTTCTTTGGATATCAGTACCATTAGCTTCACTAATATTATTTACATCATAAAGTACAACCCTTCTACCACCATCCGCAGTACCTAAAGTTACACTACCATTGTCATTATACGCATGCGAACCAAATAAAACAAATTGTTTCGGAGTATATTCTTTAATCATTCTTTCACCACCTAACTTTTCATAGGGTTTGATAAACCCTTTAAGAATCATATCTACCGCAGGTTGTACCTTTTCTATTTTTGGAGGTGAAATATTCTTAGAAATATCTGTGTGGCTTCTATCGAATCGGTATACTACTTCTACATTGTAAGGCTTGGTCAATGTATTATATATATAGTTATCAATAGGAAGTTTTTCAAAATTATCATAATTATATTTAGATAAATCCACATCTAAATTATCATCACTCTTACTGCATGAACTATTCATTACAATGGTGAGAATTAGTGCTATATTTATTAATCTTAAAATCATAACATTAAATTATCTTGGATTTTGACTTACTCCAGCAAGGCTAGCCTCACTAGGAATTTGGAACACTCTTCTAAGGTCGTTCGGCTCTAAAACATGTTCAGTTTCCTCTGAATCCTCATCAAGTACAACATGTGTTACAGGAAGTTTGTGGCGTACAATATCCATCCACCTAATTCCTTCTGTAACAAATGCAGCCTGTTTCATTTTCAATATAATATAAATTAAAGCTTCTTTTGGATCAGATTTTCCAGATGCATCCTTAGCCTTATCAATATTTAATAAATGACTATTGACATTATAGTTGTTTACTCTATGACTCAAAAGAAAATTTATATCTGCAAGAGATTTAGCAAAATCACCGGTATGTGCATATGCTTCTGCTCTATTAAATAATGCCTCATCTGAGGTCAATAAAGGCTGCATAATGTATGGATATCCAATTCCTGCTTGTATATTAGTGTAATAAAAAAACTCATTCCACATATAGGAAGTGTAATGCTGACCACTGCTATAGCTTAGCCCCTTGGTGTATAAAGTAGTTCCTGAAAATAATGGCGTTGCAAAAAATTCATTATACTTCTTCTGTCCATATCCAAACCTTTGATACACTGAACTACTTGTTCTTTGATACACGCTGTAAGTTTCACGAATGAGAAGGTTAAAATCCTTATCCATTTTCGTCATTTCTATCAAATATTCAGCAGAAGTCATTAGTCTCAAAGTAGAATTTACCTCTCTGACTTTACCAGTAAAGTCACCTCCTGGAAATACATTATTAGCAGCTTGAATCGCTTTTTCATATTCACCAGTAAATAAATAAAATCGCGCAGCGAATGCATTAGCGGAAGAACTAGTAAAATGATATTTAGGAACCTTCCAAACTCCACCTCTCAGTAAAGGAATACCTTCTTCTAAGTCTTTTCGAATCTTATCATATGTTTCTTGAACCGTGCCTCGAGAATATTGAGCTAAAGCTACGGTTTCAGGTTTGTCCACATAAGGAATACCTGGAGAAGAATTATCACCTCCGATATTATAGGGCTGTGCAAAGAAAATACTCAACATAAAATGACCATAGGCTCTAGCTACAAGGGCTTCACCTTTATATGGTAATACATCATCATTAAAGACGCCATTTTCAATTGCCTCTAGAGCATGATTTGCAGCTGCAATCCCTGCATAAACTGTATTCCAATATTGTGTTGGAGTATTATTTCCTGAACCCTCTACATCTTCCCACATATAGTATTCAGAATATGGCGAATCATTTTGTCCTACTCCAACTCCTTTATCAGAAACATTATCAGAAGAATGCTCTGCCATTGCTAGATAATTGTATGATGGATAAGCACTCCCAACGAGTTGAGCAACTTTCTCAACTGAATTTATTTCAGTTCTCATATCAGGAGTTTTGTCCAAGTACTTTTCACATGCACTAAATGACAAAACTACGGCTGATAATATATAATATTTAGCTATTTTAAAATTCATCATTCTAATCTTTAAAATCCAACCTTAAGTGAAAATGTGTATTGTCTAGGAATTGGCATTGCTACACCTCCGTTATTAAAAAACTCAGGATCTGCTCCATTTAACTTTTTGTCCGAATATAATAATGCAATATTGTTACCCACTAATGCTATTTGAGCAGAAGACATCTTCAATTTGTTCGTAATTGATTTAGGAAGACTATAAGATAACTGGATTTGTTTAAATCGTATGAAATCTCCCTTTGCGACTCTTTGATCAGAATAATTATATGCATTATAGGGATAGACAGATGATACAGTAGTGCCATTGGCCCTTAATACACGGTTTCCAGATGTAGGGTCCAAAAGAGAAGGAATATTTGTTACTAATTCGTCCCCAGGCATCAACCATCTATTTACCATATCCTTTGACATAGATTGCAAATCTGAATAGTTAGCTAAATATGTAGGCTGTAATCTGATGTAATTACCTGATGAAAAAGTAAGTAAGGCAGTAAGTCCAAAGTTCTTGTATTTAAAATTGTTGTAAAATCCTCCTGTAAAAGTAGGGTCCACGGGACCATGATATTTTAAATAATCTATATCCTCACTTTGAAGATATATATAGGTATCTTTTTCACCTTCTGTGCCTATATACGTTGGATATCCATAATTAGGGTCTAATCCATCAAATTGAATGGAAAACAAACCTCGCTGCGCATACCCTTCCACTGCTGCACCTTCAGCTCTAACAAGCGTCCATATATTTTGATTAACTTCTAAGTTTGTTACTTTATTCTTATTAATACCAAAATTAAATTGAGTACGCCATGAGAAACCATCATCCTTCCTTATTGGATTTCCCGCAACAGTAAACTCAAAGCCATTAGCCTCCATATCGGCATAGTTTGCTTGCTTAATAAATTGTCCACCGATACCCGAAGTTCTAATACTACCAATTAAATCGAAGATATTTCTCTTATAATAATCCGCTGTTATATCAATCTTATTGAATAATTGAATATCTGCACCTATATTAAGTTCATAAGCCTTTTCCCAGGTTAATTCAGAGTTACCTAAGCTATTCAAACTCGTTATAGTTTCTTTTTCATCTTCATAAGGTCTATAAGTGATTCTGTTATAATATAAAGGCGTTGCATTCCTTGCACTCCCTAAATTGGCTACTAAACCGTATGTTCCTCTTATACTAACTGCGGATAATATATTGTTTTCTGAATTGAAGAACTCCTCTTGGTCAATATTCCATTTTCCAGAGATATTCCAAGTAGGCAACCATCTTGCAACAGATGAATTTCCAAGTCTATTAGATCCATCGATACGCGTTGTAAAGTTTATGCTATATCTATCTTTAAAAGCGTAAGCACCTCTAAATGCCACAGCGGCAAATCTATCCCAATCGTAACCCATACCAAAATAAGGATCACCTCCCTCAATCATCTTCTTAAAAAAGCGATAATTTGGATTCACCAATCCACCATTATCGTACTGATAACCAATACCCTCATAGTCGGAATTTTGACGATCTGTTTGTCTCAACTCAAAGGATCCAAATAAATTTAACCTATGATTTTCTTTAAAAGTATCATCATATTCCAAGTTTCCTCGGAAATAATAATTCTTTAAGTTATTTAATGTGGTATTGTAAAATCCACCCTCTGGTAAAACAATCTGAGGTAATCCATTAGGAATATCTGGATCATTGTATAAGAGAATATTGCCATCAGCAATAGTAGCATCCCCAGCAGCTTTATATGCTTTAACCATATTAGAACCCTCCAATATATAATGCTGTCTTTCTGTATTTGCATAACGATATGCGGCGTCTACAGATGCTATTATCTTATCAAGAATTTTATATTTAATGCCACCTTGAACTTTTAAATCCATATTCAATAATTTCAAATAGTTGGTATTAAGCTCATTAATGATATTGAATGGAGCATAACTTCTAGTAAAATACTCTAAGTCTCCATTCTCATCGTAAGGCGTAATTAACCTTGAAGTATTAAGTGAATATGAATAAGGATTTATATCAAAATCTCTTGAATATTGTCCATATACAGGATCAGATTGCCGAGTTAATGTACCGGGTGCTCTTTGATCACGAATTGAGCCATTAACTAATATTTCAGCCGAAAGTTTGTCACTCAATTGGAAAGAATTTCTCAAGTTTGCAGTATAACGCTTTACATTATCACCAAGTGTCTGCCCATTATCATGAATAAAAGAAGTAGAGAGGTAAGTTTGTGATTTTGAGCTTCCTGAAGTTAAACTTAGAGAATGATCTTGAAGTAAGGAATTTTTAAATAAAACATCGAACCAATCAGTATTTGCTTGTGCATATCTCTTCAAAAAATTCAATTTTGCTTCTGTCGTATTTTCAAGACTAAATGTATTATCATCATTTAGTTCATACATTTTATTATACATCTTAAAAAATATTCCACCTGTTGATCCTCGTGATACTGAACTATGATTAAAATAACCTTTATTATCTTGCTCAATTAACACAGACATCTGCTCAGCAGAATTCATGATGTCAAATTGATTATAGTTTGGTTTTAAATATGTTGTATAATTACTTGAATAATTAACATGAGTCTTACCTTCTGTATTTCTACCCTTCTTAGTTGTTACAACAATAACACCGTTCATTGCTCTAGCACCATACATTGCTGTTGCTGCCGCATCCTTAAGAATTGTAAAAGACTCTATATCATCAGGATTTAAACCTGCTACTGAAGAACCGATTAAGGTATTTGCATCTCCCGTAGATAATGCTTCGTTTGAAATATTAACTAAATCTTCTAAAATAATACCGTCAACAACCCATAATGGCTTATTCTCACCAGACAATGATGTAGCTCCACGCACTCGAATTTTAGGTGCTGCGCCAAATGTTCCTGAAACATTTTGAACAGAAACACCCGCAACTTGTCCTTCTAGCATTCTAGAAATATCTGGTACACCATTACGTTCAGCATCTTTTGCATTTACTCTAGTTGATGCTCCTGTGAATAGTTTTCGATCTAGATTTTGGTATCCTGTGGCTACTACCTGAACTTCTTCAATATTCGACTCATCCGCGGATAATACGATTCTAGTATTAGTTAAATTAGAAATAGTAACTCTCGATGTTTTATAACCTATATATCTAGCTTCAAGAACATTGCCAACATTGGCCTGAATAGAAAACTTTCCATCTTTATCAGTCATTGTTGCTACTGTAGATCCTACTAACACTATAGAAACATTACTCAGAGCTTTGCCTTCACCATCCACCACAACTCCTATTACTCGTGTTTGAATTGTATTATTTTCTGGCATTGGCGTTGGAGCCTTTGAGCTAACTAAGACAGTATTGGATAATATTTTGTATTCAAATTTCTGTTTTGATAAGATTTTAGATAGTACATTTTCTAATGGCTCATTTTTTACCTGAAGAGTTATATTTGGAACTTTTACTAAAATTTCATCATTATAGAGAAATTTAATTTGACTTTGTGATGAAATACTTCTAAAGACATCTTCCAATTTTGCATTTTGCAAATTTAGTGTAATTGTCTGTGCAGTTATTTTTGCAGATACAAATTGCAAACTAGCCAATAGAATGAAAATAAGAACTTTCATATAGAATATAGCATTTTTAAGAGGTGGAGTGGCCTCCCGCAATCTCTTTAAGAAATTGTTAATCATACATTTGTTAAGGTTTAACATTAAAAATTTAGTTAGTAAATTATTTTGACAAGAATGTTGGCGCATTCTATAAAGTCACTTTACGTAGACACTCTATACATATAAAGACATTTTTAGGTGAAAAATCGAGTTAATTAATCCTATAATTTGGCAAATCTTATTAACCTTATTGTAAAACAGCTGGTAATTTTTCCTAATAAGAAACTTGAAATATGTAAAAATCAACATGTTATTATATTATATATGAACACTTTTAGTTATTTTTACCTCTGGTTTTACATAAAAACTATTTAGTAAATTCATTTTGACAGGAATGTTGGCGCATTCCTGTTATTTATTAATATTCAAATTATCTCCATCTATTCTTACCTCCAATCCAGAGATAAATTCTAGCATTTTTCGCACCTCGGTAAGTGGTACATCCCTGCGCAATTCACCTGAATAAGTACTAGTATACTCCGCGACCCCACTACTGATGTGTACTTTGACACCATACCAATCTTCAATTTGTTTAGCAATACGCTGTATTGATAAATTATTGAAATAGAATATATTATTTTTCCAAGCTAAATCTGCATATACATTTGCTTTAAACACTTTAAATTTATTATCCAATAAGAGTGCTGCTGAATTAGGTGTAAGTATTTCTTCATCATGCCCATTGCTTAATTTTACACTTCCTTCTACTAAAGTGGTTTTAAAATTATTCTTAGATGTATTTACATTAAACTTAGTTCCTAAAACTTCGATAGTGCCTTTATCACATTGGACAAAAAATTTGCTATTTTGATATTTAGCTACTTCAAAATAAGCTTCTCCTGATAAAATAGTAATTCGACGTTCGTTTTTAAAGCTTGCTGTTGGGATTTTCAATCTTGAGTTAGCATTTACCCAAACTTTTGTTCCATCAAACATGGTAAATTGTATAACCTTTGCTTTTGGAACTATTAATTCGTAATAAGAACTCTCGTTATTAAGCTCCTCATCTGATATTTTGGAATCGTTCACTACAACTGAGCCATCCATTTCTATATTGAATGAATCTTCTAGCGTAACTTTTTGACCGTTTGATTTAACAAGTATAGCGCCTGAGGTGGCAGGTAAAATTTCACCTGATGAATCTTTTAATACTTTTCCTTCTGAGAGCTGGACTAGAGTTTCCTCCTTTAAAGTACTTGTATATTTTAGGTACAAAAATGAAATACTAAATAAGACCAGAATAATGGACGCTACATAAAACCAGTGGTGAGGATAAAATCTAATTACCTTCTTTTCTTTTTGATTTATTTTTGCTGCTAACTTAGTCCAAGCTTCTTCTATATCAAATAAGTTGTAATTAATAATATCTTGCTCAAATGATTTAGAATTCATTAAACTATCTAATAAGTCCTGATTCTTTTTATTTTGAGCTAACCATATATCTAATTGCTCTTTTTCGGCAAGAGAACAATCACCTTTAATATATTTTACAATAACATCCTTAATAGACATAAATTAGGTTTTATATCTGTAAGAAACCTAATTTCTAAAAAAGGGTGACAAGAAAATTGAATTATTTTAAAATAAAATATAAAACCAAAAAAAACTCAGGACTTAATTTTGATTGTATGTACTTTAATCCGCGTTGTTTTTGGGTTTTTATGGTATTAATACTTAATTGGAGTTGAGTTGCAATTTCTTTAGTAGATAATCCTTCAAGGTAGTATAATTTAAAAATATTTTGGCAAGAATCTGGAAGTTTTGCTATAATTCTATTGATTTCACCGACTGTTTCCGCTTTAATCAAAGCATTATCAAAATCTAAATCGACAAAATCAATGAAAGGTTTCAAATCATGATATTTTCGCTCCACTTTTGTGTGCCGACCCCAATTAAGAACACTATTTTTTATTGTGGTGTATAAATAGGCTTTTAAAACCTTAGCCTCCTTATCTAATATTTCTTGATTATTATATAAGGCAACAAAAGCATCTTGAACAAAATCTTCGGCTAAGATTTTATCATTTACCAAGGTGTATGTAAAGAAACATAAGTTTTGATAATGTGCTTCAAATAAATCTTTAAATTTTAAAGATATTAGAGACATGACTTTAGGTAAAAATTAACTAATTATATCAAATATAAATAAACAAATCAATTTATTCAGAAAATTACACAAACTGGTTTAGGAATTTGTAGAACTAAGCCGACATCTTTTGTATTATCCATCTTTTTAGAAAAGATGGTGATGTTATTAGTGTTTTGATTTGTAACAAAGATGAATTTTTCACTTGGGGATAAATTAATATTTCTAGGAGAATCACCAAAGACACTAGAAAATCTCTTCACCTTAAGCTTTCCATCTTGATTAATTTTATATTGGTAAATAAAATTAGCTGTTCCCCTATTCGTCGCGAATATATGCTTTCCATCTTTACTTAATTTAATATCTCCGCCGCCATGTTCGCCTTTGAAATCTGCTGGATACATTGGGACTATTTGCTTGGAAACCCAATCATTATTATCCTGTTGAAAAACCTGAACTTCTCCAGTCATTTCCAATATGCTATACAGTGTTTTTTCATCTTGAGAGAAAACTAAATGTCTTGGACCTCCTCCTAATTTAGTTTTGATCTCCTGAACTATATGAAATCCATATTTATCATTTTGTCGCTCAATTTCAAAAACATAGATTAAGTCTGCACCTAAATCGGATACATACACTTGAGAACCCTCTTTATTGAAAAATGCGGAATGAATATGGGATTCTTGTTGTCTTTCTTTATTAATACTTGAACCATTGAACTTCAAAATATCATCCAAAGCATGTATGCTTCCATCTTGATTCAAAGAATACAATGCCAAAGAACCACTTGAATAATTGGAAACAACAGCTACTGGATCTTTGGGGCTCAAAGAAATGTGACACGGATGCTCTCCATCCGTGGAGACATGGCTTAATATCTTATCTGAATCCAAATCGTAAACTGTAAGCATTCCTTTAGAATTCTCATTTACGGTATACAAAATCGAACCTTTACGCGCGAGGAAAGATGGATTATCCATAGCAATAGTCTTGGCTAGTGTAGCTTCACCTGATCTTTCATCAAAATCATAAACATAAACGCCTTTACTATCACTACCGCTAGTGTATGTACCCACATACAATTTTTTGTGTTGTGCATATACTGTATTCATATGCAATACAACAGTTGATATACTCAAAAGGATGAAGGATAAAAAAAGACGTTTCATAGACTCGTTAAAATTCGTTAAATAGATTATTTGCTTGATTACAAAACAGTATATTCGCAAATAAAGCTCCTGAATAGTTATTGCTGGCAGTAAGTTAGCATTATTCAATTGAAAAATAGTGCTTTTATAAATTATTCTAATATTTTTGTACCATAAATTTTGACTTACAATTTAATGAAAAAACTTTTAGGAATACTTATTATTCTAACGGTATCCATAAATACTTTATCGGCACAAGAAAAATTAGTAGATCGTATAATTGCCACTGTAGGGAATGCGCAGATATTGCAATCTGATCTTGAACTTGAATACACGCAATTTTTGGCACAAGGAAATAAGCCTGACGATAAAATCAAATGCTATATCCTACAACAATTGTTGACCCAAAAATTATTAGCTCAACAGGCCGTTATTGACTCTGTAGAAGTCTCTGAAAGTGAAGTGGACGATCAATTGAATTTTCGTATTCGTAATATGGTGCAGCGAGCTGGCGGTAAAGAGCGATTGGAGGAATTCCTAAACCGTTCCATCCTACAGCACAAAGAAGAGATGCGTCCTGCCGTAGCAGAACAATTGAAAGGTAATAAAATGCAAGGTCAAATTGTCTCTAAAATCGATGTTACTCCTGAAGAAGTAAAACGATATTTCAACAGTTTGGATGCAGATAGTCTTCCTTATTTCAATACAGAAATCGAATATGCACAGTTAGTTATTGATCCTGTATTGACGAAAGAAGAAAAAGATCAATTTCGTAAAAAAGCTGAAGGCTACCGCCAACAGGTACTTAACGGCTCTGATTTTGGTACTATAGCACGTTTATATTCTGAAGATGGTTCTGCTCCTTATGGAGGTGAATTAGGCTTCAATACCCGCGAAAATTGGGTAAAAGAATTCTCTGCAAATGCTTTTAGATTGAAAAAAGGTGAAATATCTCCAGTTTTCGAAACACAATTTGGTTTCCACTTTTTACAAGTATTAGAACGCCGTGGTGAAGAGGTAAACGTTAGACACGTATTGGTGAAAAAACAAGCTACTTTCGAATCATTGAACCGTGCAAAGGCTAAGATTGATAGCGTTGCTGATTTGATTAGAAATAACAAATTGACTTTCAACCAGGCTGCATCTATTTATTCGGATGACCAAAACACGAAATACGCTGGTGGTGTCGTATCAAATATGGAAGACCGTTCTACATTAATTCCGATGGATCAGTTGGACGATGTTGAAGTTTTCAATGCTATCGACCCATTGAAAGTTGGTGAAATATCAAAACCAATTGTTTATACTGACAAGCGTTTAGGCGAAAAATCATACCGCATCTATTATTTACGTTCAAGAATACCTCCGCACAAAGCAAATATGGAGCAGGATTTTGCGAAGATAAAAGAAGCAGCAAGACAAGATAAAATCAATCGTACGTTGAGCGAATGGTTTGAGTCAAGAAGAGAAACAACTTACATCGATATTAATCCAGAATTCTTATCGTGCGAAGAATTAAAAATATGGACAAAACCTACTAAGGAATTAGCTGGTAAATAAGAACAAAAAAATAAGGCTTGAAAATTTGAGGGCACTGAAAAAGTCCCCTTTTATATTGGGCCAAAAAAAAGGAGTGGAAAGTGCATTTTCTACTCCTTTTTTTGTATCTTAAATTAAGCTTTAACGGATATCAGGATGCTTTCTACCCAACAAAAAATACAGTTCAGTTCTTATTCAGGATTGT
>NZ_JACOIJ010000033.1 GCF_014692495.1 Sphingobacterium litopenaei | reverse complement strand
ATCGTACAATCCTGAATAAGAACTGAACTGTATTTTTTGTTGGGTAGAAAGCATCCTGATATCCGTTAAAGCTTAATTTAAGATACAAAAAAAGGAGTAGAAAATGCACTTTCCACTCCTTTTTTTTGGCCCTATATAAAAGGGGACTTTTTCAGTGCCCTCCAATTTTTGGAGGCTTTTTTATGCTGAAAACGTTTGTGTAACATAAAAATTACTAAATAGTGTTTTTAGTACACTATATCCCTGACGTTTTTTATAGAAATAGTTGTTTTAATCAGGTTTTTTAACATTAATTTACATTTAATGATTTCTTATTGTTGCCTTAACAACTATCGTTTTTATGCGTTTTGTTGGTGGATACCCCACACATAAATGAATTAAACTATAGATATCTTGCTTTTTTGTGCGTTTTTGTTGTATTTTTATACCTATCAATCATCTATTATAAATTATTAAAGAATTAGTGTAATTAAAATGATAAAGACCAATATTCTAATTTCATTTACCTTATTATGTCTTATAATAGTGAGCTGCGGTATCTGCAACTCATCTAAAGAAAATAAGAAAAGCACAGCTGCTTCTAGTAGAGAATACGCTACTAATAAAATCATCCCTGGAGCTGATCAGGTGTCTAATTACCTGTCCTTTTTAAAAGGAAAGAAAGTGGGGCTTATGGGCAATCAAACGACTATTGTCGGTGATCGAAAGGAACATTTAGTTGATGTACTACTTAGAGAAGGTGTTGATTTGAAGTTTGGTTTTGCTCCTGAGCACGGCTTTAGGGGAACTATAGAACGTGGCGAGAAAGTAGATAATGATAAAGACTCAAAAACAGGTCTACCCTTATATACATTATATGGAGGTAACGAAAAACAAGATTCAATCGTACAGTCTATTGATGTAATGATATTTGATTTGCAAGATGTAGGTGCGCGTTTTTATACATATATCACATCTTTGCATCGTGTAATGGAGTTGTGTGCTAAACACAATAAAGAATTAATCGTATTGGATCGTCCGAATCCTTGTGGTGATCAAGTAGATGGACCAGTGCGCAAAGATGATAAATTCAAATCCAATGTTTCTTACCATAAAATCGCTATGGTGCATGGTCTAACTGTTGGTGAATTGGCCAAAATGATCAATGGCGAAAAATGGTTAGAAAACGGGCGTCAATGTAAATTGACTGTAATCCCAGTTGAAAACTGGGATCATTCTAAAATTTATGAATTACCTGTAATTCCTTCTCCTTCATTACCTAATCATCTTTCGGTTAGACTTTACGCATCATTATGCCTTTTTGAAGGTACTGAGATTTCCGTAGGACGTGGAACTGATTGGCCATTTCAAGTAGTTGGATATAATAATCCAGTTTATGGTAATTTCTCATATAATCCAGGTGAGAAGGAAGGGATGGTAAAACATGTTGAGGGTAAAGGTCAAACCATGTATGGATTGGATTTACGTCAATTGGACGCTGATAAGCAAAAATTTACACTAAAATATATTCTTGATTTTTATCAAAAAATGCCAGATAAGACAAAATTCTTTACTCGTGCTGAATTCTTCGACAAATTAGCTGGAACGGATGAATTGCGTAAACAAATTTTAGCTGGGAAAACAGAAAAAGAAATTCGCGCATCTTGGGCGAAAGAATTAGCTGATTATAAGAAAATGCGTAAGAAGTATTTGCTATACAAAGACTTTGAATAAGCTTTTTATTTAAAACAAACTAATTATGGTAGTCATGCCAAATAGCAAATGCAAATGCCATAAAATTATGATAATTCCATTTATTTAATATGCTATATATGAGAAATACATTACTATTCTCAATGGCGCTAGGATTAACTTTGTCTGCCCATGCGAATAGCGCAAAGGTAGCTAATAACGCGAATCTTAGTGCTGCTACTTCCTATTTAAATAATAGGTTGGTTCAAAATTCTGTGCAAGGAACAGTTTCTGATGCGAGTGGTCCTCTTCCAGGAGTTACTGTCTCAGTTATAGGTATTCCTGGTTCAACAAGTACCAATGCAAATGGTAAGTTTACGATAAACGCACCATTAGGTTCTACTTTGAGGTTCTCAAGTATTGGTTATGTTAGTCAAGATGTTAAAGTAACATCTAATACCGTTAATATTACGCTTTTGGAAGAAGATAACTCTTTGGAAGAGGTTGTAGTGGTTGGATATGGTACACAAAAGAAAGAGCATTTAACTGGAGCTGTATCTTCAATAAATGTAAGCGAAGTTATGGGATCTCGTCCTGTACCAGATGCTGGTAGAGGTATGCAAGGTACGATACCAGGATTATCCGTTACGCTTCCAACGGGCGAAGTTGGATCTGATCCAGTAATGAAAATCCGTGGTCAAATAGCTTCTATTGCTGGATCAAGTAATCCACTAATTTTAGTTGACAACGTAGAAATTCCAAGTATAAATCTTGTAAACCCCAATGACATTGAATCGATATCCGTATTAAAAGATGCTGCTTCATCATCTATTTATGGAGCAAAAGCTGCTTTTGGTGTTATTTTAATTACTACAAAGAAAGGATCTAAGACGGATTCTCATAATGTCTCATATTCCAATAACCTATCTCTTCAATCTCCAATGAAACCTATTGATATTGCAGGAATTGATGGGTTAGAGTATACACTAGAAGCACATGAAAATCAGCAGCAACCTGGTCCTGCAGGAGGGTTTTGGCGTGTAAATCGTGAAAGCTTAGAACGTATTAAGGAGTGGCAACAAAAATTTGGCGGTGTTGTTGGTGATTATGATCCGGTTTTATATGGTCGTGACTGGTACTTTGATGGAGTAGATAAGTTTGGTCTTAGATTATATGATCCAGCTAAAGTTATGATAAAAGATAATGCTTTTTCTCATTTACACAATTTGGGGTTAAGTGGAAAGTCTGGTAACACTAATTATAACTTAGGTGTAGGTTATTTAGGGCAGCAAGGTATGATGAGGCCTGCTCAACATGATGATTTTACTAGATATAATGCTACATTGAGCTTATCTACTAAAGTTAATGACTTTTTAACCTTAAGAGGAGGAGCTATGTATTCGGATGGTACAAAGCGTTATCCTAATTCAGCAACGGGATTTGGCGCGGATCCGTGGTTATATTTATACCGTTGGTCTAGATTGTTCCCAATAGCAGCACAAGAACATGGTACAGATGTAAGAGACCCTTATTTTGATACAAAAAATGCTCATACAGCCTACAAAACAGACCGTTATACCAATTTGAATTTAGGTACTACTATTGATATCATGAAAGGCTGGGATTTAAAGGCTGACTACGCATATAGTACCGAAAATGATTCAGATAGATCTTCTATGCCATCTTTCCGAGGTGCTTGGCATTGGTATGCTCCTGTTGCATGGAATGAAAATGGTTCACAAGTATATGTAGATGAAAATGGTATTCCTACCGATAATGGAGGTGTTCCAGGATATCGTTTCCCAGTAGAAACATATATTACGAAAGAGCAATCAAATATTTATAAGCGTTCACTAAATTCTAAACGACATACATTCAATGCATTCACTACCTATGGTAAAACATTTAATGAAGACCATGATGTGAAATTAATGTTAGGAACTAACGTTGTCGCGTATAAGTGGAACGATACTTGGGCCAGAAGAACTAACTTAATTAATGAAGAAAACCCTCAATTTAATTTTGCGACAGGAATTGAAACAAATGGAGCAAATGAAAATTGGGATTCGCAAGTAGGTTTCTTTGGTCGCGCTAATTATGTTTACAAAGGAAAATACTTAGTAGAAGGTAATTTGCGATATGATGGAACATCTAAATTCCCTCCTCATTTGAAATGGAGATGGTACCCATCTGTTTCTGCTGGTTGGGTAATATCTAATGAAGGCTTTATGGAAAATATTTCAGATGTATTATCATTTGCTAAAATTCGCGGTTCTTGGGGTAATATAGGTGATCAATCTGTATCCAACTCTTTATATGTTCCTACTATGGCTATTGGTAAAAATAATTGGTTAAATGGTTCAGGTCAACAGTTCTTCCAATTAGGTACTCCTGGAGCAGTCTCAACTGCAATTACGTGGCAAGATATAGAACACTCCAACATAGGAGCAGATTTACGATTCTTTAATAAGTTGGGTGTAACATTAGAGTATTTTCAAAGAAATACAAATAACATGATAATACCTGGCGAGTCATTGCCAAACACTTTCGGTGCCAGTGCACCTCAAGGCAATTTTGGAACTTTGCAAACTAAGGGTTGGGAGATAAATCTGGACTTCAGCCATACATTTGATAATGGTCTAAAATTAACAGCAAATGCTAATTTAGCAGATGCAATTTCTAAAATTACTAAAGGTGCTGATTGGAATACTCCATGGGAGAACCGTTTACTAAGTAACGCATATTCTACTGGCAGAACCTATGGTGATATTTTTGGTTATGTTACCGATCGCCTATATCAAGCAGATGATTTTGTCTATGATGCAAATGGAAATCACGTTGTAACCACTATAATTCATGAAGGTGCTACAAGGCAAACCAACCAGTTAGTTGGCGATAACCCAATCTATCAAACACAACTTCAAACAGGTACAGCATCTTGGGGATATATTTCTCCGGGTGATGTTAAATTTGTTGACGTTAATGGAGATGGATACATAACAAATGGTAAGAACACAAATGGAGATGCTGGAGATAGAGTGAAAATCGGAAATTCAACGCCTCGCTACGAATATGGTTTCCGTTTAGGAGCGGACTATAAAGGTTTTGATATGTCTGTGTTTTTACAAGGTGTCGGACAACGAGAAATTTGGGGTGCTGGCCAATTGGCAATTCCTGGTTTCCATGTAAAGGATGGTGCTATGCCACAAACATTTGCTGGTGATTTTTGGAAAAAAGATCGTACAGATGCATTTTATCCACGTGCTTGGAACTTGAATGGTGAGGCTAGTGGTCAAACTATGGTGCCACAATCACGATACCTATTAGATATGTCTTATTTTAAAATTAAGAATATCACTTTTGGTTATGGATTGCAAGGAGATGTATTACGTAAAGCAAAATTAAAAAATGCACGTATTTACGTGTCATTAGAAAACTTCTTTGTTTTTGATAATTTAAGAGGATTACCGATCGACCCAGAAGCGGTGTCGGGAACTGGAGGACCGTTGACCGAAGGTACTACTACAAATTACAATTTAGGTAGAACAGGTTCTGGAACACCGACTTTCAAATCTGCTTCTTTAGGTATTCAAATTGGTTTTTAATTAGTTAACAAGGGAAATTATGAAAATTAAATATAGCATAGCTCTTCTAACAGCTACCCTGATGTTTTCAAGTTGCGAGAAGTTCTTAGATAGGCCGCAACTAACATCTGCAAATGATGACAATGCGTGGACGACAGAAGAAAACGTACGTCTTTATGCAAATAAATATTATACTGATTTTTTTGAAGGATATGGTTCAGGATTTTCTTTAGGAAGCTCCTACTTATTATCCTTCAGCGATGATGTTGTAAGACAGGGTAACCAAGCTGAATTTACTTTAGCTGTACCTAATAGTGGAATTTGGTCATACACAAACATTCGCTCCATTAACATTATGTTGGATCGTGTTGAAACTCGCATGTCAACGATATTAACACCTGAGGCATATAATCACTGGATTGGGATTGGAAGATTCTTCCGCGCAATGGCCTATTCTGATCTAGTCCTTGCGTATGGGGATGTTCCTTATTATGACAAACCTGTAAGTGATACTGATTTCGACGCATTATTCAAAAACCGTACTCCGAGAAATGAAGTAATGGATGCAGTTTATGAAGATTTAAAATTTGCTTTAGAAAATGTACGTTTGAGCGATGGTGTACAATCTGTTAACCGTTATGTAGTAGCAGGTTTTATTTCTCGAATTGCTTTATCAGAAGGCTCGTGGCAAAAATATTATTATGAAAATGATGATCAAGCTAAAAAGTTTTTTGAACTAGCTCTTGAAGCTGGAGAACTAGTGATTTCTAGTTCTAAATATGATATAGTCACGGATTATAGATCCCAGTTTACTTCAGAGAATCTCAGTGGAAATAAGGATATGATTCTTTATAGAGAATATAATGAATCTATTAATGTAAAGCATGCATTATTATCTACCCATAATTTAGCCGATAATGTGACATATGGACCATCATCGGACTTAATTAAGTCTTTTATTTGCGTGGATGGTTCTGTGTGGCAAAATTCATCTGAAACTAATGCTAATAATTTTGTAACATCACAATTATTCAAAACAAGAGATTCTAGATTTGAAGCGGTGTTTCATGAAAAACCAACTGCAAGAAATAGAGGTTCATTCCTGTATATTACGAAGTTCCTTCCTCGTGATGTTGAAGCACGTGTAGCTGCAGGTGGTGCTGCGGGTACAGCGTTTACAGGTGCTAATAATACTACGGACGCCCCTGTATTAAGATATGCAGAAGTTTTACTAAATTGGATAGAAGCCAAAGCTGAATTATCAACTTTGGGTGCAGCCGCAGTGGATCAATCAGATATCGATCGTTCAATTAATAAAATTCGAAACAGACCATTAGCTGCTGAAGCTATACAAAAAGGAGTTAAGAAAACAGCACCTATGACTTTAGGTATGTTACCTTCTGATCCAGAAAGAGACGTTACTATTTCTCCGCTTATGTGGGAGATTCGTAGAGAACGTCGTATGGAGATGACATTCGAGTTTAATCGCTTAGCAGATTTGAAACGTTGGAAAAAACTAGATTATATGGATACCGATGCTAATCCTGATTTATTAGCAGGAGGTTGGGTTGATTTCCCAAATCAAATTCCTGGAGAAATTAAATCAGGTATTTCAGTAGTTAAGCTTAATGGACAAATCGAAGTTTTTAATCCAGACAATCCAGAAAGTGCAGCAAAAATGGTTGGATTCTACCGTTATAGTTTGAATCGTTCAAGACAACAATTCTTAGGCTTAGGTAATGTTAATCCATATTTATCGCCTATTGGAAGAAACCAAATAAATGAGTATCAGTCTCGTGGTTATGTATTATCACAAACAGAAGGGTGGGCTCAAAATTAATTTTGAATTCATTATATATTAATCATACATATATGAAAATTACAAAGCATACTATTGGTAGATTATTGCTTGCCTTTATCAGCATAGCTTCATTTATATCATGTACGGAGGATTTCCCAGGAAATGTTGAATCAGATAAATATACAGATTTGAAATCTATACGTATAGTAAATGCTGGTGCATCTGGTCAGGAAATTCTAGAAGGTCAAATTAATCAGAATACTAAATCAATTACATTTCCAAGGATCGATACTTTGTCCGATTTTGAAAATATCAAATTCGAAGCCATTACTTCTGAAGGCTCAAAACTTGAAAAAGAAATTTTTGAAATTCCTTATCAAAGCGGAGATACACAAAGGGAAATCATTTTGAAAGTAACAAATTTACCTCGTTTTAAAGAATATAAGGCCATAATTCGATTTAAAGTACCAGTTTATGGCGCTAATTTAGATGCACCGTCATACTATGACTATTCTTCTAATGCATTAGGAAATCCAATTTACCCTTCTTTAGCAACGGCTAATACCAGAGGTACAGGTTTTGATGGAAATCATGTTCTGATCATAGAAAGAGGGGGTGCTGGTGTTCATTTATTAGAAGTTAATAAACTTAAAAATAATGTAATAGAACGTATCCCATTAAATATGGAAGGAGTTACTGGTGGTACTTTAACTGTAAATATGGGGGCTCAAGCTCATGGTCACTCTTATGTTGCGAATCTTTCTGGAGCTCATGCATCTCCATTGAAATTATACCATTGGTCTGATCCTTCAAAAGCTCCAGATGTTGTTGCAAATATCAACGTTGGTAGTTTAGCTGGTGCAGCTGTTCGTCACGGTGATACATTTTCCATAAACATTGATAAAAATGGTAATGGATATGCGTACTTTATGGCTTCTTCTCAGATAATTCGTTTGAAAATAACAAATTTTAAGGAAGGTTCTGAACCCACAGTTATTACTTCACGAATTAATTATGAGCAGTGGGGACATTATTCTCAGATAGGAACAACTGAATCTTATATTATTTCAGGACACTCTCAGCCTTTTTCATTAGTGAATAATGGAGCATCTGCTTCTTATACTATGAAAGTAGAATCCTTACCGAAAAGTTTAACGGATATTAAAATATTTACATTTAATGGTACGAGATACTTATTAGGTATTACTGTCCCTAGAGGTGCGCCTAATGGAACTTCAGCGACAATGTACCTTTATAATATTAATAGAGGTAGTAACATTGTTGATGCGCTGACTGCTTTAGAACAAACGGCTATTGACGGGAAAGTGGCACCTCATATATTTTCATTCGAAGTAGGCACAACCGTAAATATTTCACCTGGAACTCAAGCTGGATATCATATTATAAAAGATGCTTCAGGTAAAGATGAAAAGTTAATGCTATATGGAGCAACTTCTCAAGGAGGTTTCGCTATCATTGAGTTTGGTGTAGCTGTTGCTGAAGATTAATTTTTAAAGTAGACAATTATAAAGGACATCTAAAACTTATCCCTAATAAGAATTAGATGTCCTTTCATTATTTTAACCGTTATAAATTTTACTTTCCATATGAAAATAATTTCAAATTATTTATTATTACTTTGTAGTGTAATATTATTATTTACTTCCTGTAGCAAGGAATCAGATGGTCCTAGTGTTTCTCCTCAGCCTACACCTGATCCCCCCTCCTCAGAATTAAAATTTCCACGTAAAGAAATGCGTGCTGCTTGGATGGCTACCGTTTGGGGAATAGATTGGCCTACTTCTAAAGAGATGGCTGTGCAGAAAAAGCAATATACTGATCTATTGGATAGATTAAAACAATTGAAGTTCAATACCGTTTTTGTACAGGTTCGCGGTATGGGCGATGCATTTTACAATTCTCCATATGAGCCATGGAGTGGTAATATCACAGGAACTCGCGGCAAGGACCCTGGATATGATGTGTTAAAATTTATGTTGGATGAAGCACATGCACGCGGCATTGAATTTCATGCATGGATAAATCCATATCGTATTGCTACACGTGCAGGCAGTAATACATCTTATCCTGCATTACATAGTTCTATTCAACAAAGTTGGGTAGTAGATCACGAAAAGATTCAGATTTACAATCCTGCTTTGCCAGAGGTAAGACAGCGTCTATCGGATATCGTGAAGGATCTTGTTACAAAATACGATGTTGATGGGTTACACATGGATGATTATTTTTATCCAGATCCTTCTAGCGCAGGTACCATGAAATCAGATGATGAAGACTTTAATAGATTAAAAGGTAATTTTACGGATAAAAATGCTTGGAGACGTGATAATGTCGATAAAGCTATTGAGTTAATATATAATACTATTAAAACACATAAGCCGTCAGTTGTATTTTCTATTTCTCCAGCAGCTAGTAGAAGCTATAATTATAATACCTTATATGCAGATTTACCTAAATGGACCCAAGCGGGATGGGTGGATATTTTAATCCCTCAATTATATCAAGAGATAGGTAATTCCTCTAATCCCTTCGAACGTAATTTAGCTGATTGGACGCAGTTTAGAGGTAAATCTAAAGTGGTTATTGGTCACGGGTATTATAAGTTTGGAGCAACTGACGGTGGTGCAAAATTTCAAAATGTACAAGAGCTGGAGAATCAATTTAACCTGGTTAGAAATAACAGGTATACTGTAGGTTCTGCTATATATTCCTCCAGAGATATACTTGCGAATAGAATTGGAATCACAGACAAATTAGCTGAACTATACGCCAAAGATGTTTTGATGCCTTTTGCAGGTCGCGAAGTAGCTACTGCTCCAGTTGTTCCAAGTAATCTAAAGTTAACAGGCAGCGAGTTGAACTGGGTTGGCTCAGGTAATAATATTCGTTTTGCTGTTTATTATTTCAGTAGCCTTACTGGAGAGGGTGAGTTAGTTGGTGTTACTGCTGCTAATAAAATTAATGTTACTAAAAATGGTCATTATGCTGTAACTGCATTGAACGAAGATCACGTAGAAAGTAAACCCTCAAATACAGTAGAGAAGAAATAAATAATAAATACCAATAAGGGTATCTTTAGATGCCCTTTAATTATACTTATGAAAAAAATATTTTTAGCACTCACTTTCAGTTTATGTCTTTCGGCAGTATTAGCTCAGTCCGCATTTAAATTTGCACAAATCACAGATACGCACATCGGAGGTCATTCTGGTGAAGAGGATTTGCGTCGAACGGTAGAAGATCTTAATAGTCAGACTGATATTGACTTTGTAATACTTTCAGGCGATGTCACTGAATTTGGTTCGGATGAGGAGTTGAAATTAGCCAAAAGGATATTGGATGGACTTAAATTGCCCCTGTATATCGTGCCAGGAAATCATGATAGCAATTGGTCAGAAAGTGGTGCGAATTCTTTTCGTAAAGTATTTGGTGGAGAAACTTTCTTTTTTGAACATAAAGGTTTTCAGTTTTTAGGTACAACCTCTGGACCTAATATGCGCATGAGTCCAGGTCAGATTCCACGTGAAAATTTAGTGTGGATAGACAGTATTTTTAAGGCACATCCAAATAAAGAGATACCTATGATTTCAATTAATCATTATCCATTAGATTCTTCGCTAAACAATTGGTACGAATTGGTGGATCGTTTGCAAACAAGAAATATTCAATTTGCATTATGCGGTCATGGACATAGTAACAAGCTGTACGATTGGGATGGAATTCCGGGCGTGATGAGTCGTTCAAATCTTCGTGCTAAAGCAGAAGTAGGTGGTTATAATATCATTACGCTGACGAAGGATTCTGTTTTCTTTCAAGAACGAAATCCATCAGTTTCTACACAAAATGCTTGGTTGAAGTTTCCATTAAAAAAACTAACATTCGACGGCAACTACAAACGTCCTGATTTCTCCGTGAATGCAACGACTAAAGCAAAAGTCGCTTGGGAATATATTAATGATGGTGATTTGGGGGCTGGATTTAGTTCCGATGGCAAATTAGCCTTCACAGCCAATACCATTGGAGAATTATACGCATTGGATATCAAAACAGGACTAAGAAAATGGGTATTTCAAACTGGTGGTAAAATTTATTCTACTCCCGCAGTAGCAAATGGTATTGTCATGGTTGGATCTTCGGATAATTTTATCTACGCTGTAAATAGTAAAACAGGGAAAGAAATTTGGAAAGTACAAGCTGATCATGCGGTATTAGGATCACCGAATATTTACAAAGGAAAAGTTTATATCGGGGCTTCGGATGGTATTTTCAGATGTATTGATTTGAAATCTGGTAAAGTCGTGTGGACATACGATCAGGTCAAAAACTATGTGTCTACATTACCTACCATTGCAGATGGAAAAGTGATATTTGGTTCTTGGGGTAATGGGTTTTATGCGTTGGATGTCAATACAGGTAGTTTGGTCTGGGAATGGAATAATGGTCATACCAACAGAATGTTTTCGGCAGCAGCTTGTTATCCAGTGGTCGCTAATAATCGTGTGTTTATCGTTGCACCAGATCGTTTTATGTCAGCATTAGATCTCAAAACAGGTAAAGTAATTTGGAGAGAAAAGAAGGATGAATACCGTGTTCGCGAATCAATGGGACTATCCTTTGATGAAAAATACGTATACGCAAAGACTATGGATGGTGAATTAATAGGAATTTCAGTGACTGCTAATCATATGGATGTGAGCTGGAAATCAAAGCTAAAATTACCATATGAGTTAACACCTTCGGCTATTTATAGCAATAAGGATTTGGTTGTGGTACCGAATAATTCTGGATTAGTATCTGCAGTACATCCGAAATCTGGTGAAGTGCTTTGGCAATATAAAATTACCAATGGCATGGTGAATCCGACTTTGGTAACCAAAAAATATATAATTGCAAGTACAATGGACGGTAAGATCGTCAAACTAACTTACTAGTTATAGTAACCAGCCATGAAAAAAATAATATCTTTAATCCTTCAACTTTGTATAGTTTCCTTGACTTTTGCGCAGCAGCAGCAGCAGCAGCAGTCGTGGATTCGGATAAATCAACTTGGCTATTTGCCAGAAAGTACTAAAGTGTTGGTTTGGGTTTCCAAAACGGATACTAGAATTAAATCTTTTACAGTAATTGATGCCAAGACCAATAAGTCAGTTTACAAAGGTAAAGTCAATAAAATATTCGGAAAATATGGTCCTTTTGATCAAGGTGCAAGATTGGATATTTCAGCTGTAAAAAAAGAGGGTACATACATCGTAAAAACGAATGATGGAACTTCATCAGCTGTGATTAAAATAAATAAAGATGTATATAAAGGATCAGCAGATTATGCATTGCGGTATATGCGTCAACAACGGACATTATTCAATCCCTATTTAAAAGATAGTTGTCATACGCACGATGGCTTCACGATGTATGCTTCCTCAGTTGGTTTACCTGATAGCACGCATATTGACGCTGGAGGTGGCTGGCACGATGCGTCCGATTATTTGCAATATTCCACTACTTCAGCGAATGCTACTTTTCATTTATTGGCTGCATATCGTGATTTTCCACAAGTGTTTTCAGATGAAAAACAAGCAAATGGCTTGGATGGAAACAATGGTATTGCAGATGTTCTGGACGAAGCAAAATGGGGATTAGATTGGTTGTTAAAAATGCATCCAAAATCTAACATGATGTTTAATCAAATAGCTGACGATCGTGATCATTCGGGTTACAGATTGCCGGGGCTAGACTCTTTATACGGAAGAGGTCACGAACGTCCTGTTTACTTCATAGATGGTAAACCTCAGCAGAGGGGTAAGTTTATGAATAATACCAAAGGTACAAGTTCTACTGCTGCAAAATTAACAAGTGCATTTGCTTTGGGGTACCAATTGTTGAACAATTCGCATGCGGATTATGCTAAACTTTTGAAAGAAAAAGCAAAATCAGCATACGATTACGCCCATATCAAACCCGGTGTCACACAAACTGTCTCTGTTAAATCACCATACATTTATGCCGAAGATAATTGGGTAGACGATATGGAACTAGCAGAAGCAATGATGTACTCGTTGGATAAAGATAAAGTCAACCTTTCCAAAGGCTTGGATTATGCTCGTCAAGAGCCCGTTACACCCTGGATGATTCGTGACACAGCAAATCACTATCAATACTATCCTTTTATTAATTTGGGCCATTATGAGTTAGCTAAATTGATGGAAGGCCAGGACAAGCAAGAGATTTTGAAGTATTACAAAGATGGGATAGAATACGTATGGAACAGAGCCAGAGAAAATATGTTTTATCGTGGTGTCCCTTACATTTGGTGTAGCAATAATTTAACAACATCCTTTGCTATTCAAGCATATTGGTACAAAAAATTGACTGGCGATGCACAATATCAGGAATTAGAACAAGCAAATTTTGATTGGTTATTTGGTGTAAATCCTTGGGGAACAAGTATGGTGGTCGGTTTACCTGCTGATGGTGATACCCCAGTATATCCACATTCATCGTTTACTTATTTGCATAATTATACCATTGATGGTGGATTAGTAGATGGACCAGTTTATGCCAGGATATACAATAATTTAATTGGAATTCAGTTATTAAAACCAGATGGTTATGCTGAATTTCAAAGTGATTTAGTAGTTTACCACGATGATTTTGGTGATTACAGCACGAATGAGCCAACAATGGACGGTACGGCGTCGTTGATTTATCTGCTCTCAGCAAAGGAAGCAGAGAGTAAAAAAAAAAAGATAATAGATGAATATGGCGCTGTAGTGCGCGGTAATCTAGACAATAGAAATATAAGTCTCGTTTTTACAGGTGATGAATTTCGAGATGGATTACCGCATATTAGCCACGTATTGGAAAAGAAAGATGTGGGTGCTTCTTTTTTTGTGACAGGTAAATTTTTAGAAGATAAAAAGTCGGTAAATCTTCTGAAAAAATTAGCAAAGAAAGGACATTATATCGGACCACATTCAGATAAGCATTTATTGTATTCACCGTGGGAAAATCGTGATAGCTTATTGCTGACCAAAATGGAGTTTGTAAATGATTTGGAAGCAAACGTACAATGTCTTGGAAAAATAGGAATTGAAAGAGGAAATATTTTTATTGCGCCTTATGAGTGGTACAATAAAAAAATTGTAGAGTGGTCAACAGAAATGGGCTTTCAGGTGTACAATTTTACACCGGGGTTGCGAACTCCTGCTGATTATACTTATCCAGAAATGGGTGCTAGATATATGTCTTCCTTTAGGATTTTGAACCAATTACATGAATTTGAAAAGGCAAACGGGTTGAATGGTTATATTATTCTTATTCATTTAGGGACTGATTCGCGCCGTACGGATAAATTATATTTGAAACTGGAACAAATCATAGATGAATTGCGCTCAAAAAAATATAATTTCGTATCGCTTGAAAATTTATAATTGCGTTTTTTTGCGTGTTTTGTAAAAAAATCGCATATTTACGATATTAAAATAAAATTAAGATTTCGATTTAGATGGTTAATACAACAGAGAAGGATTCGAATTATCAGGATTTGGACAAAATGTCTGTCCTTGAGTTACTTATTAATATAAATAAAGAAGATAAAACAGTTCCTTTAGCAGTGGAACGGTCAATCCCTCAGATTGAGGCTTTAGTTGATGTGGCAGTAGCGGGAATGAAAAAAGGTGGTCGGATTTTTTATATAGGAGCTGGAACGAGCGGTCGTTTAGGTATTTTAGATGCTTCGGAATGTCCACCTACATATGGTGTTCCATTTGATTGGGTAATCGGTCTTATTGCTGGTGGTGATACCGCTATTCGCAAAGCAGTTGAGTTTGCAGAAGATGATATGCAACAAGCGTGGAAAGATTTAGATGAATATGTAATCACAGAAAACGATATTATTATAGGAATTGCAGCTTCTGGTACGACTCCTTATGTGATTGGTGGTTTGCAAGAGGCAAATAAACGTGGCATAGCCACAGGTTGTGTGGTATGTAATGGCGGTTCACCGATTGCGGCTATCGCAAAATATCCTGTAGAGGTAATTGTGGGTCCTGAATTTGTAACAGGTTCTACACGTATGAAATCAGGTACAGCACAAAAATTAGTGTTGAATATGATCAGTACTTCTGTTATGATCCAATTGGGACGCGTGAAAGGAAACAAAATGGTAGACATGCAATTATCAAATCACAAATTAGTAGGTCGTGGTGTGCGCATGGTTATGGCTGAAACAGGCGCTGAAGAAACTTTAGCAACAGAATTGTTGGAAAAGTTTGGAAATGTGCGTCAAGCTATCGAAGCATTCAATCAAAAACAATACTAAACATTAAAGACTATATATGTCTCCTATAATATTATTATCATTTCTAGTAGTTTATTTTGCTGTATTATTGGCTGTTTCACATTTTACATCTAAAGGCTCGGCAGATAACTCCACCTTTTTCGTAGCTAACCGTAATTCCAAATGGTATTTAGTTGCTTTTGGAATGATTGGTACTGCACTATCAGGTGTTACATTTATTTCTGTTCCAGGAGATATTGGTAATGCACCGGCTGGTTTAGCAGCGAATAATTTTAGTTATTTCCAATTCGTTTTGGGAAATGCACTAGGCTTTATCATTATTGCTTACGTACTATTGCCATTGTATTATCGTATGAATCTAACTTCCATCTATACCTATTTGGAAGAAAGATTAGGGTATAAAAGTTACAAGTCTGGTGCGATGATCTTTTTAGTGTCACGTACTATCGGTTCAGCATTTCGTCTTTATTTGGTAGCTATTGTATTGCAACGCTATATTTTTGATGCTTGGAATATTCCTTTTATCGTAACCGTAGCGGGCTGTTTGTTGTTAATTTGGTTATATACCAACAAAGGTGGTCTAAAAACAATTATTATCACAGATACATTGCAAACTACATTCTTAGTGCTTGCTGTAATTTTGTCAATCTATTTTATGGCAGATGGACTTGGAATTACAGTAGTAGAAGCATTTGAAAAAGTAAAAGATAGTTCTTATTCTAAAGTTTTTGTTTGGGAAAATCTTTTAGGTGATACAAGACACTTCTGGAAACATATTATTGGTGGTGCTTTTGTTACAATTGCAATGACTGGTCTTGACCAAGATTTGATGCAAAAGAACTTAAGTATGAAAACAATTGGTGAAGCGCAAAAGAATATGATGACTTTCACATCCATTTTTGTGGTTATCAATGTGTTCTTCTTGTGTGTTGGAGCTTTGTTGTATTTCTACGCTGAAGCAAATGGTATCAATGTGAAAGATTTGGGTAAGTCGGATTATTTGTACCCAGAGATTGCGTTGAAACATTTAGGATTGTTACCAGGAATCGTATTTATGATGGGCTTGACGGCTGCAACTTTTGCGACAACGGATTCTGCTTTGACTGCACTGACGACATCATACTGCGTGGATTTCTTAGGTTTCAATAAAAAGGAAAATCCAAATGATCCTAAATTGGTGAAGCAAAGAAACATTGTACACATGGCATTCTCTATTGTGATGTTGCTTGTGATTGTGTTATTCCATGCGATCAATGATGACTCGGTAGTATCAGCAATTTTCAAAATTGCGGGTTACACCTATGGGCCATTATTGGGTTTATTTGCCTTCGGTATTTTGACAAAACGTCAAGTGAATGACAATCTTGTACCATATATCTGCGTGTTGGCACCGATTCTTATTTGGTTAATGACCTTATATGTATTGCCACATACTACATACAAAATTGGTTTCGAATTGATCGTTTACAACGGATTAATTACGTTCATATTATTGTGGTTTACTTCTCCAGGAAGAGCTTCAGATAAGCAATTGTCGGCTAAATAATAAAGCCTATAAGTGATTTGTGTGTGCAAAAAATTAACACTAAGTTTGAGTATTAGTTTTTTGTACACATGTATCATTTAATAGACGACACGGTTTCCTTTATTCGTCAACGCATTGGCGATTTCACTCCCGAATTTGGTATTATATTAGGTACAGGCTTAGGAAAGCTTGTCAATGAAATCGAAGTACACTATCAATTGATGTATTCCAACATTCCTAATTTCCCTATTTCCACAGTGGAATTCCATACAGGTAAATTGATATTTGGGATTTTGAATGGTCGTAAGGTCGTGGCTATGCAAGGAAGGTTGCATTACTACGAGGGATACAATATGCAGGAGGTAACTTTTCCTGTGCGAGTCATGCGAGACTTAGGTATTCAGAAACTATTCGTTTCCAATGCATCTGGTTCATTGAATTCTGCAATTAAAAAAGGTGATATTGGTATTATCGACGATCATATCAATTTGCTTACTGACAATCCATTACGCGGTCCTAATGACGAAACTTATGGTTCTCGCTTTCCTGATATGAGCGCTCCTTATGATAAAAAGATGCAAGAACAGGGTTTAGAGATTGCAAAGAGACTGGGTGTTAATGCGCATCGAGTAGTCTACGTGTCCACACCTGGTCCTAATCTGGAAACACGTGCCGAATACCGTTATATGCGACTAATGGGGGGCGATATCGTGGGAATGAGTACAGTGCCTGAAGTAATCGTAGCCAATCACATGGGCTTACCTGTGTTTGCCATTTCTGTTATTACGGATGAAGGTTTTCATGAGGACCTGCAGCCTGTTTCTCTTTCGGAGATAGTTAAAATAGCCGCAGAAGTAGAGCCAAAAATGACACAGGTGTTAAAAGAGTTAATTGCACTACAATAACATCATAATTTCTTTATTTTTGCGAAATATATTCCAGTAATAGATGAGTAGTAATTTTTTGCGTAGCCTCTTAAGTATAGTATTCTTCTTGTCACTAACTTTTGCCGTCCAAGCACAGGTCAATGATGAATTTAGTTCGGCATTAGATTCTGCCCGAGCAAAAGAAGATAATAAGAAAGATTCTGTGGTCTTTTCAGCAAAATATGTGCGTTATGCTACATTGAATATGTTGAAATATGCGACTTATACCCAACAAATAGATACTACACACTACAATTTCCAATATTACAATAAACAGAACCTTCCTTGGAATCCAAGTATAAATCTCGGCTCGTACGGGTTGGCAACACGAGATTTACTTTTTCAGCCCAGTAAGAAGATTGGTTTTCAGCCTGGTTTTCATGCTTTAGAACGTTATCTATTGACTTCCGATTCTGTACAGTATTACCGTGCAAGAGCGCGTTATTCGGAATTGTATGCTGTAGGATTCTTTTTTGCAGATCAAGTGTTCAAAGCAAAACTTACCCAAAATATAAATCCAAACTGGAATATAGGTGTAGATTATCATGCGACTAATACGGATGGATATTTTTATAATCAAGATTACAACGACAGGAAAGGTTCAGTGAATACTTGGTATGAGTCACCAAGCAAACGTTATAATATGATTGCTAATATGACTTTCAATAAATTGGACGCTCCTGAAAATGGGTCTGTATTAAATGATACCGTATTTAGAGATCCTAAAGTAAGTTCTTGGTATTCGGTAGGTACTCGCTTGCGTGGTCAACGCCAGACTCGACCTTATAATAAGTGGAATGATAATAGCTTTTTCCTGCGCCAATCCTATTATATAGGTCGATTGGATACGGTTAATAAAGATCAGCCCGAAATGGAAATTCATCCTACTAACGCTATTGCGCACAATACTCATATTCGTCAACAACGATTTGTGTTTTATAAAAATGAGGATGATACATACAGTGCTTTTCCATTTGGAAATTTTAAAGAAGTGCACGATACCACTAAGGTAACTACGATTTCAAATGAATTTACCTATGCATTTTATTTACGTCCTAAATCAGTTTTGAAAAATGAGGCTAAATTAAATCTAGGTTTTCAAAACGATTTGATTTGGTATGCAGATAGTATTTCCACAGATTTTTATCAAAATTCCTCTGTAAAGGGAGATTTGAGTTATAAATTTTCTGATCGCATTAATTTTAATTTGGGTGTGAATCAAATCGTAGTGGGGCACAATTTTGGTGATTATTTGTATGAGGCGAAAGCTGATATTTTGATAGGTGAAAAGGTGGGGAAGATTTCATTAGGAGCTTATTCCCAAAATAAATCTCCCGAAATGGTATTCAACCGTATGAATTATACCTATCATCAATGGAACAATAATTTAGATAAAACCAAAACACAGAATTTATCTTTCATGTACAGCAACCCTAAATTAGGATTTAAGGGACGTGTAGAATACTTCTTAATTAACAATTACACCTATTTCAAGGAGGTAGATAATCCTAATGATGATGGCAGACTGGATAAGGTGATTGAAGCCGCTCAATATGGTAATTTGAATTTTATAAAAGCTACTGTGGAGCAAAATTTCAAGTTTGGAAAGTTCCATTTGGATAACCGTGTAGTCTATCAAAAGTCAGATGCCATGAATATCATTGCTACTCCGGAATTATATACTTGGCATAGTTTCTACTATGATGCTAGATGGTTTGATGTGTTGAATTTACGTATAGGTACGGATGTCCGTTTCAATACGCCATTCGTAACTCCTTCTTACTCGATCAACACAGGACAGTTTTATAATACGAATACAAGCTTAGAATTTTCTACATATCCTATAGTTGATTTTTGGGCAACAATGAATATTAAGCGTGTAAATTTATTTATCAGTAATAATTTTACCAATCAATATTTGTATCCAAAAGGATATTATACAGTTCGTCGTTATCCTATGAATCCAGCAAACTTTAGATTTGGTGCTTCTTGGAAATTTTATGACTAAAATTTATCTATCTTTTTATTAGGAAATTACACTTTAAGACAGTAAAAAAGTTGCAAAAACATTTTGAAACTTAAAAATTAGGGCTATATTTGCACACGCAATCAGGATAAGGTTGCTCGTTCTGAAAAAGAATAAAAAAATGTTTGGAGGCTTAGCTCAGCTGGTTCAGAGCATCTGCCTTACAAGCAGAGGGTCACTGGTTCGAATCCAGTAGCCTCCACCAAACATTCTACGGAGAATTAGCTCAGCTGGTTCAGAGCATCTGCCTTACAAGCAGAGGGTCACTGGTTCGAATCCAGTATTCTCCACCAATCATTCTAGGAGGCTTAGCTCAGCTGGTTCAGAGCATCTGCCTTACAAGCAGAGGGTCACTGGTTCGAATCCAGTAGCCTCCACATCACAAATGAAAAGCATCAAGAAATTGGTGCTTTTTTTTATGGCCAATTTATGAAATGTTTACCGTCTATATCTTGTATTCAAATTTTTTGGATAGCTACTATGTAGATGAGCTGTTTATGATAAAGTGAAAATTGTTTGTTCTAATTTTTTTGGAATTAAAATCTCAAAATCTCCTCAATTTGCTCATCAATAAACTTTAGTGTAATAGGGTCTACAAAGCATCCAGATGGATCTAGTTCATTTTGAATGTGTGGAACATGTATCTTTAATGGAAGTACATGCATGCGGACATAATTGCATACGCCTGTAAAATGGTCGACGCCACGAATATTTCCATATTTTCCAGTAGAAACACCCACTAAGGCCGCTTTTTTATTAGCGAAAGAAGAAGGATATGCACAAGCATCAATAAATATTTTTAATACACCAGGATAGCTTCCATTGTACTCTGGGATGATGAAAATGAATTTTTGCGCTGCGGAAACTTTAGCTTGTATAGCAGAAAAGGCTTCAGATCGTTTTCCGTACAAATCAGTGAATAAAATATCATGTGGTAAATCCTCCAAGGAGAATATTTCCCATTGCTCGCTTTTGCGGTTTAATTCTGCTTTGTAGTAGTTAGCTACTTTTAAAGAGTTACTACCCAGCCTATTTGTGCCCGATATAATTAAATTCATTGTGATGTTGCAACTTATCGTAATCGATGCACGATTTGTCTAATCGTATGTCAATTTTTTGTATCTTAGCATCCTGAGTAATAGTATCAGGAGTTCTCAAAAATAGTAAATTTAACATCATTTAAGTATTTAGTACATGCGGTAAATGTTAATTTTATGCGAGAACTACAATTGATAACACAAAATTGTAAAGGTTCGGTATCTCATGGGAAAAATAATTGCAATAGCAAATCAAAAGGGCGGTGTAGGGAAAACAACAACATCAATCAACTTAGCCGCAAGTTTGGCAGTTTTAGAATATAAAACTTTGTTGGTGGATGCAGATCCACAAGCAAACTCTACTTCGGGTATTGGTTTTGATCCTCGTGGTATAAAAGCGAGTGTGTACGAGTGTTTGGTGAATGATTTGAACCCGCGTGATGCTATCAAAGCTACCGATACACCTCATTTGGACTTATTGCCAGCACATATTGATTTGGTAGGGGCGGAGATTGAGATGATCAATTTGAATGAGCGTGAGTACAAAATGAAAAAAATGTTGGATGAGATAAAAGATGATTATGACTTCATTATAATCGATTGTTCACCATCATTGGGTTTAATTACCATTAATGCTTTAACAGCTTCGGATTCCGTAATCATTCCGGTACAATGTGAGTATTTCGCCTTAGAAGGTTTGGGTAAATTATTGAATACGATTAAAATCGTTCAAAATAGATTAAATACGAATTTAGAGATTGAAGGTATCTTGTTGACGATGTATGATGTGCGTCTACGTTTGTCAAATCAAGTAGTTGAAGAAGTTCGTACGCACTTTACTGATCTGGTATTCGAAACAATTATCCAACGTAATACACGTCTAAGTGAAGCTCCAAGTTTTGGTATTTCGGTAATTATGCACGATGCTTCATGTAAAGGTGCAATTAACTATTTGAATTTAGCTCGTGAGATTTTACAAAAGAACGGATTGGTAGAACATAATAAAGAAGAAAAAGCAATCGTATAATGGCAGCATTACAACGTAAAACAGGATTAGGAAAAGGACTTGGTGCGCTATTGCAGGATGATTTGAAAGTATCTCCTAGTACTACCAAAGGCGAGATTGGTGACACAGCAGCACCTTCGGCAGGCAGTATTAATTTTATTAAAATAGAACAAATTGCTGTCAACCCATTTCAACCGCGTACAGATTTTGATGAAGCTGCTTTGAAAGAGCTTTCCGAATCTATCGTGTTGCAAGGCTTGATTCAGCCGATTACAGTAAGACAGGTTAGTAAAAATCAATACCAACTCATCTCAGGTGAGCGTCGTTTACGCGCATCTATTTTAGCAGGAATAACAGAAATTCCAGCTTACGTACGTACTGCTAATGACCAACAGATGTTGGAAATGGCATTGATTGAAAATATTCAACGTGAAAATTTAAATGCTATCGAGGTAGCTTTGAGTTTTCAACGCATGATAGAGGAGTGTAATTTAAAGCAAGAGGAATTGGGAGACCGTGTTTCTAAAAACCGTTCTACAGTGACTAATTACTTACGCCTATTGAAATTACCACCAGTGATACAAGCAGGTATTCGTGATGGTGTAATATCAATGGGGCACGCACGTGCTTTGATTAATGTAGGTGATATTGACAAACAGCTTTTTGTATATCAGGAGATTATTGATAAAGATCTTTCTGTACGTATGGCCGAAATCTTAGTCCGTAATATTCAAGAGCAACTTAAGCCTAAAAAGGGTAAAGGGGTAGGAAAGCAATTGGATTTTCAATATCAAAAAATTGAAGATGATTTAGCCTCGAAATTTTCGACGCGTGTACGTTTGAATTTGAAAAATTCTCGTGGAAAAGGAGCTATTGAAATTCCTTTTGAGTCGGAAGATGATTTGAGCCGTATTTTAGAATTGTTAGATTGGTAATGCCGAAATATTTAGTCTTAATTTTCTTTTTACTGTGCACTTTTAGAGGCTATTCGCAAGTTGATTCAACTAAGAAAGTCGCTTTAGATACCACTGCAAATGCATTGGATAGTGTAAAAGCTGTTCAGGATACAGTCAAAAAGAAAGAAACTCGTGAGGAGCGGAAAGCAAGGGAAAGGGCGGAGAAAGAACGCGAGAAATATTATTATAAAGATATCTTAAAAGATTCCACACGTCTAGCAATAGAACAGTTGTCTACTGTAGCATGGAAAAGATCTTTACTTGCACCAGGCTGGGGGCAGATCACAAACGGGGGTAAATATGTTTGGATTAAATTGCCAATTATTTATGGTGGCCTTTTGACAGGATATTTAACTTTTGATTTTTGGAACTGGCATTATCAAAAATTTGTAAAGGAAGCAGCCTACCGAATTGATAATAATGGAGCTACAGGAGATCCAGATTTGGAAGGATATCAGAGTTTGGATGGTTTGATTCGAGCAAAAGATAACTATCGTCGCTATCGTGATATGACTATTTTGGTCACTGCTGGATGGTGGGGATTAAATGTATTGGAGGCATATGTTGATTCTATGTTGCGTTTCCGCTACAATATAGGAGATGATTTGGGATTCAAGATTACTCCAACCTTATTACCAACATCTGCTTTGGCATATAATATGAACTTTGGCCGTCAGTTTACCCCTGGGGTGAAGTTGACGTTTAATTTTAAATAGATAAACCTTAAATATGAAAATCGTTATACTAGGTTATGGCAAAATGGGGCAGCTAATTGAAAAATTTGCACTTAAAAGAGGCCATGAAATAGCGTTGATAGTTGATGCACACAATAGAGAATCTATTACAGCGGAAGATTTAGCTGATGCGGATATTGCTATTGATTTCAGTACTCCAGATGCAGCTTTAGCTAATATAAGTTTGTGTTTCGAAGCAGATTTGCCTTTGGTAGTTGGTACTACAGGCTGGTATGAACATTTGCAAGAAGTAAAAGAAACGTGTTTGGAGGCTAATCAATCTTTGTTGTATGGTTCTAATTTCAGTATTGGTGTGAACATCTTTTTTCATATTAACAGGTTACTGGCTAAAGCCGTTAGTCCTTACCAACAATATGACGTACAGGTGGAAGAAATTCATCACATCCATAAATTGGATGCACCTAGTGGTACTGCAATTACTATTGCCGAAGGAATTATCGATAACAGTGACGTGAAAAAGACTTGGGTTAATCAAGTTGTTGGCTCGGATGAAGAAGTGGTTAATCAACCTAATGAGCTTTTAATTGAAAGTTTACGTATTGAGGAGGTTCCGGGTACGCATACAGTATTGTATAGTTCTGAAGTTGATCAGATTGAGTTCAAGCATACAGCACACAATCGTGATGGATTTGCCTTAGGAGCGGTTGTTGCTGCAGAATGGTTGTATGGTAAAAAAGGTTTTTATCAGGTAACAGAAATTTTTGATTTTAATAAATAAACTCGAATACCTTCTACCTAGTGGGTTTCTATGTAAAATATAAAATATGTGGTATATTATTTTTGGAGTCTTAACAGTAATTTCCCTTTACGGATTATTTTTGCTGTTTAAAAAGGCTGGCAAACAAGGCTGGGAAGCTATTATTCCTTTCTATCGCGAATATGTAATGACACAATTGATAGGCAGACCTGCATGGTGGGTTGCTTTATTATTAGTCCCAATTGTCAATATATTTATCTTTTATAGTCTGTATTTAGATTTTCTTAAATCATTCGGAAAACAACGTTTTTGGGAAACTGCAGCTGCTGTATTAGTTCCTTTCATCGTATTGCCTATGTGGGGTAAGGATGCAAATGTAAAATATAGAGGTCAATCTGCTACAGAAGAATTCAAGAAAAAATATCCCTATAAAAAATCAGTAGGTCGTGAATGGGTTGACGCAATCATTTTTGCGACAGTAGCAGCCTCCTTGATTCGCGGTTTCTTGATAGAAGCGTATATGATTCCTACAGGATCGATGGAAAGAAGATTATTAGTAGGAGATTTCTTGTTCGTAAGTAAATTAAACTATGGTCCACGTATTCCAAATACGCCAATAGCATTTCCTTTTGCACATCACACGATGCCAATTACAGGTGGTAAAGCTTATTCTGAATTAATCCACATACCATATAAAAGATTGCCAGGTTTTCAAAATATTGAACGTAACGACGTAGTGGTTTTTAATTTCCCAGAGGAAACTTTTAGACCAGTGGATAAAAGAGAAAACTATATCAAACGTGCTGTAGGAATTCCTGGAGATGTAGTCGAAATGCGTAAAGGTGTTTTGTATGTCAATAATGGGGTGGGTTATGACTCGGATGATGTCCAACATGCTTATTTAATTTATACAGATGGTTCTGGCTTAAATCCACAGAAACTTATTGATAAGCGTATGGAATTTGAGAAGGATGAATTTGGTAATATTTTCGGAGAACCATATGTTTTGCACATTACGAAAGAAGAAGTTGAAGAAGTAAAAAGTTGGTCCAATGTTGTGAAAGTAGAAAATTATGATAATAATTCTTCTGCATTTCCACATACGAACCATTATGAATGGAATTTCCATAATTTTGGACCGTTAAAAGTCCCTAAGAAAGGCGAGGTAGTCGAACTTAATGCAGATAATCTTGCTATCTATGAAAAGATTATAAGTATTTATGAAGGCAATACCTTAGAAGTTCGTAATGATGGTATATATATCAATGGTACGAAAACTTCTACATATACGGTCAAAATGAACTATTATTGGATGATGGGAGATAATCGAGACAATTCGTCTGATGCGCGTGCGTTTGGATTTGTGCCAGAAGATCACATTGTGGGTAAAGCCTTATTTACATGGTTGAGTTGGGATAAGGACGGTTCCTTCTTGTCGAAGATTCGTTGGAATAGAATTTTTAAAGGTATTAAGTAAGACCTAATTAAATAAAAAAAAGGAAAGTCTGATTGATATTCAATCCGACTTTCCTTTTTTTATAAACATTATTTTAAGCTTTTAATGCAGCTAAATAGCGCTTGATGGTTTCTTCTAAACCTAAATACAAAGCATCAGAAATCAAAGCATGGCCAATACTTACTTCCAATAATCCTGGGATATGCTGATTAAAATAGGCTAAATTATTCAAATCTAAATCATGTCCAGCATTTAATCCTAAGCCTACTTCTCTTGCCTTTAATGCCGCTTTGAAATAAGGCTCAATTGCTTTCTCTTTGTCAAAACCAAATTCTGCGGCATAAGCCTCCGTATATAATTCAACACGATCTGTACCTGTTTCAGCTGCAGCTTCGATCATTTCTTCTATAGGATCCACGAAAATGGACACACGAATTCCAGCATCCTTGAACACTTTAACCATCTCTTGCAGGTACACTTTGTTTTTAATCGTGTCCCAACCATGGTTAGAAGTTAGTTGACCTAAAGCATCAGGAACCAAAGTGACTTGAGCAGGTTTATTTGCTAATACTAAATCCACAAATTTTTGCTCTAGACAATTTCCTTCAATATTAAATTCCGTTTTTATTTCTGCTTTCAGATCGTATACATCTTGATAACGAATATGGCGCTCATCTGGGCGTGGGTGGACTGTGATTCCTTCTGCCCCAAAACGCTCGCAGGCTAAGGCAGCGGCTACTAAGTTGGGTACATTTCCTCCACGTGAGTTACGCAGCGTGGCAATTTTATTAATATTTACGGAAAGTCTTGTCATAGTTTAACAGATTAAACCACAAAGGTAAAGAAAGTTTATCATTTGGATGATTGGAGGAATAAATCCTGCTATAATTTTTTTAAATTGCATAGAAATGGATGGATTAAGTTTCAATATATTAGAAGGATTTCGGTTACTGGATATTATTGATATCCTGTTGGTCGCTGTGATTATATATTATGTCTATAGTCTGATCAAAGGGACTATTGCTGTAAATATTTTGTTGGGGGTAGGTTTGTTTTACGGTATATATTTGGTCGTGAAGCAGTTGGAAATGCGCCTGTTGACTGAGATTTTTGGAGGCTTTATTTCCGTAGGTTCTATTGCGCTTATCGTCGTGTTTCAACAGGAAATTCGTCGTTTTTTACTTCATATTGGGAAGAATATTTCGTTGCGACGAAAAAAGTTTTTCCTGAATTTCATTGCTAATAAAGGCAAAACAAATGAAGATCATTCTGAGCAGATAAAGATCATAGTAGACGCTTGTCGAAGTATGTCTAAAGCGAAGACAGGAGCATTGCTTGTGTTTTCTAGATATTTTGATGAAGAATATTACCAATCTAGTGGAGAATATATTGATGCGCCTTTATCCAAACGCTTATTAGAAAGTATATTTTTCAAGAATAGTCCTTTGCATGATGGGGCTGTTGTGATTGTAGATTTTCGGGTAATGACAGCTAGTTGTGTGCTTCCATTGTCGGATAGTGAAGATTTACCTCCTCAGTTTGGTTTGCGTCATCGCGCAGCCATCGGTGTTACCGAAGTCTCGGAAGCTGTTGCTGTTATCGTTTCGGAAGAGACTGGCGAGATTTCTTTTGCAAAAGATGGAAATATAAATATGAATCTTAGCGCTGAAGAATTAGAAGAACTCTTGAAGGACGAACTATAAATTTTTAGTGAATTAAATTTTTACAATTGCGAATTAACCCGAATAATATTCTCTTTTTTTATATTTAGTCCGTACGAATATCAAAATGTTTTTATTAAATTTACCTTAATATAAACGCTAAATTTTGGTGCCATGCATTTTGAAGAAAATAATCCTTTAGATATTGTTTTGAATGATTTATTCGAGCATTATCGTAAAAATGTTGCGGATGTAGATAAAATCTCAAAAGCCCTATTGGATAAAGGTGTCGTTCAATCCCAAGATGATATTGTCAATGACCATATTGCTTTTCGAACGTTGGGGATTCCAAATCTTGGTATCGCTTCTTTTGAAAAGATTTTTAAAGCCTATGGTTATGTGAAACGAGATTATTATTATTTCGAAGGTAAAAAATTGGACGCGTATTGGTTTTCGCCACCTGCAGAGGGCTATCCTCGTATTTTCGTTTCAGAATTGCGTGTCAAAGAGCTAAGTCAAGCAGCACAAGATATTATTTATAAATATACATCACCTATTACTTCGGATCCTGTGGATGATTTAGATTTAAGTAATGGACAGGAAGCTGCTGCATTTTTGCAAAAACCTCTATGGGGCTTACCTACTTCCGAAGAATACCAAACTTTACTGAATGAAAGTGAATATGCGGCTTGGGTGATTTACAATCGCTATTATTTGAATCACTATACTATAAGTATTCATGAGTTGAAGGATGGTTATAATACCTTAGAAGAATTCAATGATTTCTTACTAAGTATCGGGGTAAAATTGAATAATTCGGGTGGTGTAATCAAGACGAGTGATGACAAGTTGTTGCGTCAAAGTAGTACTGTTTCGGCTTTATATGACGCTACTTTTTCCGATGGTAAGACCCTAAAAATAGCGGGAAGTTATGTAGAATTTGCAGAACGCTCGGTGTTGCCCGAATTTGCGCACCTACCCAAAGAAGAACTCCGTCCAAAACATCGTCGTGATGGTTTTGAAACCAATAATGCAGACAAGATTTTTGAAAGTACATATACCACACAAATAAAAGGTTCGTAAGGTGGAAGAAAAGTTGCAGGTATTAAAGGAATCGCTTTCGGGCGATCTTTTTTTCGATACAAAAATGCGTTTGTTGTATGCAACAGATGCTTCTGCGTATAGAGAAATACCTTTGGCTGTTGCCATTCCAAAAACGGAAGCGGATATTCAGCTATTAATCACTTTTGCGCTAGAAAATAAAACTTCCTTAATTCCTCGTACTGCTGGTACTTCACTTGCGGGTCAAGTTGTTGGAAACGGTATTGTAGTGGATGTTTCAAAACATTTTACCCAAATATTGGAAGTCAATAAAGAGGAGCAATGGGTACGTGTACAGCCTGGAGTAATTCGTGATGAACTGAATATGTTTTTACGTCCTTATGAATTGTATTTCGGCCCCGAAACTTCTACGGCAAATCGTGCCATGATTGGCGGAATGGTTGGAAATAATTCTTGCGGCTCCAATTCTTTGGTTTATAAAAGTACCAGAGAGCATACTTTGGAAGTAGAAGGCTATTTGTCTGATGGTTCGAAAGTTATTTTTTCGGATTTGACTTTCGATGAATTTCTAGCTAAATGTGAACTTCCAACCTTAGAAGGTAAAGTGTATGCGCAAATACGATCTGTTTTGAGTGATTATCGTAATCAGGAAGAAATTCGTCGGGAGTTTCCAAAGAAATCAGTTGAGCGTCGCAACACAGGCTATGCAATTGATATGCTTTTGGAAACTGATCCTTTTACATCAGGTAGTGAAAAATTCAATTTTTCTAAATTAATCTGTGGATCGGAAGGCACACTTTTATTTATTACTTCGATAAAACTTCACGTTAATCAGCTTTCCAAGAAGCCAACAGGCTTGCTTTGTGTTCATTTTGCGTCTCTGGATGATGCTTTGCGAGCGAATCTAATTGCTTTGAAGCATAAACCTTTGGTAAGCGAGTTGATGGACGATTATATTTTGGCTTGTACTGAAAATAATTTAGAGCAACAGCAAAATCGTTTCTTTGTCAAAGGAAATCCAAAAGCTATTCTGATTGTAGAATACGATGGCGAGAATGAGGCTGATATTCTGGAGAAAGTTGAAGCTGTTGAGAAAGATATGCGTGCATCGGGGTATGGTTATTATTTCCCCTTAATTGTTGGCGCAGATAAAAAGAAGGTTTGGGATTTGCGTAAAGCAGGGCTTGGATTGTTGAGCAATACGCCATCAGATGAAAAGCCAGTTGCAGTAATTGAGGATACCGCTGTCGATGTAGAAGATTTACCCGCGTATATCGCAGAATTTAATCAGATTCTTTCGAAGTATAATCTGTATTCGGTGCATTATGCGCATGCAGCAACTGGTGAACTACATTTACGACCTATTATCAACCTAAAAACTCAAGAGGGAAACCAGTTATTTCGTGATATAGCATTTGAAATAGCGAAGTTGGTTAAAAAGTACAAAGGTTCGCTGAGTGGTGAGCATGGTGACGGCCGTCTACGTGGGGAATTCATTGCTTACATGATTGGAGAACACAATTACCAATTGCTTAAGCAGATAAAAACTACTTGGGATCCAAATGGAATTTTTAATCCAGGAAAAATCGTGGATACTCCTGCAATGAATACATTCTTACGCTATTCGCCTGATGCTTCCCCTAGAAACATTAATTCTACATTTCGTTATAAAGGACAGAATATACTGCAGCACGTAGAACAATGTAATGGATCTGGGGACTGTCGTAAGACAGAATTGTCCAAAGGAACAATGTGCCCTTCTTATATGGCAACGCGTAATGAACATGATACAACACGTGCTCGAGCGAATATCTTGCGGGAGTTTCTAACCAATTCCCATAAAAAAAATCCCTTTGATCATCCAGAAATCAAAGAGGTCATGGATCTGTGTCTGAGCTGTAAAGGATGTAAAATAGAGTGTCCGTCGAGTGTCGATATGGCGAAAGTCAAAGCTGACTTTTTGCAGGCTTACCACGATGCAAACGGGCTTCCGCTACGTACGCGCATGGTTGGTCAGGTAGATCAGCTGACAGCATTGATGTCTTATATTCCGGGAGTCTATAATTGGATAACTTCCAACTCAGTAATAAGCAAAATTGTAAAAGACATTGTTGGTTTTGATTACCGAAGAACCATTCCGGCGATAGCAAAAAAATCGCTTAGAAAATGGTTTTTAGAACGCGAAAAACCACTTTGGACAGATAGAAGACCGATAAAGGAAGTGTATTTCTTTTGTGATGAATTTACAAATTTCAACGATGTAGACTTGGGCAAAAAAGCTATCTTGTTGTTGGAAGCTTTAGGTTATGAAGTGTTGGTAATTGATCATCCTTTTAGCGGAAGAGCATTAATATCCAAAGGTATGCTACGAGACGCTCGCAAATTAGCGAATAAAAATGTCAAAACATTTGCTCCCCGTCTTACAGACGAAATAGCTTTAGTCGGTGTTGAGCCTTCGGCAATTTTGTGTTTTCGGGATGAATATGTGGATTTGGTAGATGAGGAATTAGAAGAGGAGGCACAGCGTATTGGGGCATTTGCTATGGTGATGGAAGAATTTCTTTGGAAGGAAATTCAAAAGGGTAATATTAAGAAAGAATCTTTTACTAAGCTAAATCAGAATATATTATTACATACCCATTGTCAGCAAAAAGCTTGGAAACTGCAGAAATGTACAGCTAATTTATTGTCATTTCCCGCGGGAAATGAAGTAGAGATAATTCCTTCGGGTTGCTGTGGTATGGCTGGGGCTTTTGGGTATGAAAAAGAACATTACGATATCTCCATGCAAATTGGAGAATTGGTCCTATTTCCAAAAGTTAGAGCCAAGGAAACTAAAGCAATTGTTGTCGCTACCGGTGGAAGTTGTCGCCACCAAATTCACGATGGCACAAAAGAAACTGCCCTCCATCCCGTAGAGGTATTATATAACGCATTAAAACAATAAAGCCTACTAGAGAAGGCTTTATTGTTGTGAGGAATACTATTTTACTACTTCGCTTCTTTTAAAGCTTGTGTATTTAACTTAACGTATTCTGGATTGTTCGCTTTTTTAGCCATTTCGATACCTTCTTCAGCGGCTTTTCGCGCTCCAGCCTTATCTCCAGCTTTATTCAAAATCAATGATTTCCAATATTTGATATGTGGAGCTCCTGTATTTCCTTGATCTGCTAATTTTACCCATTCCGCAGCTTTAGTGATGTCTAAATTACTAGTGTAGTAATATTGAGCAGCTTGGAAGTAAGGCTTACGTTCACCTTGCATGGCATGCTCGATGCTTTCCATAATTTCTTTGCTTTGATCTGTTTTGATAGAGAAAGCTACTTGTGTATTTTCCCAAGCCAAAGTAACTTTTGTGGAATTTATCGTCACATCTTCAAATAAAATCGTAAATGTTTCTACCTTATGTGCCAACTTTTGTGGCTTAACTTTGAAGCGCAAAAAATCATCTTCTTGTTTGTATTGATAAGCTCCCCATTGTTTAGGATTTTTACTCAAGATAATCGTCCATTCTGAAGGAGTTGGAATAGTAAAAAGACCATAAGTCCCTGCAGGAACTTTGTTGCCTTCAATTTCTACTTCTTCATCCAATGTTAGCGTAGGAATATTATTAGCACCAGTACGCCATACTTCATTATAAGGCACTAGATCTCCAAATATTTTACGACCTTTTGCATTGGGACGTTGGTACGATAAAATAATATTTTTGATACCTAGACCTTGGATAATGGTGGTCGTACTACTAGCAGGAGGTAATTGTACCTGCGCTTGGCTTAATTCTGTTCCTAAAAACATCATAGCCACAGTAGCTAGTGACAAAATTGTCTTTCTCATAGTTTCTTTTTCTTATATCTTAAAGTGAATTTAATAAATTTTTTAAGCTTTTGACTTGTGAGGGAATCAAATCGCGATTTATATTTTTGTTGGTGAATTGTTGTATTTGCTCTTCTAAATTTTTAAGCTGTTCAGTTTTGCCCTTTTGAGTTAATGATAATCTTAGTGCCTTGATTTTTTCTACAGTCTGAATACCTTCACGCAGTCTTTCAAAACGAATGCTCGTTTCATTATCAGGATAAACTAAGTAAGTATCTCCTGCTGCCCAAGAACCAAATCTTGTGTCTTCTAAAGGTTGTTCATTCCAACAATCATAAGCCCAGCGTAAATAGCCATCAAAACCACGTTGAAGAGTGTTTACGATCATATAAATCGGCTCATAGTATCCAGAACTTGTAAAAGTATTCGGGTATGTCTCCGTACAACAAGTGTATGCTCTTGTGATATAACCTTTGGCTTTTCGCGTTGCTAACACCTCAGGAGTCATCGTTTCATAAAATGGAATAGTATAGTCGATAATATCATCTGACAATTCTGGATGATAATATCCTGCTAAGGAAATTTTAAAATTAGGATCTGCTTTCTTAATAATGTTGGTCGCGGCTTGCATATCTTTCATTGGTCTTTCATCCATAGCAATTGTGGTTTTATTGAACCAATCTTTTTGCTTTAGGTGAGCTGCAAAATCTTTTAAGAAAGGTAACCAATGGTCTTCATAAGCTTGTTCGCTTGGTTTTGCTTTCAGTACTTCACGCTGTTGAGTAGCTTCGTCGAAATAATAAAAAGATAAGTTCCAAGGAAGCATACTATAGCAGTTGATATATGAAGAAATACCTATTTCTTTCTGCATATATTCAACCCATTTATCGAATAGGCTATAATCATATTCCCAACTTCCATCTTTTTTCTTAATCCAACGAATCATAGCGTCATATTTGTCGAAAGTTTGGCTGTTCCACGGGTCATATATCAACGTGGTTGTGATATTCTTTTGCCCAGCATTTGCAAGACGTTTCATTATAAGTTTGATTTTATCTAAGTGCGCTTTAGAAAGAGGTTCTAAATTATAATAACGAGCCGAAGAATACGGGTTTTGCCACAGGTCAAGATAAAAGGACCAATCTTTTGCATCTGCTAATTTATACGAAAGCACATTTATGGTAAAAGGAAGATTAAGTTTTTTCGTTCGTTTGGCAGATTTTATGCTGACTGTAATAGTTCCATTATAAAGACCGGGTTTAGTATTTTTAGGAATATCAATACTCAACCATAAAGGTCTTGACTCTTTGGAATTAAATTCTATTGTCGAAGCGTTTAGTATTCTATCCGCTACCAATGTGGAATCCAAGATGATATTAATACCACATGCTGATCCCAATTTGGAAGGATCATCGCTGATTACATAAGCAATAGGAGAGAAGTGAATGTTTTGTTTGGAAATAATATTTTTACCAAATTTTAGATCGGAGTAAGATAGTTCTAAAGATGAATTATCTACGTTAGTATCTTTACTGAAAACAGCTAATTGCGTACTGACTGTTTCTCCTGCCCAAGCATCTGCTTTCCAACTTTTATTAGTCTGTTGCGTAGGAACATTATGTTTGGATAAGCTGTAGTCGGGATCGATGAACACAAATTGAATTCCTGTCGATAATTTTTCCCAAGCTCCATAGTCAGCTAATTTTTTTTTAGGATCCGCAGGCTCTTTAAATTGTGCAAAGCTAGTCACACAAATAAAATTCAGCATCAAGATAAATAGTCTTTTCATGGTATATAATTTGACGCTGAAAATACGAAATAAAATCATCTTAAACAGAAAAGGCTTTCCTTAGAAAGCCTTTATCATTAGTTCTTGTATAAGATTCTGAATTTTATCGTGTTTTCGATTTGTTTCAGTTGTTTGATCAATGATTTATCGTAATTCGAATCTATATCGGTAACCACATACCCGATTTCTCCGCGAGTCATTAAGAACTGTGATAAAATATTGATTTCATTATCAGCATAAATATTGTTGATACGTGCTAAGATACCAGGTACGTTTTTGTGGATATGTAATAAGCGGTGACCTTTTAATTTTTTTGGTAAAATCAGGTGTGGAAAGTTACGGCTTTGATCAGTATCGCCATTGTTGATAAAATCAGCCATACGACGAGGAACGAATTCCGCATTTGTAGGTTTCTCCTTTTTATCATCGAAAACAACAATACCTTTTTCATTACAGATTCTTCTACTTACACGACCTTTTACATCGCCCAAGTAACCTAACGTTTTCAATTTATCACAATGAGACAATTGTTCATCTGAAATTTCTACACCGTTGCCCAACAAAAGCATACCTACATCTTTGGTGTATTTATCTTCAAATGTTTCTTTCACGCGGATGGAAAATCCATCACGTTTTAGAATATGTGCAGAGATTTCTGGCACATCGCCCACGATTAAACAAAGAATACGGTTTTTAGGGTAAGAAATTGCAGAAGGCAATTGATTTACGTACAAAAATTCATCAAAACTTGGCGTAACGTGATCCGCTTTATCGGTAACGCTTTTGCGCGAAATATTTTCCGTAAAAGCGAAAAACTTCTCAATTAATCCGGATTCTTTCAATTGAAAATCAGAATATCCATCGCCAATACCATAGATTTTGCCTTGGATATTAAGATCTTTTAGAAGTTGTACTTTACCGCCTTCATTGGATAATGGATTGGTATCATCAAAACCAATAATGTAGCCATTATCATCAAATTTGAAGGTGTTGGCATAAATGTTTTCTTCTCTAATGCCGTAAGGTGATACTACGGGAACAATGAATTCTTTGAATCCTCCGGATACAATCCAGGCTGTATCAGCATTTTGCTTGAAAAACTCGCGGTTGCGGTCAAATGACTTAGAAACTTTTTTCTTTAAGTGTTTAATAAGCTTTTGCAAATGTTCTTTATTGGCGCGCAATAAAGCGACACGACCTGCTAAAGCTTCGCGAAAAGAGATTTTACCTTCCATCGCTAAGTTGGTAAAACGTTCGATTTCTTTGTATACCTGCTCTTGATCTGGACTACCTTCTAATGATATACGAGCTAGCTCGTCCAATGCCTCCACTTGTGTGAACGTACTGTCGAAATCAATGATGTAATAATTTTTCACGATGTTTAGATTGTTTGTGTACTGTTGTTGTTATAATATGCGTTTGCTATTTCTTGAAGCGTTTTATTCAGTGGTTTGAATGAATAATTTAACTCTTGTGTTATTTTTTCGTTAGAATAAGCCAAAAGTTCGGATGCAGCACGAGCTGATTCTTCGGTTATGACTGGTTTTTTTCCTGTGATTTTGGATAAGAGTTTGGATAATCTCCACGCGGCAGACAACATAAAGTTGTTGGCTTTGATCGTTGGAGGTTTTTTATCAATTAATTTCGCGATGCGGTACAATAATTCTTTATTGCTAATGTTTTCTGCATTCAAGATAAATCGTTCTCCAGAAATGGATTCACTGTTCATAAGTTGTACCATAATCTTGCTCACATCATCCACATCCACTATACCTACAGATCCTCCTGTAAATATTTTAATTCCATTATTGACCAATTCGAAGATGGCACCTGAACCTTTTTTGTAAGATCCAATACCCATGATGACAGAGGGATTTACAATAACAGCATCAAGACCCTCATTTATGCCTCTCCAAACTTCTAATTCTGCTTTGTACTTTGATAAGGCGTAATTAGACATTTTTGGATCGTATTCCCATTTGTCCAGTTCATTGACTGGTTTGTTGTTTTTGCTTGTTCCTAATGCTGCGATAGAACTTACATGAACCAGCCTAACATTGTTTTCCACACAAAGATTAACAATATGGGAAGTGCCTTCAACATTAACTAAATATAATTCTTGCGCATCTTCCTTTTGGTAAGAAACTTTGGCCGCGCAATGATAAACATGCGTAATATTTTTGAAAATATCCGCTATAGCAAAGTAATCAGTGATGTCTGCATCAACCCAGTGAATCAGTGATGAAGCCTTTAGCATATTCGGAATGGTCGAAGAAGCACGCTTTGTAGCCACTACAGCGTGACCCTGTTCGATTAACAATTTTATGAGCGTTGATCCTAAAAAACCCGTACCTCCAGTTACTAATATCACGTGCTTTCTTTTATAATGTTTTTACCCATTCAAATATAGATTTTTAGGTCATGGAATGCAAAAGTTATACTGTATTTATATCATATGATTGTAGGAATGTTTTATCATTTGAATGAATAAATGCATATTTGCATAGCGATATACCAAAAAGAGTTTTTTTCGTTATTAATAATTTCCACATATGTCATTAGCAGATTTTTTTTCACCAATAAAGCTGTCGGATTTCACATCCAAAGAAGAGTATTTAAATTCTCAATTGGGACGGATTATACAAAGGTATGAGGATGAATTTCCAAATTGGGAAGATGAAGAGCATCGTCCTAATCTTGCAATTATTGGTGTGGAGGAAGATCGAGTTGCGGTAAATAATAAAGGAACTGCTAAGGCTCCAAATGCGGTACGTAAACATCTATATGATTTGTATCAAGGGGATTATAAAACTCGAATAGTCGATTTTGGAAATATCAAAGCTGGTGAATCTATTAATGATACCTATGCTGCATTAAAATTGGTAGTAGAGGAGTTGGTAAAGAAAAATATCCTGCCTATTATCATTGGTGGAGGTCAAGACCTGACCTATGCGCAATATCGTGGTTATCAAGATTTGGAGCAACGTGTTGAAGTGGCAATAATTGATTCGAAATTTGATCTGGATCAAGAGCATACAGAAGATATGCCCTTGAACTCACAGACCTATCTGAATCATTTGATTTTGCATCAGCCAGATTATTTATTCAATCTGAATAATGTTGCTTATCAGACTTTTTTAGTCAGCAAAGAATCTATCAATATGTACAATAAGCTGTTTTTCAACGCGCAGCGTGTTGGGATGATAGCAGGAAAACTAGATCAGGCAGAACCGATAATTCGCGCAGCAGATATGGTTAGTTTTGATATCGGTGCAATCCGTGCTTCGGAAGCACCAGGAAATGCTAATGCGGTTCCCAATGGTTTATTTGGAGATGAAGCATGTCAACTCGCGCGTTATGCGGGGATGTCGGATAAATGTAGTTCGATTGGATTTTATGAATTTAATCCCACATTCGACCCAATGGAACAAACAGCAATGTTGGTTTCGCAGATGATTTGGTGTTTTATTGATGGATACTATAATCGCAAAAACGATGCACCTTTGATTCCTAAATCAGCGTATATTATATACCGTACGACTTTAGAAAACGAAGATCACGAATTGGTTTTTGTGAAAAGTAAAAAATCAGACCGTTGGTGGATGCAGGTGCCTTATTTTGGCACGAAATCAGTGAATGAACGTTTTTATTTAGTGCCTTGCCGTTACGAAGATTATCAATTGGCAGTGGCAGGTGAAATGCCTGATTTATGGTGGAGAACACATCAAAAATTACAATAATTTATAAAACGGAGCGTAAAACCCACAGGTCTTTAGCCTGTGGGATGTAAGCGACTAACCCTGATTGAGAATATACTCACGAATAATATCAGGAGATGCTTCACCTATTGAACAAACAAAATAACCATCAGAGCAGAAAGTATGTTCTTTTCAAAAATGTTTAAATAAGAATGACCTGTGTGGTGAACGCCAAATGTAATAAGTAGATTCTTGTTTTAACTTGCGAACAATAGAAGTAATTGAAACACGAGGGATATAAC
>NZ_JACOIJ010000032.1 GCF_014692495.1 Sphingobacterium litopenaei | reverse complement strand
AATAAGGACAACTAATAAACAATCTTCCAGAAATCCCTAAAACAAAAATGACTGAGTAAGCTTAATACTATACTCAGTCATTTTTTTAAGTCTCTTAAAAAAATAGAAACTTTTTCAGTGCCCTCGAAATATCACAACCTTTTTTGTTATATATATGCTCCAAATTTCTGAAGCTTATTTTTTAAATCATCTTCGGAAATACCAATGATATGTGCAGTCTTGCCAATATCGCCTCCATTCTTATTCAATTTATGCACTAAGAATTTCTCTTCGGCAAAATTCAAAAAGTCACCATACGTTTCCATTCGATCCAAATCAATCATAGATGTACCTGCTACTTTAGAATTGTGCGTTGATACCGAAGGGTTAGCAAACATATTGACATCCGTGTCAGTAATTTCTTTGCCGCTCAATATAATTAAACGTTCCACCATATTTCGAAGTTCACGGATATTACCTGTCCAAGGTAAAGCTTGCAAGGCTTTCATCGCATCGTTGGTAATTGGTTTTGTTGGAATATTATATTCTTCGCATATCTCGGTACAGAAGGAAGAGGCTAAAGTAGGAATATCGTCTCGACGCTCTGCCAATGAAGGCACATGAATCAATATCACACTCAAACGGTGATACAAGTCCATTCGGAAATTACCAGCATCTATTTCTTTCAACAAATCTTTGTTTGTCGCCGCTATCACACGTACATCTACCGATATTTCTTTCTCGCCTCCTACACGCGTAATTTTATTCTCTTGTAATGCACGTAATACTTTTGCTTGTGCAGAAAGACTCATATCACCTATTTCATCCAAGAATAAAGTACCGCCATTCGCTTGCTCAAACTTACCTATACGTTGTTTTACAGCTGAGGTAAAAGATCCTTTCTCATGACCGAATAATTCGGATTCAATCAATTCAGAAGGAATAGCAGCACAATTTACCTCAATCAAAGGCGCGGAAGAACGGTTAGATTTCTCATGCAACCATCGCGCAACTAATTCTTTACCCGAACCATTAGCTCCAGTGATTAATACACGTGCATCTGTGGGTGCTACTTTATCAATGCTGTCTTTTATTAAAGAAATTCCATGCGAGTCGCCCAAAATTTCTTTTGTTTTTGAAACTTTGCGCTTCAAAACTTTTGTTTCTTTCACTAAAGTTCCTTTTTCCAAGGCATTACGTACCGTAATCAAAAGCCTGTTCAGATCCAAAGGTTTTTCCAAGAAATCAAAAGCGCCTTTACGTGCAGCCTCCACGGCAGTTTCAATAGTTCCGTGTCCCGATATCATAATGAATGGGACATCTGAAAATTCTTTAGCTCCGCTAAGTACTTCCATGCCATCCATTTTATTCATTTTAATATCACAAAGCACAAGATCAATCTTGTCCTTTTTCAATATTTCCAATCCATCGGCACCATTATCAACATCCAACACCTTGTAATCTTCGTATTCTAAAATATCGCGAAGAGAGCTTCGTATCGGTCGTTCGTCATCAATAATTAAAACTGTCGCCATAATGTGTCTGTATATATTTTTGATTGGTTAACAAAATAAGAAAATATGTAGGAAAAACAAAAAGAAGCAAACCTTATAAGCCGGGTTCTGTATCCTTAAGTAAGGATTTCTATCATTTATCTAGGCTTGCACTCACGCACAAGCTCCATCAACCTACCCATTGTGAGTTCTCCGAAAAGAAAAAGACGAGCAGCCCTTGATTCTCACAACCTATTTGGTTTTTCAACACACGAGGTTTACCGTAATGTATGTCACCATACAAGACCGTGAGCTCTTACCTCACGTTTTCACCCTTACCCTACATTAAAGTAAGGCGGTATATTCTCTGTGGCACTTTCTGTCTACCCAAAGGTATCCTTCCCGTTAGGAAGCGTGTCGCTCTATGTTGCCCGGACTTTCCTCTCTCCCATTACAGGACAGCGATAGAACCAGTTTGCTTCAACTGCAAATGTACTGCAATTATTCGTATTCATAGTAGAAATCATTAAACAATTTAAAATGGAAATTTATTTTAACTCATTAAACAGGTAGAATGAGCAAATGTTCAATCTTTCTTTTAAATGTCTTCTATAAAATTGACTGAAATAATTATGATTTTATGGAGCAACTAAAGTACATATAAGCTGTTCATTAACTGAACTAAAGGACAATGCGTATGTTTTTCTCCATTTTATTCGGTGTAGTATTTGTTGCTGTGGTGTTGTATTTGATTTTCAGAAAACAGAAAAAACGTGAAGTAAACCCACGAAGAGATGACTACATCTAGATGTAAAAAAGTTGTATTAAAATGAAAAATCCCTCACAGAAGTTGGCGAGGGATTTTCATTATTAGCTATTTTCTACAATTAAAGCTTCCTTCTTTACATAACCCTTTGTCCACATTCCTGCTCCTAAAGCGGAGAAGCCCATTACTATATGAAATAAGAATGTTTCTCCATAAAAACCTAAGAGCCAAGGAGAAATAATTAAAAATAACCCCAAAAGAATATCTGTCATAAGATGTATTCGCATTGGAATCAATCGTACAACACCATATTCATAACGAGTCAGAAGAGACATCACTAATATCATAACGCCCACAAAAATGGATAGCCATTTTGCGGTAGGAACATCACTGAATTTGAAAAGCCATGGGCTAACCAAAAAAATTAGAGCAGTTCCGTAATCTATATACGCATGTACTGTAGTTGGTATCTTTTTCATAGCATTATAGTTTATATATTTAAACATTTAGCCTATAAATAGTTCAAGATTTTTAGTCATATCCGTATGTTTTACTATAGAATAGAGTACTTAAGGAAAGTCCATAGGTATATAACTAATCATTAACGATTTATTTCTTTTCTTATGCAAAGTTTTTTCACTTAAATTTATAATAGATTTAACAGTCTATTATTTCTTCTTTAACCTAATTAAATAAATATGAGAATCTTTAAATTTATTGTCTGTCTACTTACTGGCCTAATGTTTATTAACGCCGGTTTAAATAAACTCTTCCACTACATTCCTACGCCAGAACTCAGTGAGCAATTACAAAAAGTAGATGCTGCTTTTGCAACTATAGAATGGTTAATGCCACTTATTGCTATAGTAGAAATCATTGGAGGAATCCTTTTTATTATCCCAAAAACAAGAGCTTTAGGAGCTATTATACTGTTTCCTTTAATAGTGGGTATTATATTACAACACATTTATTACGCTCCAAAGGGATTAATATTAGCATTAGTATTTTTTGCGGTAATTCTCTGGGTTATTATTGATAATAGAAATAAATATCTCACGTTAATAGAGAAATAACTAACCTAATAAACTTATAACGATGATAAAAGTACATTCATATCTTAATTTTAACGGAAATTGCGAAGCAGCTTTCAATTTCTATAAACAAGTTTTTAATGCTGAATTTTCTGGCATATATCGTTTTGGAGACATGCCAGAAGATCCTAATTATCCCATTCCAGAGGCAGACAAGGATAAAGTAATGCATGTTGGCTTACCTATAAATGAATACACAATGCTAATGGGCTCCGATTGTTTGGAGAGTTTTGGACAAATGGCTATTTCAGGAAGCACAACGTATATAATGCTCGATGTGGAAACTGCTTATGAGGCTAAATCCCTTCATGATGCCTTATCTGTGAATGCTCAAAAAATTGAAATGGACCTTGGCGAAACATTTTATGCCGAACTCTTTTCTTCCTTTGTCGATCAGTTTGGAATTGCATGGATGATTCATTTCGAAGGAAATAAAAAATTTGACTAATTGGATGACGACCTATATAATACTGTTGCGCGCCGTCAATGTTTCAGGAAAAAATATTATCAAAATGGCTGAATTAAAAAGTCATCTTGAGAATACTTCTTTTCAAAGTGTGAAAACTTATATACAGAGTGGAAATATCATCTTAAAATCCGATTTGAATAAGACAGAAGTACAAAAAAATGTAAGCCAGCTTATAAAAAAAGGATTTGATTTGGATGTACAAGTATTTGTACTTACCAAAGAAGAATTACAAACTATTATTGCTCATAATCCTTTTCCTGAAACATATCCACCAAACAAAGTATACATAACAATATTAGATCATGTGCCTTCAAAGGAAAATATGGAAAAATTCTCAAACATTGACTTAGCTGAGGAACAATATGTATTGACCAATGACATCTTTTATTTTTATGTGCCTGAAGGAATGGCTAACGCAAAACTTTCTAATCCTTTTATTGAAAATAAATTGAAAGTAAAGGCAACTGGAAGAAACCTTAATACAATATTAAAATTACAAAACCTTGCTGATCAAATAAACTAACCTATATTTTGTATGAAAATTTTAAAATATATACTTGTCACCTTGCTTGTTTTGGTAGGAATAGTATTAATAATTGCAGCTATTTTACCAAAAACTTTTCACGCAGGAAGCGAATTAATTGTCAACAGAAATGCTAATGAAGTATTTGACTACGTAAAACAAATCAAAAAGCAGGGGGAATATGACAATTGGTCACGCCAAGACCCTAATATCCAAAAGGAATATGTGGGAGAAGATGGCACTGTAGGATTTACGTATACCTGGAAAAGTGATAAGGTAGGCTATGGCAAACAAGTAATCACCAATGTAATCGAAGGCAAACGCGTAGAAATGGATCTATATTTTGATAACTCAGAAGAAGCCAATAAATCGTTTATTGCGGTAGATTCTGTAGGTCCAAATCAAAGCAAGGTAACTTGGCAAATAGATGGAAAAATTCCTTTTCCATTCAACATTTTCACTTTGTTTTACGACATGAGCGAAGATTTCAATCAAGGATTGGTTAATTTGAAAAACAATCTCGAAAAATAAATCGAAGAGTAGGCTCTTCGATTTATTTACTCGAAAGCACTTCTTTTTCGAAAGATACACCGTCCCAACCATTGACTAGGAATTGGCGGATGTTTTGGTGATCAGTTCCATCAGGAGTAGATAAAACTGCATCGAAATGTTCCGCGAAAAGTTGTAAAGTATCATCTTGGAAAAGATAATTCAGCTTTGCAAAATATAATACACGTGCACTTCCTTGATTTTCACTTTCCCCATTTTTTTGACTACCATTGGTAAATGCAGAAGGTGTATAATCATATCGTTCTTCGATATACGCTAAAACATCTTTGAAGACTATTTGTTTAGCTTTTAATTCTTGTAATAAATCTTGTAGATTCATAAACAAATATACTTTATTAAAATGCATACTATGAAAAATACTTCTTTATTATTATCAGGATGTTTAATAGCATTGTGTATAAGTTGTCAAAATAACAATGGAAAAACAGAACAACAAGAACATGAAGACAGTATCTCTGTACATGATGAACATACTTCACAAACTTCATTAGATTGGGCTGGTACTTATCAAGACACAATACCTTGTGCGGATTGTCCAGGAATCCTTACAACCATAAAGCTTTATGAAAATGGAAACTACACTTATAATGCAGAGTATCTGGAGCAAAATACTACCTTACAGGATTCTGGTCAATTTATGTGGCATGAGAACGGAAGCGTGGTACATTTAAAAGGAAAAAATGTAGATACAAAATATAAAGTTGGAGAAAATACACTTTATCAAACTGACACCGAGGGAAAAGTGATAGAAGGTGAAATGGCAGAAAAATACACGCTACATAAAGTATTCTAAAAAAAGAAAGGTTGCTTCTTTTTAGAGCAACCTTACAAATTGTAAGTACCAATTACAATTACCAAACAAAGATCTATTTTTTACCACCACGTAAAAGAGCTACTAAAAGTAAAATAAATACCGCTGCGCCTACAATCCAGACCCAAGGTCTTGCAAACAAATTGTCATCATCTTTATTAATGTCTACATCTATATCCAATCCTTTATCTTGTGCAAAAGTCTGGATAGACGTAAAAACGAACATAATTAACATTAATGATCGTTCCCATGATAGTGTGATAAACTTTTTCATAATGAAATATTAGAATTTATAATTTATAGTAAAACACAGAACAACATATAATTGTTCTAAAAGGGCAAAAATTTTTAATAAATTACAATATGAAAGATGAATTAACTGCTAAAGCATCCATACAGATTTCCAAACCTATAGAGGTGGTATACGAGGCAATAGTTGACCCAAATAAAATGAGCAATTATTTTATAGAACGCGGCTCGGGACGATTGAATGAAGGAAAGACTGTAGAATGGAAATTTCCTGAGTTTGAGGACGTATTTCCAGTACAAGGAAAATTAACCCAACCACATGATTATATTTCTTTTGATTGGAGTGGTGGAAACCCAGATATGTTAGTCGAAATATTTTTGGAAAAAACTTCGCCTATGACAACTGTGGTTCGTGTCAAAGAAAGTAAATTTAATGATGATAGTAGTGGTATCATACAAGCATTAGGGCAAACTGAAGGTTGGGCAAACTTTTTAGCTTGCCTTAAAGCTTATTTAGAATATGATATCAATCTTCGAAAAGGAGCGTTTGATTTTATGAAACCATAAAATATGAATAAGGATTTTGAAAATATAGACGAATATATCGCGCTACAGGAACCTTTGCACCAAAAGAAACTAATGCAATTGCGCTCAATAATAGCCGAGATTGTTCCCGAAGGAACTAAAGAAACGATTTCTTACAAAATACCAACGTTCAGATTGAATGGCAATCTTATTCATTTTGCTCAATTTAAAAATCACATAGGCATTTATCCAGGATCTGAAGCCATTGAAGCTTTTCAAGAAAGACTTCATTCTTACAAAACTTCTAAAGGCGCTATTCAGATTCCCAATAGTAGCCCTATAGATAAAGATTTGATATACGATATTGTTCAATATAATATTGAAATTCTACGCCAGAAAAAATCACCAAATTGGACGAGTTACCAAAATCAATGGCAAGAACTTTACGAGAAAATGAATGTAACCATCTCCAAATTAAATCTTAAAAAAGAGATAAAATGGGGCATGGATATTTATACTTTCGAAAGGAAGAATGTGCTGGGTTGGGCTGGATTTAAAAATTTCTTTTCAATTTGGTTTTATAATGGCGTGTTCTTGAGCGACCCATACAGCGTATTAGTCGCAGCAACAGAAGGAAAAACCAAGTCATTGCGCCAATGGAGATTGAAGAACGCGAATGAATTCGATGAGAAAAAAATTATAGAATATATTGAAGATAGCATTCAAACCATAAAAGATGGAAAATTTGTTCCTGCAGAAAAAGGAATAAAAAAAGAAGCAGAAGGTGTCTTGAAAGATGAATTGCTAATAAATAAAGTACTTAAGCAAGCCTTCGAAAAATTAACACCTGGAAAACAAAAAGAATACATAGAATATATCGAGGAAGCCAAACAAGAAAAAACTAAACTTACGCGCTTAGAGAAAATCATTCCCTTTATTTTGGGCGGAAAAGGTTTAAATGATAAATATAAACGCTAATTATATGGAAAAAACTGTTGTTCACATAGAGGCAGAAGTAAATGCGCCTTTACAGAAAGTATGGGATGATTATAATTCGCCATAAGCAATAACTAAATGGAACCAAGCAAGTGCAGATTGGTATTGTCCCTCGTCTACCGTGGATTTACGTACAGGAGGTAGATTCCAGAACAGAATGGAAGCTAAAAACGGTAGTTTTGGTTTTGATTTTGAAGGAGAATATCTAGAAGTCTTACCGCTTCAAAAAATCGTTTACCGAATGGATGACGACAGAAAAGTATGGATAGATTTTATTGAAGAGGGCGATAACACGAGATTAAAAATAGACTTCGAAGCAGAAGATATGAATCCTGTGGAACTTCAAAAAGAAGGTTGGCAAGCAATCTTGAATAGTTTTAAAAATTATACAGAAAACAATTGATGAGTAACGAAAAACCTAAAAACGGTCAACTTTATTGGACTGATATGACTGTGGATAATCCTGCAGAAGTAAAAGAATTTTACAAACAAATCTTTGGCTGGCATGAAATGGAAGTTCCCATGAAGGATGGCGATGAATCCTATGTGGATTACGGAATGGCTGTAGACCCATCGACCGCTGCTGGAGGAATATGTCACAATAGAGGCAAAAACAAAGGCATTCCACCCCAATGGATTTCCTATTTTTATATTGATGATGTCGAAAAAGCATTGCAGACTTGTATAGAATTGGGTGGAGAATTATTAAAAGAAAACCGAAAGAAAGACGGGACTCTAAGTTTTGCCATCGTCAAAGATCCGCAAGGAGCTGTTTTCGGAATGGGAAATCTTACTTAATTCTTATGTCAGTAAATAAAACACACTATACTGAAGCGAATGTTCTAGCTTTTATTGAGACTGTTGACAATCTACAGAAGAAAGAAGATAGCCTTCGACTAATCGAATTAATGGAAACAGCTTTGGGAGAGAAAGCAAAAATGTTTGGACCTTCCATAATAGGTTTTGGAAAATACCATTATAAATACGACTCGGGTCACGAAGGTGAAGCGCCGATTTTAGGATTCTCACCACGAAAAGCCGCCATCTCTTTATATTTGTATTCAGGCAGCGCTGAACAAGACGGCTTCTTAACTCAACTCGGTAAATTCAAGATGGGAAAAGCTTGTATTTACGTCAAAAAACTAAGCGATATTAACTTAGAAATTCTTCAAAAACTCATGGCTTCTTCGATTGATTTTATTTCTAAAAAATATCAAAGAATACTTGAATAATATATAAAATAAAAGCTGCACTCTCGTGCAGCTCTCCTCTTTAATTGTTGTTTGTTGTTATTTTAAAAGATCTCTATATACTTTAGCTTTTTTAAGCTCTGTTTGAATATCTTTTCTGTTCGAGTCGTAAGCCAAAACTTTTTCGTAATCCGCTACAGCTTTATTATAAGCGTCTGTTGCAGCTTGTTTATTGTATCCTTTAGCTCCTTCTGTACCTTTCAAAATTCCTAAATCTCTATAAGCTACAGCACGATTTTGATATAATTTTGCATCGCTAGCATTAATAGCAATGGCTGCTGAATAGTCCGCTACTACAGATTTTAACAATTGTTCTTTTTGCGCCACCGTCAATTTTGATTCTTTCTCTACTGCTAATACGTTGTTTGCTTTTGCTTTGTAATATAAAGCATTTGCATTTTTAGCGTCCAATGCAACCACTTTGCCAAAAGTTTCTGCAGCTTTTTTGAAATCTGCAGACTGGAATTGAGAATATCCTAATAAATAAAGAACGTTAGGATCGCTAGCTTCAGCAGGTAAGGCTTTTTCTAAGTGCGTGACAGCCGATTTAAAATCTCCATCCAAAAGTGCTTTTTGGCCTAAGCGCACATTTGGATTTTTGTGTTCCTCTTGCTGCGCAGATACTGTCATTGTCAACATAGCTAAAGCTAAAGTTGACAAGCCGATTTTCACTGATTTTAATCTGCTACTCAAATTGTTAAAATTCATATCGTGTATTTTTAATTGTTTCTATCCTGATTAGAGTAAAGTTGGGACATTAAGTTTAAGGTATCAATAAATACTTATAAACATTTCCACATTATACATGTTCTTTTACTCAAATGGTAATTTTATATTCTGCCATAAATCGAATATATTGCTGACGAATTAGCAGAAAACTGCATTCATATAGCATAAATGATACCAAATTTGTATTTGGCATTCCACTTGCAATATACTATAACACATCATAAAGTCTAAAATAAATACAAACGTCTGACATCTTGTCGGATAAGGAACGAAATATCATATGAGTAAATTTAACACATTCGACTTCAATCAAGCTATTCCGATTATTAGTGAGGATACGGAGTTTTTTCCATTGTTGAGTCAGCAAGATGAAGATGAAATGCGAAACGAAGATATACCTGAAATTTTAGCTATTCTGCCGTTACGAAATACTGTTTTATTCCCTGGCGTCGTAATTCCTATTACTGTAGGTCGCGACAAATCTATAAAATTGGTAAAAGAAGCCTACAAAGGCGACAAAACTATAGGGGTTGTAGCGCAAAAAGATATGAGCGTCGAAGACCCAAATTTTGAGCAGTTGCACAAAATTGGTACCGTAGCCAATATTATTAAAGTATTGCAAATGCCGGATGGAAATACAACCGTTATTATCCAAGGTAAACAACGCTTTAAACTGAATGAATTAGTACAATCTGAACCTTATGTAAAAGCCAAAGTAGAACGCTTTGCCGAAGAAAAGCCCAAAACGAGCAGTAAAGAGTTCAAAGCTCTAATTTCTTCCATCAAAGAACTGGCTTTACAGATTATTCAATTGTCACCAAATCTCCCTTCCGAAGCTGGAATTGCGATTAAAAACATTGAAAGCCCTACTTTCTTAGTGAATTTCATTTCTTCTAATCTTGCGTTAGAACTTCCATCTAAGCAAGAATTGTTGGAGTTGAAAGACTTTGTAAAGAGAGCGAAACTTTTATTGGAGCATCTGACTACTGAAGTACAGATGTTGGAATTGAAGAATCAAATCCAAAATAAGGTGCGCATTGATTTAGATAAACAACAACGAGATTATTATTTAAATCAGCAGCTAAAAACTATTCAAGAAGAATTAGGTGGAAATACGCCTGATTTGGAAATTGAAAACCTTAAAATCAGAGCAAAAGCTAAAAAGTGGCCAGATGATGTCAACAAGCATTTCGATAAAGAAATTGAAAAACTGGCACGCATAAATCCCGCTGCAGCGGATTATTCTGTCCAATTGAATTATTTGGAATTGCTTTTAGACTTACCTTGGGGTGAGTTTACCAAAGATAAATTTGATTTAAATCGTGCTGTAAAAGTATTGGATAAAGATCATTATGGTTTAGAGAAAGTGAAGCAACGTATCATTGAATATTTGGCCGTATTGAAGCTGAAAAATGATATGAAAGCTCCTATCCTATGTCTAGTAGGTCCTCCAGGAGTGGGTAAGACTTCTTTAGGAAAATCTATTGCCAAAGCTTTAGGTCGTAAATATACACGTATGGCATTGGGTGGTGTACGTGACGAAGCTGAAATACGCGGTCACCGTAAAACCTATATTGGTGCTATGCCCGGTCGTATTATCCAATCGTTGAAAAAAGCAGGAACTTCCAATCCAGTATTTGTTTTGGATGAAATTGACAAATTAGGAGCTGATTTCAAAGGTGATCCTTCTTCAGCATTATTGGAAGTACTAGATCCAGAGCAAAATACGCATTTCTACGACCATTATGTGGAAATGGAATATGATTTGTCAAAAGTTATGTTTATTGCGACAGCCAATTCATTAAGTTCTATTCAACCTGCTTTGTTGGACAGAATGGAAATTATTGAAGTAAATGGTTATACCATTGAAGAGAAAATCGAGATTGCTAAAAAACACCTTTTGCCTAAGCAACGTGACATGCATGGATTACAAGCAAAAGAAGTAAGCTTGTCGGGTAAGATTATTGAAAAAATCATAGAAGAATATACCAGAGAATCTGGTGTCCGTGGTTTAGAGAAAAAAATTGGTTCTATAGTGCGTGGTGTAGCCACTAAGATAGTAATGGAAAAACCTTACTCGCCTAATGTGAATGCAGAAATGGTCGAAGAAGTATTAGGTGCACCAATTTTTGATAAAGATATCTACGAAAATAATGATGTAGCTGGAGTAGTAACTGGTCTAGCTTGGACAGCCGTAGGTGGAGATATTTTATTTATCGAATCCAGTTTAAGTCCAGGAAAAGGAAAATTAAGCCTTACAGGTAATTTGGGGGATGTAATGAAAGAATCTGCTGCTATTGCAATGGCGTATTTACGCTCACATGCAGAAGATTTTGGCATCAATTACAAAGTTTTCGATACTTGGGATGTGAATATTCACGTACCCGCTGGGGCAACACCGAAAGACGGTCCATCCGCAGGGGTTACCATGTTGACAGCTTTGACATCATTATTTACACAACGTAAAGTGAAAGAAAAGTTGGCGATGACTGGTGAAATTACACTACGCGGCAAAGTCTTGCCTGTAGGTGGAATCAAAGAAAAAATTCTTGCGGCTAAGCGTGCAAACATTAAAGAGATCATTCTATGTAAATCCAATCAAAAGGATATTCTAGAAATAAAAGAAGATTATATCAAAGACATGAAATTCCATTATGTAACCGAAATGTCGGAGGTAATCAATATCGCATTGACCAAAAACAAAGTCAAAAATCCAAAAGATATTGAACGATTCTTAGAGACATCGAAGTAATGAATACTTAGTCAAAAAATAAAATCGGCGTTTTTCATTTGAAAAACGCCGATTTTTTATTTTGATGGATTTAGGAATAAGTATTATTTATGTTGATGGGATGGGATGGTATATTATTCCAAACTCTAATTAATTCATTCGTAGCTTGGTTTATCCCCTCAAAATATTTACCATATCTTAATTGAGGCATTATTTTGTTATCCAGAATCTGTTGACATATACTATCCGTAATTATTTTTTCTGTTCCTAATCCTGTACATATTCGAATCCTCCTTAAATTTGGAGAAATAACTATACTTAAGCCATTATCACTTCCTTTCTGACCCACTCCCCAATATTTGGAAAGTTCAAGTGCATACTCATCAAAATTTGAATCAGTTACTTCTTTAAAATTTAAAGTCACCCATATATTTGATTCGTTGTCATATGGTCAAAATCTTTCAACTTATTATCTAAATAAAGTTCTTCCTCATCACTAAGAATATTCGCGAAATCATTCACATAACCTTGCGCTGCTGGGAATTTAATATTTAGGGTATTTGTTGAACTACCTATATTATTACTTTGATGAGAAGTTAAACAAGAATGAAATAAAAAAATAAAGAAAATTAGTATAAGAAATTGTATGAAACTTCTTCGCATGAAGATTATTTAATAGAAATCCTTTTTACAACAGTTTCAGATCCAGAAGCTACACGTAAGAAGTAAAAGCCTGGTGTTACTTTTTCATTCGAATCAAAAAGATGATTTTGATTTCCTTCATCCAATGTACCATTAAACAAATGTAACACTTCATTACCTAGCGCATCCATTAATTTAATTGTTACAGAAGACTGTTTCGCTAAATTAAATGAAACTACGATTTGTTCTACTACAGGATTGTAAGAAGCCTTAACATTATTTATAATTTTATCCGAATTCTCCTTATCATGGTCAATTACTTTTGATGTAACCACTTGAGGAGGAGTAGATGCCATTACGGCAGAACCAAAAATTCCAAAAGAGAATATGGCTAGAGTAATCACTCTAACTTTAAACATATTACACACTTTTGCAAAATTCATATTCATCTTTTCTATTCGACTATTAATGATGGTTGTGGTTTAAAGATTGATATCTTCTTAAATACTTAATCGATTACACAAATGTAACTCGATTTTGGTTATCAGCACATAAAAATAAATATTTTTTTTTAAACAATTAACAATTTTTAACAAGTTTATTCGTTATGTCGAAGAATTGCTATAAATTGGCTCCCGAAATAGATATAATAAGATAGAAAACATATGGGTTCCCACCATACTCAACATTTAAATCGGCTTAGCGGAGCTGGTTTATTAATCTCTCTAGGCATTATTTTTGGAGACATAGGTACTTCTCCATTATATGTTTTCAAAGCGATTTTTAATAAAGGAATAATAGACAAAGATTTAGTCATTGGGTGCGTATCTTGTGTCCTATGGACATTAACCATTCAAACTACTATTAAATACGTACTAATCACTTTAAATGCAGATAACAAAGGCGAGGGTGGAATTTTGTCATTATATTCATTAGTTCGACGTAAAGCCAAATGGCTTATCATTCCTGCTGTAGTGGGAGCTTCTACCCTCCTTGCAGATGGTATGATTACACCCGCTATTACTATTTCGTCAGCTATTGAAGGATTGGCCATTTTTAATCCTGACATACCTACTGTTCCAATTGTCATTGCAATTATATCCTTTTTATTCCTTATTCAACGCTTCGGAACATCTATTGTTGGTAGAGTTTTTGGTCCATTAATGCTGTTGTGGTTTAGTACCATCGGAATATTAGGATTGAATGCCTTAGGTCAAGCTCCTGAAATTCTAAAAGCTTTTAACCCTTTCTATGCATTTAATACGCTTCTGTCACATCCTGATGCGCTATTGATTGTAGGGGCAGTATTTTTATGTACGACAGGTGCAGAAGCTCTGTATTCGGATATGGGGCACTGTGGAAAAGCCAATATTCGCGTGAGTTGGATTTTGGTAAAAATAACCTTGATACTTAATTATCTAGGACAAGGCGCGTGGTTAATAGCACATACCGGTCAAAATATTGGCGATACGAATCCTTTCTATTCCATTATGCCAAGCTGGTTCGTAGTCTACGGAATTGGAATAGCTACTATTGCTGCTGTAATTGCGAGTCAAGCCATGATTACTGGCTCTTTTACGCTTATAGCCGAGGGGGTACGCTTAAATATTTGGCCAAAAGTTGCTATTCGCTATCCAAGTAATCAGAAAGGACAATTGTATGTTCCGTCTATTAATATGATATTATTTGTCGGCTGTATGCTAATTATCTATGTCTTTGAGAAATCAAGCAATATGGAAGCGGCGTATGGTCTTGCCATCAACTTAACGTTTCTATCTACTACGATTTTGATGATTTATTTCATGCTTAGACGTAGAATTAATAAGATTTTAATCGCTTTATTTGGAGTCATTTATTTTACAATAGAAATCACGTTTTTAATTGGTAATGGAGCAAAAATAGCACATGGTGGTTGGTTAACACTTTTACTGGCGGCAAGTATATTTTTGGTTATGTATGCGTGGTTTAGGGCTAGAAAAATCAAAAATGAATTTGTGCGTTTTGTGCATATTCAAGATTATTATTCTATAATAGAAGAATTGAGCAGAGACACTTCAGTGCCTACCTTTGCATCACAATTGGTTTATTTGACTAGTGCCAACAACAAACGTGAAATAGAAGCAAAAATCATGTATTCTATTATCAACAAAAAACCTAAGCGTGCAGATGTGTATTGGTTTGTACACGTGGATGTGACCGATGCGCCTCATGGACGTGAATATGTCGTAGAACAATTGATTCCAGGTAAACTTATTCGCATTGATTTTAAATTAGGTTTCCGCGAAGAACAACGTATTAGTTTGTTATTCCGTAAGGTGGTCGAAGAAATGGTCAAAAACAAGGAAGTGGATATTATCAGTCAGTACGACACGTTGAAAAAACACAATATACCTGGGGATTTTAACTTTGTGGTCTTAGAGAAAGTGTTCACAAAGACGACAGATTTAAGTTGGCCAAACCGTATAATCATGGAAATTTACCGCATGTTAAGACGCTTCAGTTTGAGTGAGGAAAAAGGTTTTGGGTTGGATAGCAGCTTTGTGACGTTGGAACGTGTCCCATTAAATATTCCAAACACAGAAAATATTCAAATGCATAGGATACATTAAGGGAAGTAAGAAATAAGAAGTGAGACGTGAGAAATCAAAAGGGTAAATTAACAAATAAAAATACCTTCATCATTTTTACACCTTTATTAAACAAGAAAGCCACTTCAATGAAGTGGCTTTTCTGATATATTATATTTCACTATTCATGCGTACGCACTTTTGAGTTTTTATAACCATAAAGGAAATAAATCACTAAACCTGCTATCAACCACAATATAAAGATGATCCAGTTGCTAGCGCCAAGTTCTGACATCAAATAAAGATTGATCAAAATCCCAATAACAGGTAACAACGAAAAATTGTGTTTAAATGCTAAAATACTCAATGTAAGCCAAGTCAGCCAGAAAATCAACACTAATGATTTGTGCAAGATCACTTTTCCCGCACCTAATGTTTTCCATTCTGCCAGACTATCCTGTCCATAAATATACATCAAGATTAGCCCGATCACAAAACCAATACCAACTAAATACTTACCGTTGATATAAGGAACTCTAAATTTAGATTTTGCAGAAAGACCTGATTTATCCATATATAGCACACCAGCACATACTAAAATAAACGCGAAGAAAGTTCCTACGGAAGTTAAATCTACGAAGAAATCCATCTTAAAAAATAAAGCTGGAATGGCTACTACAAAACCTGTTACAATAGTTGCAAAGGAAGGTGTCTTGTATTTTGGATGAATTGTAGCAAATTTCTTCCATAAAAGACCATCACGGCTCATCGTCATCCAAATGCGTGGTTGTGCTAATTGGAATACCAATAACGCACTTGTAATCGCAATTACTGATGTTACAGAGATAATCCCAGCCATATGATCAAAGCCTACATATTCAAATACATACGCTAAGGGATCTTTTACATTCAATTCCGTGTAATTAACCATACCAGTTAATACCAAAGTAATTAAAACGTATAGCACCGCACAGATAACCAAACAGTAAATCATCGCTTTTGGCAAATCGCGCTGAGGATTTTTACACTCTTCGGCAGTAGTAGAGATGGAGTCAAAACCAATAAAAGCAAAGAATACAGCTGCTACCCCACTCATCACCCCTGTTAATCCATTAGGTGCAAAAGGCGTCCAGTTTTCTGGTTTGACATAGAAAATACCCCCAACAATTACCGCGATAATAATCCCTATCTTGATCATGACCATAATATTGCTGGCACGTTGAGATTCTTTAATTCCGATATATACTAACCAAGTTACCAATACCGTAATTATTCCGGCTGGCAAGTCAAATACTACAGGAATATCTCCAATACGAGGCGCTGTTTCGTAGGCTTGCAAAGCAATTTTGTCTATCCCTGTTAAATTGTCGGCACCGACTTCCAACATCTTGGCATGGGCTTCAATAGCATATCCCGGAGCCATAGTCAGCCATTTGGGGATATGAAATCCAAAACCTTCGCACATAGATACAAAATACTGCGACCATGAAATTGCTACAACCATATTGGATACCGCATATTCCAACACTAACGCCCAGCCAATGATCCAAGCAAACAATTCTCCAAATGCGACATACGCGTAAGTATAAGCAGATCCTGAAACAGGTACTGTACTTGCAAATTGAGCGTATGATAAAGCGGTGAAAACACAGGCAAAAGCGACAAAGACAAATAACATGGATACGGCTGGACCACCATTGAAAGCTGCTAACCCGATGGTACTAAAAATTCCCGCACCTACAATGGCTGCAATACCTAATGATACTAAATCGCGAACCCCTAAAATTTTAGCCAATCCACTTCCTTTGGTCTCGGAATCTAGTAATATTTGGTCAACACTTTTCTTTTTGAAAAGCTGATTCTTCATATAATAAAGTTAATTATCAAATAGTTATACTGTCACCTATTCGATCGATGTAAAATATTTGTAAATCTTTTTTTTAAAAGCCCGTCTTGACTTGACGTTGTAAACAAATGTCTAAAAAATATTAAATTTTATTGCATATCAATTTTGATATATCAATAGATGTTTTTATGTTTGTATCAACATATCAATTTTGAGTAGTTGTGATATTTGTTTGACTTGACAATTAAACTTATATCACATGAACACAAGAACGATAAACACAAACACCCAAAGTACTGGTGCTCCATTAGCGCCATCTACTCTCCTATTCTCTCACGAAAGCCTTATCGAACTCGGTTTTGATTTTATGGGCTTTTGCTGGGGATGGAATAATAAGCCTTACCATCAAATCGATACTCAGATTGGGGAATTATGCATCGTTAATTATAGCGAGGTATATCTAGTACGCAAACGTGAGGAGCTTCTTGCTCGTATAGATACTCTCGATAAGCTTAAGCAATTCGTTTCACTTATTTCTAACTTGGAGGTACTGCCATGAAACCTACACAATTTGAAAGATTAGCAAACCTAGAGAAGGGTATTGCAAAATTACAACGAGGAGAGCGTGTAATGGCTAGCCGTGTTGTAAGTGAGGACAGAATGGTACAGATTAATAGCAAGGTAGTAATTGCTGTAAAAGCTAGAGATAGCCGTTCTGACGAACAGATACGTCGAGAATGGATTTTAAAACATAGGTATCAATCAATGCTCAAAAGGGCTTAAATAGAAAGAAGATGGAAAACACCCTATTAACCGAGATAATGGTATTGAGAGAGAAAAATACAGAGCTGGTGGAGATGTTGAAGGAAGCTAAGTCAATGATTGGCAAACTGAGACGCTCAATATCTGTACATCCTGACTGCACTATAGGTAGTGAGTTTGACGACTACACAACTGATGCGCAAAACTTGGAGGACGAAATCGAATCATTAATCAATCCAAATATTACGGAATGAGAAATTACCTACCACCCTCCATTACTGTACAGATAGTAGAGTTAGAGGGGATGAATTTTGAACTGAAAGGAGAAACTAAGTAATGGAAAATCAAACTACAAATTCAAATAAAGCAAATACACTGCTGACAATGCAAGAATCAAAATAATTACTGTAAGTATTTTGATTGTGTTAAATGTTGCTCTCATATATCAAGTATTAATTGATGTAAAAATATATCATCAAGGTTAAGGCAATTTTAACAAATGAATATTTAAAAAGTTTTTGTGGAAATATTTTAAACCATGACCCCCACCGAACAAGCAAACCAAATAATAGCATTCCTCAGTGAGTTTGATTTAACAACTGAGGAAAAGCTAGAAGAAATCGCTCTTGCAAAAAGGAAATTAGAAGCGATTAAGCAAGAAGAAGAATTAAACAAACCTTGTAAACAGATAAAGTTAGAGTTATGAAAGGCACAGAGCAAAAGGACCAAATACGAAGTGATGTTTCTAATCATGCACTTTTTTCGCAATTGGATGAGGTTCAGCAAAGAGTAATTACTTCTGATGTCTATGTGCATTGGTTTTGGGGAATCAAAGATTTAGCAAACAGGGATCGAAATAGAACTGCAGAATTAATCAAAAATCACTCCCATATAAATGCAGAATTTAAACCTATTTATCTGGATATATTATGACCGACTCAATCCACATAGTAGAACTAATAGACGGCTACGGCTTCACCATTGAAGAAGTAGCCTTTGCTAAGAGAATGGATGCAATAGAAGTAGAAAGGATATACAGCTCTATTTCTACGTTTCTCAATGTGAATGATAGGATAAATAATGAGCTGGTGGTATTGCCATCAGTTATTAATGAAATGAGTGATAACTTTTTGGGGCTTTGCGAAGGAGCGGAACAGAAAGAACTAAAGTTCAGTACTACAGTTAGCAAAACCATTTTTTTTGCTAATTTACTCTTTTTAAGCAAATAAACAATGGTTTTTGCGGATAGAAAGCATAAAAGTTGAAGTTTAGACTTAACCCGCTCTTTTGCAAAACCCTTGTTGGTGGCAGTGCTTTTTTCGTTATACGTTCTTTTTCATCTCAAATTTTTATGGTAGTTTTGTGTCGGTATTTGGTGTAAAATACTCTAAAATAAAGCAACTTTATATTAGTAAATGGCAAAAGGGAAAGCAAGGGTAATAACTGAATTAACAATTAAGAAATTGTACGCATTGTCTGGAAATCAATGTGCGTTTCCTGATTGTAGTCAATCTATTTTTGACCATAATGGTCAGCCTAATATTTCCAATATTTGTCATATTGAAGCTGCTGAGCAAGGTGGGCAACGATATAATCCAAACTCTGATGATGACTATCGAAGAAGTTTCGATAATTTGATTTTACTGTGTCCTAATCATCATAAAATTACTGATGATGTTAAGAAATATACCGTAGCTGTTTTAAGAGATATGAAAAGACAGCACGAGGCAAAGTTTTTGCAAGGTCTCGTTGGTCAAGATGTTATCACTAAAAATCCGTCTGTTCTTAATATCATAATTGGCGAATTAGGAAGTAAAATTTTTGATAGTCAAAGTGTAACCGAACCCATGTCAGCACCTGACCCCGAAAATAAAATCCAATACAATAATGTAATACGATTTAGACCTATCATTGAAGAATATAAAGTTTATCAAGGTCGGCTAAATAAAATTTACGAAGAGATAGAAAAACAAGGCTCAACAAGAAAGGAGTTTGTTTTACACAACATAAAAAATGCCTATCTTGTAGAAAAGGGAAAATACAATAATGATATTGAGCAAATAAAGGTAAACGCAGATAACATCATTGAAAGTGTACAAACAAAACTTTGGAAAATAATTGAAAACAGTAGCAATAAAAGTTCTGATTTACCAATTGAAGCGATTGAAATTAGCTTGTATATAATTTTGGTAGATGCGTTTATGAGATGTAGTATTTTAGAAGAACCACCACAAAATGATAGTAAATAAAAACATAAATCCTGAACGAGATTTGTATTATTTGGGTGGAAAAACTATTGAAATTTTAACCAACTCAAATAAAACAGAGTTTGATTACTTTGAGCTATACAGTAGTTTAAGTAAAAATCACAATATTTCTATCAACTTGTTTTCGTTAATACTTGATTGGTTGTTTATTTTGGGAGTTATTAAAATTGGTAAAAAAGGATTTTTGGTAAAATGTTTTTAAAGCGTTTAAACATAAAAGGAAAGGCTGGAGTTATCCGAGAAATCTCTTTTAAAAAAGGGCTTAACCTTATTGTGGACGAAACTCCCGAAATTCAAAACCAACAAACAACAGGAAATAATGTCGGTAAAACCACTGTATTAAGGTTAATTGATTATTGTTTGGGTTCTAAAGGAGAAAGCATATATAAAGACACTGAATTTTCTAATCAACCTAATACGACTATTGAAAACTTCTTGATTGACAATGAAGTTTTAATAACGATTGAGTTAGTTGAAGACCTTAATGATGATAATTCTGAAAGCATCATCATTGAACGTAATTTCTTGAAACGTACTAAAAAAGTTCAAAAAATCAATGGCGAGAATTATACCGATGATAAGAAATTTGATACTGAATTAAAAAAACTCATCTTTAAAACAAAGGTAGATAAACCCACTTTTAGACAGATTATATCCAAAAATATCCGTATAGATAAAGACCGAATGGATAAAATCGTTCGTGTACTTGGTAGTTTTGTAAAGAAAGAAGAGTACGAAGCACTTTTTTTGTTTTGGTTGGGTGTAAATACCGATAAATCTGCTGAAAAGAATAAATTAAGAGATGAACAAAAAAGAGAGATTAGTTTCAGAAGAAGATTACAAAAGGACGGTGAACTTGCTTTAATTGAGCAAAAATTAGCTTTTCATAATGGCAAAATAGAGGAACTTGAAAAGCAAAAAAGTACTTTCAATCTGAATGAGAATTTTAATGCAGAGATTGAGCAGCTTAACCAAGTTAAATTTGCCCTAAACCGTGTTTCTGCTGAAATCAGCCGATTGGAAACAAGAAAAGATTTGATTATTGAGAGCAAGACTGATTTAGAAAAGGAATATACCAATGTTGATACAGAGCAGATAAGAAATTTATATAATCGCGCTAATGCTTTAATTGCAAATATTCAGGTTTCTTTTGAAGAAACTTTGAAGTTTCACAATGATTTGATTTCGGAAAAAATCAAATACATAACAAACGAATTACCTGAATTAGAAAAAAAAATAAAATCGCTGAATGCTGAATTATTGCGTTACCGCAAACAAGAAGATGATTTAACAGCTAAATTACAAAAAACGGGAGTAGCGGAAGATTTGGAAATTATCGTTGGCGAGTTGAATAAACAATACGAACGTAAGGGGAATTTAGAGGAACAAAGACGTCTTTGGGAGGCTTCTGATGAAAATATTAAAAGGATTGAAGGTGATTTACAACTTATCAATGAAGAAATAACTTCAAATGATGATTTGATAAAAAACAGGGTTACTCAATTTAATAAGTATTTTACAAAAATGTCTGAAATACTTTATGATGAGAATTATATCCTTACACCTACACAAACAAATGCAGGTTACGACCTAAATGTAACCAACATAGAGGGAAATCCAAGTACAGGAAAGAAAAAGGGGCAAATTGCTGCTTTCGATTTTGCGTATATTCAATTTGCCGATGATTTGGATATAAAATGTTTACATTTTATTCTTCACGACCAATTAGAAAATATACACGATAACCAATTAAATACTTTGGTTGAAGTTGCCGAAAATCTTAATGGACAATATATAGTACCTATTTTGAGAGATAAAATTCCTGCTAATATTGATGTAAGCAAATACGAAATTTTATCTCTTTCTCAAAGCGATAAATTGTTCAAGGTGTAACATCACGTTATAAAATCTTCAAGCTTTGCTTTACGTTTCGACTTTTTTAATTGCTTTCCATTTGCTTATAATGTCATATAATCTTAGCACGATTGTTCGTTAGCATTGCCACCAACATTTAAATATGCGTAATCACACCATGACTGAAGCTGATTTTATAGAAAAATTCCTTCCCGATGATCATAACGATCAAGATCTCAAATATCTAAAAGCTCGATATAAATGGGAAGCAGCTAGACGAAATGAGGATAGTCACAAGTTTTTTGAACTAGCTTCCAAAACATATAACGGAACTACTTTTCAAAAGAAACATTATCCAAGAGCATGAGAAAGCCAACAAAGCCTAACCTAACCGTTAGGCTTTTTCAATTGTGAAAGCTCATCATCCCTCCATTTCACCAAATCTTCCAAAACGAAATATTTTTTTATTACTTTTATATTAACTAAATTATAAACTCTATGAAAAATATAATCGGCTCCATTCTTATCTTAATTACCTTATTTTCATGCTCGAAAAGTGAAATAGAAGAAGTAGATTTTAATCCCGAAGAACCGATTTTAGGAAAATGGGAATTGATATCTCCTGCTCATGACGATACTTTCATTGGTGAAATAAAAGAGCGATCTTTTAATTTTGGATCGAATAGTGTAGGGATTAGAGGAATAGAATTACTTGGAAGATATGGGAGCGCCCTTGTGGGATGGGACAGAAATGCTACAATACAAAGCGATTACACATTGTCTAATGATGGGAAAACATTGAGCATCAACTATGAAGATGTTTTGTTATATCATTTTGATATAATAAAATTAAATAAAAGCTCACTCAAAATTAAATCAAAAAACAGCACCTATATAAGCACTCTTGAATTTAAGAGAGTAAAATGATCTACTAAGAATTTAATAAACAAAAAATTACGGGTGTTAATGACATTAGTACAAGCCTAACCTAACCGTTAGGCTTTTTCCTTATCTTTATTCTATGATAGAATGGATAGATAAAATACGAGTAGTGCTCAACGAGTGTAAAGATCCAATCAATAACTTACAAGCCCGTACTCTACGTGATGATGCTTTGGACGCTTTAAGCCTTGAGGTAATGCATCTATCGCGGAAAGAATTCGAGTCCTACGCAACCAATGATAAAGAACTTCACGATCTATCCTGGTTCTATACTAGATTTGTTCATAATAAATATTTGACTGCTGGAGCAGGAAGAAGCCTACCCGATAAAGAGTAGGCTAAAGTTTATTCGATTAAAAATATGGGTGTGATTTTAAGACTTCAATAAGGAAAAGTCTACCCATTACAGATAGACTCTTCCAATTACTTTATTCGATTTATCGTATGATTTAAACAAAATTTTATTGAAAAGGTTTTTAACAACACTATGTAATAAAATAATCTATTTAACGTTTATATATCACATAGGTGATTTTTCATAATTTAATAAAGGATAACCTACTCATTTATTTGGGTAGGTTTTTTATTTTTGATTCATGGGAAAAAAGGAGAAATATATAATAATTGGTGCAATTGTACTTTTCATTGCTGCATGTTATTCCTTTGGATATAATATTGGGAAGTTTATAGCGCAAAGTACAAAGTAAAAAGCCTACCCCATGAAGAGTAGGCATTTATTGTAAATATTGATTATATTTATAAAACTAATTATAACCAAAATGAAAAATCTACTACTAATAATGGCTTTTTTATTTCTATCACAAACTTCATTTTCTCAATTTAGAAATACAACTTGGGGAATGAGTAAGGAACAAGTTCGGAAAATAGAAGAATCTAAACTTGAAAGTGATTATGGATCTAATCTAATTTACAATTTAGATATTGAAGATATGAAATGCCGTCTTTTCTATTCTTTTAATGATAAAAATAAATTAATATCTTTCTTATATAGATTTTCTTCTCCAGAATGGGATAGGTTTGGGAATAACACAAAAATAGCTTTAGAAAAAATGGTTGCCAAAATTGTAAGTAAATACGGCCCATCCACTTATTATAACGATAAATCTTTTTTCTCCTGGAATTTAAAAGATTTTTCTATTAAAGCTTCTATTATAAAAAATAGTGAAATAGAAGTTCTTTATACTCCCCCTGCACCCTCATTAAAAGATATTTTATAGCAGAAAGCCTAGATGGTTAGGCTATGGATTAAGACATTTAAATAATTTTACAATTTTATGAAAAGCGCAATATTTCTTTTTGCAATAACATTATTTATAACATCATGCACCAAGTCTAATGAGGAAAGTGATGTATTTAATAGCAGCAATCTACTAAAAACATGGGATCTTGAATATACGGTGTATAACAATAATAGCGCGAACCAATCTATTCAAAAGGATGATTTTAATACAACCTATACATTTTCAAAAGATAGTTTAAGAGTAAAATCTGACAAAGGAGAGGATGTCTTTGGGGATAGAAACGGATATTATAAGAGAACACCATTTTATGTATCAGCTAAATATTGGTTATCATCCGACAACAAAGTTCTTGATGCTAACTTTAATTACAATGCATTATCAATTATAGAAAAACGAACATACAATGTACTAGAATTGACTAAAAATAAACTCGTAATATTAAAATTAAGCAATAACAATTCTAGTAACCTGGAGTTACATTTCAAATCACAATAAAGCCTAGATTATTGGTCTAGGCTTTTACTTGTTAATCGATTTTTGGCTCTAAAAACGCGAGCCTAACTCCATTATTGTCTATTTTAGACAACTCGGTTACCACAAAAGTAACAATGCTTGAGATACCGTTATTACGTTTGTAAATAACTGTACGCTCTTGGCCTAGGTATACTTTTGTGTAATGGTAAAAATTGTAAAAATTTGTCATGGTGTTTTTAGACTTTATGTATTTTACACCGATTTGTTTTTGCGATTATTCAAAAATACTTAATTGTAAACGCTTTCTAAAATGACTTAATTAACCCTTCCTATAATCCTCCCAGTTCACCATTTCAACAGTTTGTCCTGCTAGTTCATGAAGAGAATCATTAAGATATTGCACCATTTCGAGTATAATGCCGCGGATTTTTTCAGTTTCCATTTATATCGATATGCTTTATAAGTTCAACACCTGAGTTTAATGATTCAAAGGAAACCCTATCTATTCTTATGGTCCTAAAAGAGTCGCTTTGCTCAAATTTCAATTGCCCTGAATCCATCCATTTTTTTACTTGAGTTTTGCCAGCTCTCCGTCCAGCTTCGGACATTGATATATAAGGTTTTAAATGACCTACATGTGTCAATGCTTTTATTGCTCCAATTTCAGCGGCTTTGCCTAGCATTGCCGCTAATTTGTAATCTATCTGCATAGTTATTTATCCCTCCAGCATCTAAAATTTTTGTCATCTTTAGGATCTCTTCGGACAGTAAAAACACGTTCGCTAATAGGAACTCCATTAACTTCTTTATGAAAATATCTCCACACAGCATGTCTTACTGTTTTTTAGTACCATTATCAACAGGGAAAGAATCACCGACATTCATCTTATCCAATAGGAATTTTAAAGACGGTGTTTGGATTTCTGATGTAATTTCTACCATGTTTATTTTGTTTTATTTTGTTTAATTCATTGAAATTGGCACATACATTGTTTGAAATGTTTATATTTGTTTGACTTGACAAAACAAATATAAACATTTCAAACATTACAAACTTTTTAACCTAAAAAAGTTTAAATATTTTAAATATTTTGTTTAAAATGTTTTAAACATGCATTTTACACACACGAAGAAATGTTACATAAAGGAAATTATATCAAGCGCTTGATGAAAAAGCTTGATGTTAAACAGGAAACAATTACGGATAAATCTAATCCGTTATATGTTGGATTTGGGAGAAACACCCTTATTAACCTTCTAAAAAATGAAGACTTCTATAAAGAAGATGATCTTTCGAGAGCAAGAGCAATCTTAGATGCTATTAATGCAACAAAGGAAGATTATGATTTCATTTTTCCAACTAGATCAAATTCAAATGCGAGGGATTTAGGAGAATACATTGAAGATGACCAAACTACACCAATTAAAGAGATAAGCCCTGGATTTTACCTTTTAACAACTGAGCTGGTTCCCGTCCATGCTCAAGCAGGATATTTGACAGGTTATCAAGACCAAGAATATATTGATATGCTACCCAAATACACTACTACCGTTGACAAATATGCAAGAGGAAAATATAGACACTTCGAAACTAGTGGAGACTCTATGGACAACGGAAGTATTAAGGATGCTATTCCTGACGGTACCGTTCTCTTATGTCGTGAAATAAAACGTGAGCATTGGACTAGTAAATTACACAGCCATAAATGGCCAAATTACGTTTTTGTTCATAGAACGGAAGGCATAGTTGTAAAACAAATTGCTTCACAAAATCTTGAAACAGGTGAAATTATATTACATAGCCTCAACCCTGATAAAAACAAGTATCCCGATTACAGCGTTAATATGGATGATATTTTAGAGATCTATAATGTAATAAAAAGAATCCTTGAATAAATGGACATTACCTGGGATATCGGACAGGATGGGTTATTGATTGAAAGAAAGAATAATTCCTCCGAAGTTTGGGAGATTATTAACCATCTTCAAAAACACCTTATCCCACCCATGAAAAATGGCATATACCCAAAAACTAAACCAGGGAAGAGAGAAGGTCACAGAATCGAATTGACACACCTTGGCAACTGGGACGATGGAACTGGATTAATAAATATTTTATTATTCCCAGCAGATTGGGAGTTACTTTATAAAGTAGAAATGATAATAGATGAAGCCTTGACTGACGAACTTCATTTAAAATTAACCATAGATCGCAAGTCAAGCGAAGTCCCTGGACACATACGCGTAAAATATGAGTACACAAAATTATAAAGAAGTAGGAGAGCTTATTAAGAGTTTCCGATTAAGCAAAGGATGGACCAGTAATGAGTTGGCTCAGAAAATAGGAATATCCTACCCTACCGTCTCCAGATTAGAAAACGGACATTTTGGGCCAAGCGGTATTGTTACCAAAAAGCTTGCTGAATTAGGTATGAACATTGAAGATATCGCTCATACTGCCCGCGCCCACTCTAAAGAACAAACCTATGCTTATAGAATTTCTGATCTTGAAAATAGGATCTTGAAATTGGAAGACACTTTAAAAAAACTGCTAGATGCAATTGATAATAAAGGTGGTCATTAATTAGAACCACCTTTAAAAAACACTTCCTCTATAACTGCTTTTTGTACTTTATGTACAACAGACCAATCCGGCTCAATATATACATCCGTAATATCATTGCCACTTTTATGGTTTAAAGCTAACGCAACATCTTCTTTACTAAATTTACAAACCTGTCTTGCAATATTGGCAAATGAATGGCGGGCGTAATACATGCTGCATTTAAAACCTAATTTCTTACTAATCGCTGCCCAGGCGGTTCCCAATTGGTGATTAAAAATTCTATTATCTTTAAATCTAGATTGAATTACTCCTCCGTATTTTTCAATTATGGGTTTAGCTATATCTGGGATACAAATACTTATAAGACCTCCATCTTTACGATTAAGAACCTTGCTTCTTCTGTATTCCAATTCATTACCAATACATGCACTTGAAATGTAGGTGAATATATCTTTTGAATTCATTCCGCAAAGCATTAGGGACAAAAGAAACATATCTTTAGCAGTATATTCTGAAAGATATTGGGGCTTATAGTTTATTATTTGTTGTATACGATCCAATGATAAATTACGACGCATTTTAGGGGTTGGAGTTGGAAGAGTATAATTTTCCATTGGGTTATACGGAATTGGAAAAAAGTCAATCGATGGATTATTATAACGTTTTCGCATCTCCACAAACAAGGTGTTAAATTTACTCATGTAAGTTCGCAGGCTACTCATTTGTACTATTTTTCTCAAGTACTGATCAAATTTGTAAACAAAGTCTGGAGATATGGAGATCACAGAAATACTACTTGTGCCGGCGAAAGATTTCAAGTGTGATCCTAACGCTGCGTAAATATCAGCTGTAGATTTTCTATCCTGATCAAGAAGCTCAGCAACTTTTAAATCAATAACTCGTATGACATCAATTTGTTCATCCCTTCTTTCGCTACCTAAGAGATAATCCTTGATATCCCCACAAGACATATATTTTATGCGAGAACCTAGAGAAGTGATCTTATCTCGGTAATCAGATAACACTTTTGCGAAATTTTGTTCAATAAAAGACTTCTTCAATTTTCCCTTCGTGTCCAAGGAGGACTTCGTTACAAAAGCAGAGGTTTCTATATATTTTGTATTACTATTATGGCTTAAGGAAATCTTTACATTCCATGTTCCATTTTCTTTTTTGTGGTGCTTTAGCACAACCGCATTAACTGTCGCCATCAGGTGTGTTGTAAATTATTCGTAAATCTTTTTTTGTTAATCGGTCAAGTCAAACAAAATTGATTTATAACATTTACAGGGTAAAACTTGGTGAATACGTTGAAAAAAGCATTTTCACAACATAAACCAACATATCAAAAATCTAACGTATCAAATGTACACTTTTCTTTTTGAAAAGCTGATTCTTCATATGTAATAGTATTTTGGTTTTTCAATCATTTATCTAATTGTTGTGAGATATACGTAAATATTTCACTGTAATCTCTCAACTGTTCACGCTGGTAATTATCCAATTGATGGGCAAGTACCTCAAAGTGATGAGCAGAAGGTGAAAAATCCCACACGCGTTTGCAGATATTGAAAAGTGCGTGTGGTAGATTCTCTACTTTTGCGTAGTCAAAGATATATCTTGATGAGACAAATTTATCATAAAAGTTGTAAAATCTATCGATATCGACTACTTCAAGAGATTTTAGGTATTTCGTTAAATTATTTCTATCAATATTCTCAAGATGTTCGTATAATCTTGCGACAGATAATAAATTATTCGCAATTAATTTGTGATCGAGCAATAATTCTAAGCTAATATGAGCAAGAAAAGAAGCTCTAACAGGCAAGTCAGAAATGTTTTCTGCTATATCTTTGCGTAATTGATGCGTGTGATGATAAAAAAAGTCAGAGCTATGGAACAGTTTATCCACTTCGATATGTCTTTTCCACCCCTCAGTAATGGACTCACTCTTTATTCCATAAGGAAAAGAGGCTTCATGTTTGTTCAGCGGAAAAGAATAACTTTTGTCTACATTCTTCAGCAAATCGGGCAAAAGACTGCCTAGCACTTGCTCTGAATAAGCAGCGTAGCGTTCGAAATAGTAATGCGACAAAAAATTCAAACTACCGTATTTATCAATTATTACTCGTAAGATACGTCATAATCTCTTATCTTTGCAATCTTAAATTAAATTATATTAATCATATCGTTATGAAATGTCCTTTGCGGATATTCCATAAGACAATTGAAAATCAAACAAAAAACTTATGAATTTTGTAGAAGAATTACGTTGGAGAGGCATGCTTCAAGATATCATGCCGGGTACCGAAGATTTACTGAACAAAGAGAAAGTTTCAGGCTATATCGGTTTTGACCCAACTGGCGATTCTTTACATGTAGGTCATTTGACTCAAATCATGACGTTAATCCATTTTCAAAATGCAGGCCATAAACCTGTTGCCCTTGTAGGAGGTGCTACAGGAATGATTGGTGACCCATCATTCAAGTCTGCTGAGAGAAATCTTTTGGATGAGGCTACTTTACAACACAATGTAGCTTGTCTTAAAAATCAATTAGCGAAGTTTTTAAATTTTGGTGAAGGTGAAAACGATGCCAAAATGGTAAACAACTACGACTGGTTCAAAGATTTCAGCTTTTTGGATTTTATTCGTGATGTGGGTAAGTTGATTACAGTCAACTACATGATGTCCAAGGATTCGGTAAAGAAACGCTTAGAAGGTGATAACGGTTTATCGTTCACTGAGTTTACGTATCAATTGATTCAAGGGTATGATTTCTATTATTTGTGGAAACACTACAACTGTAAAATCCAGATGGGTGGTTCGGATCAATGGGGTAATATCGTAACGGGTTCGGAGATGATTCGTCGTCAGGATCAAGGTACGGCTTATGCATTGACTACGCAATTGATCAAAAAAGCAGACGGACAAAAATTCGGTAAAACGGAGTCAGGAGCTGTTTGGTTGGATGCCAAGAAAACATCGCCTTTCAAATATTACCAATTCTGGTTGAACACATCGGATGATGATGCAAAAAACTGGATTAAGATCTTTACGTTAAAATCGAAAGAAGAAATCGATGCTATCATCGCTGAGCATGATGCTGCTCCTCACTTGAGAGCGGTTCAAAAAGCATTGGCGAAAGATATCACTATACGCACACACTCTGAAGAAGCGTATGAAACAGCAGTTAAAACTTCGGAATTCTTATTCGGCAATGGTTCTTTGGAATTCTTAGCGAGTTTAGATCACGATGCGGTATTGGATGTATTCGATGGTGTTCCTCAATTCACTGTTAGCAAAGCTGAATTAGAAGCTGGTGTAAACATTTTGGATTTATTGGCCATAAAAACTCAAGTATTTGCCTCTAAAGGTGAAGCGAAAAAAATGTTGACTGGTGGTGGTGTATCGTTGAATAAAGTAAAATTAGGCGATATCGAACAAACTGTAACTGTTACAGATTTAATCAACAACAAATACTTAGTTGCTCAAAAAGGTAAAAAGAATTATTTCTTGATTATCGCGGAGTAATAAAGTCTTTTAGATATTTTAGTGAAGCCTCAATCGTTGATTGAGGCTTTTTTATGCACAATTGATTGTTTTTTATTTGAGATTCCTCTTTTGTCGGAATGACATTTAATATATCAGATAGATCGTAAGGAGATTTCTAAAAACTATAAAATATTTACAAATCGCTCTCATCTTCATTCTCGAGATATTCTCTTAATAATTTCAATCTATAGTCTAACATATCCGCATGATCAAGATTAGCTTCCACCTCAACAGGATAACATTCTTCAACATTTCCATCTGCCTTTACAGTATCAACCCAATCTTGCATAATCTCAATATAGGCTGATAAAACTTCTAAAGGAAAAGAAGCACTTTCTATATCAATATATGCGGGTGGCAAGTCTCCTGTCAAAATCCAAATATATTTATCTACATTCGGATTAGAAGAACTAACTTCAAATATACTGATTGCAAAAATTCCCTCTAAATAATAAGCTAACCAGGCATTATTCACGCCTTCGCACCAAGTATAGCGTTCAATATAATTTTTACCTTGATTACAAAATTCCTCTAATTTAATATCACCTTGGTGATCTAATGCTTCAAAGGATTCAAAACTGTTAAGTTGTTCTTCGATTTTTTGCTCAATTAAGCTCATAATAACAATATAAAGCAAGGTAAAACTTTTCTTCTAAATTTTCCTTCTTACTTTTCCCTTATGATTAGTAACAGAGAGCTTTTCTTTAAAAATACTGCTCAAACATCAGAAATTCCATGATTTTTAGAAATCGAAAAAGCGAATGGTTCATATCTATAGATGTCAAGTTTTTGTATCCATATATATTTTATGAACCTATCAGTAACTATAATTTAATGTACCATTCTTATAGGTTTGAACATAAGTTTATGTGCCAATTCAAAAACAGGTCTTTTAATACAAGTATTTCCAATTAGATTCGCTAAATCAACTTCTCTTCGCAGTAAATCATTAAAAGTTCTAGAAGTAGGACTTCCTATAGGTCTATTTGCTGGATCAATTACTGTGATACCTGTAAGAAATCCCGACAATGAGGTTTCAGCACCAAAACTTCTCGGTTTTATATGTGTAAATATTGTTTTCGTTTCACCTCCATGACAACTACTACATGTATTTAAAGAAAATATGTGTCTAGCTTCATCATTATTGATAAATTGATTTCCAGAAGTTCCTCTCCCATTCCATATTTGATTTACGTTATTTGTAGGAAATAAGGCATGACCGCCAGCAAGAGGAGTTGTGGAGCCTGGAATATTTAGTGGAACCTCATAATTATTATTCAGAATAGAACTCGTATTATTATTAATCCAAGCTACTAATTTTTCCACATCTACAGCGGGACTTATAGCATTAGAATGAAAACCATTATATTTTACTTGAGGTTCTTGCTTCGCATCTACTAATTGAAGTTCCCCATCGCCATTTAAATTAAACTCTCTAAACTCCCATGGGGAAGACAAAGCAATTTCATTTGTTCTTATTTGATTTATAGAGTTTTGATTAGGTTTAGAAGTATTTGTTCCTGACAATACAAACTGATTAGTTATATTTTCCAATGCAGAATTGTACGCAACACTACCTATTGTCATAGAATTTAAATTATTCCATTCCTGCGCGAATGCTTTCACTTCGCTACAGTTTTTTTTTGTTGATCCCGTATTCGAAAATTACAGTAAATTCTTGCGAATTACATGTTGAAGTCAAAGCATTAAATACAAATCGACCTTCACCAGCATTACTAAATCCGTATCCTGAATTACCTCTCAAATCAAGCCTATTTACGATAGCGATTAATTTAAATGGTGCAAATCTCATGTTCAATATCCCGCCTGGAGAAACAGAACTTTTGTTTTCCCAATCAGTTATTAAATTTTGGATAGTATTTCTTGCTGGTAGATTTTCTCCATTGACGGACTGTTCTGTTTTCCAAGTATTCATCCAATTTCTCACAAAATCAGAGACTTGTAAATCAGATGCTATAGCGCCCGGGTTGGCTGACGCCATTTGCCTCATTAAGGTACCAAACGTCCAAGCTCCATTGGGATTTCCGACTGAAGCACATGGGTTAAATGTTCTTGTAACATCTTCAACAACAGCCAAATCTGTAATCATTAATGTTTTCGTTTGGTCTGTTAAGAGTCTTGGCGCATCAAACAAATCATTTGGAATCAAAATATTCTTACCATTTAAAAACTGCTTGCTATCAAACTGTCTTATTGTATCAATGTTCACATTCCTCATAGATCTAATTTGAAATGAAACAACTTCTTTGTTTGATAAGTTTAGCTTTTGCCTTTGATTTAGTTCTGATACAAATTCATCCAAATTTTCATTCATATTTAATGAAAATTTAAAATCACCACTCACTTCATCAGCGCCTTTACCATCGTCTCTTAATACAACCTTTTCGTCATCCAGCATTATTGCTTAATATTTCTCTTTTATTTTCTCTTTCTCAAATTCAGCAATGAATTTGAAATTATTGCCATTTCCGTCAGGTTTTTCCAATTTTTGAATAAAAATATTTTTTGCAATAGGAGGTTGCATTTCATATTCTGGATTAATTTCTATTTTTTTAACCAAACTTTGGTAGTCATCTTTGGAATTAAAGAAATTGCACGATGTTACTACTGCAACAGAAAATATAAACGAGATAAAAATTTTTAACTTTTTCATAATTAACATTTTTTCTGTAAAAAAAGTTGGTTTTATAGTTAATTATAAGAGGAGAAAAACCCTTTTTTATAGCGTGTTTCCACCCTAAAGACGATATCATAATTCGTATTTTGAAAACATATATATTGTATTTCTTAGGCTGGCACTATGAACACAAATCATCATTCTTTTAAACAAAGACTGATGATGTTGAATTAAGTAGGTAAAGAATGAATATTCTTACATAAGAATAGAAGCTTATGATTTCCGTAAACTTCAATATACAACTTTACAGGGCAAATTTTCCTTTGTACCTTTGCACTATGATTAGTAACAGAGAGCTTTTCTTAAAAAATACAGCTCAAACCTCAGAAAGTCCACGACTTATCGAAATCGAAAAAGCCGAAGGTTCTTATCTTTATGGACCTGAAGGACAAAAATATTTAGACTTAGTATCAGGTTTTAATGTCAGTAATATTGGTCACCGCCATCCTAAAGTGATTCAAGCGATAAAAGACCAATTAGAAAAATATTTGCACGTAACCGTGTATGGAGAGTTTGTACAAGCTCCACAGGTGCAATTTGCTACCAAACTATTGGAAAACCTTCCTTCTTCATTTGGCTCGGTGTATCTGACTAACTCAGGTGCAGAGGCGGTAGAAGGTTCAATGAAAATCGCTAAACGCCATACTGGAAGAAGACAAATCATCGCCGCGAAAAATGCGTATCACGGTAGTACACAAGGTGCTTTGAGTTTAATTGGAGGCACTCAATATCAAGAAGCTTACGCTCCTCTCCTTCCTGAAATTGATTTTATCGAATTCAATGCTGTTACTGATTTAGATGCTATCACCGAAAAAACAGCAGCAGTTATAGTAGAGGCTATCCAAGGTGAAGCAGGCGTGCGTGTCCCCTCCGCAAAATATATGCAAGCTCTTCGTGGCAAATGTACGGAGGTTGGTGCGTTATTAATTTTCGATGAAATTCAAACTGGGTTTGGTCGTACTGGAAAGCTTTTCGCTTTCGAACATTTTGGAATAGTTCCAGATATTTTGATGTTAGCGAAAGGAATTGGTGGTGGTATGCCATTAGGTGCTTTTGTGGCTCCAAAAGAAATTATGGACGTCATTAAAGCGAATCCAATGTTAGGACATATTACTACTTTTGGTGGACATCCTGTTTCTTGTGCAGCTGCCTTAGCCTCATTAAATGTTATTTTGGAAGAGCAATTAGTGGAAGGTGTAGCTGGTAAAGCCCAACTTTTTCGTCAGGAATTAGCGCATCCAAAAATAAAAGAGATCCGTGGCTTAGGGCTAATGATGTGTTTGCAAGTAGAAAACTTTGATCAAGTATATAATGTCAGCAAATATTGTGCGGACCATGGAGTTATGATCGATTGGTATCTGCACTGTGAAACCGCATTGCGTGTAGCTCCTCCCCTAACAATTTCAGAAGAAGAAATAAAAGAAGCTTGTCGCATCATAAAAATAGCAATTGATAAATTCTGTTAATATGCATATTTTAGGGTTTATAAACCTTAATCTATGAAAGACAGAAGAAGTTTTCTTAAACAATCCTTAGCTGCACTAGGTACTACAGTTATTGGGAGCAATCTGGCTAAAGCGGAGTCATTCGCTATTAAAGAGAGCAAAATTGAGTTACACAAAAACGATATTATTCTTTTTCAAGGAGATTCTATAACAGATCACGGTCGTAGCCGAGATAGACTTGGACCGAATGATATTGATGCTCTTGGCAAAGGTTATGCTGCACACGCTGCCAGAACCTTATTACACCAACATGCTATCAAAAATTTGCAAATCTATAACCGAGGTATCAGCGGGCATAAAGTTCCGCAGCTGATAGATAGATGGCAGTCAGATTGTTTGGATATCAAACCAAATGTATTGAGTATACTTATTGGTGTAAATGATTACTGGCACAAACGGGATGGTAAATACCAAGGTTCTGCAGCGGAATATAAATCACAATATCAAAAAATGCTGGACTTAACATTACAGCATTTACCAAATGTAAAACTAATCATTGGAGAACCTTTTGGTGTAAAAGGTGTGAAATATGTAGACGAAACATGGTATCCAGAGTTTGCTGGATATCAACAGGTAGCAAGAGAGATTGCTACTGAATACAAAGCGGTCTTTATTCCTTATCAAAGCATTTTCGATAAAGCAGAAAAACAAGCTGAAGGCAAATATTGGGCTCCAGATGGGGTACATACATCCTTAGCAGGAATCAGCTTGATGGCAGAATCTGTTCTAAATTGCTTTAAATAAAGATATTCAAATGTTCCATGCTTAATATTAAGTTAACAATTCGTTAATATAAGTGTTATACTTTTGTATTGTTAACTTAACATGTATGGAACATTATCTTTATTTAGTTATTATTACGCTCATAGTCTTAGCAGTCATCGATTTGATGGTTGGTGTAAGCAATGATGCTGTAAATTTCCTTAATTCGGGCATAGGCTCCAAAGCCCTTTCCTTCCGCGTAATTATGATGCTTGCCTCCGCGGGGATATTATGTGGTGCTATTTTTTCTAGTGGCATGATGGAAATCGCCAGGAGTGGTATCTACGTCCCTAGTATGTTCAGTTTTAATGATGTGATGGTCATATTTCTCGCCGTCATGATTACCGATATTATTTTACTGGACGTATTCAATTATTTTGGTCTCCCTACTTCAACTACCGTATCTATTGTATTCGAACTATTAGGAAGTGCGATATGCTTGGCTCTATATAAAATAATGAATACTACTGGTGATTGGAGCACACTCTCACAATACATCAATACAGAAAAAGCATCCGAAATTGTTATAAGTATTTTGCTTTCTGTTGCTATTTCCTTCACATTGGGAATGATAGTTCAATATGTATCTCGCGTAGTATTCACTTTCCAATTTGAGAAAAGATTAAAAAGTTTTGGGATATTCTTTGGTGGTATTGCATTGGCATTAATTGCCTATTTCATTATTATAAAAGGACTGAAATCTGTAACTTTTATTAGTAAGGATGTAAAATCATGGATAAATGAACATGAAATCTTGTTAGTATTTGGCTCATTCATAATATTTACTCTACTTAGTTATATACTTACCAAACTGAATATCAATATTCTTAAAGTAATAATTGGTGTAGGAACTTTTGGACTAGCTTTGTCCTTTGCAGGAAATGACTTGGTAAATTTTATTGGAGTTCCTGTCGCAGCAATACAGTCTATAGGATTTTTTAAAGCCGCAGGAGCTGATCCAAACACATATATGATGTCTGAATTAGCCTCTTCAGATATTCTAGCACCAATGTGGATTTTGTTTGCCAGCGGCATTGTTATGATTTTCACGCTATGGACCTCTAAAAAAGCACGTACGGTTATCGAAACGGAAATGAGCTTGAGTAGCCAAGATTCTTCTTCTGAAAAATTTCAACCCAATGCATTATCGAGATTGATTGTTCGTGGCTTTGTGAATTTAGGCAATACTATATCTTTTATCATGCCTAGAACACTGCAAGCCAGATTAGATAGCCGATTTGATAAAGCGACCAACGTTCACAAACAATCCAAAGAAGAACCCATGTTCGACATGGTTCGTGCTTCTGTAAATCTAATGGTGGCCAGCAGCTTGATTGCTGTCGGGACATCGTTGAAACTACCTTTATCAACTACCTACGTCACTTTTATGGTGGCAATGGGGACTGCATTTGCGGATAGAGCTTGGGATAGAGAAACAGCGGTATACCGTGTATCAGGTGTATTCCATGTTATCGGAGGCTGGTTTTTTACTGCAGCATGTGCATTTACGGGAGCATTTATCATTGCTTATTTCTTGAAAATAGGTGGTATTGTAAGTTTTGTAGTAGCCTTAATCGTATTGGCTTTATTATTATTCCAAAATGCACGTAGCCACAAGAAAAAAGTAGCTGAGCAAGCTGAACGTAAACTTTCATTAGAAAGATCAGATATTCGTTCAATGCAACAAGTAACTGAAGCAAGTGCGAATCAAATCTCTGAAGTCATTGCAAAAGCGAATTTATTCTATAAAGAAGTTATTGAGAATGTTTGTAAAAATGACTTAACATCCTTAGCTATTAACAAAAAGCTGATTAAGAAACTCAATAAGGATTTGGATTCTACGAACGACAACTTGTATAATTTTATCCGCAATCTAGATGACAATTCTGCGAAATCCAGTCGTTATTACATTATTTCATTAGGTTATTTACAAGACATTATTGAGAACCTGTATATCATCAGTAATAATACGCATAATCATGTGGACAACAACCACAAGCCTCTAAAACAATCGCGCTGTGAAGATTTAAATCTAGTCGCAGATCAATTGGGAAATTGGTACGCTGAAATATACAACATGTACAAGCGTTTTGAATTTAACAACATTGACTTAGTTATGAAAAAACGGAACAAAATTCAAACTACAATCAATAATTTGATGGATCGTCAAATTCAGGATATTCGCACAACGGAATCAAGCCCACGAAATACCAGATTGTACTTCTCAATCTTACTTGAAACAAATGAAATGGTGAGCTCGACGTTTAAATTATTAAGACTTCACAAAGAGTTCCTGGAATTTAAGCAAGCTAATAAGTAATGAATAATTGATAATTGATAATAACAAAAAAAGAGGCCGTCTCAAAATAATTGAGGCGGCTTTTTTAGTTTTAAATGAATCCGTCATGGTTTGACTACCTTGTGAGCAAAGAGTTCATAATATTTCAATATTTAGTTCAAAATATCAAAAAAGCGGTCTTTTTAGGCCGCTTTCTTTCTTAAATTTTGTGCAATTGCCAATAATCCCCATTCTATTGACACAAGATCTTTACCGCGGAGCATAAAGCGGCGGAAATTATGATTTTGTTTTATGT
>NZ_JACOIJ010000031.1 GCF_014692495.1 Sphingobacterium litopenaei | reverse complement strand
TGGAACAATGATATCGTACAATCCTGAATAAGAACTGAACTGTATTTTTTGTTGGGTAGAAAGCATCCTGATATCCGTTAAAGCTTAATTTAAGATACAAAAAAAGGAGTAGAAAATGCACTTTCCATTCCTTTTTTTTTGGCCCAATATAAAAGGGGACTTTTTCAGTGCCCTCGTTTAAAACCAACCCTTTCTTTTTTAGTAGGACTCTTCTAACTCCTCACCTATTCGCTCTACATCTATTTCTTTTTGAATCCTTTGCCAAGTCATATATGCATGTACCTTTTGTCCATTAGATATAATCGGTTCTACTGATTTCTGATATAAAATATCTGCTTCAAAATCCATTTTTCGAACTTGTTTTAATCCTTCCCAATTAGGATTTAAAGAAGTTTCGATATGATAAATTACATTACAAAGCACATTATCAACCGTATATTTTCCCGTAAAACCAATATATTCTTTAGCCCGCGAGGCTATCAATTCATCAGTCACGGAATATCTATCATCAGTATTATATTTAACAGGATTTTTGACCGAAATTTGAACCGACATATAACCATCTGGACTGAATATTAAAATACCTTTTGGATTCTTACCCAAAGGAAACAGATATTCCTCTCCCCCCACTGGAATTTCTATGTAAGATAGCAACTTCCAAGAACCAATAATTTCATTTTTCAATGACGCCATATCGTATGATTTTTATAGTAGAACGCATTTTTAGTAAAAATAGTTTGTCACATTTTTATTATAAATATACTCTTATATCAGGATGTGCTTTTGAACAAGAAAATGTAAGTTTGCATGAAATTTTATGACAATGAATCAACAACAATTATGTCCCTGTGGTAGCAATAAAATTTATGAAGAATGCTGTTCTCTCATACACCAAGACTATAAAAAAGCTGAATCCGCAGAGCAACTTATGTGCGCTCGTTACGCTGCTTTTGTCGTTCATGACATTGATTTTATTTATAATACCTTTCACCCTAGCACGCGTAGATTTCAAAACAAAAAAGACATTGAATCCTGGGCAAGAGAAAGTAAATGGATGCAATTGGAAGTAATTAAAGCCACCACGAATACTGTAGACTTCAAAGCACATTATTTGGACAGCAACATGAATGTTCAAATACATCACGAAAAGTCAAATTTCAAACAGGTTCAAAACGTTTGGTTTTACGTGGATGGAAAGATTTTAAGCTAAAAACAGGTAATCAAAACTTAACATCTAAATAACGTCTAGCTAACAATCACTTTCTATATTTGATTAATAAAAATTTTGAATATGATTAAAGATTTAGAAATCACAAATTTGGAAATCGTCCCAATTCATACCGAAGAATGGCTTTATGATGGAGATGATTATGTGGTAATCGAAGATTAATTACCTAACAAAACCTCAAACTTCTAAGTTTGAGTTAGAAAGACAATTTAGTTATCAAATATTATATAAAAAAAGCTAATCGATTAATCGATTAGCTTTCATTTTATTCAGGTAAAACATTATATATTACAATACTAAGTTATTATTTGGCTTATCACTCAATTTCAAAGCAACATTGCCTCCATCAACAATTGCAGAAAAAGGGATTGCAATAGAGTTTTGTGAATTTCCATTTAAAGAGATAGACTCTAAATACATATTATTTGCAGCGTTGTTCTCAACGTTAATAACAAATTTATCACCTTTGTAATAGTTTTTGTTTAACTGAATTTCTATACGGTCAAATAGTGGACTTGCTAATTGGAGTGTAGGATTAATAGCCGACAAACCTCCCACATCGAACAATCCCATACTAGCCATTACATACCAAGCTCCTAATTGTCCTTGATCTTCATCTTGACCATATCCATATCCGTGTAAACCATCTACACCATAGAATTCATTACATATTGCACGAACCCATTTTTGTGTAAGGTAAGGTTTTCAAGAGTAATTAAATAACCATGAAATATGAAGATTTGGTTGATTTCCATGATTATACGCAGCATGAATACCAGCGAAAGCATCTACTGTGGTACCACCTCCAAATACATTTTTTTGAGAAACAATAAATATACTATCAAGACGCGTATTGAACACGTCATAACCTACTTTCTCAATCAATTTCTTTGGATCGTGAGGTACATAGAATGTATATTGAATCGCATTGCCTTCTTGGAAGCCAGTCCATGGAGCCATTGGATCAAAATCCTTTAAGAAAGACCCATCCAATAACTTAGGTCTTATAAGCTCAGTTTCAGCATCAAATAGGTTTTCCCAATTACATGCTAATTTAGACAGTTTAATATAATCATCTTCCCTATTTAAATGTTTAGCAAATTGCGCAACAGCGTAACTACTAAAAGAATATTCCATGGTATGAGAAGCTCCAAATACAGATCCTTCATCCTGCTTAGTAATAAAATACTCATCGCTAGGAATATAAGGACAATACCCTCTCTTTACGAAAGCATCTACATCCAATTTACCAGCCCCAGTTGGTCTATTATGCCCTTGAACTTCGTTTTTAAATGATGCCTCATATCCTAAGTTATAATCAAAATCTCTAATACCTACATTGTAAGCTGATGCGATTGCCAAACTTGTGAAGTTTGTACCAACACCTGATACATATTTCCCATTAGCCACTCCGTCTCCTAGCCAACCAGTTTCTTGATACACTAAAAGTTGACTTTTTACCCAATCTGAATAATACTCTGGATATGCTAAAGCCCACAATTGTGTTAAATTCCAAAATCCCCCCCAAATAGCATCCGTGTTGTAATAATTATGCTCTGGCTTGTTATTTTTTAAATTAATATATGCTACTTCACCATCATTCCTTGGGTAAGCACCGTTTACATCATTAACTAGTCCTCTGCCTAATAGCGCATGGTATAATCCCGTATAGAACTTCACTCGATCATTATATTCTCCACCTTCAACTTTTAATCGGCCTAGCATTTCATTCCAACGATTTAACGATTTCTCCTTGGCATCTTCGAAATTTAAATCTTGTGCTTCATATTCATAGTTGTTTTTTGCATTCTCGATAGAGGTATATGATTGACCTATTTTGACAACGACTTCTTCATTTTCTTCTGTTTCGAAGTTGACTGCTAAACATGCACCAACACCTTGTATACTGCTTTCATTAGTAATCGCTTTATCTCTAAAGAACGTATTTACACTTATAGCTGGTTTATTAATTTTAGTATAAAAAAACATTTTTATAGTTGCCTCAGGCTGATATTTCTTAACATACTCGGGCTTAGTAACGACATAGCCTTCAATCGTCGTCTCATCAACTTGTTTTATATAAGCATCTACAACTTCACCGCTTTCTCCCAATTTATTCCCTATGTCAAATAATACATATGAACTATCTGATTTTGGAAAGATATATTTTTGAAACCCTACTCTATCCGTAGCCGTTAGTTCAACTGAGGTTTTATACTTCTCCAGCATTACCTTATAAAAACCAGAAGTCGCATATTCATTTTCCTTTTTAAATGGCGATCTATAGCCCTCATCAGGTTTGTCTAATGAACCTGGATTAGTTTTTAACTCACCTACTATTGGCATTAACATTACTCCTCCAATTTGGAATTCATGAAAACAAGCAAAACCTTCTATTGATTGGTGTCCATCTTCATATCCCACAGCTTCCCATCCATTTGCATTTCCATATGATCCATTTGTTGACGGCCCGAGTTTAGCCATTCCAAACGGTACAGCACCAGTCTTCTTTTAATCTATCTGCAATTTTCCAATCATTAAAATATCCACGTTTATATTGAAAAGAAAAAGGTTCATCTCTAGATAAAACACCGATACCATCTGTCTCATTTCTTCTAAATCGCTGAATAATCTCCCAACGACTTAGATCAAAATACACTAGAGGTGTTCCTTTGTCCGCTACAACACTAGCTCCTGTCCCTACGATTAATTTTCTACCTTCTTTATTAATAGATTTAAATTGATTTAATTTACGCCCATCAATATAATCGTTTATAGTCAACGGACTTATATACCCGAACAAAACATCATCGGTCAAAAAAACTTCAGTCATAGCTTTAATCTCACTTTCATATTTGTATAGTGAACGTACATCAACTACATCTCCAAGATTAATTGATTTTAAAAAATCAATTACTGCAGACTCATTTACACCAGGATACAATTCAATAGCAACACTTCCGTTTGTTTGAATAAGTTCCTCTAATAATAAACGCAATGAATTCCAGCCAACATAAGCTTCAGCATCAACAATTGTACTTGGAAATCGATTATAATTCGGGATTCTCATAGATATATAATGTAAAAATTAATTGGTTACAATATGTATGAACATATAAACTTTGTTCAAATATAAATATATAATTAAGTAATGCAAACAATTTTTCATATTTTTGAACATTCAATCATCCCATACGTATGAACTTAAAGATAGATCACAACAATCCCGTTCCATTACATTCTCAAGCGGAGAACATTTTAAGACAATTAATTAAAAAAGAGGAGTATAAAAACGGTGAACTACTTCCTAACGAAGTAGAACTATCCAAAAAACTAGGGATATCAAGAAACACACTTAGACAAGCTATTAATAAATTGGTATTCGAAGGATTGTTGGTACGTAAGAAAGGAGTTGGAACAAAGGTAGCAAATAAAAGTGTTTTAGGTGGGATAAAAAACTGGCTTAGTTTTTCACAAGAAATGAAAATGCTAGGGCTAGAGATTAAAAATTACGAACTACACGTTACTTTAAAAAAAACAAAACCTGAAATTTCTAATTTTTTTCAAATAAATGAAAACACTTCATGCTTAACACTTGAAAGAGTTCGAGGTCATGCGGACTTTCCCTTTGTGTATTTTATATCCTATTTCAACCCGATTATCCCAATGGAGTGTCAGCAAAATTTTAATCGTCCATTATATGAAATATTAGAAAAAGATTTTAATATTGTCGCTAAAACATCTAAAGAAGAAATATCTGCTTCGCTTGCTGGAGACTTAATCGCTGAAAAATTAGAAATAAAGGCAAATGATCCCATATTAATACGAAAAAGATTTGTATACGATATTAATAACCAACCCATTGAATACAATATTGGTTATTATCGAGCAGATAGCTTCACCTATACAATTGAAGCTGTCCGATAATCTTAACGAAGAAAACTCATCACAAAAAAAGCTAATCGATTACTCGATTAGCTTTCATTTTAATATATAGGATTTATTAATTACTGAAATAAGCTCTTACATTCTTTCCTTCCACCCAATTCATATACGCTCTATTCACAGTTTTATTACCACCTGGAGTAGGATAATCACCCGAGAAATACCAATCACCTTTGTGATTTGGACATGCTACATGTAAATTATCTAAAGTTTGGAAAATAACTTCCAGATCAGCTTTGAGATTGTGTGGTTTTACTATAAGTGCTATCTCTTTTGAAATTTCTTCATCCGTAAAAGGCTCATAGATTGCTTTCACATAATTTTCTACTTCATCCTTTGGTAATGTAATTGAAGCTAAACATTTTTGATAAACCTCATCAATAACATGCGACATACCATTTTTCTTCAATAAATTGATAGCCGCTTCAAAAGCCACAAACTCACCCATACGCGACATATCAATACCATAACAATCTGGATATCTAATTTGCGGAGCAGAAGAAACAATTATGATTTTTTTCGGATTAAGACGATCTAAAATTGTCAAAATAGACTGTTTCAATGTCGTACCTCGCACGATTGAGTCGTCGATAGCCACAATAGTATCTTCATGATCACGTACAATACCATACGTAGTATCATATACGTGCTGCACCATATCCTGACGATCCGCATCCTGTGTAATGAAAGTACGTAACTTTGCATCTTTGATGTTCAATTTCTCAAATCGAGGATGTAAACTTAAGATTTCGTTTAATTCTTCGTCAGAAATCTTTTCATCACGATTCAAAAGAACTTCTTTTTGATAATCACGCACATATTTATTCATTCCTTCCATCATCCCGTAGTAAGAAACTTCAGCTGTATTAGGAATAAATGAAAATACGGTGTTTTTTATGTCGTTATTGATAAGTTCTAAAACTTGAGGGCATAATAATTTACCCAATTGTTTACGTTCTTGATAAATATCCGCGTCTGATCCACGAGAAAAATAGATACGTTCGAACGAACAAGATTTTTGTTCAGTCGGTTGTCTGAACATCTCTTCCGTTACTGTACCATCTTTTTTCGCGATAAGCGCATGACCAGGTTTGATTTCTTTTACTGCTTTCAAAGGAATATTAAATGCCGTTTGAATTACAGGACGTTCTGAAGCTACCACCAACACCTCATCATCTTGATAATAGAACGCTGGACGAATACCAGATGGATCCCGCATAACAAAGGCATCACCATGTCCCATAATACCTGCGATAGTATACCCCCCATCCCATGTCTTAGCTGATCGCGTCAAAATCTTAGCTACATCAAGATTTTTAGCGATTTGAGAAGAAATCTCTACGTTAGAGTAGCCTTCTTTTTTGAATTGATCAAATAGTTCTTGATTTTCATCGTCTAAGAAGTGACCTATTTTCTCTAATACGGTAACCGTATCCGCTTGTTCTTTAGGATGTTGACCAAGATCATACAATTGTTGCAATAATTCATCCACATTAGTCATGTTGAAGTTACCAGCAACCACCAGATTTCTAGTCATCCAATTATTTTGACGAAGAAAAGGGTGGCAACTTTCAATACTATTTTTACCGTGCGTACCATAGCGCAAGTGCCCTAATAATACTTCACCTGTAAAACTAACATTGTCTTTCAACCATTGGGTATCTTTCGATTCGGCAGGATAAGCTTTTTGAACGGCAGCAAATTTCTTCTGAACGTACTCAAAAATATCGGCTACAGCGGTAGATCCCATTGCGCGATAGCGGCTGATGTACCTATTTCCAGGTTTTACATCAAATTTGATTGTAGCAATACCCGCACCATCTTGACCACGGTTATGTTGTTTCTCCATAAGAAGATACAATTTGTTGATTCCGTAGTAAGGCGTACCATATTTTTCTTGATAATATGAGAGGGGTTTTAATAATCTGATCAGTGCGATACCACACTCGTGTTTTATAGCGTCACTCATAGTTTGAATTGATGATGCAAAGGTACAAAAATTACAAACTCCAACTACTACAACGATTATTTTTATAGCAAAAAAATTACTCGGCCCTAACCAAGGCCGAGTAAAACATAATTTAGATAATATTAAGGAGGGATTCTTTATTCTATATTAATAACTTAATTAAGATTTCTAATTATAATTTTTCACCATGTTGTGAGATATCAAGACCAATTTCTTCGTCTTCTTCTTTCACACGAATTGGAGATATAGTATCTACTACTTTTAATAAGATGAAAGCAAGTACTAATGTAAATACGATTGCACCTACCAAGCCAATTAAGTGTGCTACGAACAAACCTGTCTCACCATAGTATAAACCGTTTGTAGAAACAGCACCGTTGATTGAGCTATGTGCGAAAACACCTGTCAAAATCATACCTACCATACCACCAACACCGTGACTTGGGAATACATCTAATGTATCATCTAAGTTTGATTTAGTTCTCCAAGCGATACATAATCTACTGATAACCGCAGCTACAGCACCTATAATCAAGGAATGAGGCACCGTTACGAATCCAGCCGCTGGTGTAATTGCTACAAGACCTACTACCACACCGATACACACTCCCATTGCTGATGGCTTAATACCTTTAGCTGCATCGAAGAAAATGTAAGTTAATGCTGCAGCACCTGATGCTGTAGAAGTGGTTGCTAATGCTGTAGCAGCTAATTGTGAAGCACCGAAAGCTGACCCTGCATTGAAACCATACCAACCGAACCATAGTAAGCCTGTACCTAATAATACATAAGTGATACGTGCTGGAGTATGTTCTTTAAATTCTTTACCATGCTTCATGTAAATTGCTGCTGCCAAAGCTGTCAAACCTGCGGACATGTGTACTACAGTACCACCTGCGAAGTCTAAAACTCCTAATTGACACAACAACCCATCTGGATGCCATGTAGCATGCGCTAATGGAGCGTAGATAAAGATGAAGAATAAACAAATGAATAATACGTATGATGTAAATTTAATGCGCTCAGCTACAGCACCAGTGATAAGAGCTGGAGTAATAATTGCGAATTTCAACTGATACATCGCAAATAATGTAAATGGAATTGTTGGAGCTCCTGGCCAAGGTTCGCCATCTACAACACCATTAAACATAAAGAATGTTGTAGGATTTCCGATTACACCGCCAATAGATTCTCCGAAAACAAGCGAGAAACCGAATACTACCCATAATACAGCTACAACAGCCATACAGATAAAGCTCTGCAACATGGTAGAAATAACATTCTTTTTCTTAACCATACCACCATAAAAGTAAGCTAAACCAGGTGTCATGATCAAAACTAAACCCGTAGAAGCTAACATCCATGCAATATCACCTACATTATACTCGTAAGTTTTACTCGCATCGGGCACTCCAGGGAAGAATAAACACAAAATCACTAAAATTGCTATAACAATTAGTGGAGCTGGGGATTTTTTTTGATTAGTTTGCATATTATTTTTGGTTAATTTTCAATTCTAAACCAAAGTAAATGCAAAAATTTGATAAAAACAAAAGAAAAATTATTTTTTTATCATTTTTCAGTTAATAAAAATGTTAAAAATGATATTTAAGACCAAAATTTATGAAAATTAAACATCATTTTATGTCAAAATTTCACAACAATAGATAATTTTTGATTTATTAGTCGCAAAAATCTATCTTTATATATGAACGAACTATTTAATATCTTCAAAGTGGACAAATTTTTAGTGTCAGAAATCACTAATAACCCAAATAATCCGCATCAACACGATTATGAAGAATTAATTATTGTGTTAAAGGGCAGATTAAGTCATTTCATCGATTACAAAAACCAACAAATAGATGCTCCGTGTGTAGCATTTGTGACTAAAGGCAAAATTCACAAAATACAACCTGAACTAATAGATAATAAGTTTGAAGGATGGGCAATACGTTTCAAAAGCGAATTTATTCCCGAAATCACTTTTCAACTTTATAATTATTATCACGACAAAGCCAATTTTCAACTATCGGACAACAATGCTGCATCTCGTCTTCATATTTTATGTCAACTTATTTACGATGAACACAACAGCAAGGCTCCCGAATTGTCTATTATAAAAGAATTGTTATCTGCCTTATTGACTATTGTAGAAAGTGAACGAAAAAAAACATATGTAGACGATAAAAATCTCATAAATAATCAAAATACAACCTTCAAAACATTTCTCCAGATATTGGAAGAGAATTTTAGAAGACCTGAAGGCGTAAATTTTTATGCACAAAAATTATTTATGAGTAGTAAATCCTTAAATTCAATTACTCGACATATCTTACATCTTCCAGTTTCTGAGATTATAGAAACACGTAAACTTATTGAGGCGAAAAAACTTTTGTACAGCACCGATAAAAGTATCGCTGAGATAGGTTTTGAACTTGGATATCAAGATAAAGCATATTTCACTAATGTCTTTAAGAAGAAATCTGGACAAACTCCGTCAGAATTTCGAGAAGAGATTAAAAGCTTGCTTTCCTAAAATCACAACATTTTTTCCCAAAAGTTATACCTACAACTATTCATTTATATCGAAATTTGCATTAACTACTGAGGAAGTTATATGCAAGAAGAAATAAATAGAAAACAATTTTTAGCCGCTGCGGCAGCAGCTCCTCTATCCGGTGCTGCTCATAAACTTAGTAAATTACACAACTTTTCTACTCAATTAGAAAACACCAGTAAAATGCCTGTCCTTTTCTTGGGTCATGGTAGTCCAATGAATGCGATTGAGGAAAATGAATTTGTTCAAGGATTTAGAAATATTGGTAAACAAATAGAAAAACCTAAAGCTATTTTAGTGGTATCTGCGCCTTGGGAAACACGCGGCACTTATGTTACCGCAATGGATATGCCTCAAACAATTCATGATTTTGGTGGATTCCCGCAGGAACTATTTGATGTACAATATCCTGCACCAGGAAGTCCCGAACTCGCAAAATTAACTAAAGAAATTATTACTTCCACAGATGTCCACTTAGATGATAAATGGGGCCTAGATCACGGAGCATGGTCTGTTATCAAACATTTATATCCTGACGCTGATGTACCTGTGATACAAATGAGTATAGACTATACCCAACCTCCTATTTATCATTACAATTTGGCTAAAGAATTAACAGCATTACGTAGCAAGGGCGTATTGATAGTAGGAAGTGGAAACATAGTACACAACCTACGTATGGTAGCGTGGCAACATCTTAATAGTGCGGGATATGCTTACAACTGGGCGAAATACGCAGACGAAACCATGAAAAATTATATTCGCGAGGGAAACCACCACCCTTTGATTGAATATCATAAACAAGGCAAGGAGTTTGAATTAGCCATCCCTACTCCAGAGCATTATATTCCTATGCTATACGCATTAGGATTACAAGAGAAAAACGAAAATATTGACATTTTCAACGATCAAGCTATTGGAGGGTCATTAACAATGACTTCCTTCAAAATTGGTTAAAAAATATTCGAATCTATCTATCTTTAACATTACAGGTGCTTAACACAGATTAAGCACCTGTTTTTTTATTCTCACAACTTTCTTTTTAGTATATTTAAACTATAAACTTATATTATGAGAACATTGCTTTTCTTCCTTTCTCTGACAATTCTTTCCTGTCAACAAACTCCTAAATCATCCTTTAATTTAGTTTCCTCTTCTAGTTTAGATAGCACATTAATTAAGGAAAATACCCCTGTGAGCGCAATTGATACTAATAAAGCTAAAGAGTGGTTAAGGAATACGATTATTCAATTTTTTGATAGCAACAACACGGATATGCAATCCATTACAACATCGGAGTATTATGAATTCAAAATGGACGCAATGAACGTTGATTTGGACGTAGAAGGAAGTCTTACTGAAGTAGCATTCAAGAAAAAATGGAAAGATAAATTTAATCTTCAGCTACACCCTACACAGGTTGGTTTTTTGATATCTGGACAAGACTGGGGCAATATTCAAGTAGCTGAAATGATTACTAAAAATGTTGATGCTGAGAAGCAAACTATTACTTTTAAAACTCTAATTCGTGATGAAGAATTCAACGTGGAATATGATAGAGACATTGTCTTGATCGAACAAGATGGGCAATATCTGATTAAAGATGTCTTGGAATACGACTAAAAATAAGTTAACTTTATAGTAACTAAGTGATTAAACCATGAAGGACAATTTTTCAGTTTCACCTGCACAATATGCCAAATATAGACCGGACTATCCCCAAGCTATATTTGACTTTTTATACCCGCTGCTGAATGAAAAAGGTATTGCATGGGATTGCGGAACAGGCAATGGTCAATTGGCACAAGAGTTATCCAAAGATTTTGAACAAGTAGAGGCCACGGACATTAGCGAACAGCAACTGAAGTATGCTTTTCAGGCAGGCAACATTCGTTATTCTGCTCAGCCCGCTGAACAAACTACTTTTGCAGACGATTCCTTTGACCTTATTACTGTAGCACAAGCGGTACATTGGTTTGATGTAGATAAATTTAACGCAGAAGTCAAACGCGTAGGCAAGCCTAATAGTATTATTGCCATAATTGGCTACGGACTAAACAATATTACTCCAGAAATAGATGATATTATAAGGGAATTTTATAAAAATATTATTGGAGAATATTGGGATGGGGAAAATAAACATATCGAAAATAAGTATCAACAAATTCCATTTCCTTATAGAGAACTCGAAACTCCTGAAATAAACAACATCAAATTGTGGAAATTCGAACATCTTATCGGTTACCTCAATACCTGGTCTGCAGTTCAGCACTTTATCGACAAAAATAACTATAACCCCGTCTCACAAATTGAAGATGATTTGAGAGCAGCTTGGGGAAGTGTAGAAGTTCGTCGCGTAATTTTTCCTATCATCTTTCGTGTAGGACGTGTAAAATAGCTTTTAGTTGACTAAATCCATTATTTTACGTACTTTTGTAATCCATAATCATTTTGGGGTCGACCGGAATTGACAGGATAGCGATGGTTATGTAAGCATGCAGTGCGTTGTTAGTAGAGCACTTTAATCTGAACTTTCACACTTATAACTGGCGAAGAAAACTACGCCTTAGCTGCTTAAGTTAGACTTAACATAGCTATTTGTCCCGTTAAATCCTGTTCTTTGGTTTAACATTTGGGGCATCGAACAATAGAACTGGTCAGTGTGATTTTGCTAAGCACCGACGAGACTCAGCAAATACGGAGAACGGTATAGGTAAGCGACTCACCTTCCCTCTCCCGACAATCAAAGAGAAGCTAAGCATGTAGAAAGCGTAAATCATACTATGTTTGGACGAGGGTTCGAATCCCTCCGGCTCCACAAAACAACTTGAAATTCAATAATTTACAAGATTAACACCCAAAACTACACCCAGTTTTGGGTGTTGTTATATTAATACAATTCAAAATTATGTTGAAGAGTTTATTTAATAATATTCATTAATCGTATTTTGCTGTAACTCGCGAAAGGTGTATTAAAAGTTCGAGTCCTGCTACCCTGACAAAAGCCACTGATTATCAATGGCTTTTGCTATTTTCGTACTTATTTCGGACAGAATATATTTGTTTCTCAGCTCAATATTAAGATAGAATAGGTTGTATAAAATCATGCGTGTCAAGCTTTTTTGGAGAATTTATAAAAAATCAAGTGGACTAGGGGTGCGCTTTTTATCAATATCGGTAATGTGTGTATAGATCATGGTTGTTTTTATGTGTTCATGACCGAGCAGTTCCTGAACAATTCGGACATCAATACCAGATTGAATTAAATGTGTAGCGTACGAATGACGTAATGTATGTACTGTGCCTTCTGTTTTTATTTTCGCGTTAGCTAATGATTTTTTCAATACAAGTTGCACGCTACGTTCACTGTATCGATTTCCTTTTTCTCCTTCAAAAAGGTAGTTTGTAGGCTTATAAACCAAATAATAATCTCTTAAAATATCCAGTAATTTATCTGGTAAGGATACAATCCGGTCTTTGTTGCCTTTGCTTTGGTTGATTCGGATAATCTTTTCAGAAGATCGTATAACTTCTATCTTGAGGTTCAGCAATTCGCTTAGGCGTAAGCCACAGCTATAAATGGTCATTAATATCGCTCTATGCTTAATATTGTTGGTACTATCTATTAATTGTCGAATTTCTTCTTTGGAAAAGAATTTGGGCAGTTTAGAAAACGATCTTTTGGGATATAAGTAATCGAGCTGAACCTTTTGGTTAAGTGTCAATTCGTATAGCTTCTTAATAGCCCCAACTAAACCTTTCTGATAGGAAACACTGATCTGCTCTTTTTGAACTTTTTCATTGATGAAAGATTCTATAGCTCTCACAGGCACATCTTTTAAGGATGGATATTCATTGAGATGCTTCAAAAATAGGCTAGCATAGTCCATATATGACTTAATAGTATTCTTGGCATATCTCTGTGTATTCAATTTTGTTTGAAATGTTTTCAATATAACTTCGCTTTCCATATTTACAATGGGGACTTTATGCCATCCCAGGCAATGAATGGGAAGGTGTATCCGCAAGAGGCGGTGCAGCCGCTTCGGAATGGATCCGTACCTGGTCGGGACCCAATGAGCCAAAATACTGGAAAGAAATCTACGACAATCTTTACAAACAGTTTAATCCTACCGCTTTCAGTGCGAAGAAATGGGCTAAACAGGCCAAGGATATGGATGCCAAATACATGATTTTCACAACTAAACATCATGATGGTTATGCCCTATGGCCAACGAAATATTCCTCCTACAACATCAGCAACTCTCCTTATAAAAAAGATATCGTAAAAGAAGTGGTGGATGCCTATAACGCTGAAGGCATTGATGTATACCTATATTTCTCTATTTTGGAATGGAACAATCCGGATTACCTATCCAAAGCTCCTGAAACAGAAGAGGAGAAAAAAAAATATAATAGGTTTCTTCAATATACTAAGAACCAATTATTGGAACTTCTCCAGAATTATCCGACCATCAAAGGATTTTGGTTTGATGGTACTTGGGATAAATCATGGGTTCAGGCCTATGAATTCACGTACAACCTGGAAAAAGAATTGCGTGAAAAACATCCAGGTCTGATCATTTGATCAAGGTTCAGAAATGATGAACACGGAAAGCGCCATTTTGATAGCAATGGAGATATCCTCGGAGATTACGAACAAGGTTGGGAAAGAAAATTACCTCAGGAATACGAATGGTTGGATGGTAATGATTGGGATGCCGTAATGACCATACCACCTAATGGATGGGGATACATGAAAGATTGGTCTGGAATCTATACCAAAACAACGGATGATATTTTGGATATGCGGATGCATACCGTTTCGTTGAATGGAAATTTTGTGCTCAATTTTGGTCCCGATGGAAAAGGATCGATGCACCCTGGAGAAGATAAAATCGCAAAGGAACTTGGCGATTGGATGAAAGTAAATGGCGAGGCAGTTCATGGCGTAAGGCACGCGGATCTTCCAAAAACTAAGATGGGATATTTGACCCAGAAGGATTCAACCCTTTATCTAACAGTATTTAATAGGCCGGTAAATAATTTGGCTAGGTTAGCATTCCCTAAAAAATCTACTGCATTACCGATTAGTGCTAAGTTATTATTGAATAATAAAGAATTAACAATCAAACATGCTGATATCGGTTTGAATTTGGATAAGAACACCTACTTTGATATTGTGCTACCGAAAGATTTCCAAACAGATCGCGCCTTTGTTATAAAAATTAAACTCGGACAACCTAAAATAAAATCTGATAAATTGATGGATGCAAAGATGTAAGTAGACTTAAATCTCTCATCCTATACGTTATTGCGAAAGTTTTCCCGTCATTGCGAGGAGGTACGACGAAGCAATCTTTACACTAATCGAAAGATTGCTTCGTTCCTCGCAATGACGGGATGTTACTTCGTTCCTCGCAATGACGGGATGTTACTTCGTTCCTCCCAATGACGGGATGTGCTTCGTACCTGCAAATAACAGATAGTTTGCTTCAAGGTAAAAGTATAGTTTAAGTGACATGTAAGTGACCCTAATTAAATAATCAAATATATTGCTCTAAACTTAATACTAAGCAACTTTAATGATAAAATGCATTTATATAATTTAATATTTTAGGAAATTGTTACAGATTATGTAATACATATTTCAGTCAAACGTTTGCGTGAATTTGGACAAACGTTTGCGTTGTTTAACCTTTATGTTATTATAAAAAAGAATATTATTATTGTTAGTAGCCTTAAGTCAAGGTGACCAATTTTGGTTTATTCCTTGATTTATTTTAAACCAGATTATTAGGAATTAATAACCAAATACCATTAATAAAAGAACCAAAAAAATCAATAAGAAATAATTTAACCGAAACACTTTTTATATTAAAATTATGAACAAACATCTACATCAAAACTTCGTCGAATAAACGAATAACATCCTAGCATTGGCCTAAAATAACCTGGTCAATAACATTCATTTTTATTAACAAAATTTAAACTGGAAATAATGGTAAAAACTTCCATAAGTCTTTCTATTGCTTTATGTTTATCCTTTGGTGGCCTCCAATTGAATACTGCGCACGCGAAAACATTTGGAGAATCTTCCTTAAAAGGATATCGCATTCCATTTGTCAAATCCCAAGTTGACACTTCGGAGTATAATGCAAAAACAGACACCATAGGCCAAATGGTAAAGGCCTTACAAAAGTTCAAAAATGCTAAGGATACAATCAACATCCGCGAAGCATCTGCTGTTCCAAACCTATCCCTTCAACAAATTGCTAAAGGGCATCTTGCTGGTCTTTATGTACAAGAACCTAACGGTGAACCAGGAACAGAACAGAGCATGATCGTTCAAGGTCCCTCAGGAATCTTGTTCTCCAAAAAAGATGTGCATGCCCTTCAACCTGCCGTTTATCTAAATGGCGTTCCTTTAGTGGCCGACAACCCTTTCGCATTTGATGTTCAGAAATACGATTACAATCGGGTGGGACCGGCGAATAACCTATTAGCACAGATCAACATCAGTAACATCGAATCAGTGGTATTGGTGAAAGATCCCTTCGAATTGGCCAAGTTAGGACCAAATGCTGCGAATGGGGCTTTATACATCACTACAAAAAATGCCAAAGCTGGAATCCGTGATATCAGCTTGAACACTTATTTTGGCTATGCCACCGCACCGAAAGTAAATACCGTCAATGGGGTTTATGAAAATAACTTCAGAAGACCTTTCTACGAGAAATATGGTAATCAGCAACGTTATGATGATTACGCCTTGTATTTAAGGGATTCGACGAACACCGCCTACTTTGGCCCTTCCAATTGGAACGACCTATATTATAAAAACACCCCAACCTATTCAGCCGATCTAGGTATTACCGGAGGAAATGAAAGAGCGAATTTCCGTTTCTTCGGTTCCGGAACCAAAAATGCCGGAAATGCCGATGAGACAAACATCAATCGTTACAACGTGTTCTTCGGAATCAATATGGCACCATTCAAATGGTTAACCGTATCCAGTAACGTGAATGCTGTTCGTTTGGATAGAAACCGTAATAAAAGTCTTCGCGACCGTTTTGCAGAGACCCGTTATATTCCCGATCTATCAACTCCCCTTTCTCCAAACAAAGACAACTTTGGTCTTTATTTATACGAGAACAAGAAAAATGTGGATAATAACAGAACCACTTCCATCAATGGTAATTTGACCCTTAGTTCCAAATTGAACAGATTCTCGCTTCAATCGAGTTTATTCTTCGATTATAACGAAGGTATCCGCGATTACTTTACGCCGTCTACCCTAATGGATGGGGTAAGTTATATTTCCACCTATTTTGGTTATAACCAACGGATGATCTGGAACAATACGATCGGTTATGATTTTGACCTGGGTGATGACCATTCCTTAGATCTAGAAGTTGGCCATGTTTACCAAGGTGACACCTATAAGTATAACTATGCTAGAGCCTATAATGGACCTAACGATTACGTAAAATTGGTTTTTGTAGATCCGGGAGCTCAAGGAGATAGTTATTTGAATGCCTTGAATGCTGGGAATTTTTACGTTTTCCGCTACATCGACAAGGAACTTAACAATTTGCTTTCCATCTATGGTTCGGCAAAATACAGCTATAAGGACATCTTTAAATTAAACGCTATGGTACGTCGTGATGGTTCATCGAATGGGCAACCAGATAGCCGTTGGATGACTACGCCAGCTGTCAGCATGACCTATAACCTCAAAGATCAATTGTTCGCTGGAAGCAGTTTCTTCAATCAATTGGAGCTATCAACAGGTTGGGGAAGAAATGTACGTATCTTCTTAGATGATCGGTATGCAGCAGGACCTCAATATCGTTCAGAGAGTGGATGGTATGAAGAACCTACCATTCCAGGATATGGAGGTGTATTAGGGATCAACCGTCCTTATGAGAGTGGATTTATTGGCTATGGAATCAAACTTCCTTATGCCGATAGGACCAATATTTCCTTAGATGGAACTTTCTTGAACAACCGCATGAATGCCGCTATTTCTGTTTATAACAGAAATGATAAAAACCAATTGGTTGGTGTACCAGTGCCGTTGGAATCCGGTTATTCCGTAAATTATAAATCAGGCCTGGAAGTCAACAACAAAGGAATTGAATTCCTATTGAACGGACAGATCATCCAAAATCCTGAAAGCTTCAACTGGCGTTCATCCATCAATTTTAATTATAACAAGAACGAAGTCACGGCACTTCCGGATGGTTATAAGGAAATCATCAATGGTGACAACAGATTAGAAGTTGGAAAACCTGTTACCTCTTATTGGATCTATAAAAACCAAGGGATCTACAACACCGATGCAGATGTACCTGCAGGCCATACCTTCAATGGAATCCCATTATTTGCGGGTGATCCACAATGGGCTGATCTGAATAACGATAACCGCATCGATACCCGTGATAAAGTAATGGAAGGTAATCGATTACCTTCATTGATCGGAGGCTGGAGCAACACCTTTGCCTACAAGAACTTCGACTTGAATTTCCATTTCTTCTTCGCGACAGGCCATAAAATCCTTAACCAATACCAGGCAACTAAGTATGATTTCATCAAACGTGAAGCCAGTAACGATATCACTTCTGTAAAAGAAGTATCCTCATGGCAATCTTTTGAAAAAGAAAAAACATACCCAATCTACAATCCTTGGTCGGATGTAAATGCTTACCGTGTTGATCAGGATCTATTCCTGGAAGATGCTTCCTACTTGAAATTAAGATCTGTTACACTAGGTTATGATTTCAAAAACGCTTCTTTCTTGAACAGCTCATCCGGCAAATTCAGAAGAGTATACCTCTATGCAACGGCATTGAACGTATTGACTTTCACCAAATTCACTGGTGTTGATCCTGAATTGAGCAATTACAACGGTTTATACGATGGAGCAAACTTAACCATCCCAAGAACATTTGTATTGGGCCTTAAATTGGATTTATAGGATTAAAACGTGTATATCATGAATTTATCGATAAGAAATATAAAAATTAAAAGAGCATTTTTTGGTCTTACCATGACGGCCGCCCTACTGGGAACTGGTGCATCGTGCAGCAAGATCGACGATGTTTCTTCTACCCGCTTAGCATCCGAGGAAACCAACTGGAAAACCTTGGAAGATGCAAAAGCCAACTTAATGTCCATTTATGGATTAATGCGTTCGGCAACGGTAGCAGATAATGGTCACTGGTTAATGGGCGATCTTCGGGAAGGTGATTTCACCATCACCAATCGATCTGACCTAAAGGCAGTCGTCAACAATCAACTAAATGCCTCCTACCCTGTTATTGAACGAGTAAGTAACTGGAGACGTTTCTATGCAGGTATCAATGCTGCAAGTTTATTCATTGAACGTTCTAGTGAAATTTTAGAGCTTGATCCCCGTTATACGGAATTGAACAATAAGGTGGATATCGCCCAAGCAAGAATGCTACGAGCATATGCTTACTTCTATATGAGTAGAATATGGGGAGATGTGCCATTGATCACTTCCTCCCACGATGGTGATTTTATCAAAACAGAGCGCACCTCCCAAGATCGTGTTTTAGGTTTTGCGACTTCAGAACTATTGGACGCAGCGCAGGTGGTTCCTTTCCGTTATGGCGGAACTGACCCGATCTATCCTGGCTTGTATTACGGTGGCGGATGGTCTTCTTGGAATGGAAACGTTTGGACGCGTTTATCAGCCTACATCATCTTAGCTCATATTGCTGCTTGGCAAGGAAACTATATCGATGCGGCTACTTATTCAAAATTCGTTTTGGACAACCAATCCACACAATATTATGTTGATGGTGCCAACCCATTGGATTACATCAATATGGATGCTTTAACAGAAAACCAGAACAACTATAGCCCATTTGCCTACAAACGTGCTACGGTAATGGTTGGTTTTCCATTTGAAGCAGGAAATGGTTTATCTACCGCGAATGGGCATATCGAGCAATTGACCTTGGCATCCCCTTTCATTCCGAAATCAAAACCGGAAATGTTCGTCAGCAAGGATAGCATTATCAATATTTTTACCGACCCTAAGGATTTAAGATTCAGTAAGGATTTGGTATCCGGCTACTACCGAACAAACTATTTCTATGGTTTCGATTCAGAACTTCCAATCTTCAATAAGATCAAAGTATTATACCCATCGCAGACTTCAGGAAATGTTACCCTGTTCAGTTCATCCATGGTGTTCAGCCGCATGGAAGAGATTACCCTTTTACGTGCAGAAGCATTAGCTGCTTTGGGTGATATCGACGGCGCCTATACTGCTTTGAATAAAGCATGTAACCTGCGCGGAATCGTTTATTCAACCCAAAACTCACCAGATGTCATCAAAGCGATTTTTGATGAAAGAAGAAAAGAGCTAATGGGTGAAGGCTGGAGATGGTATGATATCATCCGGTACCAACGATTGAAAAGATCGAACGCCCCTTTTGCAGAAAAAGATGGCAAGCAATTAACATTCAAAGAATTTGAAGATGCCGGAGGTATCTATTGGCCGGTTTCACAAGCTGTTATCAATGCCAATTCTTCGATTACACAAAACCCTTATTGGTTATAAATCTAGATTGATGAGTATGAAAACATTATTAGTAAAAACTCCAATAGCGGTATTCCTAGGAATATTATGCTTATGGTTCAGCTCTTGTTCAAAGAGTGACTCACCATATTACGATTATAAAAATGACGTACAATCTTTCAATGGTACAACCTTGGAATACCTGCAAGCCCAACCGGCAGGAACATTTGATTCCCTTTTATTGGTGCTTGACCGTCTTCCTGACCTGAAGGATTCTTTGAACAATAGCCAAGTAACCTTATTCGCCCCAGTGAATCTGAACTTTGCTGCTGCGATGAAATATTTAAACCTTGAACGTCGCCAATTAGGTGAACCTGAACTTTCTTTAAGCACGGTTGATCCGCTACAGTTGGACACCTTAGTTGCCCGATACATTATCCGTGGTGTAAAAACCACAGACGATTATATCCCTGAGTTGGATGGGCTTCTATTGACCTCGATTGCTTACGATTATCCAATGCATGTCCGTTACGTCAAACTAAGTGCTTCAGGATTCGAGAGTGGAGGCGCTAGTGCCGTTGATTTCAGCAATCCTTTCGGATCGAACATCAACAAAGATTGGATCACTACTCGTGCTACAACGGTGAACATTAAAACAACCAATGGAACCATCAATATCCTATCTGCTATCCACAGTTTTGGATTTGGTGAATTTACAGACCGTATGAACCCTATAGAAGATGATGAAGATGAAAACTAGTAAATCAATATTCAAGATTGGCATCGCGCTATGCTTGGGAGTGCTTACTTTTTCATCATGTAAAAAGAACCTTCCAGAAGAGCGTTTGTCGATTGCAAATGACTCCAAATACAATGTAACTGTATTTCAACCGGTGCTCGGAAGAAGTACCCTTTTCAACAATATTTTCCAATACGGAAATTCCAGTAGACCGCTTGATTTCAAGATTGTCAACATGCGAACTTTCGATGGTGAACCAGCTCCCGAACTAACCGAACATTATCCTGTCCTGGTTTGGAAAGGGATCTACAATGGTACTGAAAAGTCCATTGAAGAAATTGAAGCGAAAAGGACCATAGAGAACCATCCCTTATTTGATATCAGACCACATTCTGGCGATTTTATCATGTGGGCATCCGCCAATTCAAACATGATTAAAGCTCAACCAGATTCTGGATACGTGTTTGATGTGGAAATGTCGAACTCAGGTGGCCGAAAATATTTTCAGAATATGCGCTTAATGCCACTGCGAGAACGTCCGTATGAACCTTCCAATTTAGACCCAATCACCGGTCAAGGAACAAGCGTTTCGGTAAATCCCACTTCGGTATTTATGGCCGGTCAACGAGGTCAATATTTCAATACCCGTGATGATGTACAAGTATTGTTCAAGAAAACCGGAAATGGAAATAGCTTAACAATTAAGTTCATCGATTCCCTTTCCAATCCGATCGATCCGAATAATTTCGACGAAACAGATTGGGAAAACCTCGTGCATGGGTTCAACATGAAAAAAGACGATAAGCAAGTGAAATACGATGTGGCTTATCCAATTCCTTTGAGCTCCTACCCGACCAAATACACAACGGTATCAGGAGATCAGGCACATATGGTTTTTAGATATAGTAGAATGGCTTTTGGGAATGTCCTTCAAAAGAACTACCTGACCTTCAACTTTAAAATCTTCGAAAAAGCCGATTGGGAATTGACTTTCTGGTTTAAACGGGACAAGCCAAAATTCGATAATGATTAGTGGTCCTTTACATTCATTTTAAATGATTATTTCAATGAAATATATAAAATACATCATCGTATTACTGCTTTTCACCATGCAGGATGTAGCCTGGGCTCAACAGCGCATCACGGTGACTGGAACAGTATATGACGCATCCTCCGGAAAAAGAGATCCGCTTTCCAGTGTAACCATTCTAAGTAATGGCCTGTCGATCGGATCAACAGATAATAATGGTAAATTCAGTATCAATGTACCGAACAATGCGACCTTGGTATTCAGAACCATTGGTTATGACAGTAAATCGGTAAAGGTGGACAATAAAACTTCCTTAACGGTTGGTCTGACCTCTAGTAGTGAAAAAATTGCCGAAGTAACCGTAACATCGGGTTACCAAACCAAATCGAGAACCTTAAATACTGGTTCTGCAGTTACCATCTCCGGAAAAGACATCCAAGGCCAGCCAGCTGGCGACGTGATGAGCTTATTACAAGGTAAAGTGGCGGGTCTTAATATCCAAAACAATACCGGAGCCCCAGGTTTCCGTGGAAGTGTGACCATCCGTGGTATCTCTAACATCAATGTGACAGGTAATGGTAATAATGCCTTCTTAACACCTACTTCGCCTTTATATGTGATCGATGGGGTTCCTGTAGATGATAATGCCGATTATTCCTATGGTTTCCAACAAGCTGGGCCAGGTGTTTCTCCTGCATCCCAAATTCCACCTGAGGATATCGAAGATATCACCGTATTGAAAGATGCGGCTGCAACTTCCCTTTATGGTTCCAGAGGTGCTTACGGTGTTATCTTGATAACGACCAAACGTGGTAATTCTAAAGTCCCAGTAGTCCGCTATAATGGTTCTGCTTTTATGTCTGCTGTTCCCCAATTAAGATCAGTAATCGGAGGTAAAGAAGAACGTTTAATGCGTATCCGTCAAATTTTGATGAACGATACTTCAGCTATCCACGCCTTAGATTTAGTGAATAACACCCCTTTCCTTTCGGATAGTTTGAATGCGTATTATAACAACTCTACCGACTGGCAATCTTACTTCTATAAACCAACGTACAACCACAACCATAACCTGAATGTATCGGGTGGTGATGTACAGTTCAACTACAAAGTGGTTTTAGGAGCTTATGATGAAAAAGGTATTCAGGAAAACACGGGCTACTCTCGTTACAACCTGAATATGAATATGATCTATAATCCGGTTCAAAAATTCAAGATCGAAGCCTTGCTCAATAATTCCATCCAGAAGCAACGGATGGGAAGTGGTAATGGTCTACTGAATAATGGGGTAGCCACAGGAGGAGCATCTTCTTCCCTATTACCAGCACCATCTTTATATTCATCGGTAAACTCGGTGTTAGGTGCTTTAACCACAGATGATGATAATAAGGTATTGAACACCAACGCAACAGTGAACATTTTCTATGACCTGTTCAGGAATTTTAAAGCAGGTGTTTACAATAGTTATACGACCGTTTCAAGCACCAAGGACAACTTCTCTCCTGCTGCTTTGAATTCAAACCAAGCGAAATATTATACCTATAATGACAGGGCAACTACCTTGTACAACCGTGCGCAATTATCCTACGTGTTCGGCTTCCGGGAAAAACCAGGTGATGAGGAATTAGCACATAACTTCAATTTATTTGCCTTCTCTGAATTAAGGGCATCCTTTTTCAAATCCGACGCGATGTTGAATGACAAGGTGGTGAATGACCAATTGAGAGGTCCATTAACGCTAATGACCAGTTACCTGAGCTCTAAAGGTGGTACCATTGGCTATACCGATCTGAGAACAGTGGCATTCGCGGGAAACTTCTCTTATAACTACAAATCCAAATATGTTTTGGATTTCAATTACCGTGTAGATGGACTTTCCACTAACGGACCAAATGCTGGTTACAAGAAAAACCCATCCATCTCCTTAAAATGGAACTTTGACCGGGAATCATTCCTTGACGCTTGGACCTGGTTAGACTATGGTGACTTCCGTGTATCTTATGGTTCGAACATTTCTCCAAATGGAAATATCTACCAAGCTTACGGTAAGTTATATGCTGGAGGTCGTTACAATAACCAAAACACGGTTATTTCAGATTTAGGAACACTTCCAAACCTTTCCTTAGAACCAACAAAGGCAACAACGTACAACTTTGGTATGGACTTCTCCATTTTCCAGAACAGATTATCCGTGATGTTTGATAGTTACTACAAACAAAACGACCATATTTTTAAGGAAAAGCAACTATCATCGTCGAACTCCTTCAATGTCATCGGTTCTACGGAAATCAGTAATGTCAATTACGGTTGGGAATTCCAAGCCACAGCAAGACCATTATCACCATCCAGTCCTTTCAAATGGAACCTTTCTGGAAACTTTGCCATCAATAGGGAGATCTTGGCAAAACTTCCTGATGGTTTGAGGGAATTTATTCAAATTGATAATTCCCTAGGGCAGTCTCTATATTACCGTTTAGGAACGAACTCCCTATCCAACTATTTATTCAATACCAAAGGAGTTTATACTTCCTTGGATCAGATTCCTGTTGATCCAGTAACTGGTTTGCCAGTTCGCGTAGGCGGAAATGGTCTTTTGAATTACTTCAAACCTGGGGATCCGATCTATACGGATTTGGATGGTAACTATATCATTGATAATTATGATCAGGTTATTGCAGGTAACTCGCAACCACAGATTACTGGTGGTTTGATGTCCCTATTGCAGTATAAGCAATGGAGTTTAGAAGTAAATACATCCTTTACTTTAAAACGTGATATCCTAAACAACAGTTTAGCTGCTCAATTTGGGTTGTTTGGAAAACCTACCGAAATGGGCGGTTTAGTTCCGATATCGCAATATAATTTCTGGCAAAACGTGGGTGATGATGCTGTTTATCCAAATCCTTTTGATTTCGTACGTTCGGCAATTTTGAACCCTTTCCGTACGAACCAGACCTTGTTCCAGGAAGATGGATCTTACTTCAAATTGAACTCCGTAAAAGTTTATTATAACGTTCCACAGACGTTGTCACAACGCTACGGTATGAACAGATTAAGTATCAATTTCACGGCTGCGAACCTAGGGTACATCACGCGTTACTCTGGTCCTAACCCGGAAAGTGTATCGGCTTTGGGTAGAGATATGTCTGGAGGTTACCCACTTCCAAAACAGTTTACCCTTGGATTAAATGTTGAATTCTAATTTGAATGAAGATGAAAATGAAAAAATTAAAATATATCCTCGTATTGGGCGCATTGATGACAGGTTTTCAAAGTTGTGATAACTTCTTAAATGTGACACCTATCGATGCTCTTTCCGGAAATAACTTCTGGAAAACCAAAGCAGATGTAGAAGGTTATATGGGAGGAATTTATACCCGTTTAAAATCAAAGCTTGGTAATAGCATGCTGATTCCAGCCTTGGATCTTCGTGGTAATTTTGTAAAGATTGTCAACAATTTGGATAATAATGGAAATGGACCAATAAATAACCTCATATCCAACAATTTAAAACCAGTTATGTCTGGTACAACCACTTATGATAACCGTTTGAAGGACATCATGAACTGGAAAGGTTGGTATGATGTGATCGCTGCAAGTAATATCTTGATTTACGAGATTGATAAAGTTCCTGCCAATCAGCTGTCGGAGACCGATCGCAAGCAATATATCGCAGAAGCTACTTTTACGAGAAACTTAAGTTATTTATTTATTTGTAAGCTTTTTGGCGATGCGATCTATTACACCGAAGCTTATCATAGTTTATCCTTACCTAGAAGACCGCAATTAGAAGTGTTAAAACTGGCTATTGCAGACATGGAGTCGGTAAAAAATGACTTGCCTGTAACTTATGCCGACAACTCCAAAGCAGGATTTAGACCTAACCGTGGAGCGGCTATTGCACTTCTCATGCATCTGAATATGTGGGCAGCGGCTTGGGAAGAGAACAATAAGGTTCCTTATTATGAGGCAATTGTAGAATTAGGAGAAGAAATTTCTTCCCATACCCAGTATCACCTTTTGCCTATTACCATCGATAATACGAAAAGTATTTTCAAAGGGAAGACGGCAGAGAATCTGTTTGGGATATTGCAGGAATACAATTACGGCGAGAGCTTTGTTGATTTTGCAAACCCTTCCTTCTTCTTCTCTCATTATCCTTTTAGAGGATCGACAACCAAAACAACCAGTCACATGACCTACGAAAAGGAATACATAGAGAAACTCTTTCCGGCTACGGAGTCGGATGAGCGTAGAACAGTTTGGTTTGAGAACATGAGCAGTGATAATGGAAATTTCCAGTTGAAGAAATTCATTAACGTATATTCCACAGGAAGTGGTTCTAACCTAACCGTTAAGAATGACGATAGCGCCATTATTTTCAGACTTCCTGATGCACTATTATTAGCAGCAGAAGCCGCGGCGGAATTGGGAAATGATGCAATAGCTCAAGGCTATGTTAATCAAGTTAGAGCAGCAGCTGGTGCTCAGGCATTTACTACCACTGGAAACGCGCTGAAAGATGATATTTACAAGGAGAGAAAGCGGGAGCTGATCGGTGAAGGTCATTTCTATTTTGATCTAGTTCGTACGAAACGAGTGGTAAATACAGAATATTCCAATGCGGTAATGAGTGTTGGAAACTTTAATGCAGGTGCTTGGACATGGCCATTGATCATCTCAGATGCAGAAAAAGTGGCAAACCCAAGTTTAATCGGTAATATCTTTTGGAACTAATCTTATGAAAAATCAGAAACATATCGTTTGGAAATTAGCAGTGGTGATGCTCATATGTTTTACCGGCTGTAAAAAATATTACTTTGACTCCGGAATCCATGACCCTAAATTCAATGGTTCATCCATTAAGTATTTAGAATCCAAGTTGGATTTCTTCGATTCCACCTTAATGGTGATCGACCTGGCTGGGATGAAAAATGTCATCGAAAATGAAGAGGTAACTTTCTTTGCCCCTCCGAGTGGTTGTATTACCAGAGCCGTATTGGAATTGAATAGACAATTACAGTTCAATGGAAAAGATACGGTTAAGGAATTGAGCCAAATCAAACCTCAGGTGTGGAAGAATATGTTATCAAACTACATCTTCAAAGGCAAGAATTTGTTGAAGGATTATCCTCAGCGCGATACGGTATCCTACTTAGCCTATCCTGGACAAAACTATACCAGTTATGGTGGTCGCATCATGAATATCGGTGTCATCTTTAATGATGCGGGTGGTGTACAATATGCCGGATATCGTCAATTATTCTTGGCTTATATACCGGATCTATCAAACCCAATGGTATCCTTGCGAAATATTCCCATTGCTACCTCAGATATTCAAACCAATAACGGTGTGATCCATGTGTTGAATAGAACAAAACATACATTTGGTTTCTTTTCCAACACGTTTATTGATCAAGCCATTTCGGCAGGGATTGATCCCTTAACACCCTAATCGAGTATTAACATAAATGAAAAAATCAATGTTAACTAGAAAAAACTTAAAAACTGGCCTCTTTGCGGTCTCCATGGTTTTCATGTTGGGGAGTTTCCAAGCATGCACCAAGAAGACGGAACTTGCAGAAGATCCCTATGCAGGAGGTAAACAAGTACTAGATATCAATTTCGTATCCAAATCATCAGAATTAGGTATAGTTGCCGCAGGATCGGTCATGGAGCTGCAGGTAAATGGCTTGATGAAGTACAAGGATAATTTTAAATTATACGTCAATGAGATAGAAGCCAATGTTATAGACTTCACAGATACATCCATTCGTTTCGAAATCCCTGTTACCGCGAGTACAGGTAGCGTTTGGATCACAGCCAATGAACAGACATTCTTTGGTCCAGTGATCCGAGTGGGTGGCAAGGTCTCTGTGGATAACACCTTTAAGGTGGTCAATGGTGCAGGTTATCTTTCTGGTGGTGTAGGAACTATTTTTGATATCGAACAGTTACCTTCCGGACGCTTCTGGGTTGGTGGTTCCTTCAATACCTTCGAATTAAAAGGAACGGAAGCCGTTCCAAATGGAGGTATCGCACAGTTGGATCCCGATGGTGGATATATCACCAATGATATCAACTTTGGATTTGGGGCTTGGGGAAGTGGTGGAACTATTTATTCCATCAGTCGTATCAGTGCTGGACCGCAGAGTGGAAAATTCATTATTGGAGGTAGTTTCAATGCCTATAATTCCAAACGTAATAATAGACAGACCATTGGAAATGTAACCCGCTTAAATGCGAATGGCACATTGGATACCATGATGTCATCTCAACGCGATGCCGCAGGTAACTCGTTGGTTCCTATCGTAAATCCAAAACCGGAGGTAAAATGGAAAGACCAGGACACCGTTCCTTCCTTTAATGCGAGTGTAGATGGTGCGGTTAGAAAAACCTTTGCCTTTGGGGAGAAAGTGTACATCATTGGGAATTTCCAAATCTTCCGCCGTGCCTACTATCCTAACTCTACTTGGGACGAGAAGGTCTATGATGCTACCCGCATGCGTCAAATGGTTAGGGTAAATGCAGATGGTTCATTAGATTCCACTTTCCATTATATCAAAGCGACCAATCAGAGTGGCTTAGGCGGTGATGGAGCCATTATGGATGCGACGATGCAAGCCGATGGCAAACTGGTAATCGTTGGTGGTTTTCAGAACTTTAACGGCACCCCTGCTAAACGCATTGCCCGCTTAAACCTTGATGGATCCGTAGATAACAGTTTCCATACGGGTTCTGGCGCAGATGGTGATATTTATGCGATCAGGTACAACGCCACAACACAACAATATGTTGTTAGTGGAACATTTACGCATTACAATGGAAAAGCTTTACCGGGTGTAGCCTTATTAAATGCAGATGGATCGTTAGTGGATTCGTTCAACCCTCAACCGATAACAGGTGGGTCGGTTACTTATTCCGGTCAATTGAACAATGGGAAGATTCTAGTTACCGGAAATTTCACGAAATATGGCGAATATGTTCGTCAAGGATTTATGATCCTGGAAGCCGATGGTACCCTTAAACCGGAATACAATAACTCTGGGGGTTTCCAAGGCCGGGTATATGATATGATTGAAACACCTTTTGCCGGTGGAACAAAAGTGATTTTGGTGGGTAATATCCTTCGCTTCAATGCAACCATACCAAAAGGCTTAGTTAGAATTACTATTGCAAACTAACCACATTTAATTATTTAGACATGAAAAAGAATAGAAATATCTGGAGAAGGGTTAAAGTGTTTAGTGCATTAACCATACTGCTCGGATCGGTAGGTATATCCAGTTGTAATAAAGAATTTGCGAATAAGCTTCCGGAGCCTTATGAGAATGATACCTTGAATATAAACGATGGTTCCAAACGTGTACTTTACATCATTTTGGATGGTATAAAAGGAAATGTGGTGGAATCCATTGCACCTGAGACCCTAACCCTATTGACCGATAGATCCATCTTTACGTACGATGGATTAGCTGATGACCATAGGAACCAAATCTCGTTTCCTACCGCGTGGACCAATATGATGACCGGTTTGGATTATACGGTAAGTGGCGTTACTGGTAGTGACTTTTCAGGATTTAACAACGAAACATCACCTTCCATTTTTACGCGGGTAAAATCAGAGAAGAAAAATGTACAAACTGCCTCATTTAGTACTTCGGCAGCTTTTACTGATCATTTAGCAATTGATGCAACAAAGAAACAAACTTTTGCAAATGATGTGGAGGTAAAGAATGCGACTATTCAGGAACTTTCTTCGGGAACTTCATCCTTAGTAGTTGCCCACCTGCATGCTGCCGAATTAGCGGCGAATAATGATTACACGGTAGAAAACGAAGCGTATGTAAGTGCTATTCATACCATTGATCAACAGATCAAAGAAATCATGAATGCATTGGTAAACCGCTCAACTTTTGCCAAAGAAAACTGGTTAGTGGTGGTTTCTTCCAGTAAAGGTGGCGGTGTTTCCGGCGGCGCTTCAGGATCAAATATTTTTGACGATCCATCCAGAAATGCCTACATCGCTTTCTATAACCCAAAATTCAATCCTCAAGAATTCAGTAAACCGGATGTATCTGCTCTTCCATATGTTGGTACAACACCAAAATACGTAGGAGCAAACAACAATGCCACCATGGATGATCCAAATGTTGGAAATTTTGGATCTGACCAAAATGCTACGATACGATTCAATATCCGTTGGGATTATGGTGGTACTTATTACCCAAGTTTCTTAACCAAAAGGGCAGCATTCAACCCTGGTGTGGTTGGTTGGACATTTTTCAATGAAGGACCGACCTTTGGATTGAATTTCAGTCAGACTGGACAAGGAAATACACAACGATTACATACCAGAGCTATTGCGGATGGAAAATGGCATAATATCACCGCTGTATTCTATAAAGAAGGGAATACAAGATATGTGAAAGTTTTCTGTGATGGCATTCCTGCCCCAGCTGGACCATTGAACATTACCAATGTTGGTAACATCAATACGACCAGTCCATTAAGATTAGGCTCTATAGGGGATGCAAATGTGAATTGTATGATCAATGATTTGGCGATCTATAATGTAGCCCTTCCAGATGCTGAAGTGATAGCAAAAAGCCGCGTAACGCCATTAACAGCAGAAAATGATCCCTATCATGATAATTTAGTTGGTTATTGGCCAGCAAATGAAGTGACTACAGATAATAAGCTGTATGATATTACGGGCAAATCTGCACCATTCTCTTTAAAAGGATCGATCAACTGGACATCATTCGCAGATATCTCTCCGAATATTTCACCTGCCATTTCTCCTGCCGCATTCCGTGCAGTACCGAATACTGTAGATATTCCAACTATGATCTATTCTTGGATGAATATCACCGTTCCTCAGCAATGGGGTTTAATGGGCAAATATTATGTACCTAGTATTAATTTACCAAGAGACTAATTGAACATGAAGAAGCAAAAATTATTTTACAGCCTTTTATTATTCGCAGGTTTGTTGGGTGCCAGCTCTTGTGAAAAATATGGATATAATGTACCTGATGGCTATCCGGACTATACGGATCGTCCAGGAGGGGATTTAGATACCAACCTTAAACAGATCGACAAATCCATGTATGCCAAAGCTAGGGTATTCCCTGGTTTGGTGGACCAATCGGAACCCCGTGTTCAGAATGCAAAATTCACCTTGGATCTCAACTTTACCAAACAAACTGCGCAAAACCTGCGTATCAATGTTGCTCCAGAACCTCAGTTTAGTACGGGCTACTATGCTGCTCCAGGTGAATTGGTTAGGATCGTTGTTCCTGAAGGAATCGAGGGGCTAACCGTACAGATCGGTGGCCATACGGATAACCTTAATGGAAAGTATCCCCTATTACGTGATCCATTGATCTATAATCGCCAGCGTATCTATGCTGGGGTCAACTATGTAAGGAACCTGTACGGTGGAACAATTTATATCCGTGCGGATCGCGCCTATGAGAATCCAGTAGAATTTACGATAACCAATGCCGTAAAATCTCCAGATTTTGTATTGGGTGTGAGCAATGATGCGGCTTGGGTAGCCGAAGTGAAAGCTTCCAAAGTACCTTGGTTGGAACTAAGGACCAAACGGGTGGTATTCTTGATTCCTAGAGACCGCGTGATCAAAACATTCTCCTCGAATGAACCATTCACCAATCCTACGGCCGTGTTGACCAAATGGAACGAGGTTTTCGAATATGATTATAATGGTTGGATGGGTTTATCGGATGATGCCGAAAATGAAAAAGACCGCAGCCCACAAGGACAATGGCGTGGCGTTTTGGATATCCAATTGTCCGTTGGATATGGCCATAGTGGATTCCCATTCGTCGGATTGAATGACTCGGAATGGTTTGGAGCAATGACCAGTTTGAATTCCATTACTACAAGTAATGGCATGTGGGGGTCATACCACGAATTTGGCCATAACTGTCAGCAACCAAGTATCTGGTCTTGGAGTACTTTGGGCGAAACCACCAATAACCTGTTCAATTTTAAAGTAGCAAACCGAATTGGTGCAGATTATTCGGTCATGCATCCTGCTGTGAACTCAGGATTTCCACAGGCGATTGCGTATGCGAAACAAACGGGTGCTGCCAAGAATTTTGATACCGATGCGGCTATGAATGATCCGTTCAAACGAATGACCCCATTTGTTCAGATCTTTGAGAAATTTGGTTATGATGCCATGACGCATTTGTATACGGAGGCAAGACATGCCATCAGAACAAATCCTAGTGATATCACCAAACATAACTGGGTGTATGAGAAATTATCTGATTTTACAAAAACAGATCTTTCTCCTTTCTTCGATGCTTGGGGTATCACTTATAGCGATGCAGTTTCCGTAACGGTATCCAAGAAATATCCACTATTGAAAAAAGCGATCTGGGAATATAACCCATTGACAAAGACTGGTGGTGATAATGATATCGTTTACCGCACTTCTGTGGTATCGGCTAGTTCTCCTGCTCAGGAAGGTTCCTTGGCGAATTTGGTAGATGGTGATCCAAACACTTTTTACCATGCGAAGTACTCCTCACCTACCGCAGCAGAATCCTATCCACATACTATTATCTTGAATGCAGGAGCGAATATTCCGATTAAAGGAATTTATTCCTATGCTAGACCGGGAGGAAACCGTGTTGGAGATGGTAAGGATTTCGAAGTTTATTATAGCCGAAACAATGTAGATTATGAATTAGCAGGAACCGGAACAATGCCAAACAACAACAGTAGATTTGAATACATCTTCCCTAATGGTCCTGTGAATGCGAAATACTTCAAAATCATTATCAAGAATGGCTATGGCGGTTCTGGTGTGCCTTATGTAGTATTCGGAGAATTGAATTTACTTAAACCTTAATTAGACGATGAAATTATATAACAAAATACTTTCCATGCTTTGCATACTGTCAGCAATGACAGTTGCAAGCTGTACAAAATACGACAACCCTCCTCCTGTGTTTGAGGAGCTAAAAGACCTTACTACCAACCAAAGGAAAGTGATGGTCATCAGTATTGATGGTTTGGGCGGAACCTCCTTAGAGAAAATTGCTCCGCCGCAGATTATGGCCTTACAGAAAAACTCAAAGTTTGCCTATAACACCCTGAAAACAGAAACCGGAGCAGCGGGCTGGGCATCCATGTTGACAGGTACGGGTTATGCAAAGCATAAGATTTCTAATGATGATTTTGAAGCTGACCAAAACGATGATAACCATCAACATGAAAATATCACTTCCTATCGTAATGTTCTGGATTATGTAACGCAATATCGATCCGTGAAAACGGCGATCGTTACGCCTTGGGAAGACTTGAGAAATTTTGTGAAAATTGCAGATTTTGCCCCTGTGGTAAGCAATGACGTACAGGTAAAGGATAGTACGTTGAATATCCTTAATCAATCCCGCGCTTTGGGAACCATCATTGTGAATTTTAAGGATGTGGAAAAAGCGGGTGAAAATGGCGGATTTAACGAGGGGAATGCAAATTTCAAGAATGCGGTCCTAAAAACAGATGAATATGTTGGGAATATTGTAAACGCCATAAAAGGACGTGAGAATTATGAAAAAGAAGACTGGTTGATCATTATTACCACCAACCATGGTGGTGGAGCAGATGAAACCGATTTCGGATTTACCATGGCTTACAATCCTGCCTTCCAGGAATTCAAATTACAAAAATCAGGATTTAATCCGGTTAGATTTGATAATAAGACAGGTAGAGCAACGTTTCATGATGAGACTGGAAGGTTTGATGTAGGGGAAAATAAAAGTTTCACCGTGCAGATGGATGTGAAATTCAATAATGTACCAGGTGGATATTCCAGTTTCTTCGGAAAAAGTACAAACTTGAGTGGACAGAATATTACGGGTTGGCAATGGGCCCATTATCCAGGTGGAAAATGGGTGGTAACTGTCGGCGGAACGTTGAACGGCGGTAGTGGAAAGCAGGAAGTTTCTTCGGAAGAAGCACCTGGAACCGGTGTATGGAGAAACCTGATCATGACCGTGGAATATGTAAACTCATCTACAAGGACATTAAGTATGTACATGGATGGGAAATTTCAGAAATCCATCAATATTTCTGCGCGTAAGAGCTTGAATATTGGTGAGGATTTAAGGGTCGGACACCGTGCTGGGGATAATGATGTTGCAGGTTCTTTTTCACCGGCGAACTTGGTTTATTATAACACGGCATTGAGCGCAAGTACTATTACGAATAATTATGGCCTGAAGGATTTGACCAAGCACCCTAACTATGCGGATATCATTGGTTATTGGCCAATGGATGAAGGAACTGGGGGTATGTATTTTGGAGGGTATCCAGGCACGCCTAACATGTCCTTATCCGGAAGTTATGTTTGGTTGAATATGGGAGATAGCTACCCTTCGGCCTCTACTGTTATGCCAGTTACTTCTTCGCTATCCATCCCAACGAATGCTACGGATATTGCAGCATTGACGCTTTACTGGATGAATATTGAGATCCTTGCCGATTTCGGAATGGATGGAAACCCATATCTGGAGAACTTTGAAATTGAGTTCTTGAAAGATTAATTCCTTTGATGAAATTATAAATTTCATATATTAGCTGTGGCCTCCTTGGATTTATCCAAGGGGGCTTTTTTTGTTAAAGGGAGTTTTTCTTGGGGGGTGGAGTGAAACCGTCATTGAGAGGGTTTGTCCCTTCATTGAGAGGGTTTGACCCGTCATTGCGAAGGGTTTGTCCCGGCATTGCGAAGGTCTGTCCCGTCATTGCGAGGAGGCACGACGAAGCAATCTTTCTCATTGTTTTCTCCTTGTTTTCTCATTGTTCATTTGTGAGGGCCCTCTTTGTCATCCTGAGAATTAAAAATTTGAATTAAATTTATCGGAAGGTGATGACATTTAGCAACTTAGTTCATTGACCATTCTGCAGTTTGACCGGACTATCGTATAGTGCATCTTGCCTGTCCCTGAGCTTTCTCCCTGATTGGATATTATTGGTTTGTTCTTCGGACGATGTGAAAATCAGGTAGTCATTGACATCCTTTATATTGCAATTCTTTTTCTGCAATTCCTCCATTCCGTTTTTAAGGACGTGTGTTTTTTCGAAGTGACTTCGTAAAGTATTGTAAGATTTTACACCGCTGCCATCTATGTCCAGATAACTTGTTATACCGTTATGTTGTTGTAAGAATGGAAATGATTTTTCCAGATTTGCCGTAGTATTCAGGATGCAGTAATTAGCATTTAAATAAGGCTTACCAGCATTCTTTTTTAAAGTCATATAGGAAAGCCAGTCGGTAAAGCCCTCAAGCAGTACAACCTCCTTATAGCCGTTATTTATCGAAGTAATGTCCTTGGTCAATAAAGAACGTTTGTCATAGCTGTTTCGCAATTCAAATCCACCAGAATCATTCTTAAAACATATAGCAAAGAATGTCTGTCCTTTTGCCGTCCGATAATAGATTTCCTGGCAGTAAGCTTTGGCAATTTCAATATCTATTTTTCGTGAATCGGTCAGATAGTCGGTTAATGCTTTGTTCTCAAGTAGTTTTACAGAAAGTATGGTGTAACCACGTTCATTTTCATATAGCATTGCTGGCGCTTTGTCTAATATGGTCAGCTGGTGAAAAGAAAGGACATTTTTTCTTTCATCAGCCCAATCCAGTACAATAGATAGATTGTCTGTTTCCAGAAACTTCAACAAAAAATCAATGTTGTTACCTCCGAAGCCTTCTGAATGTGAATACCAAATGTTTCTATGGATATCGACTTTTGTCGAAGCCGTTTTTTCTTTCCCGCCATTGAATGGATTTCTAAACCATGCTTCACGACTGTTCATTCTGGCACATGGAATCCGAAGATAATCTAATATTGATATGAGCGGTATACGCTTTAATTCAGTGCATGTCATAATCATAATTTTAAATAGGTTTAGTTTAGTCTATTACTATATAGGGGCAGACTAAACTAAACCTGTTTTTTAATAGTAAAATTCAGGGTTGAACCGATAGGTTTTATCAGTCTTGATGATCATCCGTTTGTTCTCCAAAAAGGTCTTTAGCTGTTTCGATTTATTAATTCCAAAATTGAAACCTTTTGCCAAATAAGCGTCCTTTAGTCTTGCGACAAAATCATCATAAGTACAGGTAATTTCTGAATCATTAAACAATTCCTGCAATACCTCTCGATGGTTCTCTTCTGATAATTCCTGATAGCTGAAACCTTTTTTAGCTTTCGGACTTGTTAAGTCGAAATTTTCGTCAAGTACAGGTATACCATCGTCAATAAAGAAGCTGAATGGTTCAAATTCGACATCTCTGATGAATTTTGGTGCCACGGTGCTGTAGTTGGCATCCAGATCACTTTTAGTTATTTGGAGAATGGATTCGGCTTTGTTGTTCAATTCTGTTCCTAAGTGCCCCCGAGTATTATCATCTCCTTTGTTTAAGTGTAGTACAGTATGAATATGGATATTGAGTTCCTGCGACCACTTCATAAGTTTGTTCGTGATTTCAGTCGCTTCGGTAGCGTTATTAATATCGTAAACCAAATCCCTGATTCCATCTATGATGACCAGTCCGATCCTGTCTGCATATTTGAAAAGTGCATATTCAATGATATTGATACGTTGCTTAGTGGGGTATTCTCTTAAAGAGATAAACTTTAAATTATCGTGGACTTCTGAAGTTGGATAATCAATGAGCTTGTATATTCTGGAAAGTAATCTATGGCAATGAAACTTACTCTGTTCCGTGTCACAATAAAGTATCACTGGACGGGTTGGAGGAACTTTAACCTTATATTGTAATACTTGTTTACCACTCAATGCAGAAGCGACCATTGAGATCACGTTGAATGTCTTCCTGCTCTTCGCCTTTCCCGTGGATGCGCTGAAATTCCCAAGCGTTCCGATAACGGAATCCGAATTGCTGATCGTTATCATTATAGGAGGTTCTTTAAATTCATCTGTTATTTTAACTGTAGACTTTTCAAGAGCTTCGACAATATTCTGATTAAATGGAATCATATGAACCTCCTTTTCTTTTGATTGGTATACTCCTTAAACAATTTTAAAGCAAGCCGAGTATCAACAATAATTGTCCTTTGATCTTGTTGAATCGCACCAGTGATTACACCACTGTTTTTTATTTTCTGTGCTTTCGATTTACTACAATTAAACAATTGCATGATACCCGAAATACCGTATACGAATTCAGGTAATGTGCTTGTAGCTTCTTCTTTAGGTATTTCTGCGATTGCTTCTCGTTGAATAGCAAGTAATTCCTCACCAGTCATCATAGCGACTGGCTTTGATAGTAATTCACGAATGTTCATGTTCTTATTAATTGAAATTAAACAATAGCCGTGCGCATCGGCATTTAATGTTCGAACATGAGCTAAGGTATGAGGTTAATATCGTGGTAAATATGTGGTAGAATAAAATATAACTATAATTATTCAATTTATTATCAGTCAGTTATACAATTGCAGGTGATTTTCTTTGTGGTTCGATTGTAACCTAAATCTTTAAAAGTATTCATAAACTCATTTAAGCGGATTGTTAAATGTTTGAATGGTTGAATAAGTCTTCTAAACGTTTATATAGCTTCTTCCATTTTCTACTACTTTGGATTTGTCGATAGTGTGCTTTATACGATGATAGTTTGATTTTTTGCATATTATGGATTTTTTCTAACCACTTATTTCTGGCACTGTCATCAAGACGTTTGGAAAAAGAATCTACAAGAAAGTACAATATAAAATCTGGTGAAATTTTTAGATTGTTTTCTTTATTCAGGTTGATTACTGTGTGAAAAGTTTGAGCATCTACTTCGATAACCTTATTCTCTATTAAAGCTTCATATACAGCTCCTACCAAAGACATTGGAAAATATTCATAATATTCGTCGTTTTGGAAATTTTCTCTGTATATATCAAAGAGTGGCTTTATGCTCACTTTCAACACATTAGTCACCTCTTCAAGGATAGATTTTGTTAATTGAAAATCATTCTCGAAAAATTGTTGTAATTCAAGGATTTTGGCTTCGTAATCCTGTAATTTAGATTGAAAGATTGGTTCAATCCGGTCAATTTCCAATTCGGTCCTTCTCCTACGGGAATCATCACCTCCGTAGAAACAACTATCCAACGATCTTTCAAGTGCTTCTTTTTCCTTTCTAACTTCTGTAAATTTCTTTGTATATTCTTTGACTTCAAGTTCAAAAATTTCATATTCCCGACGAAATGCTTCTATGGATGAATTGGCTTCAATCTCAAAATTTCTGGTATTAACCAGTCCAGCTAATCCATTATAAACGGCATCAAAATTTCTGGTTAGTCCAAAGATTTTTTCATGACTAGAATTGAAAAAAAGATAATTTATAACTTCTTCAACAGATGGGGAATCCAAACGCTCTAATAAAGTTCGCTTTATTTCGGCTAACTTATTCCAGTCACAATACTGATTACTTATCTGTTGATGTAGAACCTCCTCATACCGACGTAATAATGTTAGAAAAGATATTAACTCTTTTTCTTCTTTTTGCATAATCCTTACATTTTATTAAACATTTCCATAGCTTCGCTACGCATTTCGTCCACGGTATCGATATAGGGTTGCATAGATTTATAATCTGAGTGTCCAGTCCATTTCATCATAATATGGACAGGTATTCCAAGAAACAAACCGTTGCATATAAAAGAACGTCTTCCAATGTGAGAAGTTAATAACATGTACTTCGTGACAACCTCTTCTATACGCTTGTTCCCCTTATAATAGGTTGTTATAAGCGATTCATCAAGTCCAACTAATTCGCCAAGTTCCTTTAGGTATTCATTATATTTCTGATTAGAAATCACCGGTAGAGCCTTGTTGTTCGGAAATCTTTCGTCCTTATATTTATTTAAAATTGCTTTTGTGTGGTTATTAAGGTCGATGATGAGTTTATCATCTGTTTTGATCGTCACTATTTCTATATACCTCTCTTTCACGGCATCTTTTGTTAATGCATATACATCTGAGTGTCTCAATCCTGAATAACAAGTGAAAATCAGTATATCACGAACACGGTGTAAGTATGATTTTTCTTTCGGAATATCGAAAGCCTTAATATGATCAATCTCTTGCCCTGTAAGAAAAACGACTTTTTTTTCTATTTTCTTAATTTTCGGACGGTACGATAGGAATGCTGAATTCGTTACTATTCCCTTTCTATTTCCCCAACGAAGAAACCATTTTAAGAACTTTAAATGTTTTTCAAGTGTTGAGTTTTTAAATCCTCGGCGCTTCAAAAGGAAATCCATATACTTATCAAGCGTGGTATTATCAAAATCGTTAATGCCGATGTTTGGTTTAAACTCTTGGAGATGATTTCTGACCGTTCTGAGTTTCTTTAGTGTTCCTTCAGTTCAATTGTTAAGTTTACGATTCTCTTGAATAAATTGGTCATAGTAATCGAAGAATTTACTTTGTGCTGGTGCTTTCGAAGAAGTTTCATTTTTTGGTTTTATCTTATCATTTATCTCATTCCGCAATGTCGGTTTTGAAGGAACTGCCCCTGCGATCTCATAACTTTTGAAGATATCCTGAATGATGCTTTCAATCTTTAGGAGTGATGTATTTATTTCACTTGCAGACTGTTTAATTTTATTTGTTGTACCATTTTTTACACGTTGCTTTTTATCATCCCATTTAGAAATGTCAACCCGAAAACCACTGGATAAATCCAGTCTGTCCCCATCATAGTTGATTCGGACTCTGATAGGAACATTTTCTATGATCTCTATACCATCCTTTTTACGCTTTTCAAGTGAGAAAATAATATTTCTTTTGATGTTCATTTTTGGGTGTAAGTAAAATATGTACACCCAAATTTAGAGGGCACTGAAAAAGTCCCCTTTTATATTGGACCAAAAAAAAAGGAGTGGAAAGTGCATTTTCTACTCCTTTTTTTGTATCTTAAATTAAGCTTTAACGGATATCAGGATGCTTTCTACCCAACAAAAAATACAGTTCAGTTCTTATTCAGGATTGTACGATATCATTGTTCCA
>NZ_JACOIJ010000030.1 GCF_014692495.1 Sphingobacterium litopenaei | reverse complement strand
CAATGCAACAACTCCACCTTAAATTTGGTGAGAGAATGAAAGCCTTCGGCGGCTCTAAATAGATATAGGTCCGAAGGGGACCTATATCTATTTAGAGCTCAATGACACAGTTTGCTTTACACTTCCCTAGAAAATAAAATATAAACTAATTCATGTTTTTTTGTATAAAATTTTGAATTATTAAAACTTATTTTACTAAATTTATGTCATCGATGATTCCTTGAAAATTTCAAAGCATCGATGCCCTATTCTCTTTTCATAAGAGATAAATAGTTAGTGTGATTTTAAGGCGATACTCCCAATATCGCCTTATTTTTTTATTTGATAAAATAAGCTAATAATGCAACAACTATAGCTCCTATAATTATTATCCATTTGTAACTCTTATCTCCTTCAGAACTTCTGTATTTATAGTCCCTCTTATATTTATCCATATCCATATATACTCCTTTTTTTTAAATGTTGTTAAAAATAACGGATTACCATATTATTCATGATGATAAGGCTCTCCTTTCATAATGGTAAATGCGCGATAAATTTGTTCAACAAAAAACAAACGAACCATTTGATGAGAGAAAGTCATCTTTGATAAAGAAACAAATGAATTTGCACGTTGTTTTATTTCCTCGGCAAATCCATACGGTCCACCAATTAAAAATACCATATGCTGCACGCTGGCTACCATCTTTTTCTCAATGAATGTAGAAAATTCTAAGGATCTATATTCCTTACCTCGCTCATCCAATAAAACAACGAAATCACCTGATTGGATATTTTTATTGAAAAGTTCAGCTTCCTTTTCTTTCTGCTGCGCTTCCGAAAGATTTTTTACATTCTTTACATCTGGAAGTACAATAATATTAAAAGAGATGTAATGTTTTAAGCGGTTAATATACTTATCTATTCCCTCTTGAATAAATTTATCATCCGTCTTGCCAATGCACAATAGCGTAATTTTCATATGGTAAAAATGGGTATAAATATGAGTATAATTAAAATCTTATCGATAATAACAATATCTATTCCTAAATATAGGATACTAATTATTGAAAAACAACAAAAATTAAAGTAAAATTCTTATTTCATTGCGTAACAATAAGATTTTTTCATCACTTTCTAATTTCTTAAGGATTCTAGAAATCACTACTCGAGAAGAATTGAGATCGGAAGCTATTTCGGCGTGTGTAACTGTAAGAATTCTATTATCTTCCAATCTCATTTTTTGTAATAAATAAGTTATTACCCTTTCTTCCATATTGGAGAAAGCCAAACTGTCAACGGCTACAATCATTTCATCCAAGCGTTTGGAATAGCTTTGTAATATGAAATTGCGCCAGGTCTCACTTGTAGACAACCAATGATTGAAATAGCTATTAGGAATAAATGCAAGATCTACTGCTGTATCAGCGATTACACGGATAGAACTTATCTTGTTACTTGTACAACATGTTGCAGTCATCGTGCACGTATCTCCAGAAATCAAATAATACAGCAGTAGCTCGCCTCGTATGGGATCTTCGCGCATAACTTTGACAGCACCATTTAGCACTAAGGGAATAAAATGGATAGATTGACCAATATCCAAAATTATATCACCTTTTTTGAAGCTTTTGAACAGGGCAACTTCTGCTATATTCTCAATAGTTTTTGAATCAAAAATTCCTGTATATACTGTCTTGAGTAATTCGCGCATAAATAAATTATTTCACTACAGGTTTGCCCTTTGCTAACCAATCTTGCATACTACCGATATAGTTTTTAACATTGCTGAACCCATTTTTTTCCAAATATGAAGTTGCAATAGTAGCTCTGTCTCCTGCTTGACATTGTACAATAATAGATGCATTCTTGTCCAAATCAGGCAAACGTTTTGCCATATGTCCCACGAAGTGATGTATAGCACCTTCTATATGACCATTTCTAAACTCAATAGCATTACGTACGTCAAATAAAGTAGATTCTCCATTGCTTACTTCTTGCTCCACTTCAGCAGCATCTACTAATTTTGTTATTACTAATTGTCCACTTAATTCAGACACGAAACCTGCTATATTATCCATTCCAATACGCATCATTTTACGTGTCACCTCTTCTTGATTCTCTTTTGGAGCAACCAATACTATGGGTTCATCGTAAGAAAGCATCCAACCTGCCCAATTCGCCAAACTGTTATTATTTTGAATATTAATGGATTTTGGCAAGTGACCTTTCGAAAATTCAAATTTATTTCGTGTATCCACCACAACAGTATCATTTGGAATATCTTGGATATCCAACACAGGATGCTGAGGTACTTCTGTCAATAATTTACGATCAATCTTGTTCTGCTTTTTCATTTCAGCAAAATAATACGGTGCTTCAGGTTGATCTCTTAATAATTCTTCTTTGAAGGATTCAAAATCTTCGTGTTGCAAAGCCCAGTTTCTGATTTTCTCATATCCCACGGTTGTACTGGCCACTGCCCCTAAAGCTTTGCCACAAGCAGAACCAGCACCATGCCCTGGCCACACCTGAATATAATCTGGAAGTGCTTTGAATAATTTCAACGATTCGAATAACTGTTTAGCTCCTACCTCTTTGGACCCCACCAATCCAGCAGCTTCTTCTAATAAATCTGGTCTTCCAACATCACCCACAAACACAAAGTCCCCCGTAAAAAGCATAACAGGATGATCTGTAGCAGGATGATCTGTCAATAATAAAGAAATACTTTCTGGCGTATGTCCAGGCGTATGCAATGTTTCTAATGTAAGATTTCCAATTTTGATAACATCTCCATTCTTTAGACCTAGATGTGGAAACTCATACTGCCAATCTTCACCACCTTCATCAGATAGGAATAATTTTGCTCCTGTAAGCGCCACCAATTCACGGCTGCCACTTAAAAAATCAGCATGAATATGTGTTTCTGCTACATGTGTAATAGTCAAATTATTCGATTTGGCTATATCAAGATAAGTATCAACATCACGTTTTGGATCAATTACAATCGCCTCTTTAGAGACTTGACATCCAATTATATAACTAGCTTGCGCTAAAGTCTTATCGTATACCTGTTCAAAAAACATTTTCTTTTTTAAAATTAAATAATCCCAAATTCGGTCAGTAAAACAAAAATTGCAACTGCCATAATCCCCACTGAAAATATACGTTTCAATTTTTTCCCGTCAATTTTATTGCTTAAATAAAAACCAATAAAAATCCCAACTATAGTTAATAACGTATATTGCAATAATAAGTTCCAATCAAATAAATCTATTCTTCTCCAATCGCCTAATAACCCTAGGAAAGAATTGATTGCGATCAATACCAATGATGTAGCAACCGCTTTCTTCATGCTCAGATTAAAGAAATTAGTTAATGCCGGAATAATCAAAAAACCACCTCCTGCACCTACTATCCCAGTTACTGATCCCACAAAAACACCTTTAGCTACTACCGTAATAAACGGAAATTGAGCTTTTGGAATATTGATTTCATGAAACATAGCGTAAGCTGCAAACAACATCAGTACTGCAAATGAAACCATAAGAACGACTTCCTGCTGAATAATATAGCCCATTATATTGAATTGATCAGGAATCAATGGAACTAGAAACTTACGTGTCAAAAACACCGATATCATAGAAGGAATTCCAAACTTCAAAAGTTTGTCTATATCTACATCCTTACTTATAAAACCTTTTGCTCCCCCTATTATCGACGTCGCTCCGATAGCAAAAAGAGAGTAAGCTGTAGCCAATACAGGATCGACTCCAAACACATAGACGAATATAGGAACCGTCAAAATGGAACCTCCACTCCCCACTAATCCCAATGTAATCCCGACAAAAACCGCTAAAAATAACCCCAACAAAAACATTCAACTTAAATTAGTGAGGCAAATATTTACGGATAACACCATAAATATACGTACCCAATAACGCTCCAATAATTACTATAATGATTGAAAATACACCTGAACCCAATAAAGCAAAGATTGGCCCTGGACATGCGCCCACTAACGCCCAGCCCAAACCAAAGAAAATACCGCCAATCAAATAACGAGGAATAGACTTTGCCTTTGGCTGAATATTGATTTTATTTCCATCTACATCTTTCGCTTTTCTCTTCATATACTGCACTCCGATAACTCCTACAAATAAGGCTGAACCGATAAAACCGTACATATGGAAAGATTGAAAGCTAAACATCTCAAAGATTCTAAACCAAGAGGCAGCTTCCGCTTTATACATGACAATACCAAACGCTACGCCTAATAATACAAATACTAACTTTCTCATCGCTTAAAAAATAAAAGGAAATAATACATGAACCATTAGGAGGCCTCCGATAAAAAATCCAACAACAGCTACTAATGATGGCCATTGAAGATTGCTTAGTCCAGAGATCGCGTGACCTGAGGTACATCCTCCGGCATAGCGCGTTCCAAAACCAACAAAAACACCACCAACCAACAATAATAAAATGTTTTTCAAGTCTAGATTGAAGAATAATTCAGGTGGTAAATACGATTTACCTGCGCTTTGAAAGCCATAACCTTGCAGTGTAGTAATAGTTTCTTCTGCTATTGGTGGGGCTTGGTGATTTGCCAACCAATGAGAAGCTACAAATCCTCCGACAATCGTACCGAACAAGAATAGCAAGTTCCAACGTTGCGCTTTCCAATCAAAATCAAAAAAATCGCAACTTTTACCTGCTCCTAATGCCGAACAAAGCGTTCGAAAATTAGAGGAAAATCCAAAGGATTTGCCCAATTTTATTAAGGCCAACATGATCAGAGCCACTAATGGTCCTCCAATATACCAAGGCCAAGTTCCATAAATAGTTTCCATATTATTTTATTTTGTTAATACAAAGGTACAGCCATCAAATGATAAAGTTGGTAACATAAGTTACCAAGCCAATAATTTCCAATTCAAGATAACCATTAAAGAAACAAAATAAGCAAAACTAAAGTTGTTTCAGAAAGATAAGTTTATTTCAAAAATTTATTTGAACATACATTAAATATAAAAGAAAATATTCCGAAATTTCTATTAAAAATCGTCTAATAAAAACTATTTAAAATATAGATTAACCGTATTATTCAGAAGGCAGGTAAACCTAATACTTTACGGTAAACTGATTTTTATTTCCTAAAATATTTTTAGCTTTATCACATGGCAATTTTAACAGAAAAATTTAATACCGTACATGATACAGCTCCCTTTTCACAGATTTCAGAAAAGGATTATATTTCAGCCTTCGATGAAGGAATAGCACTTACCAAAAAGGAAATCGAGGATATTGTAAACAATCCTGAACCTCCAACTTTCGAAAATACAATTGAAGCATTGGCTTATTCAGGGCTAACCTTGGATCGCATCAGCAATATTTTCTTTAATCTTCATTCGGCTGAAACCAACGATGAATTAGAGAAAATAGCTCAAGATGTAGCGCCCAAACTTTCGGCTTTAGGAAATGATATTACACTGAATACAGATTTATTTTCGCGTGTAAAAGCAGTTTATGAACAAAAAGACTCATTAACACTTACCACAGAGCAGCAAACGTTGTTAGAAAAGTCGTTCAAAGATTTTGCACGCAATGGAGCTCTTTTGAATAATGAGCAAAAGCAAAAGCTGCGTGATATCGATGCTAAATTATCGGTTTTGAAATTGAAATTTGGAGAAAACGTCCTGGCAGATTCAAACGCTTATCAATTACATATTACTAAAGAAGAAGGCTTAGCAGGACTACCTGAAGGTGTTATCGAAGCTGCGGCCTCTTTAGCGAAATCAAAAAACAAAGATGGATGGATTTTTACCCTGGATTATCCAAGCTATATTCCTTTTGTCACTTATGCGGATAATCGCGAATTGCGAAAAGAAATTTCATTGGCAGCGGGTCGAAAAGGATTTCAAGAAAATGAAAATAACAACGAAACAATCGTCTTAGAAATTGTGCAATTAAGACATCAACGTGCGCAACTTTTAGGTTATGAAACGCATGCTGATTTTGTTTTGGCAGAGCGAATGGCGGAATCGCCTAGCAAAGTATTAGCTTTCTTAAACGATTTATTAGCAAAAGCTAAACCTGCTGCAGAAAAAGAATTCCAGGAACTAACTGCTTTTGCCAAAGAAAAAGATGGTATTGAGGTCTTGGAAAAATGGGACGGTTCCTACTATTCGGAAAAACTAAAACAACAAAAATTTCAATTGGATGATGAGCTGTTAAAACCCTATTTCAAATTAGAAAATGTACTAAAAGGCGCTTTTGAAGTTGCACATAAACTTTATAATCTAACTTTTTCGAAAGTTCACAATATAGATAAATACCATCCAGATGTGCAAACATACGAAGTGAAAGATGAGCAAGACAATTTGGTAGCTATCTTCTACGCTGATTTCTTCCCGCGCAAAGGAAAACGTCAGGGCGCTTGGATGACTTCATTCAAACCGCAATACATAAAAGATGGTATAAACGAGAGACCACACATTTCTATCGTGTGCAATTTTACTCCTCCTACCGAGACGAAACCTGCTTTGTTGACATTTAACGAAGTAACTACGTTATTCCACGAATTTGGACACGCGTTGCACGGCATGTTAGCCAATACGACGTACCCAAATCTTTCCGGAACTTCTGTGTTCTGGGATTTTGTGGAGCTTCCAAGCCAAATTATGGAAAACTGGTGTTATGAGAAAGAAGCACTAACTTTATTTGCTAAACATTACGAGACTGGAGAATTGATTCCAATGGAATTAGTGGAAAAGATCAAAGAATCTGCTTCTTTCTTGGAAGGGATGGCTACTGTTCGTCAATTAAGTTTCGGACTACTGGATATGGGGTGGCATGGACAAGATCCATCGGCTATTTCTAAAGTTAAAGATTTTGAAAAATTACAATTCGCATCTACTCAACTTTTCCCCGATGTAGAAGATAATGCGATGAGTACTTCCTTCTCCCATATTTTTAATGGCGGATATTCTTCTGGATATTACAGTTACAAATGGGCAGAAGTTTTAGATGCGGATGCTTTTGAATATTTTAAAGAAAACGGTATTTTCAACAAAGAAGTGGCTAACAAATTCAAGGAAAACATTCTTTCAAAAGGCGGAACAACACATCCCATGAAGCTTTATAAAGCGTTTAGAGGACAAGAACCAGCAGTTGATGCTTTACTTCGCAGAGCAGGATTGATAAAATAATTGTATTGCCCCCACTACTAATATCTTTGGGGGCAATTTTTATTGAAAATTATTCTAGCTGATTATCAAACAAATGGCTTTAAAACGCTAAAAAAAGCCATTTTATTTTCAAAAACATTTTGCAAAACTAGATTATAGCTCTATATTTGCATCATCAAATCGGAAGGACGCGATGTCCAGACAACTTGAAAGACTTAAAAAAGCGAAAATAGCTCAGTTGGTAGAGCACAACCTTGCCAAGGTTGGGGTCGCGAGTTCGAATCTCGTTTTTCGCTCCAGAGTTGCCTAGGTGGTGGAACTGGTAGACACGCAGGACTTAAAATCCTGTTCCTGTTAAAGGAGTGCGGGTTCGATTCCCGCCCTAGGTACAAAAGCTCGACAGTCATGTCGAGCTTTTTTTTTTGAAAGTCTTAGATATATTTTAGAAATAGGCAATATCTTATCATACCAATGAACTATTCAAAGGTCATTTTATCTTCATAAATTTTTTTATAGTTTTTTAGTTTACAATTTTTTGTTTTTAATGATTAAAAATTTAATATCGGCTGTCCACTAAAATTTGTACTTTTACCCATAGTTACTTTGTTTGTTTTGCAACCTCAAAGTTAGCTAAAGGGTTGGTGCTTGCGCCAGCCTTTTTTTTATTCTTTACCGGACACTAGTGATTCAGAATACTAAAACTGAGGAAGAAGTAAAAGCATTGCTTCAGAATGATTTGACAATTAAAAATAGATTTTTTGGATTATACTATTTATCCTTGGTATGGCTCTGCAGCACTACCTGAATATTTGCCTTTAGCGGATAAAATTTGGCGAAAAAATCCGTAATTATCTTACGGATTTTTTATTCATCCAAAACCCAAAAAAAAGCTCTATCCTTCGCTAATTCTTCAGGCTTATGTACATTATGAATCAGTTCATCCCATGTAGATTCAACCTCAAAAGATTCAGCTTCTACTTCTTCTAACCGAATACCTTTGAGAATAGCGTCTTCATCGAAAATATAAATATCACTTTCTACCAATTCAATTCCTTTATCGATAGCCCAAGATATAAAGGACGCTCTATCCAATTTTAGTACTTTTGGTGCCAAGCTATCAAAAGTTTTCAATTCCTTTTCAGGATCGAGATCAGGATGAGAAGTTACATAGTCCGCATACAACTTTCGGTTCCCTGTGCGCAATGCTTCATTTCTGTATATTATCTGTTCTGCACTTTGGTTGTAACTGAATTGTGTTAATTTATTTTCCTCGCCGTATTTCTCTTTGTACGTGGTTAATCTTTTCTCTAATTTTTCCATATCAGTTATTTGACTCATTATCGATTTATACACTCCAGATCAACGCTTAAAAATTTAGCATTTGCTTAATAACCCAACGAAATTCGTTTTAAGCTGTTCAATGAGCACTAATCATCATAATTGTATAACAAAAATTTAATAGATATGTTCAGAGACGGAGCACGTAAAAGTATGTGGCAAGCGGAAGCCAAAAGGTTTGAGAATCTGCCCACACAAGATCAATTATTTGATGTAGCTATAGTTGGTGGCGGTATTACTGGAGTTTCTACTGCATATCGATTACAGCTTATTGGTCTAAAATGTATTTTATTAGAAGCCAACAATATAGGATTCGGTACTACAGGAGGTACCACAGCACATTTAAATGATTTTTTCGACACGACCTATAAAGAAGCTATAAGCAAATTTGGGTTGGAAAATGCCAAATTATTAGCGCAAGCGGGAAAAGAAGCGATTAATATTGTTCATTCCAATGTCTTTAGACATGCTATCAATTGTGATTTTGAATATAAGAATGCGCATTTGTTTGCCGTGGATGATGATCAAGTAAAACAATTGGATGATATAGTAGACGGAGCAAATCAAGTGGGCTATGAAATGAATTATATAGACCAAATTGATTTTCCAATCCCTTTTAAAAAAGCAGTTCTAATCCCGAAGCAAGCACAATTCCATCCCCTAAAATATATTAAAGGATTGACAGAAGCCTATATTCAGGCAGGCGGAATGGTTGTAGAAAATTGTATGGTGGAATCGCATGTAGAAGAACATGCAGGTGTAGTACTTAAAACCTCATTGGGTGATATAAATGCGAAGCATGCCGTATACGCTACCCATACGCCACCAGGAATAAGCATCTTACATTTTACTACAGCTCCATACCGTAGCTATGCTATAGCGTTTTCGTTGAAAAATGAGAATTACCCAAATACATTAGGTTATGACTTATACGATCCCTACCACTATTATCGTACACACGAAATAGACGGAAAACAATTGTTAATTGCGGGTGGTGAAGACCATAAAACAGGACATTCGGAAGATACTGGTTCTTGCTTTGCCGAGTTGGAAAATTATTGCCGTTCGCATTTCGATGTAGACACGGTAGAATATGCTTGGTCCAGTCAGTATTTCGAACCTGCCGATGGATTACCTTCCATCGGTGTTTTACCGTCGAGCGACGGTCGGATTTTTGTCGCTACGGGATTTAGAGGGAATGGTATGACCTTCGGCACACTTTCTTCGGCTATTATTTATGATTTAATTATCGATGGTGAAAATCCGTATGCTAAGCTATTCAATCCAAAAAGATTTAAGCCAACAGCAGGATTCACCAGTTTTGTTAAAGAAAATGCTACAGTCGTAAGTGACTTTATTAAAGATAAAATCAGCATAGAACGCATCCAATCTTTGGCAGAAATCAACGAAGGCGAAGCAAAAGTAGTAAAGTATGAAGGTGATTCTTACGCTATTTATGCAGAGCAAAATGGACAATTACATGTACTAAAAAGCACCTGTCCACATGCCAAATGCGAAGTACGTTGGAACAATGCTGAGCTTTCCTGGGATTGTCCTTGCCACGGATCCCGTTTCAACATCAATGGAAGAATACTTACAGGACCAGCTACTTCCGGACTGGAAAAATTAAACGAAGAACTACAGGGAAAAAAGAATTAATTCAAAATAATTAAAACCACAAGCGTTTAAAGCTGTTGTAATAATATAGCTCCCACGCTCATCTACGAAAAACATTTACTGTATTTAACAACCATGCTAAGAAATAGAACTATAATAATTTCTAATAGATTACCCGTACGCATTGAAAGACATGACGGCGAATTACACGTAATTCCCAGTGAAGGAGGATTGGCTACTGGTTTAGGCTCCATCTACAAAGAAGGTGAAAACATCTGGATTGGCTGGCCTGGATTTGTACCAGACAATGAAGAGGAAAAACAAGAAGTTTCGGAAAAACTCAAAGAGTTAAACCTTATCCCTGTATTCTTAACGGAAGAGGAATTAGAAGGATACTACGAAGGGTTTTCTAATGAAGTCTTATGGCCTATTTTTCACTATCATCCTTCTTATGCAGTTTATGACGATTCCTATTGGAATATGTACGAATCCGTAAATAAAAAATTCGCGGAGATAACGGTAGCACAAGATATAGCCGATAATGATGAAGTATGGATTCATGATTATCAATTGATGCTTTTACCTAAATTCATTCGAGCTTATAATAGTAAAATTGGAATAGGCTATTTCCAACATATCCCGTTCCCACCAGATGAATTATTTAGAGGAATTCCTTGGCGAGATGAATTGTTGAAAGGATTATTAGGTGCCGATTTGATTGCATTTCACACCTACAATGACACACAGCACTTCCTAAATGCTTGTACCCATATCTTGGGCTTATCCATTCAAAATAACTGCTTACGTAGCGGCGGAAGAAGTGTTTATGTAGAAGTATTCCCTATGGGAATTGATTACGACAAATTCAATGATTTGGCGCAATCCGAAGAAATTCAAACTCGAGCGAAGGAAATACGCACCTTTTATAACAATCGAAAATTCGTTCTAAGTATCGATCGCTTAGATTACAGCAAGGGTATTCTCGAGCGATTACGCGCTTTCGAATTTCTATTGAAAACTCATCCTGAAGTTCAAAATGAAGTTATATTGTACATGCTTGTCGTTCCTTCTCGCGATAATGTTCCGAAATACAAGGAGCTGCATGATGAGATCAACCGTATGGTCGGACAAATTAATGCCGTATTCGGCAATAATGAATGGACACCTATCAGTTATTTCTACAATTCCTTTGATGTGAAAGAACTTTCTGCCTTGTACGTGGCTTCGGACATTTGCCTGGTCACCTCTTTACGTGATGGAATGAATCTAGTTTGCAAGGAATTTATTGCTAGTAAAGAAAACAATAACGGGGTCCTGATTTTGAGTGAAATGGCAGGAGCTAGTAAGGAACTTATAGGGCCAATCCTAGTCAATCCCCATTCGAAACAACAAATTTGCGAAGCACTGATGACGGCTATTCGGATGCCAGCGCAAGAACAGCGCAAACGTATGGATGACAGTTTGGAGATTGTAAAAAAATTCAATATCCGTCATTGGGTACGTTTATTCTTCAAAAGATTAAGAGAAATTAAATCCATTCAATCTCAAGAAAGAGCAAGACGCATCAACCCAGATACGCTACAGAATTTCTTAAGTCGATACAATGAAGGCAAGCGCAATTTATTCTTTTTAGATTACGATGGGACATTGATTGGCTTCAACAATAATGCAAATGAAGCAACTCCTACAAATGATTTGTATGAAGTATTGGAAGAGCTTCAATCCAATCCTAACAACCAAATAGTCATCATTAGCGGTAGACCACACGAAACACTTTCAGAATGGTTTGCCGATAAAAAGTATTATTTAGTGGCTGAACATGGCGCTTGGAGCAATTATCCTGATTATAATTGGCACACCAAAACACATATCTCCACACGTTGGAAATATCCGATCAAGCACATTATGGCAAAGTTTGCGAATATGACCGCAGGATCTTATGTGGAAGAAAAAAACTATTCTTTGGCATGGCACTATCGTAAAGTACAAAGTGGTTTAGGTAATCTTCGTGCACAAGAATTGGTCGATCATTTACGATATCTATTACCGCATCATGGATTACAACTCTTGATGGGAAATAAGGTAATTGAAGTAAAAAATAGTGAGTTGAATAAAGGTCGTGCAGCAATGGAAATTGTTCAGGATTTCAAACCAGACTTCATCTTTGCAATTGGTGACGACGCAACAGATGAGGATATGTTTTTAGAATTGCCATCCGACTCCATCACGGTAAAAGTAGGAAGTCGCAAATCAGCAGCTCGATATTACATAGAAACACAAGAAGAAGTATTAAAGCTTATTAAAAAATTCACGCAGCACACGTATGAACAAGCTGAAATACTTCAAATTAAACCATAAACATGTCATTAAGTAAACACATTTATAACAGCGGAATAATTGGAAATTGTGCTTTTATAGCACATGTAAATAAAGACACGAATATCAGTTGGTTATGTTGGCCAACATTTCAGGATTCATTTGTTTTTGGAGGTCTTCTGGACGAAGAAAAAGGGGGAAGATTTGATATCAAACCCGTGGCAGAAGAATTTCAAAGCAAACAGTATTATATTGAAAATACAAATATCTTATGTACCGTAGTAGATACGAATGAAGGATCGTATAAAATTACAGACTTCGCTCCTCGTTTCGAACAATACGAACGCTATTTTAAGCCTTTAACCCTCATTCGCAAGATAGAGCCCATAAAAGGTAGACCTCGTATTCGTGTACGGTGTGAACCCGTATATCAATACGGGCTTACCTCTTTTCATAAAAACAGAGGAAGTAATCATATTCAATTTGAAAAGGGCGATATCAAAATGCGATTAGCGACAGATATGCCGGTTAATCATTTCTTTGATGATATTCCACATGTACTGGATAGACCTGTCTATTTAATCTTAACCTTTGGAAGTCCTTTCGAAGCACCGATTGAGCGAACTTGTGAGGATTTTTTACGAAGAACAACTTTATATTGGCAAAATTGGGTGAAGAATGCTTCTATCCCATCTTTCTATCAAACACAGGTTATTCGTTCTGCTTTATCGTTGAAACTTCACCAATTCGAAGACACTGGAGCAATTATCGCCGCTAGTACAACTAGTCTTCCAGAATTTCCAGGTTCAGGACGCAATTGGGATTATCGGTATTGTTGGCTTCGGGACAGTTTTTATGTGTTGACTGCATTGAGTCACGTAGGCCATTTCGAAGAAATGGAAAAATACGCTTCCTATATCGCCAATATAACACAAACCGATACAGGAAGATTGCAACCTCTATACGGCATTTTGGGTAAGACAAAGTTAGAAGAGTCACATTTGGATCATTTATCTGGATATCTCAACAACCAACCTATACGTATCGGTAATCAAGCCTACGAACATATTCAAAATGATGTGTACGGCCAAGCTTTGATAGCCTTACTTCCATTATTTACGGATCAAAGGTTCAAATACCAAAATAAGATGGTTGCAGAAGGCTGGACAAATTTTATTTTAAATAAAATTGAAAACACCATAGACGAAACCGATGCGGGAATTTGGGAGTTCCGAAATTTCCAACAACGGCATTGTTATTCCAACTTATTTCAATGGGCAGGTGCCACCGCAGCCATAAAAATAGCGCGTCAAAATGGTTTCAAGGATATTGAGAAAAGAGCAATGGCGGTTCAACAAAAAGCCGCTGCTTATATTGAATCTTGTTATGACGAAGAAAGAGGCGTTTACACTAATTCAACGGATTCCAAAAATTTGGATGCCTCTACCCTACAGCTTATTATGATGGGCTATTTGGATCCAAGTTCTGATCGTGCCAAAAATCACTTAGCCGCATTAGAAAAAGAACTAAAAGGTAAGCATGGTTTATTTTATCGGTACCTTCACAAAGATGATTTTGGAAAACCAAAATCCACATTTTTGGTTTGTGCATTTTGGTACGTGGAAGCATTGGCTTGCGTAGGTCGTGTAGATGAAGCGCAGGAGGTCTTCCGTAAATTGCTTTCTTTTGGAAATCATCTGATGTTATTTAGTGAAGACATCAATGAAGATGATGGCAGCCAATGGGGCAATTTTCCTCAGGCATATAGTCATGTAGGCTTAATGAATGCGGCATATCGAATCGCTATAAAACTCGACAAACCTACCTTTTTTGAAAACGCTGAAATGAGCTCTTTAGGATCTTAAAGCGCCTTTAATTTCACTTTACTATATAAGCCTTAATGAGCTATTCCAAAGCAAATTAAGGCTTCCTTATTTACCCAACGTAAGGATTTTCTGAAACTTCATCAACCTATTAATCCGAACCTTGTTCATTCTTCAGATTATTCATTAGCAACTTAATTTATGCACAGCCATTTATCAACTGATATCATCCAATTAATTGATCAATTGAAGAAACAGAATTATAAGACTGTTATTGATTTTCCTAATGAAGAGCAAAATTTTTCCATAAAATGGTTAAATGGAGAAATAGTATTATTCATCCAAACCGAAAATCAACATTTTATACTGCATCGCCTATATCCTTTGCACCAAATTGATGATGCAGATGTTGACAAGATTAAGGTTAATAAGAAAAAACCAAACCAATATGAGTTTGATCTTCGAACTGCTGTCGGTAGCCTAACTATTTCTATTACCATTATCGAAAACAGCAGCAATTTGTTTCTACTAAACACCCAAATTACACTTAAAGTAAGCAAAGAACATCGTTTTAAAAAGCCGGATCGAGAAATTGTAATTGGTAAGGAGGATTACAGTAAGCCTGATGAACCAACGATAAATGTGCATCAAATAGAAGGCCGAACAGGTCATTGTTTTACTGATTTTGGCAACAGAAGCAGAGGCTACTTATTCTATTTGCAAGATCTTGGCGCACTACAAAAGATGGCTGAACACAGCGAAGTATCTTTCATGGATACCGTAAAAGTAGAATGGCCACAGGTGGGGTTTAAGTTGGGAAAAACTAAAAGCACCTTACAACAGGGAGGAGAATATATTGTTTATAATTCTTTCTTAGGGTATTCCAACGAAAAGGACAAAAGCCCATTAAAAGCTTCTTCAGTGTATTTACAATTTCTTAAAAGCGCGTACCCTAATTTGCAAAAACCTAGAAAAAGCATTACTGATATTGTAGATCTTTCGAGTAAAGTTACCCATGATTTATGGGAACATAAAGGTTGCTGGAAACAGGTGGAAGATGCTGCTTATTTAAATGCTTACCTTAATAGTTATGGGAATCCGCCCGAAAGCATGGTTCAATTGGCTATTTTACGACCATTATTTGAATACCAAAAAAATTTTGGCAATGACCACACCTTCAAGATTATCAGAGATCTTACACAAAATCTCCCCCACTTCTTCGATGAGCAATTAGATATCATTCACCGTTGGTTGCCGGCAGATTCTTACCTCCTAAACTTTGATGAGGAACAAAAACGTTCTTTTATCATGGACAGCTGGTACCTTTTATATCCGCTATTGCAATTGGCTTCACTTTTTGAGTTAGGATTTAAGAATGAAGAGTTACAAAATCAGTTCGAAAGATCTTTAAGATATATTCAAAAAGCAGCTAAACATTTCGAATACGAATGGCCTATATTTTTCAACCTATATACTTTGGAAATTCTCAAAGAAGAAGGTATTCCAAATGAATACGGAGAAATCGACACGGCGGGATTATATATCCTCATTATGCTTAAGAGCTATAAACTTTTCAAAAAAGAAGTTTACTTGACCGAAGCAAAGCGTGCCGCCAAACCTTTAAAAGATATTAATTTAGAAAGCATCTATCAGTCTAATAACACAGCTTATTCCGCTGAGGCCTTATTAGAACTCTATACCCTTACCCAAAATGAACAATACCTGCAGTCTGCTGAGATTTTCCTGGGAAATATTATTCGTAATTGTGCGATATGGGACATGAAATATGGCAATGCCAAAGAAAGAGAAAGCTTTTTTTCGTTACTTCCGCTCAAAAAAGCACCCTATATTGCTGCTTTTGAAGAACATGAGACAGTTGCTATTTTTCATCGAATCATAAAGCTCATAGACCAAAATCAAATAAGTCTTAATCTGGACTTAGTGTTCTTCCTCAACGAATTTATTCAATATGCTTTACTGCGGTTTACATCGTATTTTCCTCCAACCTTACCTGATGAAGTCTTCGCTGATGAAGCGAAGACCGGTTATGTCAATCCCAAATTGTGGATTCCGATAGAAGATTTAGGTGATGGCTGGGAAGCATTGGGACAGGTTGGGCAAGAAGTTTATGGTTCCTCAGTTTTCTTCAACCTTTGTATACATCATGTTGTTCACCTCTCAGAAGATAATTACATGATTTCTTCTCTTCCTTTTATTCAGAATCGTGCAAAAGAAATTAAAATTCTGGGAACTACAGACCAAGAAGGACTTCTCTGGCTAAAAGAAAAGAACATTACAGTAGAGATTAACAATCAGAAGCTGGAAGAAAAGAAACAATACCAAATAAAGGGATCTGATAATATTAAATTTATTTCAAAACGATAATTATGAGCAGAAAAAACGTATTACTTACAGGAGGAACAGCAGGAATTGGAAGAGCTATAGCTTTAGAATTAGCGCAAAATGACTACAATGTATTTTTGATTGGTAGAAGCGAAGAAAAATTAGAAGACTTAAAGCAAGATATTGCGGTAAGAGGTCTATCGCATAGATTTCACTTTGCATTGACAGATGTGACGGATTTAGTAGCTTTTGAGCAACAAATTACAAAATGGGATGCTGAATACGGTTCTTTTCATGTATTAGTGAATAATGCAGCAATAGGTTATGATTCTGTTGAAGGCAAGTCTATACAAGATTTACAGTATTTAGTAAATACCAATTTACTTTCATACATGTGGTTAGCCGGACATATTGGAGAGACCATGAAAGCCAATAATATCGAAGGCGAAATCATCCAAATTGGGTCTATGAGTGCATCTACCAGAGATGCGGAAAGTTCTGGTTATGTCGCAACAAAATCTGGTATTAGAGGATTTTCAGAGGCTTTGCGCAAAGAACTTAATCCAAGCAATATTCGCGTTACGCTTATAGAACCTGGATTGGTAGGTTCAGATATGCAATCCACGACTCCTGACGAAGAACGCGAAAAACAAGCTGAGTATGAAATGCTAAAAGCTGAAGATATAGCGGATATTGTTATTTATGCTTTGAATCAACCAAAACGTGTAAACCTTTGTGAAATCAAAGTTAAACCACTGCAACAGATTATTTAAATTAAACGCAAAAAACAGTTTAGAACAATTTTGGTTTCTAACTGTTCTTTAAATATACATTTACACACTAGCAAATAAAGATCAATATACTATGAAAGTAGCTATTCTATCCACTTATCCGCCTCAAAAATGTGGCATTGCTACATTTGCGCAGGACTTATACAAAAGTTTGCGATTAGCATCTAATGATATTATACATATTGTAGCTATTTCAAATAATGAAGACTGTAATTTTCCCGAAGAAGTAGCCTACACCATCGAAAAACAAGAGTTAAAGAGTTATGTAAAAGCCGCTCACTTTATAAATACTTACGATGTGTGTATCATTCAACACGAGTACGGAATCTTTGGCGGTGAGTGTGGTGAGTATATTCTAACTTTATGCAAACTATTACATATCCCAATTATTTCTAATCTACATACTATTCTACCAAAACCTTCAATCAAAGAAAAAGAAGTGCTACAAGAATTGGGACAGATTAGTAATATGGTCACTGTGATGACCAATTGGGCTGTAAATATGCTGCATTCTATTTATCAAATTCCTTCCAGCAAAATCAAAATGATTCCACATGGTGTACCAGTTTTTGATTACGAATTCGAAAAAGCTAAGAAGAAATTAAATCTTAAAAACAAGAAGGTATTATTGAGTTTTGGATTTTTGGGAAGAGGAAAAGGATTTGAAACAGCTATCGAAGCAGTTAAAGAGGTAAGAGATCCTAATTTTAAATATATTATTTTAGGTATCACCCATCCTAATGTATTGAAAGAAGAAGGTGAAGCGTATCGAAATTCGCTAATTGATAAATGTAAGAAATTAGGTATATCGGATAAAGTAGAGTTTGTAAATGAATTTGCTACGGAAGAATTGCTGAAAGATTATCTTACGGCTTGTGATATGTATGTAACTCCTTATCCTAATGAGAACCAAATCAGCAGTGGCACGCTTACCTTTGCTTTAGGAGCAGGTGCGGCAGTAATCTCTACTCCTTACTTGTATGCAAAAGATTTGTTAGCTGAAGAAAGAGGATTATTGTTTGACTTTTGTGATTCAAAACAATTAGCCGAAGTAATAAATAATCTTTTGGAAGATTCGAAATTATTAGAGAAATACAGAAACAATGCAAGAATACATGGTGAAAAAATGCAATGGCCTAATGTAGGACGCAGCCATGTTCAATTGATACACGCTATATACAACACCAACACCAAATTTTATAAACGTGCTTAAATTCATGCAATTATGATTTTAACCTCTAAGTATGGATTGAAGGAGGAATCGAGAACCTCTATAAAAAGATTTCAAAGTGAGCTAGATTTAGCACATATACGCCGACTGACAGACACCGTTGGAATTGTGCAGCATGCTAAATTTGCTACTCCAGATTACAATCATGGGTATTGTATTGATGACAATTCCAGGGCTTTAATGCTAGCAGGATTAGCCAATAAAATACAACCTCATTCTTGTGATGCATTAATTGACACCTATCTCGCTTACATTCATTATATGCAACGTGAGAATGGCATGTTCGGCAACTTTCTTTCATTTGATCATAGATTCTTAGATGATTACGGCACAGAAGATGCGTTTGGACGAACAATATGGTCGTTAGGAAGTTTGATGTATAATGATAATAGACCACATATTCAGCAATTATTAAAGGAAATAGTAGATCGAGCTTATCCGCATATCAGCGAGTTGCGCTCTATTCGAGCAAATGCTTATGCGTTGTGTGGTTTAGTTTACATGCTCAAATCCAAAAAGTATCAAAAAGATTTGATCAAAGAAATTTATTTATTGGCAGATTTTATCAGCAATGAATACGAAAAAGCTTCAAGCGATGGATGGCAATGGTACGAGGAAGTTATCAGCTATGATAACGCCATCATTCCATATAGCTTAATGCTTACTAAAGATATTTTATTCGAAGAAAAATACTTGACTTACGCCATTGACAGTGCTACCTTTTTGGATGAAATTATCTTTAAAGAAAACACGGTAGAGTTAATAGGAAATGCAGGCTGGCTTAAAAAGAATGGCGAAAAAGCCAGCGCCGGTGAACAAGCTATTGAAATACCTTCGCTAATTTTGATGTATCAAAAGCTAGCAGAAATCAATAACGCGCCCAAATTCCATTACAAAGCCAAATGCTGTTTCAGTTGGTTTCATGGCACTAATAGATTGCAAGCAGAGCTTTTCGATCCATTCACAAAGGGCTGCAAAGATGGGTTAGATAAGAATACAATTAATCAAAATCAAGGTGCAGAAAGCACCATAAGTTATTGGCTGGCGTACATTTACCAACATTACGAGATCTATTAATCAAAAATTACTACTTAACAATCCTTATAAATAGAAAAGCTCTAGACAATTGTCTAAAGCTTTTCATTTTTATATTGATTAAGGGAGATTTTAATCTGTTTAATAAGAAGCATAAAAGCAAATTTCTTCGTCAGTCAATTTATCTTTAAAACATATTGACATCCGATCTTTTAATCCATGCAATAGTTCATATGCTGGGTTTTCCCCATAAGATTTCTGCAAAGCCTTTAAATGTAGTATTACTTCCTCACTATCCTCACACTCTTTATGCACGACTTCTTTGAAAGTAAGCTCACCTTTGCTTTTACTGCTTTTAATAATCTTGGTTTTTCCTACAGCATCTAAATACATGAGTTAAACTATTTGAGGTTATTACTTCTTGAATACTCTTCCTATAAGCCAAAATGCAGCAACAGTACACAAAGTATAACGTGCGGTTTTCATTAATAGTGTACGCTTATCATGTTTCCATAAGGCACGTCCTCCCATTTCTACGAAAAGATTTGGAATATTCCCTTTTTTGATATCATTAACTAATTCTTCTACTACATTAATTCTATCTGCTAACAGCAACGGGAGCCAATGTCTATAGCGCGACTCACTATGTTGAAATGCGTATCGTCTTAGCTGACCACTTATTCCAGAAGGCGGAACCGTTTCGCCGAAAACAGCCGTATAATGTGGTCTTTCGTTGGATTGCAAAATTTCTACACGAGCGATCTGTTGCTCTGGACGAGAAGGCACTTTAGTGTATTCTCTATTTCGCATCGGATAGGTTGGGTCGTTCTCTTTATTTTCATCGATACCCCACCCCTCGCTTACATAAATATCTTTAGTTCTTAGATTCATAGTCTTAAATTTTTAGAATTATAAAACAATTACTGGTTTGATACACTCATCCAATTTGGAAGAGAAAATGCGGTATGCATCAGGTATCTCTTCTAAAGCAAATCGATGTGTAATAATATCTTTAGGACTCAAAATTCCGTCTTGAACATGCTGCATCAATTTTGGTAAAAGACGTTTCACCGAAGTTTGATTTGCACGTATCGTAATACCTTTATTAAGTACATTACCTATAGGAATAAGATTATCCGTTGGACCGTATACCCCTACCACAGAAACTATACCTCCTTTTTTCACCGAATTGATTGCCCAATGTAAGGCAGTGGCAGCTCCTGCTTGTAGTAATAATTTCTTACCGGTGATTGTCTGCAGCGCATTACCACAGGCATCCGACCCTACTGCGTCAATACACACATCAGCACCTAGCCAATTGGTTATATGCTTGATAAATAAAACAGGATCTTCAATGGATTTGAAATTATAAACCTCACAGTTTGCATAGTTTTTAACAAAATCCAAACGATATTCTAAATGGTCGATAACTATAACGCGTTCAGCACCAAAAAGCCAGGCACATTTTGCAGCCATTATCCCAACCGGACCTGCACCAAATACTACAACTGTATCGCCTTTTTGGATTCCGCCCATTTCCGCAGCTTGATAACCAGTTGGAAGTACGTCAGTTAATAATAAAGCATCTTCTTCGTCCATCCCTTCTGGTATGACTGTAGGACCTACATCCGCATACGGTACACGCACATATTCTGCTTGTCCGCCATCATATCCTCCAGCTAGATGGGAATATCCAAAAATCCCTCCTGCTGCTGTAGACATAGTATTGGATTCATGGCAATTAGCGTACAAACCCTGCACACAAAATATACATTCGCCACAGGCAATATTAAAAGGTACAAGAACCCTGTCACCTACTTTTAAATTAGTAACGCCACTTCCAAGCTCTCGAACGATTCCGATGAACTCATGACCAAATGTACTTCCAACTCTCGTATCAGGTACCATACCGTGATAGAGATGTAAGTCAGATCCACATATACAAGCTCGTGTCACCTGTACGATAGCATCTCGGGGATGTAAAATTTCGGGCATTGGTTTTTCGTCGACGCGAACTCGAAATGGCCCTCTGTAGTTCATAGCTTTCATAGGCAGAATTTTTGTTTCTTGTTTAGGATGTGAACCATATGAAAGCAAACTCAGTTTGCATTTTAACATAAAAGCCGTACTAAATGTATAAACAAACCGTATTAATACGAAACAACGGTTTTTACGCTTTAAATAATTATCTATCAACCATCTATAACAACAGAATGTTAGCTTTTAAAATGATTAACAAAGATTAAATTTTCAATATTATGAGCAAGATTCCAGAACAAGTAGTTGGTAAATCATTAGATTATTCAAGAGAACTTATTTTATCCGACGAAACTAAGGCGTACAATAGATATAGAGAAATCGTCCAAAAACTATTAGATGTAAACAATTGGAAACAGACGGCGATTGGAGTTTCTGCTGAGTTTATTATCGTAAATGAAAAAAATGAAATCCAAATGCGTCGGGTCCGCAAAAATGATTTTATCCGAATCGATATTCCAGGTCCCGGGGTACCTTCAGCCGAAGGCTATGACTGGGTAAAAGTAACGTCACTAGATCAATATGATCACCAGAATAAAAGGAAAACATTTATATCCTTACAACCTTGTCCAGATCCCATGACACTAGATAAAGACACAGCATCCCATTTTTTCAAGAAATACACTTCTTCAAATATAGTCATTAAACAAGAAGGCGAAATGGTAACCTTGCAATACGCTGGGCGAAATGAAGTAATCAATACCGAAACTGAAAATATGCTGGATAATGTGCGAAATTTCTTAGTCGGCTTAGGAGCTAAATTAGGGGCTTCCTATCCACAGTGGAAAGCCTTAATAGATGGTTTAGCAAAACAGCAATAAAAAATGAGCCCCAAACATATAGCTATGTATGGGGCTTGGAGGTATTAACCACTTGAGCTAGGGGTTATAAAAAATCACAGTATTTTTATTCTTCCGGATTTCGAGGATTAGGACCAGCCTTATCTTCCATATCCTCCAGGGTTTTCTCTTTGAATTCCATAAAGGCATCAGCTAATGCTTGCATTTCAGGATCTAGTCCTGGTGCAAACTCTTCTGGTCTTTCTGGAGCTATAGGGCAAGGATAAGACTCTTTTGGCTCTGCCAACGTCACTAACTCCGTTCCATCATTGCTTGTTGAAGGACCTTGGAATATTTGATCCATCATCGAACCATCCAAACGGAAAGTATATTGTTCACGGTGTACGCCTTGTTCCATTAGTTTTCTTACTTCTGGAAATTGTGTTGCATCAAATTTTGGCACCGGTAACACTTTCGCCCAATTTACACCTAACGTTTCTAAAGCCTTAGCAAAAGCCATCTGGTGTGCTTCATCTCGGACTATCAAAAACGAAATGGTAGACCGTAACGTTTTTACTGGACATTTGATAGATACGAGATTTCTGCAAACGTCCCGTTGCTTCAAGTACCAAATTATCCATCAAGTCTAACACAAGATTATCATGATTGTGCACATAAGAACCACTCCATGGGTTTCCCGCTGCATCTACAGGTAAAGCTGCTTGCGCACCCATAATAAAATGATGTGGATTCTGCTGTTCTTTAGCCATATCCATTGTAGGTACGCCTCCTGCGCCTGACGTATCAAATTTTCCTCCGTCGTATCCCGGAGCACCGCATAATAGTTTGGAAATAGTTTTTGTAATTAGCTCCACATGGCTAATTTCTTCTAAGCCCACTCCCTGAATTAGATCTAAATAAGGAATTCCATTTCCGCGGAAATTAAAACTTTGGAATAGGAACTGCATCATGGTACGCATTTCCCCAAATTGACCACCAAGCCCTTCTTGTAAGGCGTTTGCTGCTGATGGGGCTGGTTGATCATCGACGATAGGATGAATTAGATTTTTTACATGGTAGAACAGAAGCAATTAATTTTAGTGTGAATTGTTTTGTTTGCTTTTCTACTTTCTAACATATGCCCTAAGTCATAGTTGTTATTATTTGAAATACAAGTGTTTAAAATTAGAGGAGTAGGTACTTAGACGTAGAAGGTGAAAAAAAGAGAAGTCTGCCCAAACGGACAGACTTCCTACTTAATCACTCAACCTAAACATATTCTCATCAAACACCGTAAGAGATATATGAAAATTAAATATCTTAATTCATTGGAGTTGGCGGAATCAACGAATCTGTGGATAAGGTATCCATACCTATTGAATCTCTACCTGTAGTATCATAAATGCTTTGACCATCGTCGTACATTACATCACTCGAGTCAAAAGCATGTCCTCTTTCTTCATTACTATTGTTATTGTTTCCACAAGCTACCATAAAGCTTAAGAAAGCGAAAGATCCTAGTATTAATAATGAATTTTTCATAGTGTAGTCTTTTTTAGTTTTACATAATTTTCATAACAATGAACAAGCTCTCAATCAAATGGTTGAGTAAAAAATAATTTAAGCATTAATCGGATTGTGCTAAGTATTACACCTATCATATCACGCATTAATACCCTTTATAAATTTTATTTGAACACAATGTAAGACTGTATGTTAGAAGAGTGAGATTATTATTTATTTAACAATTAAAACGAAAATATTATGGCACTTACAACTCCTAACGAAGGTCAAATGACCAAAGAAATCGAAGAAAAGACAGCAAAATTACCTTCTACTACTTATCTAGCAGTTGCTGTGACCGCAATGGTCGCTTCTGCGACATTAAAATGTCTATGTAGAGATAAGGATGCATTATTTATAGGTCAATGGGTAGCACCATTCTTGTTATTTGGTATTTACAACAAAATCGTAAAAACTGAAGGACACGATTAGATAAAGCTGAGTTTTTATTACTCAAAACTGAATCGCCATCTACATATTATATGAGATGGCGATTTTTATTTGATGACCGATGAATTGCTATGTAACGAGATTGTGCTGTACCGCGAATTTAATGAGCTCCGCTGAATTTTTCACTTGTACTTTATTGATGAGGCTTTGTCTATGACCTTCAACTGTTCGCTTACTTAAGAAAAGCTTATCTGCTATTTCCATATTGGTGTAGCCTTCACTTATTAACTGAAGAACCTCGCCTTCTCTTTCAGACAGCTCAAGGTTTAAGGCTTCTGTTTTCTTAAATGGTAATTGGTTCGAATTTGACGAAAGAAGATCTAACATATTTAAGGAGAGTTCCTGACAAATATATTTACCTCCATTGGAAATATATTTTATGGCAAAGATTAACTCGTCATATCCTACATTCTTTACTAAATACCCTTTCGCTCCTCTTTGAAAAGCCTCAATGACTTGATCTGCTGTATTGAGCATGGATAATAAGACGACTTTAATAGTAGGATAATGTTCTGCCAGATACGATGTAACTTCCAAACCATCCATTAATGGCATATTAATGTCTGTAATTACAATATCTGGTTGTAAGCCCTTGGCAAGATAATCTAAAAGTTCGCTTCCGTCTTTTGATTCATTAATTATTTCAATCTCACCTGAAGCGTCCAATAATAATTTAATACCATTCCTTACTACCAAATGATCTTCAACCAAAATTACTTTAATCATAAATAATAAATAGGCTTGTTTTTCATAGATATTCACTATTATACAAAAATTCAGCCAATTGTTTTTAAATCCACATATATTTCTATAAAAAAATTAGAAAAAAAATACAACTGTAAATTTTATTAAGTTTGGATAAACACAAAAAACCAACTAATTATCAGTAATTTATAAAATTTATATTAACTTATATATTAAATATATTCAAGAATAATGGTAAAAACGAAAATTTAAGACGTATAAATACTGAAAATTTCCCAGACAAAACCTTAAGAATGAAACAAAATAAATTCAAGAAAAACAATTTAAACCTTTATAAACCCTAAAATGGCAATATATTTTCTTCTATAGATATTTCACAACTACAAATGACACCTGGTTAATATTTTTTACCTTAGAAAATACTCTTCAGTTAAATAAATAAGAATATTTTATTTAGTTATTGAAATATAATATCTTTATAAAAAGAACATCACCTAATCTACCATTTTGGAAACGACGAACATTCAGAAATTTGGCCATTTAATAGTATTGGATCTCAACTTAAAAATAGTTGGAATATCCAGTAGTATATTGGATCGTGTTGCATTGAAGGCTGAAAATCTGTTACAAAGCTCTGCTCTTGAGGTCTTTCCAAAGCTTTTAAAAACGCAAAGCGACTTCAAAAAAGTGATCAAAATATTGGAAAATTTCGTGAAAGAAAATCCACCAAGATCACTCATCACAGTTAAGATTCTGCAGAAATCATACTATTTAAAAATTACCAAAGTCAACTCATTTATATACATTGAGGCTGAACAACAATATAGAAAACACATCAGTTCTTCTGAGCTGAATGATATTGGTTTTTTATTTGAAAATAAATACAGTACACAATGGGATTTGGTATGCAAGGCACTAAACAATATTATACATTTTGACCGTGTATTCGTATTGCAAGTGCAAGATACGGGTAATTGTAATGTGATCGCCGAATATAACAATGGAAATGTAGAAGATTTTAAGCACAAACAATTTGCAAAGGAATACATGCCTGAAGAAGTAATCCAACATCATCAAGATTCTCCTTATCGCTATATTCCTAATATGGAAGCTGATTTTGAAGAATTCCACTCTATAGAAGATAACATTGATATCAATTTTACGCAGACTGTTTGCCCACCAGAAATAAAATTAAAATATTTTAATTTTATACATGTTAAGTCTTCATTGTCTTTCCCTCTATTCTTACAGGGTAAATTTTGGGGATTAGTAATAGCGCATAATATGCAAAAAACGCATGTTGATCTGCAGCAAAGAAAGATTTGTACATTCATTGTACAAAATGCAATGAGCAAATACGAAACCTTTATCAAACAAGGTCTTTTGGATATCAATCTGCAAGTGCAGAATTTTCAAAATATATTACTGGACAGATTAGCACGTCACAAAACTATCAATTGTGCTTTGGTAGAAAGTATGGATAGCTTGCAAAATATGCTCAAAGCTGATGGATTGGCTATCTATAATGAAGGTGAAGTTTATTTCAAAGGACATACGCCTTCTACGGATCTATTTTTAGAGATAGTAGCGTATTTAAAAGCGAATGAAAAAAGAACCATTTTTAAAGACCACAACTTTAAGAGAAACCAAAAACAAAACTTTAGTACAGAATTACCTTTTGCAGGTATACTAGCCTACAATATAGATTTAAAAAGTGATCATTATATCATTTGGTTTAGAAACCAAACTGTAATTGTTGAAACTCAATTAGAGTATAATGATTCTCTTCCCTATGGTATACAGTCTATAGAGAAAAAAATATATGATTCAGCTTTACCTTGGAACGATGCAGAATTAAATCTTCTTACAGGTTTGCAAAATACCTTGAATCACTCCATCAAGCAAAAATTATTGGAGAATAAAGATTTAGCAAAAAACCTTGCCGAACTGAACAATGAATTAGAAATGTTCACGTATAGTCTTTCTCATGACCTCAAAAATCCTTTGTCCGTATTAAAAATGGGGATTGACTTTTTGAAGAGCAAAAATGGTAATATTGATGATAGACAAAAAGAAAAGTGGTTCAGCACTATTTCTTTAGGACTTCAGAATATCCAAGATATCATTGATAATATCATAACGGTCTCACATGACAAAGTCAAAAAGATTGCAAAAGATTCTATACCTCTTCAATTTTTGGTACGCAAAATTGCTGAAGAGTCCAAACTGGCTTATCAAGATGTAAACTGTGAAATAACTTATGGCAATTTATTACCAATTTGGGGAGAAAAAAGTGCCGCTTACCAAATTTTCACCAATGTCATAAGCAACGCTATCAAATATTCTCAATATAGCGCATCTCCTAAAATTCACATTGAAAGTGTCATCATGGATAAGTGGATACAATATAAAATTTCGGATAATGGAATAGGCATTCCAGCACAAGATTTAACACATATTTTTGAGATGTTTACGCGTGCGAAGAATGTTGATAATTATAATGGCAGTGGAATCGGATTGTCTTTGGTTAAAAGAATAATAGAAAGATTGGATGGAGAAATTGAAATTCAATCGGAAGAAGGCAAAGGGACAACAGTAATCATGCATTTTCCATTAGAAAAAGGATTACCCCAGGTAATGATGGATGCCACGGCTACGGAATAGGCGGATCTGATAAGTTTTCATTACGTTTTACGATAGCTTTAATCTGGTCATGTACATGTCCAATGTTGCCAATAATAATATTATCCTTCATCCGCTGACGAAATCTAGTTTTCAAAACTTTGCGAACCAGATAATGAGAAACTTCGCCATTTTCTTCTACAATAGCTAGAAAACGTAACGAAAACAAAGAAAGTCCTGACGCTATTAAGAAAAGGAAATTCCAATCGTGAAGATAAATGAGTTTGATTTCTTTATAAAAATCTGGCGACAACCATTCGAACGTAATTCTTAAATCTCGATTTAAGAAAATATCCGCCATCATCCCTCCTATTATCGGTGCCAAAGCACTAAATATGGAAGTGATAATATTTTTTACAGAAATATAGATAACAGCATCTTGTTTAGGTGCCAACTTCAATCCTATATTTGTTAAGGCTAGATTAATACCTGATGTTGAGATACCTGTCACGATATGCAACAAGACCAACAATCCCATATTAAGAAAATTCTTACTATAAATGCCCACGAAAATCCATCCAAGCAAACAGGCAATATAAATCGGAGCGGATAGAAAAATTATACTTTTGTTGCTGTACCTATCCGATAAATTTCCCCAATAACGTATAGTTAACACAGAGAACAACTGTGTAATCACCGAAAGTATAATTACGAAAACCATAGAAAGCCCTAAAATCTGCAGCATGAATACCGTGAAAAATGGCGTAGCTAGATTAATTGAAAAAGACCAGAATCCATTAAACCACAACAAACGTCTAAAATTTAAATTTTTCAAAGGTTGAGACAAAAGATGAAAAATGTTCTCTTGGCTCATCATAACTTTTGTCTCAAAAGCTTGGGATAATATAAGTGTTCCCATAACGCCTATGAAACCAGCCAGAGCCAGATATATCGCATACAGTAATTGCAATTTATCAGGAAAATTATCTTGCACATAATCAATTAAAAAGGCTACAAGTAAACTTAGACAGATATTTACTATTTGCATGTATCGGCTTCGCTTGCCAAAATAAGTCCCTAAGCCTTTTTCTGGCACAATATCTTTGACCCAGGAATTCCAACCTGCTCCTCCCATAGAACCAAAAAAATAGTGCACGAAAATAGCAAGCAGTAATAAAGAAACCGTTCGACTTTCTCCAAACCACATCACTAAACCAACCGCTATTAAAGGTAAACGAGATAAGAACACGGCTAACAAGGTAAAAAGCTTACGATAAGGAAATTTGCGAAGGACTAAAATAGTAATGATTTGAGCCACATTACATAAGGTCGGAAAGGCGGATAATAAGCCAATTTCAAAGTTAGAAGCACCTAATGATAAGGCAATAGCCACCAAAACCGCACCACTACTTAAGCAAACCAACGCTTCGGACGTAAGACCATCGTACAAAATCATGCGAAGACTTTTGCTGGTTTCTTGCTCTGTTAGCTGCGCTTTAGGTTTCCAATTCATATTATAACCTTTGGTTTGAGAACAATCGCTTAATTTTATCGTTCAATTTTTTTCACTTTCCAAAAGAATTATAATAGCTCAGGTATAAATATCATTACTCCCGAGGGAAAGCGTAATAAAACAATCAAATAGCGTATTAAATCCATCAACTTCTCCTACAACCTACTGTTCTATTTGCGAACTCGAAGTTTCTTGATTTCACATTAGCAACTACTAACATGGAGAACTTTAACATTAATAAACCGCGCATCCTCACATGGAATATCCATGGTTCTTATTTATACTATCTTTCTTTAGGGGATTACATAATCTATGTGCCTTATAATGCTAATCGTAGCGAAAGGTATATTGGTCGAGGAGAAACATATCCTTATGGCAGCAATGTAATCGAGATACCAGCAAATGAGGTTCGAAATATTGATTTTGATATTGTCCTATTTCAGTGTGATGAGAACTATTTTGCAGACCAGTATGACCTATTGAGCGAAGAGCAACTTCTTCTTCCTAAAATATACATTGAACACGATCCACCTTGGGAACATCCAACAGATGCTATCCATCCTGTCGTAGAGCAAGATGTAACCGTAGTGCACGTAACGAATTACAACAAGTTGATGTGGCATATAACAGTTCCTGATGTTCGCGTTATCAGTCATGGCGTATACACCGGCAACACTTTGTACAAAGGAAACCTTAAAAAGGGCATCGTGGTGATAAATAATTTGCCGAGTAGAGGCCGCATGCTTGGATATGATATTTTTCAAAAAGTAAGAGAAGAAGTTCCTCTGGATTTAATTGGAATGGGCGCCGAAGCCGAAGGTTCTCAAGAGATAAAACATCCAAATTTGATGGAATATATTAGCCAGTACCGCTTTTATTTTAGCCCAATACGTTATACGAGTTTGGGACTTTCCACTTGCGAAGCCATGATGATAGGAATGCCCGTACTAGGTATGAGTACCACAGAATTACCTTCGGTCATTCGAAATGGAGTTACGGGCTTTATTGATAATGATATTGATGTTTTAATCGATAAAATGAAACTGTTATTAGCATTACCCACATTAGCCCTTGGGATGAGTCACAGCACCAGAGAACAAGCTAAAAATTTGTTCAGCATCGACCGTTTTGTTTCCGAGTGGAAAGCTTTATTCATTGAAAAACTCACACAAAAATCTATTCGTTATGAAAAGAAAGAAAATAGCCTTTATTAGTGATCATGCGTCTCCGTTAGCGACATTGGGAAGTGTAGATGCAGGTGGACAAAATGTATACGTCGCTGAATTGGCTTTAGGTTTAGAGAAAAAAGGATACATGGTAGATATTTATACCCGTCGAGAAGACGTAAATATCGCCGAAATAGTACATATGTCACCCAATATCCGAGTGATTCATATTATAGCAGGTCCTGAGGAAATTATGCCAAAAGAAGAGCTCTTTCCTTATATGGATGATTTTGCTGCACATATGATTTCGTTTATCCGTAGCCACAATATATTTTATGATTTAGTGCATGCTCATTTCTGGTTGTCTGGTTATGTAGCTATTCAAATCAAAGAAGAATTGAATATACCTTTTGTTATAACTTTCCATGCTTTAGGAGCTGTCCGTAAACTCCATCAAGGAAATGCCGATAAATTTCCTAAGGAAAGAACAAATATTGAACAACAAATTATCTGGTCGGCAGAAAAAGTTATCGCAGAATGCCCAAATGACATGAGCGATTTAATGAATCTCTATCATACCCCTCCAGAAAAAATAGAAATTATACCTTGTGGCTTCAATCCTTTACATTTCTATCAAGTGGATAAGGAAATTGCAAAAAAGAAAACAGGATTAGATTCAAATAGTAAATACTTGTTACAACTGGGTCGTATAGTTCCTCGAAAAGGTATAGAAAATGTTATTAAAGCTTTTGGGTTAATTCATGAAAACTTGGATAATTATAAGTTAATTATCGTAGGAGGTGATTTAGATGATATTGGCAAAGATACCGAAATCAATAGATTGCATGCATTATGTCGTGAAGTAGGAATCGAGGAAAAAGTATTGTTTGTTGGCAACAAAAGCAGAACAGAACTTAAGTATTATTATAGTGCGGCAGAAACATTTATTACAACTCCTTGGTACGAACCATTTGGTATTACTCCATTAGAAAGTATGGCATGCGGTACTCCTGTTATAGGTTCTGATGTAGGTGGGATTTCTTTTACTGTCGAACGCAATAAGACTGGAATGTTAATTCCGCCAAATGATCCCGAAAAATTAGCTGAAGCTATTACTACTCTCGTTGCTGATCCTACTACTTTGCAAATCATGTCTGCAAGAAGCATAGAAAGAGTGAATGCGCGCTTTACTTGGAAAAAAGTAAGTGAACAAATCGCTCAATTATACGATTCTTGCATGGTTCAAGATTCGGCATTAGATTTATTACAAGACCTTAAAAGCTATTTCCAACAGGCTTCTCAAGTATTTATCAATGCTTCCAAACAACTTCCAGATAAAGTATTATCTATCAGTGAAAAAATGTATGAAGTGCTTCAAGCTGGTAATAAAATTATGGTTTGTGGCAACGGTGGTAGTGCTGCTGAAAGTCAACATTTTGTAGCTGAATTGGTCGGCAGATTTCAAATCACACATCGTCCGGGCTATGCGGTGATGGCATTAACCAGTGATACCACGATTATTACCGCTTGGGCGAATGATTTTAGTTACGATGATATTTTCAAAAGACAAGTTCAAGCATTAGGACGTGAAGGCGATATGCTGATATGTTTAAGTACAAGTGGTGAATCTCCCAATATAGTTAACGCCTTAAAAGAAGCTAACAATATAGGAATTACAACAGTTGGACTCTTAGGAAAAGATGGTGGAGAAGCGATAAACCATACCGATTACAATATTGTGGTACCCTCAAATGATACAGGAAGAATTCAAGAAGTTCATTTACATGTTATACACCAATTGTGTTGGTTAGTAGAAAACAAAATGGAACTTCCTCTTCCTATGGAAACAACAGAGGACGATTCCACTTCAAAATTGATGGCATCATGAATAACAAATGTGTATTTATAGATAAAGATGGGACTCTCATACATGATGTTCCCTATAATGTGAACACAGATTTAATTCTGTTCTATGAAGATATATTTGAACCTTTACAAAATTTACAAGACGAAGGTTATAAAATAATTATCATTAGTAACCAGTCCGGAATAGAAAAAGGTCTTTTTACGGAAAGCGAATTAAAGAATGCTTTTAATCACATCATTCAACAACTTAAAAACAAAGGAATTGAAATTTTGGATTATGCATATTGTCCGCATGATACCGACAATTATTTAAATCCAACCTGTCAGTGCAGAAAGCCACAACCAAAAATGATATTGGATATGGCTCTAAAGCACCAAATCAACCTTAAAGAATCTTGGATGATTGGTGATATTATCGCTGATATCGCAGCAGGCAATCGTGCAGGTTGTCAAACTATATTAATTGACCGTCATGCTACAGAAGTAGCTAAATTATCGAAAGAAACACCTGCTATTGAAAGGCCAACAATTTCTATTCGAGATTTTAAAAATGTCGACGATCTAATTCTTTCAACTCTTAAACAATCAACATGGAGCGAGATATTATAAATAAACTGAATAATTTCAAAGATAAACACATTTTAGTCATTGGAGATTTCATTTTGGATGCATATGTGGATACACAATGTGAACGACTTGCCCCCGAAGCCAGTGTTCCCGTATTGGATATTACTAAAACCACTTACAGTTTAGGTGGTGCAGCCAATGTAGCATACAATCTAGAAAAATTAGGATCAAAAGTTTCTTTACTAACTGTTCTTGGACAGGATGATAATTCTAAAAAAGCGATTCAACTATTTAAATCAAACCCACAAAAATCGCTCTATCTACATTTCTCTGCGGAGGATCAAACTTTATGCAAAACTAGAATTCATAAAGATGGTCAATTGCTCTATCGTTTGGACGAAGGAAAACATTTAACCTTAGAAAACGATCAAATGGATTTATTTTTGAAAGATCTAAGAGAACTCTATCTGAAATGTGATGCTGTCTATATTGCAGATTACAACAAAGGAGCCATTCATTATAAAGTCATAGATCTTTTAGAAGAGCTGAAATCAATGGTTTATAAACCTATTGTTATAGACAGTAAAAATTACTTGCAGTATAGAAATATACAACCTTGTATTATCAAGCCCAATTATAAGGAAGCATTAGAACTCACCCATGAAAAAGCTCATAACGATAGAATTAAACAAGCTCCGTATTTAACGGACAAATTAATGGAAATTTCAAAAGCTAAACTTGTTGCTTTAACATTAGATAAAGATGGCGTGTATGTGTCTAGACGTAATGGTAGTCAATTCCATATTGAAACCTGTCAAGTAGAAGTACAAAATTCATCTGGAGCTGGAGATATATTCTTATCTACTTTATTATTAAATCACCTCGTGGAAATAGATGATATTAACGCTGCAAAAATAGCTTGTCAGGCTGCTTCCATAGGTATACAAAAAGAGGCTACCGCACATTGTACCTGGGAAGAACTTAAAGCATCATTGATCCAAGAATCGGGAAAAGTTATTATTAATTCTGAGAATCTTGCCGAACTCGTAAAAATTAAAGGTCAAGATAAAACTGTGGTGTTGACAACAGGTTGTTTTGATATTTTTCACTCAGGTCATGCTACATTTTTGAAGCAAGCTAAAGAGCAAGGTGATATTCTCATTGTCGGAATCAACATCGATGAAAGTATAGCCAGACTCAAAGGACCTGACCGTCCAGTCAACACCTTGATGGATCGTATGGAAGTATTGAAAGCATTGAGTTACATAGATTACATCGTTCCATTCGGAGACCAAGATGATACGCCTATTTCTTTAATCAAAACTATTAAGCCACATGTTTTCGTCAAAGGGGAAGATTATCAAAGTACAGTGACTCCAGAGAAAAAAACATTAATGAGCTTAGGTATAAAACAAGTCTTTATTCCATTGGTACCCCATCAGTCTACCACAAAAATTATTAATAGAGTACAAGGAAATACAATTAATTTGAAAAAAATAGGTTAATGAGCGATTGGTCAAATTGTAAAAATATTCTTCTGGTTAGATTGGATAATATGGGTGATGTGATCATGAGCAACCCTTCATTTATGCAGATACGACTAAATTTTCCAAAGTCTAAAATCACTTTACTTACATCCTCTGTTGCATCGCCCATTATTCCTTACCTAAGCACTATTGATGATGCTATAATCTTTGATTGTCCCTGGATGAAAAATCAATCATCCGAGGACGATCCAAAAGAATTGGATGAATTTATTCAAACTCTAAAACAAAAGAAATTTGATGCCTGTATCATCTTTAATGTATATAGCCAAAATATATTGCCTGCAGCACTTTTATGTTATATGGCCAACATAGCTATTCGTGCAGCCTATTGCCGAGAAAATCCCTATCATTTATTGACGCATTGGATTCCAGACCCAGAACCTCTACAAGTAGTTCATCATCAAGTCACTAGAGACCTGTTACTTTTAAAATACTTGGGATTCCCATATAGAAAGCACAATCATACCTATCTGTATAATCCTCCTCAAACTTTAGACAAAGTTTATTCCTTACAACTCCCAAAAGAATATCTACTTATCAATCTTGATGTATCGGAAGAAAAACGTCAAATTCCCCTTGAAATAGCTAAGGAAATTATAGATTACCTTCAAGAGCTTGCTATTCCTTTAATTTTGATCGGAAAAAACTACACAAAATATTTTGAGGAATTGAAGATTAAACTAGGAAATCTGCCAGTTTTGGATTTGGTAGGAAGAACCACTTTGGATGAATTATTGATTCTTACCAAACACGCGAAAGCTATTGTTTCAGTAAACACAGGTGTGGTACATATCGCATGTGCTTACAAAACACCTATTTTGGTATTATACGCGGATACCAATCCCCAGCATACACCTTGGTCCGAAAATAGTTTGTGTTATACCTATTCCATTGAGGATAATCAACGAAGCAAAAATGAAATTATAAAATATGTGCACGAACAGTATCGTCCTGCTGCCGAATCCATAAATGCGCAAAACATCTATAAAATGTTTAAAAAGCTTTTAGCTTCCTTGTAGAAATTTATCGATTCTTCTGAAAATTGATTCGATGGAAAGTGGCTCCAGACCATTGAAAGTTACATGCAAATCCATATTTAAAGGACCCCATCTTTCGGGTTCGCCATCTAAGCTAATTATTATACTTTTAGTTTTTAAAGCTGCAGCAATATGCGAAACGCCCGTACAATTACTCACTAACAACTTAGCATCGCGGATTATACAACCTAATGATCCATAACCCGTCAGACCTGCCAAATTGATGCAATTCTCCCCTATCAAATTTATAAATTCTTTTACGTGGGCATATTCGGCAGTAGTCCCAGTACACACAATTTTTAAGTTATATTTTTTCAAATATTTCGCCAGAAGAGCAAAATTCTGAATAGGCCATCGACGTAATTCACTTTTAGCACCAACATGAAAAACAACATACTCCGAAAAGCCGTAAACTTCCTTTAAAGCTTCAAAGTCTTGACATTCCCCCACAAAGATTGGATATTCTAATTGTTCGTTGAAATTCTCAGCAGGTATACCAATATGTTTTAAGAGTTGAAAATGACGATGAACCTCATGTTCTGATTCCGGATATGGAAACCAATCCACAGGATCAAGATTAGTTTCTGGAGAAAAACCTACTAATCTTTTAGCTTCCAGTTGCCCTAAAAAATCATTTACTATCGTCCCATTCCCATGCATTTGAATTAGGAGATCAAATTCCTCTTCCTTTCCTTCACGTATAAAGCGTTGAACTTCTGATTCAACAACTTCTTGTTCGGGTAATCCTTCGCAACCAGGAAAGTCAATATAAAAATCAATAAAAGAGAACCGCATAACGAAATCTCGTAAATGCGGTAATCCTATATAATATATGCAGCTGTCAGGATAATGACATTTCAGATGTCTGATTGCGGGTATGCTACATAAAATATCTCCTAAGTATAAAGCTCTAAAAATGCCTATCTTCATCGTGCTGTATAAGAAGTCTTCTGTAATAAATATTTCATATCATCCATAAAACAGACTACCTGTAAATAAGAATCTAACGTATAATAATGAAGATCAGCTAAATCTCTATCTTCCAATATCTGCATATAAAATGTCTTTTGTTGATTTAAATTACTTAATAATCGATCGAGCAATAAATCATATTGCGATGAGCTATCCTGAATAAAGCTTTCAATGTCTTGATCTATTGTTTCATAGGAAGCCAAAGGTAAATGCAACTCCTTATCCTTACAGAGACCGACTAGATTGGGTTGACTGGATGAATAAAAGTTTTTGATTTTTTCACAAATCATATTTGCATTTTCATAATCAGAATAGGTTAATAGTTTATCTAGAATTATCAACCCTTCCGTACGTTGATAAACAATCTCTTCTAGTGCGATTGATTCCTTAATGTTTTTCTTCGACTCTCCAGAGCATCCTAGACAAAAAATACATCCTAATAAAACTAACAATCTCATATCCACCTCGTTTTAATACTTACAATAATTGAACAGATGCTTTTGTAGAATGTTGGCTACAAATAACAATAAAAGGTCTTAATCTTCTAAAAAAAGTATTTACCCCATTCCACCCCGTCTTAATACGTAATAAATACGCTACACCACGTATTATTTTACAATAAATCCTTTTTAAAATAGGATATATACTATTTCTGAACTAGTAAATACGTAATTCATTATAAAACAGAAATATACGCACTGTTTTTGCCGTTATCCTATCAACAACTAAAACATACATCTATGAAAGACAAAGCCTTTAACAACCAACTAATGGAGTATCAACGTATACTTAAAAGTTTAGCAAAACGTTTCACGAAAGATCAAGAAGCGATTAATGATTTAGTACAAGAAACTTTTATTAGAGCCTTAAAGTACATGGATCAGTTTTTTAATAATCCGCGAGTAGTATCATGGTTATTCGTAATCATGCGTAACATTTATATCAATCAATATAAGCGCCTCAGCTATCAACAAAATTATGAGGATATTAGCTTATATTACTACAATCATAGTTTATCATCAGAACCATACACAGAAGACAGCTCAGATAAAAGAATGATGTTGGGGGACATTTCTAAAATTATCAGCGAGCTTCCTGTATCTCATGGTGAGATGTTTAATAATTATATTGACGGTTATAAATATAGAGAGCTATCTGAAATGTATGGTATTCCAGAAGGAACAATAAAATCTCGTATTCATATCATCAGAAAAACTCTTCAAAAGAAACTTAAGGTTAAATACGCGACAAACTAACTATTTAACACTAAGGGTGCTCAACATTGAGCACCCTTTTTTATTGTTTCTTTTCCTTTGGCATGTCCGTTGGGTCATTTGGCATATCATTTATCTGATCTACCTGAGGATCAACTCCTGCTTCCGCATCGCCGTCCAATTTGATATCGCGATCGATTTCTTTAGGACCATCCTTTGTCAGAACTTCCTTTTTCTTCTTCCACATTTCTCTGCCTTTGGGTTTATCTTCATGTATTGTTGCCATAATTTTTGTTTTTTATTGTTGAATATTAAGTGCTTGTTCTGGAATTTTCAATCCTTGAGCAGCCATTAAGTGACTATTAAGATTTGGTAACTTAGCTTTCATCCATCCTTTTAGTTTTTCATTATCAACAGATTCATCTGCTATTACCGAATTGAAATAACTAATTGTTTTTTCGTGACTTTCTATTGCTTTGCTTTGAACCAAGCATCAATTTGCCCAGCAGGTAAAGCTTGCAAAGAATCTAAAGGCATTTTCGATTCATCAATTTTAATTCCTGATAAATCAACCGAAAGTTCATTCGCAAATTGAGTAAGCTCATCTCCCATCGCTTCATGATCCTGGATCAATATAGTCGCGTAGTTTTTTAGTTCGTCTGTCGATAATTTATCTTTCGCAAAAGTCGCCATCATAATTTCTTTCAAATTATCATGATAAACTTTTTGAATAATAGCAGCAGGATCCTGTTGCTTGAAACCCATAAGTACTATTCCTAGAATCAGCACCAGTAATACATTAATCTTTTTCATAACTTTTATTTTTAAATCATTCACTACTTTATCTATGTTATTTTATAAAAGATTAATCTTGGTTCGGGCTGGTTATTATTTCAGGCTATCCCTACGTATTGAATCTTGATTAAGACTATCTACGGATCCATAAACTACTTCATCGTTTGGATTCAGATTATACCGCTGTCTATCGGGTTCGGTGACTGGTCCAGGAGAATTCTCTTCTACGTTTTTAGAATCCGAATTAGACTGTCCACACCCCATTGCTAATAATAACAGGATGATGCATACTACACTTAATGTTTTCATATCTAATAATTTAATGTTTATAACTCTGATTGATTTTTTTCAGCCACTCATACAAATCGGTGAAAATATTATTACATGTAGCAATAATAATCTGACCTGCATTACCTTTAAATTGTCTTTCAATAACGGTCTGCATTCCGTTATAACTAAATGCATAATAAACTCGACCAACGGGTCGGGTTTGTTTAGGATTTGGACTTTCAAAAGCTAATCCTGTAATGGCTACGTGAACATCAGCTTGAGGAACAAGTTTTATAAGTCCTAAAAGCATTGCTAAGTTAACTTCTGCAGATTCAGCTGTATGTTCTTCTATAAGATGAGGTGATACATTTAATAGATTTTCTTTGATTTCATTGTCATAACAGACAATAGAACCCAAATGATAATTTCCACTAGAAACCTCCAATGCCCAAGTACTGCTCAAAAAGCCAGCAGTCATGCTCTCCGCGCAGATCAATTTTAAATTATTTTGGGATAGAAAATCTCCACACTGGAATAAAATACGCTCGTCTATTTTTCTACTGCTCATAGGAATTCAAAGTTTGTATAGTAATAACGTTTGAATGCCGTATTAGTTGAAATACTTTGGTTTTTAAGTTTTTATACTTGTTGATCAACTACTTTACAGGTATTTTTTAGTTCAATTTCGCGTATAATTTCAACCAACAAACATCAACACTATTGGTTCAACCCTTACAAAACATAAACAAATTATGGAAACACAAAGACTATCGGCAGCTGCAGGACAAGGTCCTATCGTATGCATTATCATTGACAGCAATCCAGGTACAATCGATAAAGACGACAATGAGAGAGACCGTGAAGAACAACAAATCAATCAAACTGGTGTTTCAGATGATACCATCCCAGCCGGAGAAGAACAAAACATGCCTGATCCAGAGGAATACGAGGAACGTCAAGGGGATGAAGATTTAAATGATATCCCAATGGAAGAACCTGTTCCAGATATAGATGAAATTGAAGAGGACGATATTGATGATTTAGACCTCGATGAAGATGAAGAAGTACAAGATCCTTTAGAGGACGATGTCCAAAATGATGAAATCATCTAATAACATTTCTATAATTTAGTCTAATTGATATATATTTTGAATGCGCAGATCTTCGTTGACTGCGCATTTCTTTTTATTATTTCTACATACATACAAAAAAATAGCAATGCTCTAAAGGAGGACACTGAAAAAGTTTCTATTTTTTTAAGAGACTTAAAAAAATGACTGAGTATAGTATTAAGCTTACTCAGTCATTTTTGTTTTAGGGATTTCTGGAAGATTGTTTATTAGTTGTCCTTATTGT